>NZ_JAPCIN010000001.1:0-15630 GCF_025910025.1 Priestia sp. JV24
AGCTCTTTAGCGCCAATGGTAGTTGGGACTTTGTCCCTGTGAGAGTAGGACGTTGCCAGGCACTTGAAAAAGACTAGCTATTTTAGCTAGTCTTTTTTTGTATGTTCATTTAAGTAACAAGAAATTAAGTAAGGAATCTTTTGAGCCGTAACTTCAAGGAACCTCAAGATAAATGGGTAATCTTTCGAAGAGTATGTATGCAATAATTCATACCACCACTCTGTTTCATAACGTGAAATCATACTTAAATTATAAAGTAATAAGTAATGTGCCAACATCTCAGGGAAATATAAGCAGCTATCTTTTTCCAAAGGTGCATGCAGCGTGTTATTTTGGAAATTGTACATAAAAGGTGAACAATTATATAAACAGCTTGAAGGATCAAGAATACATACCTGATCTTCTGACAGAGACAATGATAGGTGGGAACGCTCTTTTAAAAAAGAGTAGAGCCTTTCGTGATTCATATGATAACACCGTGTAACTTGTTCAGGAATAGACAAAGAGGTAGCTGGAAGCGACCCAATAGTTGTTAAATGGGAAAATGATCCAGTTCCTAAATTTAAAAATAATGTATCTAATTCCGGTACGCACGACAACAGATAATTCATTGTATATTTACTACCTTCCAGTTGTTTCACATGAAACAATTCTTCTCCTACTTGTGAAAACAAACCGCTTTTTTGGATCTTAACTTCATCATCTAAAAAATCATAACTTTGTTTTTTTCTTTTTCGTGTTGATACTCCATGTGCTAACACCGCTGTATTTTCTGGATATACTGGGTTTTGCGTTAACAAACAGGCTTTTAACAGCTGTGACATTCCATAAAATAATAAAACTGGTTGAACTGATACAGGAGATTGTGCCGCAACTTGATAATAATTTTTACTGTGTTCCAGATAATAAATAAAGGGGTAACTGTTTTTAAAGCTATGTTGCTCTGCATCGCTATAATTCAATTTTTGATAGCGCTTTTTTAAAAAGTCTTGTACAAAAGGAACGGAGAAAAATAAATTGTAGGACGTCCAAACATCATTAAATTTATGCAATTAAATCACCTTTTCTTTTTATTAGAATTATCTGATATCTAGTGAAGTTATTGACAGGTACATATCTGCTTGTTAATCTACTAATAATATTCTGTCGTTTAAAGGAGGATTCTATAATGTGGGAAAGCAAATTTTCTAAAGAAGGCTTAACATTTGATGACGTTTTACTGGTGCCAGCAAAATCTGAGGTACTACCTAAAGACGTTGATATGAGTGTTGAACTAACAAAAACATTAAAATTAAAGGTGCCGTTCATCAGTGCAGGAATGGATACAGTTACAGAAGCTGAAATGGCTATTGCGATGGCTAGACAAGGTGGTTTAGGTATCATTCACAAAAACATGTCGATTGAACAGCAAGCAGAACAAGTTGATAAAGTAAAACGTTCTGAAAGTGGTGTTATCACGGATCCTTTCTTTTTAACTCCTGAAAACCAAGTATTTGCTGCTGAACATTTAATGGGCAAATACCGTATCTCAGGTGTGCCGATTGTCAACAACGAAGAAGAACAAAAACTAGTTGGAATCCTTACAAACCGCGACTTGCGTTTTATCCAAGATTATTCAATGCAAATTGCTGATGTAATGACAAAAGAAGAATTGGTTACTGCCCCAGTAGGAACGACTTTAGAAGAAGCAGAGAAAATTCTACAGCAATACAAAATTGAAAAGTTACCTCTTGTAGATGACAATGGCGTATTAAAAGGCCTTATCACAATTAAAGACATTGAAAAAGTAATTGAGTTTCCAAATGCAGCTAAAGATCAACAAGGTCGATTATTAGTTGGAGCAGCTGTTGGCGTAACAGCTGATTCAAACGTTCGTATCGAAAAATTAGTACAAGCTGGCGTTGATGTTATCGTTATTGATACAGCGCATGGACATTCACAAGGCGTTTTAGATACGGTAAGCAGCATTCGCGAGGCATATCCAGAGTTAAATATTATTGCTGGTAACGTAGCAACTGCTGAAGGTACAAAAGCATTAATTGAAGCAGGAGCAAACGTAGTAAAAGTAGGAATTGGACCTGGTTCAATTTGTACAACTCGTGTTGTAGCTGGTGTAGGCGTTCCACAAATTACAGCAGTATATGACTGTGCAACTGAAGCTCGTAAGCACGGTGTAGCTATTATCGCAGATGGCGGTATTAAATACTCTGGAGATATTGTAAAAGCACTTGCGGCTGGTGGACATACAGTAATGCTAGGAAGCCTTCTAGCAGGGACGACAGAAAGTCCTGGAGAAACAGAAATCTACCAGGGTAGACGCTTTAAAGTGTACCGTGGAATGGGCTCTGTAGGAGCTATGGAAAAAGGAAGTAAAGATCGATACTTCCAAGAAGATAATAAAAAATTAGTCCCAGAAGGTATCGAAGGACGTTTGCCTTACAAAGGACCTGTAGCAGATACTTTATATCAAATGATTGGCGGTTTACGCGCAGGAATGGGTTACTGTGGTTCAGCTAACTTAGAAGCGTTACGTGAACAGGCACAATTCATTCGTATGACTGGAGCAGGTTTAAGAGAAAGCCACCCACATGATGTACAAATCACAAAAGAATCTCCTAACTATTCTATGAGATAATCATGAATGCTAAAAAACACGTTTCCCTATTAGGGAAACGTGTTTTTTAAGTCATGGATCATGAATGTAACAGTACTTCTTTATCTATTTTTTTAAATTTTAATATGATAAAATTACATTTATGTGAGTTTACGTTTGGAGGGTATAGAGTGAGAAACGCAGTACAGAAACAATTAATTTGTGTCATTGCTGTTATGTTAATGGCCAGCGTATTTTTTGTCTCTACACAAGCATCAGCTGCTCCTAAAACAGATGATATTGGCGTTGAAGCAGATGCAGCGATCTTAGTAGAGGCAAGTACGGGGAAAGTATTATACGGGAAAAATGCGGATGCTTTATTAGGTATTGCAAGCATGACAAAAATGATGACGGAATACCTAGTATTAGAATCCATAAAAGATAAGAAATTATCTTGGGATCAACGTGTGCCAGTTAGTAAATATGCAGCTAAAATTTCTCAGGATTATGGATTATCGAATGTACCGTTAATTGAAAACCAAAAATACACGGTGAAAGAATTATATGATGCCATGGCTATTTACTCAGCTAATGGAGCTGCAATTGCTTTAGCTGAAGCTGTCAGTGATTCTGAAGAAAACTTTATTAAGTTAATGAACGAAACGGCAAAAAGATTAAATATGGGTGAATCAAAATTTGTCAATTCTACAGGTCTTTCTAATTCTCTGTTAAAAGGAATGTATCCAAAAGGAACGAAGAAAGAAGATGAGAACCTTCTATCGGCTCGGGCAGTTGCTACCCTTGCTTATCACTTAATTCATGATTATCCAGAATCTTTGGAAGTAGCTAAAACTCCTTCTAAGATGTTTAGACAAGGGCAACAAGGCGAAACAAAAATGAACAATTGGAATAAGATGCTCCCAGGTTTTTCAGCTGCCTACAGCGGCGTAGACGGTTTAAAAACTGGCCATACAGATTTTGCAGGTCAATGTTTCACTGGGACTGCAGAGCGTAACGGGGTAAGATACATAACAGTTGTAATGAATGCTAAGGAAAACGGCAAGTCTACGGAAGCTGCTCGTTTTTCCCAAACAAAAAAGATATTGGATTATGCTTTTAGTCATTTTCAGTTAAAAGAAGTAGTGCCTGCTAACGGCGAGATTAAAGGGCATGAAACAATTGATGTTGCTAAAGGAAAATCAAAAGAAGCTTCCGTTTCTCCAAAGAATTCGGTAAAAATTATTACCAAAAAAGGTCAAAAAGATCATACTAAAATCAACTTTAAGTTAAACGATAAAGTTATGAACGATCAAAAAGTTGTTGCTCCTATTAAAAAAGGAGAAACAGTTGCTTATGTGAGTGCAACAAACAGCAATCTTAAAGATTTAGGCTATGTAGGAGGTCAAACTACAGATAGCATGACGCCGGTTATGACAAACGAATCTGTTGAAAAAGCTGGATGGTTCTCTCTCGCTATCCGCAGTATTGGCAACTTCTTCAGCGATATTTGGATGAATGCTGCAAATACAGTGAATAACTGGTTTTAATGATAACTCAAGAGAAAGAAGAGATACTACAAGAGAGTATCTCTTTTTTTTATTTTAGATTTGTTTGTATATAATCTATAAATTAGATAGGAATTTTCCGAAAAATGCGGTAAAATAGACACTAAGTTTTGAATTTTGTATATACACTAAAAATTATTGTGAAACACTTGATACAGGAGGAAGACAAACATGAATAACATTACAGGTACTGATCGTGTAAAACGGGGAATGGCGGAAATGCAAAAAGGTGGCGTTATCATGGACGTGATCAATGCAGAGCAAGCAAAAATTGCAGAAGCAGCAGGCGCTGTTGCCGTTATGGCATTAGAGCGTGTTCCAGCTGATATCCGTGCAGCAGGCGGCGTGTCTCGTATGGCAGACCCAACAATTGTTGAAGAAGTGATGAATGCTGTGTCCATTCCAGTTATGGCAAAAGCTCGTATTGGCCATATTGTTGAAGCACGCGTGCTAGAAGCGATGGGTGTAGACTACATCGATGAAAGTGAAGTGTTGACTCCAGCTGATGAGGAGTTTCATTTAAATAAAAATACATTTACGGTTCCATTTGTGTGCGGTTGCCGTGATCTTGGCGAAGCATCTCGTCGTATTGCTGAAGGAGCTGCAATGCTTCGTACAAAGGGCGAACCAGGGACAGGGAACATCGTGGAAGCAGTACGTCATATGCGTCAAGTAAACGCTCAAGTACGTAAAGTTGTGGGCATGGACGAAGATGAGTTAATGACAGAAGCAAAACTATTAGGCGCACCTTATGAGTTATTACTGCAAATTAAACGTGAAGGTCGTTTACCAGTTGTAAACTTTGCAGCAGGCGGTGTAGCAACACCAGCAGATGCAGCGTTAATGATGCAGCTTGGAGCAGACGGCGTGTTCGTTGGATCAGGAATCTTTAAATCAGACAACCCTGAAAAGTTTGCACGTGCAATCGTGGAAGCAACAACACATTATCAAGACTATGAACTGATTGCAAACTTATCAAAAGGGTTAGGAAGTGCAATGAAAGGGATTGAAATTTCATCATTATTACCAGAAAACCGCATGCAAGAGCGTGGATGGTAATTTAAAGGGAGTTTTGACAAAATGGTAAAAGTAGGCGTGTTAGGATTACAAGGTGCCTTTCGCGAGCATGCACAAGCATTAGAAGCAGCAGGCGCTGAAGCCATTATCATAAAAAAAGTTGAACAGCTAAACGAAATAGATGGTTTAATCCTACCGGGCGGGGAAAGCACAGCGATGCGTCGTCTGATTGACAAATATGACTTTATGGAACCTCTTCGCCAGTTTGCACAAGCAGGTAAACCGGTATTTGGTACGTGTGCGGGTTTAATTTTACTCGCAGGACAAGTCGTTGACCGTGAAGAGCCCCATTTAGGTGTTATGGATATTACGGTAGCTCGAAACTCGTTTGGGCGTCAACGGGATAGCTTTGAAGCTGCCTTAAATATTAAAGATATCGGTGAAGGTTTTATAGGCGTATTTATCCGTGCTCCGCATATTGTAGAAGTAGGAGAAAACGTTGAAGTCTTAGCTATGCATAACGACCGAATCGTTGCGGCAAGACAAGGTCAATTCTTGGGATGTTCGTTTCATCCAGAATTGACAGATGATGCCCGCATGGCGCAGTATTTTGTAGCAATGGTTGAAGAAGCTTCAAAAAAACCTGTATAAATGAATTGCATCTTGTAAAGACTTGTAGTACATTATGATTAATAAAAATGATATTGGTATAAAGCGTTGATAGGAAATAGTAATAAGATTTTTGATTTCAAGAGAGTCGATGGCTGGTGTGAATCGATAATCAATTCTTATGAATCCGTCCTGGAGCAAGCTGTCGAAAAAGTAGTAGGCAGTTTCGGTTCATCCGTTATCTGGTTTAAGAGGAAGGCTTATTTTAGCTTTCAATTAGGGTGGCAACGCGGGTAAACTCTCGTCCCTTTCATGGGGATGAGAGTTTTTATTTTGCCCTTTTATACTAAAGGAGGTACTAAGTATGTTAGATTTAAAATTTTTACGTGCTAATTTTAATGAAGTAAAAGAAAAGCTCAAGTTTCGTGGTGAGGACTTAACGGACTTAGGTCGCTTTGAAGATTTAGATGCAAAACGCCGTGAGCTAATTGCTCAAACAGAAGAGTTAAAAAGCAAGCGAAATGAAGTATCACAGCAAATTGCACAATTGAAGCGTGAAAAACAAGATGCTGATCATTTAATCGTTGAAATGCGTGAAGTAGGAGATCGCGTAAAGCAATTGGATGAAGAGCTTCGCAGCGTTGAAGAAGAATTAGAACTATTGCTGCTTTCAATTCCTAACGTTCCACATGAAAGTACGCCTGTAGGTGAAACTGAAGATGATAACGTAGAAGTTCGCAAATGGGGAGAAATTAAACAATTTGATTTTGAACCAAAACCGCATTGGGATTTAGGAACAGATTTAAATATTTTAGATTTTGAAAGAGCTTCGAAAGTAACGGGAAGCCGCTTTGTCTTTTATAAAGGGTTAGGTGCAAGATTAGAACGCGCTCTTATTAACTTTATGATGGATTTACATATGGATGAGCATGGTTATGAAGAAATCCTTCCTCCATATATGGTGAATCGCACAAGCATGACAGGAACAGGGCAGCTTCCTAAATTTGAAGAAGATGCATTCAAGATTAAAGAAGAAGATTATTTCTTAATTCCTACAGCTGAAGTACCAGTTACAAATTTACATCGTGATGAAATTTTAAGCGGAGATCAGCTTCCAATTGCTTATACAGCGTATAGTGCTTGCTTCCGCTCTGAAGCAGGCTCTGCAGGAAGAGATACACGTGGTCTTATTCGTCAGCATCAGTTTAATAAAGTAGAACTCGTTCGCTTTGTTAAGCCAGAAGATTCTTATGATGAATTAGAAAAATTAACGGGCCATGCTGAAAAGGTTCTTCAACTATTAGGTTTACCTTACCGAGTTCTAAGCATGTGTACAGCTGACTTAGGTTTCACAGCAGCCAAAAAGTATGATATTGAAGTTTGGATTCCAAGTTATGAAACGTATCGTGAAATTTCTTCTTGTTCAAACTTTGAAAGCTTCCAAGCTCGTCGTGCTAATATTCGCTTCCGCCGTGATACAAAAGCAAAACCAGAACATGTTCATACACTAAACGGTTCTGGCTTAGCAATTGGCCGTACGGTAGCTGCAATTTTAGAAAACTACCAGCAGGAAGATGGATCAATTCAAATTCCAGAAGTGCTGCGTCCATATATGGGAAATAAAGAATTTATCTCTAAATAAAAGTAGAAGATGTTCATTAAGAATTAATTCTTAATGAACATCTTTTTTAAAAAAATCAATAAAAGGGTTGACTTCATTATTTGTATATGATAAATTAATACTTGTCGATACGGAGGAATACCCAAGTCCGGCTGAAGGGATCGGTCTTGAAAACCGACAGGGGTGTTAAAGCCCGCGGGGGTTCGAATCCCTCTTCCTCCGCCATATTTGACTTATAATGCAATTAACATAGCGCGATAAATTGGAGATTGGAAAACCGTTACTTATAAGTAACGGTTTTTTATTTGTTAAAAATGCCGCTTTATCTATTAAAGCGGCATTTTTTTATAGATGACGACGTTTTAGCTTTTCATTATGTTGTAAAAAGCGAGCCACTTTTTCAACAATTGATTCAATTGAATCCGGATCCTTGATAAGGTCGTATTCTCTAATATCTAAACGAAGAATAGGGCAAGCCGTAAAGTTATTAATCCAGTCTTCGTATCGGGCGTGCATCTCTTTCCAATAATCAAGAGGCGTTTGCTGTTCCATTGGTCGCCCTCTTTCTTGAATGCGATCTACAATATCTTCGAAGCTGCCTTCCAAATAAATGAGCAGATCCGGATGAGGAAAATACGGAGTCATAACCATTGCATCGAACAAGCTTGTATATGTTTCATAGTCTACTTTAGACATCGTTCCTTTTTCAAAATGCATCTTAGCAAAGATACCGGTATCTTCGTAAATGGATCTGTCTTGGATGAAGCCGCCGCCATACTCGAAAATTTTCTTTTGTTCTTTAAAGCGTTCCGCTAGAAAATATACCTGTAGGTGGAAGCTCCAACGTTCAAAATCTCCATAAAATTTGTCCAGGTAAGGGTTGGAATCTACTTTTTCAAACGATGTGCGAAATTGGAGAGCATCAGCCAATGATTGAGTCATTGTAGATTTCCCAACTCCAACTGTACCCGCTATCGTCAACACAGCATCATTAGGAATGTTGTATTTCGATCGTAAGTTTACCATTACATACTCCTTTTTAACATACTTTCTTGAACCTCTGATAAGATTCTATTTAAGTGTTGTTTATTTTGTACAAAATCTATTTCATCACCGTCATAACGTAAAATGGTTACATCAGGATTATTTTGTTCAAACGCCGACATAGCCTTTTCATAATCATCACTTAGCCTCGCAAGGTAGTGAGGATCGATGTTTCGTTCAATTTCTCTTCCGCGCATTTTAATCCGCTTTAACAAGGTATCTAAACTGGCATTTAAATAAATAATAATGTTCGGAGCTGGCATATCAGCCGTTAAGATGTGGAAGATTTGTACATATTTTTTATACTGTTCATCTTTTAACGTTTGCTCAGCAAAAATCATGTTTTTCATAATATGATAATCTGCTACAACAGGTTTTTTATAAGATAAGAACCCTTTTTGAATATCCTCCAACTGCTTATATCGATTACATAGAAAAAACATTTCGGTTTGAAAACTCCACTCGTTGATATTTTCATAAAATTTCCCGAGAAATGGATTTTCATCTACGATTTCTTTTAAAATTTCGAATTGAAATGCTTGTGCAATCTCTTTAGCTAGAGAGGTTTTTCCGACACCGATGGGTCCTTCTACTGAAATAAAAGGTGTGCCTTGCATTCATTTGCCTCCTTCATGACCACTCGTTCAAAAAAAACAGACAAAAAATATTTTAACATAGAGAAGGAGAATAAGGGGAAAAGAAATTTCTTTCAGTAAGAAGAATAACAAAAAGCCTACTGTTCACAGTAAGCTTTCCCTATTTATGGTTGTGTCACTCTTTTTGTAATTTTGAAGTTGTCTTCAATCAAGAGCCAGTTTTGCGGGAAATCTAAGCCTAGTTTCCAGTAGGCCATTCCTCTAAGTTTTAATTCTTTGATTAAATCAAACTTGGCCTGAATAGACCTAGCGTCTTCAAACCATACTTCGTGGGTGCGCTGCTGTTCATCTTTATACCGGAAGAAAGGAGCTTGTGCTTTATTGTCGTATTGAATCGCTACTTTATAGCGAGCTGCCAACTCAATAGCTCGTTGAGGACTAATGGCCTTGGCATATTCTCCTCCTGGTTTGTAAGGAAGTGTCCAATCGTAACCGTATAGGTTTTGACCCATGATAATTTTTGAACTAGGTATTTCAGATACTGCATATTCTAAAACATCACGTACGGGACCAATAGGAGAGACGGCCATAGGAGGCCCACCGCTATATCCCCATTCGTATGTCATCGGAACAACGAAGTTAGCAATCTCTCCAATGGCTTTATAATCATGTGCTTCATACCATTTGCCTTTTTGATCTCGACTTGTTTTCGGAGCTAAAGCGACAGACATAAGAAGTTGCTCATCTTGAAGACGCTTTTTTGCTTTCTGTAAAAATGCAATATAGGCTTCTTTATCTGCCGGACGCAAAAATTCGAAGTCAAAGTGAATGTCTCTGAAATTTTGTTCTTTCGCTGTTTTTACAATATTATTTAAAAGCGTATCTTGAACGTCTTTATTAGTTAAAATTGCTCGGCCGACTTCGTCACTGAATGCGCCGTTTTCAATATTAGCCAATACCATTAAGAAAATGACGTCATTTTCTTTAGCAATAGAACCTAGATTGTTAAGTGGAGGCGCCTTTAGAGAACCGTCTTTTTGCACTTCAAAGTTCGCCGGCCCGAGATAAGTAAGGTATTTTGCATTTTGATTAATCATTTTCTCTGTTTGAGGAGTGATTTTTCGATTGCTTGTTTCAACATACCCTAAAAACTCACCGTTTCTTTTGTTGGGGGAAGGAGGAATTAAGATGCGGCGGCCAGGGGTTAAGGGTGCTGTAACTGAAACATTGTTCGCATTGGCAATAGCCTGATAGCTAACGCCTAATTTTCTTCCTATCTTCCATATAGTGTCCCCGGCTTTTACTGTGTAGTAAGTACCGTTGATTGGAATAACCATAGATTGCCCGATGACGAGTTGATTTGGATTAGGTAATTCATTTGCTCTTATAATTTTCCCTGCGTCAATGCGGAACTGTTTTGCAATACTATATATACTGTCACCTGCTTTAACAGTGTAAATTTGCATAATAAAAAGCCTCCATTTCATATGACTTACTTCCATCATATGAGAAGGCTTTTTACTTAATTCATCAACTCGGTATGTTTGCAAATATGAGCATTTAATACATTATGCATCATTCTCAAAGCAAAGGTATTGTCTTCATCTGCGTTTGAAGCAATACAATCTTCAGGTACAATTAAGTTATACTCACGCATATAAGCATCGTTAGCTGAAAAAAGCACGCATATATTTCCCGCAATTCCTGTTAAAATAAGTGTATGAACATCGAGCTGTGATAGCAAAATATTTAAAGCTGTTCCATAGAAGATAGAATGCTTTGGTTTAATTAAAAAGTAATCAGCGTTTTGTGGTGAAATGTGATGTAGAACGGGTGAGCTTATCTCATTTGTGCAGTGTGTTAAAATGGTTTCTAAGTTTGCTTGCCATAGCTTATAGTGGTCATTGACATAAATGATAGGGATATGTTGAGACGAGGCATATTGTTTTAATTTGGAAATATTTTGAGCAATTGTTAAAGATTTTTCAGCAAGTATTTTGCCGTTTTTAAATTGAAAATCGTTTAGCATATCAATAATAATTAAAGCAGTTTTAGCGTTCTTCACACAAGGTCTCTCCTTTTCCTGATGTACATAGTAAATAGTTTGACTCAGAAAAAATATAATATGTAAGGTTGGATAAAAAGTGTTAAATGATGAAAAGTATATGAGGTTGGCAATTGATGAAGCATTAAAAGCCAAAGATAAATTAGAGGTTCCCATTGGAGCAGTTATTGTTCAAAATGATGAGGTGGTTGCTTCAGCTTATAACTTACGAGAAACAGAACAGCGATCAGTTGCTCATGCGGAACTTTTAGCAATTGATGAAGCATGTAAGAAACTAAGAACATGGAGATTGGAAGACGCTACATTATATGTCACCTTAGAACCATGTCCGATGTGTGCAGGTGCTATTGTATTATCAAGAGTGAAAAGAGTTGTGTTTGGCGCTTATGATCCTAAAGGTGGCTGCGCGGGAACATTGTTAAATTTATTAGAGTTTGAAAAGTTTAATCATCAAGCAGAAGTAGTAGGAGGTATGCTAGAAAAAGAATGCGGGAGCCTCTTAACGACCTTTTTTCGTGAGTTGCGTCAACGAAAAAAGTCTGGAAAATAGCGCTAAAAAAGTAAGTTTTCTATAGCGGTTGCATTTTTGAATGAAAAGACGTATACTTGTAAATGCATCAACTTGATGCCCAAACTATTGGTTTCAACTTTGCCGTGCTAAGCGGGGAGGTAGCGGTGCCCTGTACTCGCAATCCGCTCTAGCGAGGCCGAATTCCTTCTTGAGGTTAGCTCATCTTAGGGCCTGCCTTAAGTAAGTGGTGTTGACGTTTGGGTCCTATGCAATGGGAATCTGTGAACCCTGTCAGGTCCGGAAGGAAGCAGCAGTAAGCAGAACCTCTCATGTGCCATGGGGTCGCCTGAACCGAGCTAACTGCTTAAGTAACGCCTGGGGTGGCTAATCGACGGAAGGTGCACGGCAGTTATATACATAAGTTTAGTCTACTCTGTTGGAGTAGGCTTTTTATTTTATCTCTCACTATTTTGAAAAAAAACCTCATAATACGCTATAATGATAACTAATGAATTATATTAAAAGGAGAGGATGTAGTGGCATATCAGGCTCTGTACCGTGTATACCGTCCTCAAAGCTTTAACGACGTAGTCGGTCAACAACATATTATCAAAACACTTCAAAATGCCCTTGTCCAAGAGAAATTTTCGCATGCGTATTTATTTTCTGGGCCTCGAGGGACAGGAAAGACAACAGCTGCTAAAATTTTAGCGAAAGCCGTTAACTGTGAAAAAGCACCCATTGCTGAACCCTGTAATGAATGTGCAACTTGTCGGGGAATTACTGATGGTTCCATTTCTGATGTAATTGAAATTGATGCAGCTTCTAATAATGGAGTCGATGAAATTCGAGATATCCGTGATAAAGTAAAATATGCACCTAGTGCTGTTCGATACAAAGTGTATATTATTGATGAGGTTCATATGCTTTCAATTGGAGCTTTTAACGCTTTGTTAAAAACGTTAGAAGAACCTCCTGCACATGTTATCTTTATTTTAGCTACAACAGAGCCGCATAAAATTCCATTAACGATTATCTCTAGATGTCAGCGCTTTGATTTCAAACGCATTTCGCCAGAAGATATCGTATATCGAATGAAGGAAGTATTAGGTTCTGAAGAGCTAGAAGTAAGCGAGGATGCTCTTTACGAAATTGCGAAAGCTTCAGAAGGCGGCATGCGTGATGCACTTAGTCTTTTAGACCAATCTATCTCGTATAGTACGGATAAGGTGAGCTTGGAGGATGTTCTATCCATAACAGGAGCAGTATCACAGTCTTTTATTGTGAAGATCGTCCAAGCTATCTTTAATAAAAACATCGTAGAAGCGCTAGACTCTGTTGAAAGTTTGATTAAAAACGGAAAAGATCCAGCGAGGTTTGTAGAGGACCTCATCTTCTATTATCGTGATGTTCTGCTTTATCAAGCTTCTGAAGAAAATGCATATTTACTTGAAAAAGCAGCGGTTAACGAAGAGTTTAAAGAACTCAGTTCAAAAATGGATAGTGCTTTTATTTATAAAGTCATTGCTGAATTGAACCAAACTCAGCAAGAGATGAAATGGAGTAATCATCCTCGAGTGCTACTTGAAGTAGCTTTAGTAAAATTAGCTCAAAGTTCTACAAATCAAGAGAGTGCTCTTCCCTATCAAGACATTTTGCAAAAAATGAATCAAATGGAAGCAGAACTGCAGCAGTTAAAAGAAAAAGGCATTCAAGTTGATCATACAGCTCAGGCAGTGCAAACAGAGAAAAAACAGACAAGACAGTCCAGAAGTCAGTACAAGACGCCTGTTGGGAAGGTAAATGAAGTTCTAAAAAATGCCACTCGGCAGAATTTAGAAACAATTAAGCGATCTTGGGCGCAGGTGTTGGACACATTGAAACAACAAAATAAAGCTTCACATGCAGCGTTGTTATCTAACAGTGAACCGGTTGCGTCTTCAGATCAATCATTTATACTTAAATTCAAATATGAAATTCATTGCAAAATGGCTTCTGAAAATAACAACAATGTACGTGATAATTTAGAGAATATCTTATATACTTTAATTGGCAGCAAGCGTGAAATGGTTGCAATTCCAGAAAGCGAATGGGATAAAGTAAGAGAAGAGTTTCTTCAAGGACAGCAAAGTGATGGGTCATCCGGTCAACCACAGGAGGAAGACCCTGTGGTTGCAGAAGCGAAAAAGCTATTTGGAGAAGACTTAATCGAAATTCAAGAGTAAATTTAGGAGGAATGTTCATATGATGAAAGGCATGGGCAATATGCAAAAAATGATGAAACAAATGCAAAAAATGCAAAAAGATATGCAAAAAGCGCAGGAAGAGTTAGCTGAAAAAACTGTTGAAGGTACAGCTGGCGGCGGAATGGTAACAGTTGTAGTTAACGGTCAGAAACAAGTAATTGATGTAAATATTAAAGAGGATGTAGTAGATCCTGAAGATATTGAAATGCTACAAGATTTAGTACTAGCAGCAACAAATGACGCATTAAAACAAATGGACGATTTAACAAATAACACAATGGGTCAATTTACAAAAGGTTTAAATATTCCAGGACTTTAATAAGGTGGTTGCCACGTGCATTATCCAGAACCAATATCAAAGCTTATAGATAGTTTTATGAAGTTACCCGGCATTGGTCCAAAAACAGCTGTTCGCTTAGCGTTCTTTGTTTTATCTATGAAAGAAGATACAGTATTAGATTTTGCAAAAGCATTAGTCAATGCAAAGCGAAATTTAACCTATTGTTCAGTTTGCGGACATATCACAGATCAAGATCCTTGTTACATTTGTCAAGATCAGCGCAGAGAGCGAAATGTGGTATGTGTCGTGCAAGACCCTAAGGATGTCATTGCAATGGAGAAAATGAAAGAATATAACGGCTTGTATCATGTCCTGCATGGCGCAATTTCACCTATGGAAGGAATAGGGCCTGAAGATATCAAAGTACCAGAGTTATTAAAAAGACTTCAAGATGATGAGATTCAAGAAGTGATTTTAGCCACTAACCCGAATATAGAGGGCGAAGCTACGGCTATGTATATCTCTAGGCTCTTAAAGCCGACAGGAATTAAAATTACTAGAATTGCTCATGGGTTACCCGTTGGAGGAGATCTTGAGTACGCAGATGAAGTAACATTATCTAAAGCACTAGAAGGTAGAAGAGAAGTATAACGAGGTACTTGCATATGTTTTTTAAAAGAAAAGGTTGGTTACGCAAAGAGTACGATGATGAATTTGTGAAGACTTTTATGCAAGTAAAGCAGGAATGGAGTCACAAAACTTCAATGGTAGAAAGAAGTGTAGATCCTTCAGAAGAGGTAATGGTAGATATTCGATTAGCCAAAATGAAGTATCTTTTTCTATTAAAAGAAGCCAAGCATCGAAATATTTCAATTAACAGGATGTCATAGAGGCATCCTGTTTTGTTGTCTTTATAAAATAAAGATTTCCCTCCGGGAAGTAGTGCTTTTTTTGAATGCTTGGACATACATATAAGATAACTTATCTGCTTTAAGAAGGAGGCAACATGCTAAATCATCCCATTGTAGTTGTGTCTTTTTTAATAGGGCTAATCATTCTACTCTTAGTAACAGGTGGTGTTGAAAAAATGCTTCGAGTCATTGGAAATTTATCGATCAAGCTTATTATTGGCGTTCTGCTGCTTTTCTTTATTAACATCTTTGGCGTACAGTTTGGTATTCATATCCCTATTAATTTCCCCACAGCCATTGTTTCAGCTATTTTAGGTATTCCAGGCATAGCTGCCTTACTTGTTATTAATAATTTCATATTATAATTTGGAGGAATATCCAAAATAAAAGTTTTCTGGAATCTTTTCGAGAAAACTTTTATTTTTTTTGAAAAAGTTGTTGACCAACAAGTTAACAGATGTTATATTTATATACGTCGCTAAGACAACAACAAAAAATAACTCGAAAATAACTTAATGAAAAAAGTTGTTGACAAGTTATTCTTGAGGTGGTAAGATAAGAAAGTCGCCTTG
>NZ_JAPCIN010000010.1:0-460699 GCF_025910025.1 Priestia sp. JV24
TGGCCCGTTGGTCAAGCGGTTAAGACACCGCCCTTTCACGGCGGTAACACGGGTTCGAATCCCGTACGGGTCATCTTAAAAGCAGTTTGCATATGCAAACTGCTTTTTTTGTTTGTAAAACAGAGTTTATTCTTTTGTCTAAACTCTATTTTCCGTTTTTCTATGATTTCCTCGCCCCAAATTGCATTTCTTATAGCATATCTATAAACGCTTGTTCTAAATTTCGAAAAAAAACCTACAATAGTAATAACGGCATACTGTTTGTACAAAAGGAGGGGAATGCGTGAAAAAAATTTTTTGGTGGTCCATCGGAGTTTTTCTTGTGTATGGAGCGTGTATTTGGGTGTATTTATTCTATATAAGCGATACCTCTATTCCACAATCATTAAAAGGCACCAGCGTAGACCCAGCTACGTTTATGAATGCACGAGAACTTATGTTGACCGAAAAATATTCAAAAATTAGAGATGCGCTCTTTTTTATCCGAATTCCATATGAGTGGCTAGGGTTTATCTTAATTTTAGTGTTAGGTGTGTCTAAGAAAGTTAATAAGTGGTCTAAAGACGTCAGCCGTTTCAGTCTTCTCCAAACTGCTATTTATGTATTTTGGTTATCTGTTCTGCTGCTGATCTATTCTTTCCCTATGGACTGGATTAGCTATAAGCTTTCAAAGGCTTATCATATTACGACGCAACCTTTCCAAGGATGGATGAAAGATCTTTTTACAGATTTTTGGGTAAACTATGCGACCATGTTTTTAGTGATTGCTGTGTTATATGCATTCATTCGTAAGTTTTCAAAAAGATGGTGGCTGTATGCGTGGCTAGTATCTATTCCATTTACGCTATTTTTGACGTTTATTCAACCGGTGGTTATCGATCCGTTATATAACGATTTTTATCCATTAAAGAATAAAGAGCTGGAGACGAAAATTTTACATTTAGCAGACGAAGCTCATATACCTGCTAAGCATGTATATGAAGTAAACATGTCTGAAAAAACGAACTCCCTTAATGCATATGTGACGGGAATAGGTTCTAATTCAAGAATTGTGTTATGGGATACCACTCTTAATAAATTAACGGAACGTGAAATTTTGTTTATCATGGCGCATGAAATGGGTCATTATGTAAAGAAACATATTTATGTGGGGATTGCTTCAGCATTAGTTTTATCGATCGTAGGCTTATGGCTAACGAAACATTTAGCCAGCTTTGTGATTAAGAGATGGGGGAAAGCATTACAAATTACTTCTATTAGTGATTTAAATTCTTTACCGCTTATTTTACTTATTTTTTCTATTCTTACATTTGCTGTGAGTCCGTTAACAAATATGCAGTCGCGTCATCATGAACTTCAATCTGACACGTACGCTATGGACCTAACAGGAGATAAGCAAGCTGCTATTAAAACGTTTCAGGACTTAACGAAATCAGGACTATCTCAGGTAAATCCGCCGTATTTAGTGAAGATTTTCCGATATGGTCACCCAACAATACTGGAAAGAATTTCATTTGTCGAGAAGTATGAAAGAAATGAATAAGTGATATAAGAAAAAGTAAAGGATATATGAAGCCTTTTATACGTAGGTATTAATAGAAAAGCCTCCTTGCGAGTAGGAAAAAAATTCTAAAAGGAGGTTTCATTTTCGAAAGTCCTGTTATATAATAACGTATGTAAAATAAAAACTGTTTTATAACAATAGGGAGGAATAGTTATTTGTGATTGAAAAGATAGCAGTCTAAATTCTCAGCGTATATTCACCTCAGCTAAGTCTTACTACATGTCCTTCAACTACTTACTTATTTCATCTACGTTCTTGCTCATATTATGGCAAGCTGCTAATTTACTTCATCATGAAACAGACATATTCTAACTGCTGCGTTTTATATTTTTATGAATATAGAATTTTAAATTTATTAGGGGGTATAAAGAATGAAAGACATTCGTGTAAAAAACCTTGAAGAGAACTGGAAAAGCGATGAGCGTTGGAAAGGAATTGAACGTCCATATTCTGCAGAAAAAGTCATTGGGCTAAGAGGGTCCATTGATATTGAACATACGCTTGCTAGAAGAGGAGCCGAAAAGTTCTGGAACTTATTAAAAACAGAGCCATACGTTCATGCCTTAGGAGCTTTAACAGGGAATCAAGCAGTACAACAGGTAAAAGCAGGGTTAAAAGCAATTTACTTAAGCGGATGGCAAGTAGCTGCAGATGCAAATCTTTCAGGAAACATGTATCCTGATCAAAGTTTATACCCGGCAAACAGCGTGCCGCATGTTGTGAAACGAATCAATCAAGCGCTGCAGCGTGCCGATCAAATTCAGCATTTAGAAGGAGAAGGGGATATCGATTACTTTGCTCCAATTGTAGCAGATGCAGAAGCAGGGTTTGGAGGACAGTTAAACGTATTTGAACTCATGAAAGGAATGATTGAGTCGGGAGCATCTGCCGTACACTTTGAAGATCAATTATCCTCTGAGAAAAAGTGTGGTCATCTCGGCGGCAAGGTATTGCTTCCAACTCAAACCGCTGTGAAAAATTTGATTGCTGCTCGTTTAGCTGCTGATGTAATGGGTGTTCCAACACTTCTGATTGCTCGTACCGATGCTGATGCCGCTGATTTAATTACAAGTGATGTTGATCCTGTAGATCGCCAGTTTATTACAGGTGAACGCACTGCTGAAGGTTTTTATCGCACGAGAGCCGGAATCGATCAAGCTATTGCTCGTGGCTTAGCATATGCGCCATATGCGGATCTAGTATGGTGTGAGACGTCTGAACCAAACTTGGAACAAGCACAAAAATTTGCAGATGCTATTCATGAAAAATTCCCAGGTAAAATGCTTGCTTATAACTGTTCACCATCTTTCAACTGGAAGAAAAAGTTAGATAAGAAAACGATTGAAAAATTCCAAAGAGAAATTGCAACAATGGGCTACAAGTTCCAATTTGTTACGCTTGCTGGCTTCCACGCTTTAAACCACAGCATGTTTGAGCTGGCACGAGGATATAAAACAAGAGGAATGGCAGCTTATTCAGAGTTACAAGAAAGAGAGTTTGCTAGTGAAGTAAATGGATATACAGCTACAAGACATCAGCGTGAAGTAGGAACGGGCTATTTTGATGAAGTGGCACAAGTAGTTTCTGGTGGGACTTCTTCTACAACAGCTTTAAAAGGTTCCACAGAAGAAGAGCAGTTTCAGACGCATAAATAACAAAAAAACCTATGAGTGGAATGGTCGGTTACGTCCACTCATAGGAAAGATTCTACTAAAAAAGATTCTTACAGGTGTAAGAATCTTTTTTTATGTAGTAAACACGATTTAACAGACAGCTGTTCTTCCTGAGAAGAAAGGATCTGCCTGTTAAACGTACATATAAATCATTAACATGAATTAAGTTCTTAAAATATTAAGTAGATGTTTGAAGCAGGGATTGGTACTGTGCTGATAGCTCATAGAAAGCAATTTCATCACGTTGATCTAATGCCGTGTTAATGTTTGTTTCTAACAGTTCTTTTTGACGCTTAAAAAGCGATTCATCAATTACCATTTCGATATAAACATCCAACATACTCACAGTATCAATTATTTTTTTCTTGCGAGCGAGGGACTTCATCATTTCCGTGTACGATTTTTCATTGTTCATACCTCATCACCTCTGCACCCTTTTTATTATTATATAGATTAAAAGAAGAAAAAACAACTAATTTTCTAAATTTTTAGATTTTTATTTTTAGAAATGATAAAGTAAGAGGGAAACGCTACTTTCGTTTTTATCGATTGACTATTTGGTTTAAAAATGAGTGCTTGGGGGCGAAGAAATTGAATCATTTAAAAAAGCGTACGGTAACGATAGAGGATTTGTATGAATTGAAGTCTGTTTATAATCCTCAGATTTCTCCAGATGGAAAAAGTGTAGTTTATACGGTTCGAGAAACGAAGAAAATAGAGAACGCGTATGAAACGCAGCTGTTTATGCTAGATATTGAAACGAAAGAAACTAAGCAATTAACGTACTACAAAGGAAATAATCATTCTCCCGCCTGGTCCCCGGACGGCAAGTGGATTGCTTTTTTATCCGATCGCAGTCAAGCTGTTCAGCTATACCTATTAGCAGTGGCAGGAGGAGAAGCAGAAGCACTCACAGATCTTGAAAAAGGCGTTAGTAATCCGGTGTGGTCTCCTTATAGTGACGAAATTATGTTTTCTACAAAAGTAGGAGAAAAAGCTGTAAGAGTTGAACAAAATTATGAATATCCTCAGCCTTACGAAGTGGAGCGTCTATTGTACAAATCCGATGCCAGCGGTTATTTAAAAGGTGAATATGCTCAAGTTGCTGTCGTTAAACTTAAAAACAAAGAAGTGACGTTTTTAACGGATGGACCTTATCATCACTCTGTTGGGTGCTGGTCCCCTGATACAAACTCAATTGTATTTTGCAGCAGCCGAGGAGAGAATCCGGATTTATCATTAACTATGGACGTGTTTATTTTGCATCGCGATACTAAAAAAGTAACATCTATTACAGGAGAAACAGGATATTTTCATCAAGTTTCGTGGTCACCGGATGGGTCATACATAGCATACATTGGAAATGAACGTACATATGGATCAGCTTCAATGAATGACATATACATTTATCAGATCTCTAACCAAAAAACAGCTTGTATCACTGCTGGCATAGACTTAGAAGTAGGAGATATGGTAGCAGGAGATTTTCACTTTGGAAGAACCGCAGCGGGAATTATGTGGGGCCGTAATGAAGAATTTTATTTTGTCGTAAGTGAAAAGGGGTCTGTAGGCATATATAAAGGAAATGTGAATGGAAAGTTAGACCCTGTATTTATGGATAATGCTCACGTATATGGGATATCTGTTTTTCCAAATTGTGAGGAAGCTATCGTGGCAATCAGTACATTTACACATCCCGGAGATCTTTATTCTCTAAATTTAAAAACAGAGGAATTAGTGAAGCTGACAAACGTTAATGATTCATTTTTAAAGCATGTGCAGTTAACGGAAGCAAAATCTTTTTACGCGACTTCTACGGACGGTATACATATCCACAGTTGGGTCGTAAAAGCGGCTGCTACCAATGATGTATCTCCAACCATTTTAGAAATTCACGGAGGTCCGCATCTTATGTATGGTCATACATTTATGTTTGAATTCCAAGTACTTGCATCAAAAGGGTTCAATATCCTCTTTTCTAATCCAAGAGGCGGCAGAGGATATGGTCAAGCATTTACAGATGCGGTTCGAGGGGATTACGGAGGCATGGATTATACGGATTTGATGGCAGTGACCGACGAAGCAGTTAAGCGCTACTCTTATATTAATGAAGATAAGCTTGGCGTAACAGGAGGAAGCTACGGAGGGTTTATGACAAACTGGATTGTAGGAAGTACAAATCGATTTAAAGCAGCGGTAACGCAACGGTCTATTTCAAATTGGACAAGTTTTTACGGCGTTAGTGATATTGGCTATTATTTTACCGAATGGGAATTAAAAGCTGATATTTATGAAAATCCGGAAAAACTTTGGAACCACTCGCCGCTTCGTTTAGCGGAGAACGTTAAAACACCGCTGTTAATCTTGCATAGCGAACAGGATTATAGATGTCCAATTGAACAAGCTGAACAGCTTTATGTGGCACTGAAAAGAAAAGACAAGGAAGTAGAATTTATTCGTTTTCCCCAGTCTAATCATGAACTTTCTAGAAGCGGTAAGCCTAATTTACGAACGGCAAGACTAAAATATCTAACAAGCTGGTTTAAACGTTATTTAAAACAGTCTCAGTAAAAAGTGCATGGCTGTTCAACCAAAAATGTGTGTGCAAATAAAGGCTGTATGGCAAACGTAAAAGAACAGGAAAGGTAAAACGCTGTAAAACTTTTGTTTGGTAAAGGAAAGTAGTACAATAAGTGAAAAGTAGCACAGTTGTTTAAATAAGGAGAACATTCGATGGATTTTGAAACATTAAAGCATTATTTGACATTAGACGGCGTCCTCGAGTTATTAAAACAATATCAATCATTTGGAATCATTCCAGGGCTGCTGTTGCCTATTTTAGAAGCGTTCATCCCCATCTTGCCGCTTTTTGCGTTTGTAATGGCCAATGCTGCTGCTTTTGGCTTATGGTTAGGTTTTTTAATTTCATGGGTTGGCAGCTGCGTTGGATCACTGCTTGTCTTTTTGATTTTTAGAAAATATGGACAGGCGAGGTTTTTACATTTCATCAGCCGGCATGCGCAAATTCGAAAGATTATGATTTGGGTAGAAAGACACGGGTTCGGACCGCTGTTTATTATGCTTTGTTTCCCTTTTACCCCGTCTTCGGCAATTAATGTAGTAGCAGGACTATCACGTGTTAGTATGGCTCAGTTTATGCTTGCTGTATTAGCCGGTAAAATGGTGATGATATTTATGATGAGCTTTATTGGGGCCGATTTTGTTTCATTTGTGAAACAGCCTCTAAAAGCAGTACTTGTTTTAGTCATCATTTTTGTTCTATGGCTTGTTGGAAAACAAATTGAACGAAGATTAAATGAAAAATCTAAAGTGAAACAGTATGACAAATAGTTTGTTTATATATAACAAATAGTGATGAAAGACTGCTTTTTAATAGGCAGTCTTTTGTTATACATACAGCCAAAAGGGGTATTGTAAACTATAGAAAAGCCTTTTCTTATAGGGATACAACAGCATTTTTGAAAGGATCTTAAAATTTTTCTTAAAGAAGTTATTTGTCTGTTTATTCGGTTGGCAGAACAATGCATATACAGAGTATCTGTCCAGTAATGAACAAGTTTTTTGTTTATCAATTGTGAGAAATATGCTAAAGTAAAAGAAAAAACTGGGAATAAATTAGACGTCTATTCCTAGTTGCACCTAAGTAATGAACCCTTTGTTTTCTAGAAATATACATGTTTTTTCTCAACATGTATTATCACCTCATGTATTTCAAAACGTTTTCTTAAAAATTATATGAATGATTTTTGAGCTTGGCTACTAAGATGTAAGTAGAGGGATCATTACTAGAAAAGCACCGAATGATCATTAAGACGTGCTTGGCGTCGTTTTGAGGAGGGGAATGCGCTACTAAGATTCAAGCGACTTGCTGATTAATCGTTGTTAGTAAGCGTCTTATAGCGCGGGTGACATGAGATTAAAAGATAAAGTGGCAATTATTACGGGTGCAGCAAATGGATTAGGGTTCGAAGCTTCTCGAATATTCGCTCAAGAGGGTGCAAAGGTCGCTATGGTTGACTACGATGCAAAAACTGGAGAAGAACGAGCAGCTCAGCTAAAAGAAGAAGGCGGAGATGTAGCATTTTTTCAAGTGAACGTAGCGGATCGAGACAGTGTAGATGCAATGGTAGAAGAAGTAGTGAAACACTACTCTAAAATAGATATTTTAATTAACAATGCAGGTATCACCAGAGATGGAATGCTAACCAAATTATCAGTTGAAAATTTTCAAGCAGTAATCAACGTAAACCTTACAGGCGTTTTTCACTGTACACAAGCAGTGGTACCGCATATGATTGCTCAAGGTAAAGGGAAAATTATTAGCACATCTTCGGTATCTGGCGTATATGGAAATGTTGGTCAAACAAACTATGCGGCGACAAAGGCAGGCGTAGTAGGAATGACAAAAACATGGGCTAAAGAGCTTGGACGAAAAGGGATTAATGTAAACGCTGTAGCTCCTGGGTTTATTGAGACAGATATGGTGAAGGCGATGCCAGACAAAATCATTGATCAAATGAAATCCACTATTCCTTTACAAAGATTAGGTCAGCCTTCTGACATTGGTTATGCTTATCTGTATTTAGCATCTGATGAGTCCAACTATATTAACGGTACAACACTTCATGTAGATGGTGGAATCATGATGTAAAAGTAGAAAATAATTCGCTTTTCTAAAACTTTTCAGCGGTCTTTTGACTACTGAAAAGTTTTTTTGTTGCATCCAGCATTTCACATATCGGCAAAGTGGAATTTTGTCTGCAAGTTCAGTAAAATAATAAGGAGAGAGATAGAGAGATTTAGATGATGATCACTATAAAATTTTGACGACTGCGTCACGTGTTTACGTGGCGTTTATCCATTTTGTACTTAAACAAATGAAAACATAGAGAAAAAAATGAAGGGGTGAAAACGTGGGGCTACAGTTTTTATTAGGACGTTCAGGAAGCGGGAAAACGGAATATCTTTTAAATAGCATGCGCCAAGAGCTGTTAAATGCTCCGCTTGGGCATCCACTTATTTATATTGTACCTGAACAGATGACATTTCAGTCGGAGTATGCGCTTGTTCAAACACCTGGGTTAGAAGGCATGATGCGTGCTCAAGTTTATAGTTTTACACGTCTTGCATGGCGTATCCTGCAAGAAGTGGGAGGTATTAGCCGCTATCATGTGGATCAAACAGGTATTCATATGATGCTTAAAAAAATTATCGAACATCAAAAAGAAGAGCTTCGACTGTTTGCGAATTCTTCAGAACAAGCAGGGTTTATTGAAGAACTAGAAAAAATGGTTAAAGAATTTAAACAGTACACAGTAGATGCCCCGTCTCTCGAAGAGATGAAGAAAAAGCTTCAAGCAGAAGATGAGAAAGTTCTTGCT
Source organism: Priestia sp. JV24 (assembly GCF_025910025.1). Classification (NCBI taxonomy): domain Bacteria; kingdom Bacillati; phylum Bacillota; class Bacilli; order Caryophanales; family Bacillaceae; genus Priestia; species Priestia sp. JV24. Next base: position 8,640 of record NZ_JAPCIN010000010.1, read on the forward strand.
GATAAATTACATGATTTACATCTCATTTACGGAGAATTAGAAAAACAGCTGATGACGAAATATGTAGATGGGGAAGATTATTTGAAGCTGCTGAGTGAAAAAGTAGCGTCTTCTGCCTACCTTACTCAAGCAACAATTTATGTGGATGGATTTCATCACTATACTCCTCAAGAATTAACCGTATTAGTAGAGCTGATGAAAGTTTGTAGAGAAGTAAAAATAGCGGTGACTTCTGATTATTCATATCAAGATTTTATTCCAAATGACTTGCACTTGTTTCGATTAACGAGCGAAACGTACCAAGAACTAATGGGCCTTGCGGCTGAAAACGGGATAGAGATTCAAGAGCCAATCGTATTTAACGAACAAAAAAGACATCAAAACAGTCCAGAGCTTGCCTATTTAGAACGATATTATGATGAACGGCCAACGCCGGAATTTCAGTCAGAGCCCGAGAACATTCAGCTTCTGCCGGCTGTTAGCCGAAGAGCAGAAGTTGAAGGGATTGCAAGAGAAGTGCTTTCACTTGTGCGCGATCGCGGCTATCGCTATCGTGATATTGCCTTGATTGTTAGAAATGCAGAAGACTACCATGACTTGCTTCAAACCATTTTTCAAGATTATGAAATTCCGTACTTTATTGACCAAAAGCGAGCGATGTTTCACCATCCACTCGTTGAATTTATTCGCTCAGTCTTAGAAGTGGTAAGCGGGTCATGGCGATATGAAACCATCTTTCGAGCAGTGAAAACAGATCTTTTATTTCCTTTGTCATCTGATGTGCACCAGCTTCGCGAAGAGATGGATGAATTAGAAAACTATGTACTTGCTTACGGTATTCAAGGATCTAAGTGGACGAGCAAGGAACCATTTACCTACAGAAAATATCGTTCACTTGAAGACATGAACCTTGGGAAAACGGACGAAGAGCTTGCTTTTGAGCAAAAAATAAATGAATTAAAAAATATGATTGTTCCTCCTATTTATTCGCTTCAGCAAAAATTAAAACAAGGGAAAATAGGAAAAGAAAAAGCAGAAGCGCTCTATCGTTTTTTAACGAATTTAGATATTCCACAAAAGATAGAAGCGCTGCGCAATCGATGTGAAGAAGAAGGAAAGCTTCAGGAAGCCAGAGAGCACGAGCAGGTATGGAAAGCAATTCTTCACTTATTTGATCAGTTTGTTGAAATGATGGGAGAAGAGAAAGTATCGATTTCTTTGTTCGCAGATCTATTTGAGACAGGGCTTGACAGCATGCAGTTTGCACTTGTTCCGCCTGCACTGGATCAAGTGGTTGTGGCAAGTTTTGAGCGTTCGCGTTTATCCGATATCAAAGCAAGCTTTGTGTTAGGTGTAAATGACGGTGTGATTCCAGCTAAACCAAAAAGCGATGGCCTGTTATCTGAGAAGGAGAGAGAGCAGCTGCTTGAATCAGGTTTATTACTTGCGCCAACCGGAAAACAAAAGCTGTTTGACGAACAATTTCTCATTTATTTAGCACTTTCCAGCTCTTCGGAAAAACTTTATGTTTCGTATCCTCTTGCCAATGAGGAAGGGAAGACCCTGCTGCCTTCACTCGTTATTAATCGAGTAAAAGAGCTATTTCCGCTCCTGCAGGAAAAGCTGTTAATGACGGAACCTACAGATTTAGAAGAAGAAAAGCAAGTTGATTATATCACAAATCCTTTAACGAGCATCGCGCATTTAGCCAGCCAGCTGCAAGGATGGAAACGCCATTATCCGATGAGTTCCACTTGGTGGGATGTGTATAATTTTTATGTGGAAAATCCAGATTGGAACTCATACAGTGGGAAAGTACTAAGCAGCTTATTTTATAAAAATGAAGCAAAACGGTTAACAAAGAAAACGAGTCAGCGTCTGTATGGAAAGCATATTCAAGCAAGCGTATCAAGAATGGAAAAATTTGAAGCCTGTCCATATGCGCATTTTGCTTCTCACGGGCTCAAGCTTAAAGAACGAAAAGTTTTCAAATTGGCGGCTCCTGACATAGGCGAGTTATTTCACGCGGCGTTGAAAATGATTTCAGACGAACTTCGCGGCGGTCAAAAAGAATGGAAGAACTTAACGAGAAAAGACTGTCAGCAGCTTTCTACGGCTGCAGTGCATGAACTTGCTCCGCGCTTGCAAAATGAGATTTTATTGAGCTCGAATCGCCACCACTATTTAACACATAAGCTGCAGCAAATTATTGAACGTGCGTCGCTTGTGTTAAGTGAGCACGCTAAGATGAGCGGCTTTGTTCCTGTTGGATTGGAGCTTGGATTTGGACCTAGTGCAGAGCTGCCTTCTATGCAGTTCACACTGCCAAATGGCCATACGATGGAACTCGTTGGACGAATTGACAGGGTAGATAAAGCGGAAAGCTCAAAAGGACTTTTACTGCGTATTGTCGACTATAAATCAAGCGATAAAGCATTAAACCTAGTGGAAGTGTACTACGGTTTATCTCTTCAAATTTTAGCTTACTTAGACATAGTTGTGACGTATGCTGAACAGCTTCTTCATGATAATAGAGGAGCATTGCCTGCTGGCGTTCTTTATTTCCACGTTCATAATCCAATGATCAACAGTACTAAAGCATTACAGCCTGATCAAATTGAAGCTGAAATCTTTAAGAAGTTTAAAATGAAAGGACTGCTTTTAGGAGACGAGGAAGCAGTAAGGTTAATGGACGAAACGTTAGAATCAGGACACTCACAGGTTATATCAGCTGGCATTAAAAAGACAGGGGGCTTTTATTCTAATTCTTCGGTTGCGAGCGAAGAAGATTTTACACATCTCCGTCAGTATGTGCGAGGTAAATTTGTGGAGGCAGGTACAGAGATTACAAATGGGAAAATTGATATTTCGCCTTATAAACTAAAAGATAAAACACCATGTGCGTTTTGTGAATACCGCTCAATTTGTCAGTTCGATGAATCAATGGAAAACAACGAATATCGTCAGCTTAGTACAGAGAGTCAAAGTGTTATTTTAGATAAAATTCGAGAGGAGGCCAAACGAGATGAGTGAAGATATACACGTAAAACCGGCCGACTCCCAGTGGACGGATGATCAGTGGAACGCCATTGTTTCATCCGGTCAAGATATATTAGTAGCCGCGGCGGCTGGCTCAGGAAAAACAGCGGTTTTAGTCGAACGTATTATTAAAAAGATTACAATGGGTGATGAGCCAATCGATGTTGATAGATTACTCGTTGCTACGTTTACAAATGCTTCTGCAGCCGAAATGAGAAATCGAATTGGAGAAGCATTGGAAAAAGAGTTAAAAAAGAATCCATCTTCTTTGCACTTGCGCAGACAGCTTAATTTATTAAACCGTGCGTCGATTTCTACGCTCCATTCTTTTTGTTTAGAAGTCATTCGAACGTATTATTATTTGATCGATGTAGACCCTGGTTTTCGGATTGCAGATGATACGGAAGCGGATCTTCTGCGTGAAGAAGTATTAGAAGAATTGTTTGAAGAACAGTACAGTATTGAACAGAACGAGCGATTCTTTGATTTAATTGATCGTTATACAAGTGACAGAAATGACTTAGATATTCAGCTTATGGTAAGAAAGCTGTATGACTTTGCAAGATCTAACCCTGACCCAAACGGCTGGCTTGAAATGATCGTGAGTCAATATGATGTGACAGAAGAATCTTCTATTGATTCACTTCCGTTTCTATCTTTTCTTTTACAAGAAGTAACAACGCAGCTGATGGGCATTGAGTCGATTTTAAAACAGGGCTTAGAGTTAACAAAGCTGCCAGGAGGGCCTGCTCCTCGCGCCGTTAATGCAGAGGAAGACCTGGCTCAAATTCATCGGCTGATCAGCGCTTCTAAGCATTCTTTTGCTGATTTGCATGAGGAAATGCAGAATTTGAATTTTACTCGTTTAAAGCCATGTAAAGGAGAAGCATACGACTCGCAGCTTTTAGATGGTTTCGGAGAGCTTCGCAAAAAAGCTAAAACAAGTCTTGAAAAACTTCATGCTGATTTGTTTTCTAGGCCTTTGCACGGCTACATGGCTGATTTTGAGAAAATGAAACCCGTTATTGAAACGCTAATCTTTTTAGTTCAGCGCTTCGGTGAACGATATGAAAATATGAAAAAAGAGAAAGGGTTAGTGGACTTTTCTGATTTAGAACATTATTGCCTGCAAATCTTGAGTGTAAAAGAAGATGGAGTGCTTAAGCCTTCGTCCATTGCCCAAAAATATCGTACTCAGTTTGAAGAGGTGCTTGTTGACGAATATCAAGATACAAATATGGTTCAAGAAACACTGATTAAATTAGTGACGAGAGATAGTGAAGAACAAGGGAATTTATTTATGGTTGGAGATGTAAAACAATCCATTTACCGCTTTCGTTTAGCGGAGCCATTTTTGTTTTTAACAAAGTACAAGCGCTTTACACAAGATGGTCGCCAGTTCGGAAAACGTATCGATTTGAATAAAAACTTCCGTAGTCGTTCTCAAGTGCTTGATGCTACAAACTTCATTTTTAATCAGCTGATGGATGAAGAAGTAGGAGAAATTGCATATGACGATGATGCTTCTTTAAAATTAGGAGCATCGTATCCAAAAGTGGAAGGAATGGAAACGGAGCTTCTGCTCATTGCAAAAGAAAATGCAGAAGAAGGAGGGGAAGAAGAATCGGATTCTTCTCTCGTCGCTTTTTCAGAAGCAGAGCTTGAAACGGCTCAGTTAGAGGCAAGAGCAATGGCGCGTAAAATCAAAGAACTCGTTCAAAACCGCTTTCAAATATATGATCGCAAGCTCGATATCATGAGAAATGTGACGTATCGTGACTTTGTTATTTTGCTTCGTTCCATGCCTTGGGCTGCGCAGATTATGGATGAATTTAAGCAAGAAGGCGTGCCCATTTATGCCGATTTATCAACAGGTTATTTTGATGCTACTGAAGTGATGATTATGATGTCTTTATTAAAAGTAGTAGATAACCCACATCAAGACATTCCGTTAGCTTCTGTTCTTCGCTCACCGGTAGTAGGGCTTTCAGATGAAGAGTTAGCTACACTGAGAGCAGAGCAAAAGAAAGGAACGTATTACGATGCGTTAAAAACGTACTTAGCGGTTTCAGATGATGAAGAACTTCGCGATAAAGTAAAGTATTTCTATGAGCAGTTAAAAGCATGGAGAACACAAGCTAGACAAAGCTCTTTGTCAGAACTGGTATGGCAAATTTACCGCGATACGGGTTTCTTTGAATTTGTTGGCGGACTTCCTGGCGGGAAACAGCGTCAAGCCAATTTACGTGCTCTTTACGATCGCGCTCGCCAGTACGAGGCAACTTCATTTAGAGGTCTGTTTCGATTTTTACGCTTTATTGAACGCATGCAGGACCGAGGGAACGATTTAGGAGCTGCTCGAGCACTGGGAGAACAAGAAGATGTGGTGCGTTTGATGACGATCCACAGCAGTAAAGGTCTTGAGTTTCCTGTTGTTTTTGTAGCTGGTCTTGCTCGTCAGTTTAACTTAATGGACTTGAATAAAGCATATTTACTCGATAAAGAACTAGGTTTTGGATCTAAATATATTGATCCAAAACTGCGTATTACGTACCCTACTCTTCTTCAGCAGACCATGAAGAAAAAAATGAAAAAAGAAAGCATGGCAGAGGAAATGCGGGTATTATACGTAGCTTTGACGCGTGCGAAAGAAAAACTTATTTTAGTTGGAACAGTAAAAGATGCAACAGAAAAGCTCAGACAATGGAGCTCCGTTATGGCACATGAAGATTGGACGCTTCCAGCTCACGTGAGAAGAGATGCAAAATGTTATTTAGACTGGATTGGACCTTCTTTAATTCGTCACCAAAATGTTAGTCACATGGTTGAAGGAGAGGTCCAGCCGGCTGAGATGATTCATCAGCATGCTTCAAGCTGGAAACTTTCAACGTTATTAGCAGGTGATTTAGCCGAACAGCCTCTTGAAGAGCAGCAGCATCATGAAGAGCTTTTAAACGCTCTTCAAAAGCATGAGTTAGTTTCAGAATCGAGCGATTATAAAGACGAAGTGTATAGACGCTTAAATTGGTCTTATGATTATCGTGTAGCTTCCGTTCATCGTTCGAAGCAATCTGTTTCTGAACTAAAAAGACAGCAGCAGCTGACGGACGCAGGTGGAAGCGACGATCTCGTTCGGGGATCTAAAGCACCTCTTGAAAATCGTCCGCTGTTTCTTCAAGAGAAATCTCTGACAGGAGCTGAAAGAGGAACAGCTACACATGCCGTTATGCAGCAGCTTCCATTAAATAAAGCTTATACCCTTGAAATGGTTCAAGACTTTATTCAATCAATGGTTACCAAAGAATTATTGACGCAAGAACAAGCGGATGCTGTTGATGCAAATGATGTAGCAGACTTTTTAGACAGTGACATTGCACAAGGTATTCGAACGGCTCGCACGGTTTATAGAGAGATGCCTTTTAGTTTAGGTGTCTCCGCTAAAGAAATCTATGATCATTGGGAGCAGGAAGACGAAACAATTTTAGTGCAAGGTATTATTGATTGTTTGTATGAAACGGAAGAAGGCCTCGTTTTACTTGATTTTAAAACCGATAACATTTCGGATCGTTTTCAAGGGGATTTTGAACGAGCAAAACCATTTTTAATTGACAGATACCGCATTCAGTTAGAGCTTTACGCAAAGGCCATTGAGCGGATTGTAAAACAACCTGTGCAGCATCGCTATCTGTACTTTTTAGATGGTGGATATGCTGTTGAAATATAAAAAAAGAAGAAGGCGATAGTCTTCTTCTTTTTCACCAATAAGGAGAGAGTGACATGCGTTTATTACATACAGCGGATTGGCATTTGGGGCGAACGTTAGAAGGTCGAAGCCGCCTGGCTGAGCAAGCACAGTTTTTAGATGAACTGGCAGACATTGTGGAAGAAGAAAAGATAGATGCTATTCTTATGGCGGGAGATGCCTTTGATACGGTTAACCCTCCAGCAGCGGCAGAGCAGCTTTTTTACGAAAGTATGTCTAGGTTGAGCAACAATGGAAAACGTCCGATTATTGTTATTGCAGGTAATCATGATAACCCAGATCGGCTGTCGGCGGCTTCTCCATTAGCTGTTCATCAAAATATTACGCTTCTTGGTTTGCCTACTACCGATGTAGAGAGCATTTACATTCCTACATCAGATGAAATGTTAAAGGTTGCGGCTCTTCCTTACCCATCTGAATCAAGGTTAAAGGAACTGTTAGCAGAAGAAAATGATGAGCTGGCTCTTCGAAACTCATATGATGCCAGAGTAAAAGGTATTTTCGACAAAATGAGTGAGCAGTTCACCACAGATAGCGTTAATATTGCCATGAGTCATATTTACGTAGCAGGCGGAAGTTCAACAGACTCAGAACGTCCAATTGAAGTAGGAGGAGCTTATACGGTGGCGGCAACTAGTTTACCTGCTAATGCTCAATATGTAGCATTAGGACATTTGCATCGCCCGCAAATGATCAATCGCGCCAGCACCTTTGCAAGATATTCCGGTTCACCTCTTGCCTATAGTTTTTCAGAGTCAGGCTATGCAAAGTCCATTACCATTTTAGATGCTAAGCCAGGAAAAGAGATTGAGATGACTGAAATTCCATTATCCAGCGGAAAGCCTTTGACACGTTGGAAAGCGAAAAACGGATTGTCAGAAGTATATACGTGGCTTGATGAGCAAAAAGATACGCAGGCATGGGTTGATTTAGAAGTTCACGTAGAAGATGCACTTTCACTAGAAGAAATCCATCGCCTTCGCAAGCTTCATCCAGGCTTTATTCATATCCGTCCGGTATTCAAAGCAGAAGAACTAGCGCTTGAAACAAGTTCACAGCGCGAAGTGCCGATCGAAGAACTGTTTACAAAGTTCTACAGCAGGCAAACCGGCGGAGGGGCACCTGACACTGAATTAGTCAAACTGTTTTTAACCTTGATTAACGATGAGGAAGTATCGGAAAAGGAGGATGAAAAATGAAACCTATTAACTTGACCGTTTCGGGGCTTCACAGTTTTAGAGAAAAACAAACTGTCGATTTTGAAGCGCTGTGTTCAGGCGGTGTGTTTGGAATATTTGGTCCTACAGGAAGCGGGAAATCCTCCATTTTGGATGCCATTACACTAGCTTTATATGGAAAAGTAGAGCGTGCAGCCAATAATACACAAGGAATTTTAAATCACGGGGAAAATGAACTGAAAGTATCGTTTACGTTCGAGCTGGAAAACGCTAGTCATAAAAAACGCTATACTGTTGAACGAAGCTTTAAACGGACTGATGAGCTTCGTGTAAAATCAGCTTCAAGTCGATTGATTGAAATCGAAGATGAAACGTACGTATTAGCAGATAAAACAAATGATGTAAACCAGCAGGTACAGGAGCTTCTTGGTTTAACAATTGATGATTTTACAAGAGCTGTTGTATTACCGCAAGGAAAATTTGCGGAGTTTTTATCGTTAAAAGGAACGGAGCGTCGTCAAATGCTTCAGCGTCTTTTTAATCTCGAGCAGTACGGAGATCAGCTTAGTAAGAAAATACGCTATCAAGTTCAGCAGCTAAAGACAGACCTAGATAAAATCACGGCAGAACAAACGGGATTAGGTGAGGCTTCAACAGAGAAAGTAACGGAAGCGGAGCAGCTTGTAAGTGATAGCATTATACTTTTGGAAAAACGAGAAAAAGAAGCGTCTGATTTGCAGGAAAGATACGATCAGCAGGCGTCTCTCTGGAAAGCGCAGCAGGAAAAAGCACTGATAGAAGAAAAACTAGTACATGCTTCTAAGCAGGAAGAGGAGATTAGACAAAAGCAAGATGTGGTGACGAAAGCTCAGCAGGCAGAACGTCTTTTTCCCTATTTAGAAACATTTGAACAAGCTGAAAAGCAGCAGAAGCTTTACGAAGATAAAGTAGAAAAATTAAAAGCACAAATTGTTCAAAAAAGTGAGGAATATAAGCGATCAAATAATTTATATGAGCAGGCTCGCTTACAAAAAAATGAACAGCAGCCCAAATTAGTTGTTCAAAAAGAACAGCTTCAACAAGCTTCTGATCTTCAAAAACAAATTAAAGAAGGACAGCAAGAAATAAAAGAAGCGGAAGTTTCTCTTCAGCAAAAGCAGCAGGCACTTCAAGCGAAAAATGATGAATTAATGGAAGCAGATAAGCGGTATCAGCAAGGCTTGACTCTTCAAAAAGAGTTAAAAGAAGCATTAACAAAAGTGGAAATTCAACCTGATTATCGGCAGGCTGTTCAGCAAGCATTTTATCGTTATCAAGTATGGAATAACGATAAAAAAAATCTAGATGAAGGTCAAAAAACGTATAAAGAAAAAGCCGAACAGCTTAAGCATTTGCACACACAAAAACAAACACACCAAGAGAGATATCAGCAAACAATAGAACAAAGTAAAGGGTTATTTGCAGATATTCAAGGCTTGTATCACACCGTATGTGAGCGTGAAAAAGAGTTTCAGCAGCTTTTTCAACAAGCAGATCGTTTAATGAGCGATCTAAAAAGACGCAAAGAAAAAGAATGGTCACGCCGTCTGGCTCATCAATTAGCTGAGCAGCTGACCCAAGGTGAGCCTTGTCCAGTTTGTGGCTCTGAGAATCACCCTAACCCCGTATTACACCAACAAGAAGATGACATCACAACTGAATCAGCGGATCAGTTCGAAGATCAAGTTAATCAATTGCGTGAACAGCGATTTAGCTATTCGTCGCTCAAAATGCAGCTTGAACAGCTAGCTAAACCTCTTGTTGAAAAAATACCTGAGTTAGCTGAGTTTATGAACGAAGCTGGCGAAGTTCCTGCTTTAGGAGAAATGGATACAGATGCCTTTGGGCATTATGCTAAGAAAATAGAAGTTGAAATCAAATCTCTTGAGCAGGATTATTTGCAGGTAAGTGAAAAACAGCAAGCAATTCTCGGGCAGATACAAAAGGTCCAGCAAAGTCTTGAAAAGATTGAATTAGAGCTTGCTCATTATCAAAAAGAACAAGCTGAATTAGAAGGAAAAGTAAATCAGCAAAAACAGGTGCTACAAGCAGGAAAAGAAGCTTTTCAACAAGACTATCCTTCCTTTGTATTTAAAGAGATGGAAAAAATTAATGAAAGGCTGACTGAAAGAGAAAAAGAAGAGCAGACAATAAAGGCTCGAATTGAAAAAAGCAGCGTATTTTTTGAAAATCAGCAAAAGAAAATCGAACGTCTAAAAGAAGAGAAATATGCGGGCGAAAAAGAATTTACAGAATTAAAAGCAATGCTGTCTCATAAACAATCTCTTGTTCACTCGCAAATTGAACGCTTGCGTACGCTTACAGATCAAGAAGATATTGAACAGGCGTTGCAAAAAACACTTCTTTTACTTGCGGAGTTAGAGACGAATGAACAGCAGGCATATCAACATTGGCAGACTGTTCAAAAAGCGTATCAAACGCTGCAAATGGATGAAAAAGCAGCGAGCGAATCTCTAGAAACAGCTTATATGCAGTATAAAAAAGCAGCTGAAAAATGGGAAGAAGCTATAGGGAATTCTTTATTCAGCGAAGGAAAAGAAGTTCAGCAAGCTTTGTTATCACATGATGAGATGAAATTGTTGGATGAAACTGTTCAGGCTTATTGGGACAACATAAAACAGATGAAGTCATCAATTGAAAAGTTAAATATCCAGCTGAATCACCAGTCCATAGAAGAGCAGCAATTTGAAGAAACTCAGCAGCTGCTTCATGATATAAAAGCGGCTGTGAAAGAAGCCGTTCAGCTCAAGGGAGCAGCTGAGCAAACGTTAAAAAGCGTTAAAGAACGACATGAGCGATTTTTAGTGCTTGAACAAGACCGTGAAGAAAAACAAGCGTTATTTGAACAGTATCAAAAGCTTCAAACAGTATTTAAAGGAAATGCTTTCGTGGAATATATTGCTGAAGAACAGCTGATGTCCGTTAGCCGAGATGCTTCAGAGCGTCTGAGTATATTAACACGTCAGCGCTATGCCATTGAAGTTGATTCCCAAGGCGGCTTTATTATGAGAGATGATGCCAATGGAGGCGTAAAACGTCCGGTTTCAACTTTATCTGGTGGAGAGACGTTTTTAACTTCGCTGGCTTTAGCCCTTTCATTATCTGCACAAATTCAGCTAAGAGGAGAATATCCACTGCAGTTTTTCTTTTTAGATGAAGGATTTGGAACACTTGATGGAGAGCTTCTTGATACGGTTGTTACAGCGCTTGAAAAGCTTCAATCAAATAATTTATCAATTGGAGTCATCAGTCACGTTCAAGAACTTCGCGCTCGTCTGCCAAAACGTTTGATTGTTGAGCCATCCGAGCCTTCTGGCAAAGGAACTAGTGTAAGAGTAGAAACTTTATAGGGAAGGAAATCTATATGAAGAAAAAAGACAGGCGGATAGGAACATGCGAATTATGCGGAAGGCAGGATGTCTTGACGACCGTACATCATTTAACGCCAAAGGAAATGGGCGGAGCGTTTGAACCAACGGCAAACTTATGTATTCCGTGTCATAAACAAATTCATGCATTATATACAAATGATGAATTAGCCATTCGTCTTAATACGATTTCTTTATTACAAGCTGATTCTAAAATTAGCTCTTTTATTAAATGGATTCGTAAACAGCCTTCTTCTAAATTACCTAAAACAAAGAAATCAAACAGCCGAAAATCCAAGTGAATAAAAAACCCCTTATCTGCTTTAGTAGCAAAGATAAGGGGTTTTTTTAAGCGTTTGCTGCTATATTTTGATCGAATAAATCTGGATCTAACGTATTTGTTCCTGAAATGCCGTTATTGGTATTAACAAAGTTACCTGTATTTAAGGAACCAGAGCCTGAGGCTGTTTTAGCGGAACTTTTTGGAGAGACGTAGAACGTATCTCCAAACGTTACGACACCGCCTCCGACGCTCGTGATACTAACGGGTCCGATTATTGCTGGCATGAGGTTCACACCCTTTTTTCTTGATATCAGTTTAGTATATGAGCAGCTTGTTAAAAGGTTCGCTCACTGCCGCTAGCTTGTGAAGAAGTACTGCTTGATGTTCCTGTTTCAGTTTCCTTTGAAGGTTCATCGTTGATCAGTTCGCGAATATGCTTAATGCGGGCTTCTGCATAAACATTACACGTTGATCCAATATGAATAACTGACGAGAATGAGCACCCTTTTATATCAATTCTGTTAACGCGGATCAAAGGTATTTCATTCCATGTTTGAACGGGAATAGGTTCGTAATCGCCATGAGGAATAGGCTCATTAAAGATAGCGTAATCATCAAAGTTTCCTTCTCGACCGTAGAAAAACGGATACTGTCTCCGATCAGCTAAAGCTTTATTAAGTAGATGAATTTCTGTTGAATCTCCAATTTGGCAAAAGGAGCTCGCCGACAAGGAATTAATTTCTATATAATTAACAGAAGATGTGCGTGAAAGCATAGGTAAGCTCCTTTATGATAACGATAGTGGAACGTAAGGGCCGATAATCAAAGATTCAGCCGGCGTATCAAATGTTGAGGATAGAGAGATGTAATTGGCATCACCAATTAAAAAAAGAGAAGAAGAAGATACGCCTGTAATACTAACGTCTCCAACAAGCAATTCGCGGTTTACAACGTTAAAGTTCATGAAGGGGGTCCACCTTTCTTTAAAGATTCAGGTAAATACGTTAAAAATGCATCAATTCCTTTTTTCATATCTTCATAAAGTTTACCGATAATTTGAGGTTTAATTTGTTCAAAATTTCGTTCCATTTCTTCCGGCTGAACTTGCTGTATATAAAAAGTAATCCGCTGCTGCAGCTGCTTTTTAATATCTTCTAAAATAAACTCGTAGTACGATTCATCAATCATCATCGAGCGCTCATCAAGCACATGTTGAACTATAGAAAATCCATATTGATTAAGCTCAGCTAAAATCGTTTCGTGGATATCAGAGACCCACTGTTTTTCTAGCTGGCGGTCCAATGGTTTTAAGCTAGGATTTTGTGGTCCAGGACCTCCGGGTTGTCCCGGCTGCTCACCTTGAGGCGGCTGCCCTTGTGGCTGAGCTCCTTGCGAAAACGTTACTTCTGGTTTCTCATTGATAATGATATCTTCTAAATTATCAGGCGTAAGAGGGTTTAATCCAATATTTAATGTTCCATCTAATGAATCAATTTTTAACTGTTCAAATTTATATTCAATTTTATCAATTTTAATAGGTGGCTGTTCACCTAACTCTTTTATTTTTTTCTGAAGTTCTTGTACGTTTTTTTCAAGCTGAGCAATGCGTCCTTCTTGCTGCTGAATATACGAAGACATTTGCTGAACATACTGATATACTTGCTGAATATAGTCCATGTTATCCACCTTCAATCACCTCGATTCCCTTATCTTCTGATAAAGAAAATAGTTATATATATACATATGGCGATGAAGGTTGTAACATGTCAGTCGTTGTCTCGAACTGGGGGAGTTAACGACTGTGAGAAAGGAGCTGGGGCAGTGCCCGCGCCGGTTCCGGGAGTAAAGGTAGAAGGGGAAACAGATCCAAGAATGCCTTTTTTTGTTTCAGTAGGTGCAGCGCCTGTAAACCCTCCTGTATTAAAGAGATTTGAGTTGGGTTTAATGACACCGACGCTTCCAATTTGAAGTACCGAAGAGTTACTTACAGCACTGATTTTCATACTTTGAATACAGATACTTTGATTCACATAAAAGTTCATAAGCATCCTCCTGTATGAGCTTCATTTCTATTATAGATTTCCAGCGACATTTTGATCATTTACGTCATTGTCTGACGTATTGGTTGAGCTCTGCTGATTCACAACATATAATCCGTCACCTGTATTAAACGAACCTGCGCCAGCAAATGTTTTAGCAGTGGAAATAGGGGCTATTGTATAAACATCTCCAATATGAAAGACGCTGGCTGAACCAACACTGTTAAGATTAACAACACCAACAATGGCAGGCATAGGCAAACACCCTTTTAATTTAGTCTAGTAACAGCATATGAAGCCTAGACAAAAAGGTGATTAATGCTTTTTCTTTATCTATATGCCGAGAGTAAGCAAAACATTAAAGAGAGGAATGGAAATAGTAAACATTGAAGAAAAACTTTTGCGTTCGATATAATGTGAAAGCAATAATGAAATAATGTAAGGTGTGAAAGAATGAAACGTTTCAAAATGAACGCAGCTGATAAAGAACAGCGCATTGAGGCAGCAGATGTATTAAAAGGAATCGCGCTTATTGGTATTTTGCTCATGAACATGCCGAATTTTTATTCACCTGCTTCCTATTACGACCATAATTTGTTGGACGGTTCAAGAATGAATTATGTTGCTAATGGATTGGTTGATGTAGTTGTAGGGCAGACAGGCTACGCGCTGCTCGCTATTTTGTTTGGATTTGGTTTTATGAAAATGTTCCAACGTACATACGAAAGGCAAGTAAGCTTTACTCCTTTTTATGTACGAAGAATCACGGCTTTGCTTCTTGTTGGTGCTATTCATGCTTTATTTATTTGGTACGGTGATATGATTGTGATGTACAGCTTCTTCGCTTTGATGATGCTATTTTTTCAAGAAGCAAAGAAAGAAGTGTTATTATCGTGGGGAATCGGAATATTGAGCATTTATGCTGTGATTATGATTGTTATTTTAACAGCAGCGGCTTTTGTTAACGAAGGAGAGACAGCAGCGGGAATTCACCAGCCTATTATTGACCAGGCGCTTCAAGCATATGGACACGGAAGTCTTGTGTCAATCTTTCATCAGCGCTTGCTTGATTGGTACTACGCGTATAATTTAAATACGGTTCCTTTTCTGTTTTTATCGCTATTTCCACTGTTTTTATTAGGCGGTTTTATGGCAAAAAGCGAGTGGTTCGAAGAAATAGAAGAATATATAGTGGAGACAAAGTGGCTTTGTCTTATTTCATTCATCGTGTATGCAGCATCATCTGTATTGCCGTATGTTTTAGATCACAATGTAGCGACATCGTATATTCACGATACAATCGGAGGAACGGCAGGAGCAATTTTTATTGTAACGTTGGTCACATTAGCTATGCGAAGTGTATCTATTCAAAAAGTCATGCAGCCATTTGCCCTTTTGGGGAGAATGATTTTAACTAATTATATTGTCCAGTCCATTGTATGCACATTTCTTTTTTACTCATATGGGTTAGGATACTACGGACATATTTCAATTGTAGAAGGCTTGGCTATTGCGGGGATTATCATTTTTATTCAACTGCTGGGAAGCCGGATATGGATGAGCCTATTTTCAGATGGACCCCTTGAAAAACTCATTCGGTATGCTACTTATGGACGCAGCCGCTAAAAATCCTTTTCCTTCCTTATATTATTGGTGAAGGAAAGGTTTTCATGATATGATATTTTCAGAAAGGACGTGAGATGAATGGCTCCACTACATATTCATGTAACGCTTTGGACATTATTAATTATCTCGTTTGTGGTTTCGTTGATTTTACATCGAGCAGGTAAAGCTAAAGGTCAAAAAATCCTACATATGGTGGCGAGACTCCTATACTTATTAGTATTAGTATCAGGTCTGCATATGTTAGCGGCTTGGTACCATTTTCAAGGCGCAGCGCTCATTAAAGGAATTGCCGGAGTGTTAGTGCTTGTGGGAATGGAAATGGTACTTGTTCGTACTGAAAAAAGAAAGCGTACAGGCGTTGCTTGGGGAGTACTTGTAATTGCGCTTATCTTAGTATTCTATTACGGATATGTCGTACTAGGATAAGAAAAAAGCTATCTTGGATAAGATAGCTTTTTTCTTTTGCTTTAATCTAAAAAAAGATTCATTGAACGTTCTCCATCATTAACGGTATATTCAAATCGATCTAGGTGATGCGTGCCTCGTTCGAATAAATGCTGAACGGCACAAATTTTTTCCTCATTGTCATAAATGATAAAATTAGCACCTTTTGTATCACCGTCTGTCGGTAAAAAACATAATGTGTTGTGACAGTAAATACAATCATAAAGAGAGAATTTTAATGAATTTAAGTGCTGAGTGAATGATAAAAAGGTCTCTTTCGGTAGTGATTGAAGAAGCTGTTCGTATGCATAAGGTAGCTTTTTAGTCAGTCTTAGCTTATCCCCATTTCGCAATAAATACGTTCCATCGTGAAGCTTTATTTGACGGTCATCAACCATAATGGCTTTTTCCCAGCGTGTATCAATAAGAAGTTCTAAGGTATCATCCATTACTTCATGGAGCATGGAAGCTTCGTCACTTTCATCTTCAAAGAAAATCCACTGTGAATCAACACATTCAACCGTACCAATCACGAAGGAACGCGGCTGATTGTTCAGAGCTTGTTGTTTAGAATAATGATTCATAATCAAACCTCCGTGTGAAATTTATCCATATTTTTTTATTGCCTAAAAAAGCTCTCTTTATAACTCGAAAGTGAAAATAAAATATAAGGACAATTCAACTGTAACTATTGCGTGCATACAATGGCATTATTTCATTCATAAACAAGAGCGTGAAAGAAAGGATGATAAACGATGTGTGGTATAACGGGTTGGGTCGACTTAAAGCGATCGCTTTTAAATGAAACAGCAACAATAACAAAAATGGCTGACACTTTATCGAAAAGAGGTCCTGATGACACCAACGTATGGACACAGCAGCATGTTGCTTTTGGGCACAAACGCTTAGTTGTAGTAGATCCTCAAGGCGGAAGACAGCCCATGACAAGAGAAAAAAATGAACAGCTCTATACGCTTTGCTATAATGGAGAGCTTTACAACACGGAAGATATTCGGAAAGAATTACTAAAAAGAGGTTATCAATTTCAGGGACATTCAGATACGGAAGTACTTTTAACATCTTATATAGAATGGAAAGAATCATGCGTAGATCATTTTAACGGTATCTTTGCTTTTTCAATCTGGGATGAAGCCAATGAAAAGTTATTTATAGCACGCGACAGAATGGGAGTGAAGCCCTTATTCTATCGATCTTATGAAGGTGGAATTCAATTTGCATCGGAATTAAAAGCGATATTAGCTCACCCTGAGGTGAAAGCGGAAGTAGGATTAGATGGATTAGCAGAAGTGTTTGGCTTAGGACCTTCTCGTTCTCCCGGCCACGGCGTATTTAAAGAAATAAATGAATTACGCCCGGCTCACGCGCTCACGCTTACTCGTAACGGGTTGAAAATTTGGCGATACTGGAACGTGAAAAGTGAGCAGCATACAGATGATTTAGGTGAAACTACAGAAAAAGTTAAATTTTTAGTGCAAGACGCGATTGTAAGACAGCTAGTGTCGGATGTCCCGGTTTGTACATTTTTATCAGGTGGAGTAGATTCAAGTGCCATTACAGCAATTGCTGCAAATGCGTTCAAAGAAAGCGGCAAGGGCTCTCTTCATACGTATTCTATCGATTATGAAGATAATGATAAATTTTTTAAAGTAAATGAGTTTCAGCCAAATTCTGATGGAACTTATATCAAGCTCATGTCGGATACGTTTCAAACAAATCATCACCGCTGCATTATTTCAACGGAGGACCTTGTGCAGCATTTAACAGAGGCTGTAGAGGTGAGAGACCTTCCTGGAATGGCTGATGTAGATTCATCGCTGCTTTGGTTTTGCCGTGAAATCAAACAAGATTTTGTTGTGAGCTTATCAGGAGAATGTGCGGATGAAATTTTTGGAGGATATCCGTGGTTTCACCGAAAACATGATTTGTCTTCGGATACCTTCCCATGGATGCGTTCATTAGACGCTCGAATTGATTTGCTGCAAAGTTCATGGAGAAAGAAATTACAGTTAGAAGATTATGTGCGTGCAAGATATGAAGAAACATTAAAGGAAGTGCCTGAATTAGAAGGTGAATCGTTAGAAGATGCGCAGCGGAGAAAGCTGTTTTATTTAAATCAGATTTGGTTTATGACAACTTTATTAGATCGTAAAGATCGTATGAGCATGGGTGCGAGCTTAGAAGTACGCGTACCTTTTGCAGATCATCGCCTTGTGGAATATGCATGGAATATTCCGTGGGAGATGAAAATGACGGGCAATAAAGAGAAGGGGATTTTACGAAAAGCGCTTGAAGGAATTTTGCCTCATGACGTTCTTTATCGCAAGAAAAGCCCTTATCCTAAAACGCATAACCCAGCTTATACAAAAGCTGTAACTGTATGGCTTCAATCTCTTTTACAAGATAAACAGTCACCTCTTCATGAATTTTTTGATAAACAACAGTTAAAGCATATTATTGATACAGGCGGAGAAGGATTTAAAGCACCGTGGTTTGGTCAATTAATGACAGGACCTCAGCTACTAGCTCATCTAGCTCAAATTCACGTCTGGTTTAATCACAATAATATTCAAATTGTGGAATGACAGGACCCTCTCAGTACAGAGGGTTTTTTTTATGGAATAAAGTCATCTGTTTCTCTTTTTTGTACGTTTAACTAGAGAAGAAGACCGCAGTCTATTTTTGTATAACTTTACATAGATATAAAATAAAAGCTTGAAAGCACCAAATAAAGGGAAAGTGTACTGAAACCCTGGAAAAATGGTACAAACGTCATATTTTAATGGTTTAGTTATTGGTAATTTTATGATTCGAATAAAGACAAGCAGTTTATCGTTGTGTTTAATAATAAAGATTTGTATAATGTTTGTATAACTATTGTATAGGGTTAGGAGTGTATGTATGCAAAAAAACGTAATCGTGATTGGAGCAGGTCCAGGAGGACTAGCGGCAGCGATGCTGTTAGCAAGTCATGGCTATAAAGTAGATGTATATGAAAAGCAAGGATACGTGGGCGGGCGAAATTCAGCGATTAAAATGTCGGGTTATACGTTTGATATGGGTCCTACATTTTTGAGCATGCCACAGATTTTTGAAGAATTATTTCAAGCTGCTAATCGCAATGCGCATGATTATATGGACTTAAAACGTCTAAATTCCATGTATGAGCTTATTTTCGATGATGCGCAGATTCAGATGACGGATAACCATAAAAAGATGAAAGAAGAAATCGAACGTTTATACCCAGGAAACGGAGAAGGCTATGAGCGCTTTATGAAAGACACCGAAGCAAAGATGGCGGCTTTGCTGCCTTTATTGCAGGGCGAGATGGATCGTTTTCATCACTATTTAAAGCCTGAAGCAATTCGAGCACTGCCGCATTTATCCTTAGGTAAAACGCTCTATGATGTACTTGGCAAGTATTTCACTGATGAGAAATTGAAATTAGCTTTTACTTTTCAATCGAAGTACTTGGGAATGTCCCCTTGGGAATGTCCAGGAGCCTTTTCTATTTTATCGTTTATGGAACACGCTTACGGTATCTTCCATCCAATAGGAGGAGTAAACCAACTATCTCAAGCAATGGCAAAAGTAGTGGAAGAACATCAAGGGCACATCCACTTAAACCAAGGGGTCCAAAAACTATGGATTGAAAATAAGAGAGTAAAAGGAATTATTCTAGAAAATGGAGAGCGAATAGGGGCAGACGACGTCATTATCAATGGAGATTTTGCTCATGCCATGACGAATTTAATAGATGAAGGTACCCTTAAAAAATATGCAGTTAAAAAACTTGAAAAGAAAAAATACTCTTGTTCTACTTTCATGATTTATCTAGGCATAGACAAACAGTACAAAGACCTGCCTCATCACACGATTGTGTTCGCTGAAGATTATAAAAAAAATGTAGAAGAGATCACAAAAACGCTAGCTCTTTCAGAGGACCCTTCTATCTACATCCAAAACCCAGGTGTAACAGACCCAACTTTAGCACCGGAAGGAAAGTCTGCTCTTTATATTTTAGCGCCGGTTCCAAATAATTTCAGCGGTGTAAACTGGGATGAAAAACAAAAAGATTTTCGGGATGCAGTATTAAAAATTGTAGAAAAGAAAACGGGTTTCAAGGATTTAGAGAGTCATATTGAAGTTGAAAAAATCATTTCACCAAAGCAGTGGGAAGAAGACGTGCTGGTCTATAAAGGAGCGACATTTAACCTTGGACATCAGCTCACTCAAATGATGGTGCTGCGTCCGCATAATAAATTTGAAGAATTAGAAAACTGCTGGCTAGTTGGAGGAGGAACTCATCCAGGAAGCGGTCTACCAACTATTCTGGAATCATCTCGCATTACGACAAAGCTCATCTTAAAAAGAGACGGACAATTACTGAATGAGCCGTTTAAAACCATGAAGGAAATGGAGAGTGCATTATGAGAACAGCAATTGTTGGAGGCGGCATAGGCGGTTTGATTACCGCTTTGTTATTAAGCAAACGAGGATTTTCTGTTGATATTTTCGAAAAAGAAAACAAGCTTGGCGGCCGGTTGGCGTTTGTAGAAAAAGACGGTTATAAAATTGATGAAGGTCCCACGATTGTCTTACTGCCTTTAATGCTTGAACGTATTTTAGATGAAGCAGGCATTTCCGCTTCTCAATATGAACTAATACGCTGTGATCCACTTTATGATATTCATTTTCCAGACGGTACGACCTATACAAAAAAAGCGATTGAAAAAGATCAGTTAGAGGAAATTAGCCGTTTGTTCCCAGGCGAACAGCAAAACTACCGGCGTTTTATGACTGAATTAAAAAAGCGATTTGAATTAGGAAGTAAGGCATTTTTGGAAAAAACATTTGTAAATAAACGAGATTTTTGGACATGGCAAAACATCAAGGCATTAAAAAAAATGGATGCAAATAAATCAATGAGAAAATTTGTTTCAACGTATTTCCGTGATGAACGTCTAGTAGATGCCTATTCCCTGCAATCTCTCTATATTGGAGGAAATCCTTATTCGGCGCCAGCTATTTATTCCCTTGTTCCTTACAGTGAGCATGCTCATGGCATCTATTACGTAAAAGGCGGATACGCAAGTCTTGTGCCACTTCTTGAAAAGGCGCTGATAGAGCAAGGTGTAAACATTCATTTGAATAAAGCGGTTCAAGAGCTTTCTATATCAGGAGACAAAACGGAAGGGGTTATTGTTGACGAAAAACTTTATTCATTTGATCAAGTTGTTTTAAATGGCGACTTTCCTAATATGGCGAAAATTGCTCGAAAAAAAGAAAAGAAGTATGTGCCTTCGTCCAGCTGTTTACTGCTTTATCTTGGTTTGAAGAGAAAATATGATCATCACAATGTACATCAATACTTTATGGGCAATGATTTAGCTAAACATATGGAAGCAGTGTTTAAGCATAAAACGATTCCTGAAGATCCCGCTATTTATACATTTAATCCCTCTGTTATTGATCCATCGTTAGCCCCTGAAGGGAAAAGTGTGCTATATGCACTTATACCGGTTCCATCAGGTGGCCACATTGATTGGAGCAATCAGCAAGATTTTGTTGATGGAATCATTCGAACTTTAGAAGAAAAAGGGTTTGATGAGCTTCGTAAAAAAATAGAGTGGGTAAAAGTACGCACGCCAAATGATGCTCAAGAATTTGGACTTTACGAAGGAGGAAGCTTTGGTATTGCTCCTGAGCTATTTCAATCAGGCGTATTCAGACCCCAGTACCAGCCGTACGAATATAAAAATGTTTTTGCGGTCGGAGCATCTATTCATCCAGGCGGAGGCGTGCCAATTGTTATGCAAGGAGCAAAAATGTTAGCTGATCATCTTATTGAACAATCATCTGTTCAAACGGTTGCAAAGCTTTCTTAAGATCTTGTAAGCCATAAGGAAATGATGGTTTATCCTTTAATAGAGAAAGGGGTCCTATATGATGAACATTTCGTTAGACAAAGCGTACAATCAGTGTGAAGAAATTATTAAAGAAAACTCAAAAACGTTTTACAAAGCTTTTTCCATGCTGCCGTCAAAACAAAGAAAGGCAGTATGGGCAGTATATGCATTTTGCCGTCAAGTCGATGATATTGTAGATGAAGGATGCAACCCTGAAATAGAGCTGCAGCAATTCGAATCAGAATTTGCCCGATTTAAAAATGGAGAACTATTAAACGAAAGCGCCATGTGGGTAGCTCTGCGCAATGTATTTGAACAATATGAGATGAATGTTCAAGCGTTTGATGATATGATTACCGGCCAGAGAATGGATTTAGTAAAAAAAGAATACGATACGCTTGATGAAGTGAAAACATACTCTTATCATGTAGCGAGTACGGTAGGGTTAATGCTTTTACCGATTTTAGCTCCAACTACTCATAAAGAATTAGAAGAAGAAGCAATTGCATTAGGCATTGCGATGCAGCTGACCAACATTTTAAGAGACGTTGGGGAAGACTTAGAGCGAGGGCGCATTTATTTACCGAAAGATCTTATGAATTCTTACGGATATACGCGCATGCTATTAGAGAACCGGTGGGTCACTTCTGAATTTATAGAGATGTGGGAGCACCTGGCCAAAGAAGCGGAGATGTATTATATAAAAGGACTTCAGTCGATTCATAAATATCCGGTCGCTTCTCGTTTGCCTCTTACAGGAGCGGCGCATCTATACCGAGCGATTCTTGATAAAATTCGAAAAGAAAATTATGACGTATTTACAGAAAAGCACTTTGTCACAAGTCAAGTGAAAAAGAAAATTATGACATCTATTTCTACGGGGTAACGCAAAGGAATTACTTTTCCTTTGCGTTACTTTTTTTTGAAAAGATATGAAAACGTTAACTATTATGTAAATAAGAAAAAAGTCTCAGCCAAGAAGAAATTGCTGGTTTAGATTTTGCTGAACACGGTTCATCCGCATACGAATTTCGTGAAAGTTTCGTAGCGACAGAAGATGGTAACCTTCATCCTGAATTTGGTGTTGGATTGATTGATCGATTAAATAAAGTTGGTAAAGTATCGGATAAACCTCATATCTCGAACGTAAATGAGACGGTATAGCAGTATATAGATGGAAAAAAGTGATTAAAAGTAAAAACTTTTAATCACTTTTTTTGTTTTTATCAACTTATTTAACAATAATGTAAGCGTTAACGTTATAATGGAAACAAAAGTGAGTTTGAAACAGTTCGTCTATAGGAGGGGAATAGATGAAATGGAAAAGGACAAGTATGCTGCTTATACTATTATTGCTTTTTGGAAGCAGTGCCTCAGCGCAAGATCATAAAGATATACGTGATGAGGTAATATACTCATTGATGATCAACCGTTTTTATAACGGAAGTGAACAGAATGATCGAAATGTTAACTATGAACGTTCAGATGCCTATTATGGAGGCGATTTACAGGGAATAGCACAAAAGTTAGGCTATATTCAAGAGATGGGATTTACCGCTGTTTTATTAACTCCTTTTATAGAAAATGATGAGACAGGCTATCATGGATATGCGGTGACCGACCATTATAAAATAGACGATCATTTTGGAACATTAAAAGACTTACAAAATCTTGTGAAGAAAGCACATGAGCGCAATATAAAAATTATGGTTGAATTTCCTTTGACAATCAGTAACAATCATCCCTGGGTAGCAGATAAAGAAAAACAAACATGGATAAGTAATGAATCCGGTACAGATAACGAAGTAATTAAAGCATTGCCTCACCTTAATTTAAAAGAAAGCGCTGTGCAGAAATACCTTATTAAAAATGCTGCTTGGTGGAGCAAACAAGCAGATATTGACGGATATTACGTTAAAGATATCGATCAAGCTCCTTCTGCATTTATTTCATCCTTTTCTAAGACGCTAAAAAGCATGGATCCTTCTTTTCTATTAATAGGAGAAATAAACGGGCAACCATTAAAAAAAAATGAGCAGGCTGATTCATTAGGAGTAGATTTGCTTGTAGATAGAACGCTAGCCGAAGCCACTGCTGCTACGTTTAGCGGTACTAGTCTTCCGCAAAAAATGTTGTATGACAAGTGGGGAAAAGAAAGTAATCAGCCTTTAGCCAATTTTTTAGATGATGTTCATAGCACACGTTTTACAGGACAAGCATTAAAGAGTGAAAATCATCCTGGAGCCCGAACAAAGCAAGGGCTTTCCTATCTTTATACTTCGCCGAGTGTACCAATCGTTTTTTATGGAACGGAAATTGCGCTGAATGGGGGAAAGGGAGCAGAAAATTATGGCATGATGAATTTTTTAGCTAATCCCGATATTATAGATCATTTAAAAAAACTGTCTGAACTTAGAGCAAAGTCGCCTTCTCTTCGAAAAGGAAGCTTTACCCTTGTGTCTGAGCAAAAAGGTGTGGCTGTATACAAGAGAAGGTATAAGGACGAAACGACGTTTGTTGTGATTAATAATACAAAGGAAACGTCGGCCATTAATGTTCCGCTTGAAAAAGTTGGAAAAGAAAATGAACTAAGAGGGTTAATAACGGAAGGAATTATACGACCCGTTGACGATTTATACAACATTTCATTGGAGCCTGAGACCACAAATGTATATAAAGTAGTGAAAAAGTCAGGGTTTAATATTGGATATATCGCAGCGGTTGCTGCTGTTTATACGGGATTTGGCATCTTTTTGTACAAAGCATCTTCAAAAAGAAGAAAAGAAAAGAAAATTTCTCAATCTCGTAAAAAGGACAGCGCGTCGTAGTTGTCAAATTATATTGGATAAGTATTAATGAAGAAAACATAATTAAGAGGTGGAATTATGGGTGTAACAATAAAAGATGTGGCAAATTTAGCAAATGTAGCCCCTTCGACGGTATCTCGCGTCATTGCAGACAGCTCAAGAATTAGTGAAAAAACAAAACAGCGCGTGCGATCGGCTATGAAAGAACTTGGTTATCACCCAAATATTATTGCGCGAAGTCTAGCAAATCAAACGACAGAGGCAGTCGGCCTAGTGATGCCGAGCTCAGCAGACAAGGTGTTTCAGAATCCATTCTTTCCCGAAGTGCTAAGAGGAATCAGCACCGGAGCTCACGAAAACAAAAGAGCGATTTATATGTCCACTGGAGAAACGGAAGAAGAGATTTTTGCAGAAGTTGTTCAAATGGTACAGGGAAGACGAGTGGATGGATTAATTTTGCTGTACTCCAAAGTTGATGATCAAGTACTTTCTTATTTGCAAGAACAGAGCGTGCCGTTTGTAGTTATTGGAAAGCCGTTTAAACATAGTGAAAGCATCACGTTTGTTGATAATGATAATTTTAAAGCTGGAAAAGAAGCGACGGAATATTTAATTGAATCTGGACATGAACGTATTGCTTTCATTGGCGGAAGTCTTGAATTAGTCGTTACCATTGACCGTTTAACAGGCTATGATAAAGCGATTCAAAAAGCAAACATTCCTTACCGGGACGAGTATGTAATTCATGAAGAATTTCTACAGAAGGGAGGAAAAGAAGCTGTTTGCGAACTTTTATCTCTAAAAGAACGTCCAACGGCTTTGGTAGTAGCAGACGATCTAATGGCATTAGGCGTTTTAAATACATTGGATGAAATGGGGATTTCGGTTCCTGAAGACATTTCGATTGTCAGTTTTAATAATGTTCTGATCGCCGAAATGGCTAGACCTGCTCTCACATCTATTGATATTAATATTTTTGAACTTGGTTATCAGGCTGTACGCTGCTTGATTAAGCAGATTGAAACGCCATATGCTGTTGCAGAACAAGTGCGCGTTCCTCACAAAATGATTAAAAGGCAATCCTGTAAAACCATTCAAATGACGAAGAGATAACTTTATAAACGAATAGAAAGAGGCTGGAACAAAAGTATTGTAGTTGAAGGAAGATCCGAACGAGTTTGATTCTTGATGGAGAATCAAACTCGTTCGGATTTTTTCGTTTGTAGGGTAAACGTAGGTAGCTGCTTCTTAGCTGTTGATTTAGGTATGTCTTAATATATTCTTATGCAAAATATATTGGCGTTTGAAGTGCAAAAAAAATAAACACCTGCAAATTATTTTTCCCTTTATCAAAAAGAAAGAATGATACAAGTGGTGAAAACCTTGATGACAAATAGGCCGTAAAGTTTTATTAAAAGTTGGCACGCTATTTGCATAACTATAAAGTAAACAAAGATTTGCATACTAGGAGGTATATATCATGGTAGTTTCTTATTCTCATGAACCATTTACAAATTTTAAGGACGAAAACAATAAAAAGGAATTTCAAGAAGCATTAACATATGTAAATACACAGCTTGGCAAAACGTACCCGCTTGTGATCGACGGTGAAAAAGTGGAAACTGAAGAGAAAATTACGTCTGTTAACCCAGCGAATATAAAAGAAGTGATTGGATATGTCTCTACAGTAAATAAAGATCTAGCAGAGCAAGCGATGCACTCAGCTTTAAAAGCTTTTGAAACGTGGAAAAAATGGAAAGTAGAACATCGCGCGGATATTCTTTTCCGTGCAGCGGCCATCATCCGTCGCAGAAAGCATGAATTTTCTAGTTATCTTGTAAAAGAAGCAGGAAAGCCTTGGAACGAAGCAGATGCTGATACAGCAGAAGCAATTGATTTTTTAGAGTACTATGCACGTCAAGTCCTGACGTTAAAAGATGGTTCTCCAGTACAGAGTCGAGACGGTGAGTATAATCAGTACAATTATATTCCGCTTGGCGTAGGTATTATTATTTCACCATTTAACTTCCCGTTAGCTATCATGGCTGGAACAGCAGTAGCAGCTATCGTAACAGGCAACACGATTTTATTAAAGCCAGCTGATGCCACTCCTGTAGTAGCAGCGAAATTTGTAGAAGTAATGGAAGAAGCAGGTTTACCGAAAGGCGTATTAAACTTTATTCCTGGTGCTACACCTGAAATCGGTGACTACTTAGTTGAACATCCAAAAACACGTTTTGTTTCGTTTACCGGCTCGCGCGCAGTAGGTTGCCGCATTTACGAAAGAGCAGCAAAAGTACAGCCGGGCCAAAAATGGCTAAAACGCGTTATTGCTGAAATGGGCGGAAAAGATACGGTGGTTGTAGACAAAGATGCGGATCTGGATTTAGCTGCTTCTTCAATTGTATATTCTGCATTTGGTTTTGCAGGGCAAAAGTGCTCCGCTGGTTCTCGTGCTGTTGTGCATCAAGAGGTGTATGATGAAGTGCTTGAAAAAGCAGTTGCGCTAACAAAAACATTAACCGTTGGAAACCCGGAAGAAGTTTCAACTTATATGGGACCTGTTATTCATGAGGCGTCGTATAACAAAGTATTATCGTATATTGAAATTGGAAAAGAAGAAGGACGGCTTGTTGCGGGAGGAGAAGCAGACAATTCAACTGGATACTTTATTCAGCCAACTATTTTTGCGGATGTAGATGAAAAAGCTCGTCTCATGCAAGAAGAAATTTTTGGTCCGGTAGTAGCATTCTCTAAAGCGCGAGATTTTGATCATATGATGGAGATTGCAAACAATACAGAATATGCATTAACAGGCGCTTTATTATCAAACAACCGCGAGCATATTGAGCGCGCTCGTGAAGAGTTCCATGTTGGAAATCTGTATTTTAACAGAGGATGTACAGGAGCGATTGTTGGTTACCAGCCTTTTGGCGGATTTAATATGTCAGGAACGGATTCAAAAGCAGGCGGACCGGATTATCTTGTTCTTCACATGCAAGCAAAAACAACATCTGAAACATTCTAATTAGAAAATAAGGAGGAGTAAATATGACAACTGAAACACAAAAAACGGTGAAAATCATTGAGCAAACAGAAAAATTTGGGGCACACAACTATCATCCGCTGCCGATTGTAATTGAAAAGGCAGAAGGCGTATGGGTACACGATCCAGAAAATAATAAATATATGGATATGCTAAGTGCTTATTCCGCTGTTAACCAAGGACATCGTCATCCAAAAATTATTGAAGCATTAAAACGTCAAGCTGATAAAGTAACGTTAACGTCACGAGCGTTTCATAATGATCAGCTTGGTCCATGGTATGAAAAGATTTGTAAATTAACAAATAAAAATATGGCTCTTCCAATGAATACGGGAGCAGAAGCGGTGGAAACAGCCATTAAAGCTGCACGCCGCTGGGCTTACGATGTGAAAGGCGTTGTTGAAAATCAAGCACAAATCATCGCATGTGTGGGCAACTTCCACGGTCGTACAATGACAGCTGTTTCCTTATCGTCTGAAGCAGAATATCAACGTGGTTTTGGACCGATGCTTCCAGGGCTTCAAACCATTCCTTATGGTGATTTAGAAGCGTTAAAAGCTGCTATTACACCAAATACAGCCGCATTTTTAATTGAGCCAATTCAAGGTGAAGCAGGTATCGTTTTACCTCCAGAAGGCTTCTTAAAAGCTGCAGCTGATTTATGTAAAGAACATAATGTGCTCTTTATTGCTGATGAAATCCAAGTTGGCTTAGCGCGTACAGGCAAAATGTTTGCTTGTGATTGGGAAGGTGTAGAACCAGATATGCTGATTTTAGGTAAAGCGCTTGGAGGAGGAGTTTTCCCTATTTCTTGCGTAGTTGCTAATGAAGACATTTTAAGTGTCTTTAACCCTGGCTCTCATGGTTCAACATTTGGAGGAAACCCGCTTGCTTGTGCCGTATCATTAGCTGCTTTGGAAGTAATTGAAGATGAAGAACTTCCAGCGCGTTCATTAGAATTAGGTTCTTATTTCAAGCAGAAGCTCCAAAGCTTAAGCAATCCAGTTATTAAAGAAGTGCGCGGCCGAGGTCTATTCATTGGGGTAGAATTACACGAAGAAGCTCGTCCTTATTGTGAAAAATTAAAAGACCAAGGTTTGCTTTGTAAAGAAACGCACAGTACGGTTATTCGTTTTGCTCCGCCGCTAACGATTTCAAAAGAAGAGTTAGACTGGGCAATTGAACGAATTGAAAAAGTATTTGCTGAGTAATCGGTTTAAAATAAATAAAAATAGTACGATATGTATATATCGTACTATTTTTATTCATATGCAGCTAAATGACGTTTTTATTTGATAGGCAGGAGGAATAGAAGTGTATATCCAACTCTCACAGCTAAGCATGGAAGAGCAAGTTGAATGTTTAACAAAAACGTTAGTGAAAATCAAAAGTATCAATGGGACAAGCGGCGAAGTAAAGATTGCTGATTTCATTAAAAACACGCTTCAAAGTTTTCCTTATTTCAAAGAAAATCCCCTCCACGTTTGGGAACAGAAAATTAATGGCGATACGCTAGGTAGAAAAAATGTATTTGCTTTTATTCAAGGCAGCAAAAAAAATGCTCAAACAATGATTTATCACGCTCACTTAGATACGGTTGGCATTGAAGATTTTGGTCCATTAAAAGACATAGCATTAGATCCAGAAGAACTTCAGCGCTATTTCTCTACGCATAACATTAATGAAGATGTACAGCGAGATGCTCGCTCAGGTGAATGGATGTTTGGAAGAGGAGCCGTTGATATGCAAAGTGGAATTGCTGTACATTTAGCCAATGTGCTGCATTTTACTAAGCATCCAAATAAATTAGAAGGAAACGTCCTTTTTATGGTCAACCCAGATGAGGAAAGTCAGCATGCTGGAATTATTTCTGCCGTTTCTGAACTGAACCGTTTGAAAAAAGAAAAAAATCTTTCATATGTAGCAGCGATTAATACCGACTTTATTACACCTCTTTACGATGGAGATTCCACGCGCTATATTTATACAGGAGCTGCTGGGAAACTGCTTCCATGTTTTTATATTTACGGAAGGGAGGTACACGTAGGAGATACGCTTGCTGGTATAGATCCTAATTTGATTGCATCTGAGATCACAGGAAGCATCCATAACAATATTAATCTAACTGAAAATATTGAAGGAGAGCTGGTACTGCCACCTTCCTGTCTGTATCAACGAGATAATAAAGAGGCTTATAATGTGCAAACTGCTGTAAGCAGTCATTTGTATTTTAACTATTTCATCTATGAACGAACGGCAAAAGAAGTGATGAGTCAATTAATTGGATTATCAATCGAAGCATGTGAAAAAGTGGAGAAAAAACTTTCTGATTATTACGAACTTTTTGTTCAGAGAACGAATTTACCAAAGCGAAACTTGTCTTGGAAAGTGGATGTTGTGAGTTTGGAAGATTACCTGGAAGAATTGGATCAAAAAGGGATAAATGCTCAGGCTTGTATTGAACGAGCTTTCGAACAGTATGCGCATTTAGAACTTAGAACAAGGTGCTTTAAAGTAATTGAAGAACTTCAAAAGTTAGATCCGCATCAAAGTCCGCGCGTAATTGTCTTTTTTGCACCGCCTTACTTGCCTCATAATCACTTGAAGAAAGACGAAAGCAGAGATCAGCAGCTTCTTTATCCCTTGCAAGCAGCTGTGGAGAAGGTTGGAAAACAGACGGGAGAGACGTTTCACTTTAAAAAATTTTTTCCCTACCTAGCGGATGGCAGCTTTTTATCTCTTCATGAGACAGATGAGGAAATCGATGCTTTTACACGTAACTTTCCGGGGTGGGGGATTGCAGGGGCGATTCCTTTCCGTGAAATTCGAGAGTTAAATATTCCGTCCATCAATATAGGAGTATATGGGAAAGACGGACATAAGTGGACAGAGCGAGTGTATAAGCCTTATTCGTTCGGAGTTCTTCCTAAGTTGATTCAAGAAACAACCGTTCAGATGCTAAAAAGTAGGCATGCTTGTACAAACCACATATAAGAAAATGAAGAACGGAGGTACCGATGAATAGACATACAGAACAAAACCAATTACAGAGAACAATGAAAAGCAGACATTTATTTATGATTGCGTTAGGAGGCGTAATTGGAACAGGCCTATTTTTAGGTTCGGGTTTTACTATTAGCCAGGCAGGGCCGGGAGGAGCCATTCTTGCATATATAATAGGCGGCTTCCTCATGTACTTAGTTATGCTTTGTTTAGGAGAGCTAGCGGTAGCAATGCCGGTTTCAGGTTCCTTTCAAGAATACGCTACAAGGTTTTTAGGACCTTCTACAGGCTTTATGATTGGATGGCTGTACTGGTTCAGCTGGGCAAATACGACGGGGCTTGAATTTACGTCAGCAGGAATTTTAATGCAGAGGTGGTTTCCTGATGTACCTATATGGTCATGGTGCTTGATTTTTGGTGTCATTACATTTTTAATTAACGCTCTTTCTGCTCGAAGCTATGCTGAAACTGAGTTTTGGTTTTCGAGTATTAAAGTTACGGCTATTATTCTATTTATTTTAATTGGAGGAGCTGCTGTTTTTGGTTTTATCGATTTCAAGGGAGGAGAACCCGCCCCGTTTCTTTCACATTTCACCCAAGGCGCAGGTCTTTTTCCAAATGGAATACTGGCAGTTTTATTGACTTTAGTAACGGTTAACTTTTCGTTTCAAGGAACGGAGCTTGTCGGCATTGCAGCAGGAGAAAGTGAAAGTCCTGAGAAAACGTTGCCGAGATCTATTCGAAACGTCATTTGGAGAACGCTGTTTTTCTTTGTATTAGCTATGTTTGTTTTAGTCTCTATTCTGCCATACAAAACAGCAGGCGTCATTGAAAGTC
The DNA here is from genome assembly GCF_025910025.1 of Priestia sp. JV24. Classification (NCBI taxonomy): domain Bacteria; kingdom Bacillati; phylum Bacillota; class Bacilli; order Caryophanales; family Bacillaceae; genus Priestia; species Priestia sp. JV24. The sequence continues at coordinate 40,060 of NZ_JAPCIN010000010.1, forward strand.
CGTTTGTTGCCGTATTAGATCAAATTGGCATTCCATACGCAGCGGATATCATGAACTTTGTCATTTTAACAGCCGTTCTATCAGTGGCGAACTCCGGCGTTTATGCTGCTTCTCGTATGCTTTGGTCACTGTCAAACAGCAATATGGGGCCAAAACCTTTGAAGAAATTATCTACAAAAGGTGTTCCAATTAACGCATTAATTGTGACAATGATTATTTCAGGGTGCTCGTTGATTACAAGTGTCGTGGCTGCTGAAACCGTATATCTTTGGTTTATTTCGATTTCAGGAATGGTAACCATTATTGTTTGGATGTCCATTTGTGCCTCTCAATTTATGTTCCGCCGTCGTTTTTTAGCGGAAGGAGGAGACATAAAGGAATTGAAATTTAAAACGCCACTTTATCCATTCGTTCCTATTCTAGGTTTTTGTTTGTATGGACTTGTATTAATCAGCTTAATTTTTATTCCGGATCAACGAATTGGTCTTTACTGTGGTGTCCCTTTAATCATTGTACTCTACGTGTATTATCACGTAGGAATCAAGAAAAATATTGATCAAAAACAATCGGATTCACCGGTTTATAAAGCAAAATAAAAAAGAAGTGCACTGTGCACTTCTTTTTTATTTAGAGCGGATGTTTAATCGTTTCATACGATATTGCAAGCTTTGTCTGGTCAGCCCTAGTATTTTAGCACTTTTTGAGATGTTGTGGCTGTGTTGTTCAAGCGTTTGTTTAATACATTCTGCTTCGAACGCTAACAGCTGTTCCTTTAAAGGAAGAGAAGGGTGAAAAGCGCTTGGATAAGAAGGTGCGTCACTGCTTGCTTTATTTTCAAAATGTTCATGCTGCTTTAGCTGGAACTTCGTTCTGTATTGGAAAGGAAGGTGAGAATAGTGAATAACATCTTCGTCCATTACCAAGTTCATTGCACCTTCAATAATGTGTTCTAATTCCCGTACGTTCCCTGGCCAGTCATAAGAGAGAAAAGAAGACATGACTTGGTGATCTACGGTTTTTACATTCATCTGAAACAAATCATTGTATTTTTTGATGAAAAACTTTGTTAATTCAATAATATCTTCTTTTCGTTCACGAAGAGGAGGAATAAAAAGCGTCACGACGCCAAGTCGATAATATAAGTCTTTGCGTAATCGGTTTTCTGCAATTGCATCGATTGGATCTTCATTCATGTTCGCGATCACTCGAACGTTAACCGGTTTGTCCACTGTATCCCCAATTCTTCGTACGGTTTTTTCCTGCAGCACTCGAAGAAGCTTAGCCTGAAGATTTGGGTTTAACGAGTTGATTTCATCTAGCAGTAATGTGCCTCCTTGCGCTTGTTCGAAAAGACCAGGATTATCCATTGCACCTGTAAAAGCTCCGCGTTTCGTACCGAACAAAAGGCTTTCAATTAAATTATCCGGTAGCGCAGCACAGTTTTGTGAAATAAAAGGCGCAGAAGAGCGGCTGCTGCCATTATGTATGCTTTGAGCAAACAGTTCTTTTCCCGTGCCTGTTTCTCCAATAATTAAGACATAAGAAGGAGTTCTAGTAGCGCGCTTGGCGTCTTCAATCACATCATGAACCGCTTGACTGTTTCCGATGATGCTATCAAACGTAAAGCGTGTGTTTCCTTTTTGCCTAATGTTTTGCCGGATTAGACGCTCTAGTTTCGTCACGTCCTGAGCAATTTCAACCGCTCCTTGAATGACCCCGTCTTTTAAAATAGGGAAGGTATTATTAATCGTCGTGATTTCTTGTCCTTGATTGTTGAAATACGTTTGCTTGACGTTAACCGTTTCTTTTCCTTTTTGCAGCGCCTGTACAAGCGTGCTTTGCTGATTTTCTTTGAACATAAACACATCTAACAAGTTTTTATGTAAAACGTCTTGTTCATCCATCAGCTCCATCTTTGTCATCTTTTCATTATAAATAATAGTTTTTCCTGTTTCATCGACCGCGTGGATACCGGCATCGACTTTATTTAAAATGGTTTCGTATATATGTTTAAGAGTGCTTAATGTATCGGTCATTCAAATACTCTCCTTTAGCGGTGTTCATATCTCTATTTAAACAAAAATAGCTGAATTCTGATAGTGTTTCCACATAAAAATAAATGAATGACCGAAGAGAAATGTTATCCGTTTACAATGGATCCCCCATTAATGTGCAGAACTTGCCCGGACATATAAGAAGAATCAGAGCTTGCCAAGTATACATAGGCCGGTCCGAGCTCAGAAGGCTGTCCTGCCCGTTTCATAGGTGTATTAGACCCAAATGTCGCAACTTGCTGTTCGTCGAACGTAGACGGAATAAGAGGTGTCCAAATGGGTCCCGGAGCTACGGCGTTTACGCGAATGCCTTTTGTTGCGAGCGAAGCTGATAAAGAACGTGTAAAAGCAACGATAGCACCTTTGGTTGAAGAGTAATCAATCAGCTGATCATGTCCATGGTAAGCTGTCACAGACGTTGTATTAATAATAGCGCTTCCTTGTTTTAAATGAGGCAATGCAGCTTTGGTCAGATAAAAAATTGAAAAAATATTCGTTTGAAACGTACGAGTAAGCTGTTCAGTCGTAATATCCGTAATACTTTTTTGAGGATGCTGTTCAGCTGCATTATTGACTAAGATGTCTATTTTTCCGAAAGTCTGAATCGCCTTTGAGACGACTTCTTGACAAAAATGCTCATCTCCTATATCGCCAGCAAGCAATAAACAAGAAGCTTCCATTCGTTCAACTTGTTTTTTGGTTTCATTTGCATCATCGTGTTCATTAAGGTAGGTTATGACAACATTTGCGCCTTCTTTAGCGTAATGATAAGCGACAGAACGTCCGATACCGCTGTCTCCTCCGGTGATAACAGCTACCTTGTTCTGTAATTTTCCGCTTGCCTTATAATCTGGAGCGATAGAGGTAGGGATTGGATGCATATCTTTTTCAATACCTGGCTGAGTTTGCTGATGCTGAGGAGGGAAGTTTTGTTTTTGATTTTGATTCATTAGTATACACTCCTTAATTAATATGAGTATGTAAGCGTATACTAGTATTTGTTAAGAAAGTGTATCTATGCATAGGAATAAGTCTGAATGAATAAAAAAAGGCTTTAAAAGAAAAAATGAATGCCGTGGCATCCATTTTTTAGCGGTAATTAATAAATTGTACGTCAATAGGTAAATCAGCGCTGCGAATAGCTGAAATAATTTGCTGCAGGTCATCACGATTTTTACCGCTTACGCGAAGTTGATCATCTTGAATCTGGCTTTTTACTTTTAAACCGGTATTTTTAATAATTGTATTTAGCTTTTTAGCGTTGTCTTTGTCGATACCTTGAATTAGCTTGGCACGTTGTCTAACCGTTCCTCCAGAGGCGTTCTCAATTTTTCCATATGAGATATTGCGTGTAGGTACGCCGCGTTTAATAAGCTTGGAGATCAGTACGTCTTTTAACTGTTCAAGCTTAAATTCATCATCAGAAATAAGAACAAGCTCTTCGTTTTCAAGTGAGATTTCGCTTTTACTGCCTTTAAAATCGTAGCGGGTTTTAATTTCTTTTGTTGCCATGGTAATGCCGTTTGTTACCTCTGATAAATCGACTTGTGACACAATGTCAAATGAACTATCTTTAGCCATAATAACCTCCATATGTAAAGAGTTTGTTCTTTTATTATAAATAAAACACAAACTGTATACAACTGATATTGAATAGAGAGCCGGTAATTGATACAATACAAGTTATGCTTTTTGTTGTAAGCTATAGAAGCAGCTTTTTTAAACAATGCATGCATTTAAGTTGATTTGAAATTTAAAATGCTGTTCGATGCAAAGGGAGAAGGTATGTGGTGACGGAATAGTCACTACTAATTTATATAAAGGATGGATAGAACGATGAATGTAGAAGCTGGGATGAAAGCGTATTTAACAGTAAACCGGGAAACGCCGATTGGTTATATGTTAGCAGAAGGTGAAGAAGAAATTTTGCTACATAAAAATGAAACAACAAGAGAACTTGCTGAAGGAGAAGAAGTAGAAGTTTTTCTATACCTTGATCAGCATGACCGTTTAACGGCAACGATGCACTTACCTCTTGTTGAAGAAGGTGTTTATGAGTGGGTCGAGGTCGTAGATGTTAATCCAGGTTTGGGCGTGTTTGTAAATATCGGCATGAACAAAGATATGTTAATTGGTTCAACAGACTTACCTGCGCTAGAAGATCTGTGGCCAGAAGTCGGAAACAAGGTTTACTGTACAATGAAGATTTCAAAGCGTGGTAAGATGTACGGAAAAATTGCTACAGATGATGTGATGAAAGCAATGGCATTAGATGCTCCGCCCGAACTTTTTAATCGTGAAGTGAGCGGATACATCTATCGCGTACTGCGCGTAGGTTCATTTATTATGACAGATGAAGGATATGTTGGATTTATTCATGAAAGCGAGAGACGCAAAGAACCAAAGCTTGGTACATATGTAACAGGCCGCGTAATTAATGTAAAAGAAGACGGAACGCTAAACGTATCGCTTCTTCCGCGCAAGCAAGAAAGCATGGATGAAGATGCACAAGTACTATACGATTACATGGAAAGCCGCGGTGGCGTTATGCCATTTTGGGATAAAAGCTATCCGGAAGATATTCGTGAGCGCTTTAATATGAGTAAAGCTGCGTTCAAACGTGCGCTTGGTAAACTGATGAAAGAAGGAAAAGTTTATCAAGAAGAAGGATGGACATATTTTAAAAAAGAAGAAAACTAAAAGGAGAAGCCGCTGAAAATTCAGCGGCTTCTTTTTATAAGTGATCAGTTTTTTTAGAAAATGAATGTTTTCCAAGCTCACGGTTATGCTTAGCTTGCAGATTCTTTTCGTGAAGCTTTGCGTTATTATCTTTTGCTTTTTTATCGTTATCGCTCGTTTTTGGCATCGTGATACACCCCTTTTTGGTCGTACCTTTAGAATGCCCTGACCTCTTTAAATTATTCGATGTTTTCGTTCAAAAAGAAGACTGCAATCGTCCCTGGGCCAGAGTGAGAACCTATGGCTGCACCAATAATATTAATGATAAAATGTTTAGTTCCAAAACGTTCTTGAATCATCTCTTTCAGCTGAAGAGCTGTTTCTAAATCATCTCCATGGCTAATTCCAATGGTTTGAGAAGAGAGGTTTTTTCCTCGCTCTTCCATTACATCAAGCATGCGCTTAAATACTTTTTTACGGCCGCGGATTTTTTCGATTGGAATCAATTTTCCATCTTCCACATGAAGCAGCGGCTTAATATTAAGCAGACCTCCTACAAAAGCAGAAGCTTTGCTCACGCGTCCTCCTTGAGCAAGAAAATCTAAGTCATCGACCGTAAAAATATGTTCCATATGCAGCGCGTATTGTTTTATTTTTTCTGTCATCTCTATTAGTGAGAGGTTTTGTTGTAGTAATTGTGCTGCATAATAAGTAACTACTCCTTGGCCAAGAGATGCACATTTCGTATCGATTATCTCTAATTGAAAATCGGGATACTTTTCTAGGAGTTCTTCTCGAATCATCATTGCTGTTTGATATGTACCGGATAATTCTGAAGAAAAAGCTAAATAAACGCACGAATCACCTGATTTAGCTATGTCTTCAAAGACTTCATACATAGTAGTTGGAGCCGCTTGAGATGTTTTTGGCATCTTGCCTTTACGGATAGCTTCGTAGACAGAAGCTGGCTCAATCGTTTGTAGATCTAAAAATTCTTGATTATCCAGGCTTACGCGAAGTGGTAAAAAGCCAACGTTATTTTCTTGAAAAAAGGATAAAGGCAAATCGCTTGCACTATCGGTTAAAAGTTTAATTGACATAAATGTCACCTTCCTAATTGCATTTATAAAATATTAAATGAATTTGATGTATAAACATTGAGAAGCGTTATATACGATATAGTATTAGTGTATAAGCACTTTGAGGAAAATACAATTTTTGAATAAGTTTTTTTAATTCTGCCAAATCGTACATACTATATGTACTAACTATTTTAAAGATGCTGACTTTATTCATTTTATAAATGGGTATAGGAGAGTAAGAAGTTTTAAAAAAGCGGAGGTCGGTCATTTGAATATGTGGCTTGAAACAAAAAAAGCGATAGTCGTCTTGGTAGGAGCATTATTGAATGCGCTTGCGCTCAACTTGTTTTTGATACCTGCTAATGTATATTCGAGCGGCTTTACAGGAGTAGCGCAGCTTGTTTCGAGTATCGTGACAGATTACACCCCTTTTACTATTTCCACGGGAGTGTTGTTGTTGTTGTTAAATATTCCTGTAACTATTTTAGGGTGGAAAAAAGTTGGGAAGTCATTTACTGTTTACAGCTTTATCAGCGTTGCTGCAACAACTTTGTTTCTTGGAATTATTCCTATTCAAGCACTTTCTAAAGACATCATCCTTAACGCAGTTTTTGGAGGCGTTATTTTAGCGGTAGGGGTAGGGATTACATTAAAATTTGGAGCTTCAACTGGTGGGCTCGATATTATTGCCCTGATTTTGTCTCGAGTAAAAGACCGACCAATTGGCACTTATATGTTCATATTAAACGCAATTATTATCGTGCTAGCAGGTCTTTTATATGGTGCTGAGAAGTCACTCTATACGCTTGTGACGCTTTATACAACTACTCGCGTCATTGATGTTATTCATACGCGTCATGTCAAACTCACAGCAATGATCGTAACAAAAAAAGGAGTGGAGCTAAGAAAGGCGATTCACGCCAAACTCGTGCGAGGGATTACGGCGGTACCGGCTAAAGGCGGCTTTACAAATGAAGATAAAGAAATGCTGATGATTGTTTTGACCAGATATGAATTATATGACTTGGAACGAGTGATTAAAGAGGTAGATCCTAAAGCATTTACCAATATCGTTCAGACAACGGGAATCTTTGGTTTGTTTCGCAAGGATTAAAAAAGGTCCAGGTATTAATTACCTGGACCTTTTGTATTAATGTGTACCTTTTAAGTCATTAGAAAGTTCTTGAAGCTGAGCTTGTTCTTCAGGAGAAGCATTTTGCTGCGCATGAGACAGCATATCAGCTGCAATGTTTTCACCCGAAGCTGCAGACGTATGAGCCTGAGACGTTTGATGATTTTGACCAGCAGCTCCCAATGTATTCTGAAGCTGCTGAAGCTGAGCTTGTTCTTCAGGAGAAGCGCTTTGCTGTGCATGAGACAGCATATCAGCTGCTACATTTTTACTAGACGTGTGAGCTTCACCGTGAGCATGAGACTGACCGCCTTCTAAAGTGCTTTGAAGCTGTTCAAGCTGGCTCTTTTCTTCAGGAGAAGCATTTTGCTGTGCATGAGATAATATATCAGCTGCTACGCTTTCACTGGACGTGTGAGCTTTACCGTGAGCGTGAGACTGACCGCCTTCTAAAGTGTTTTGAAGCTGTTCAAGCTGTGCCTTCTCTTCGGAAGAAGCATTCTGAACGATATGAGACAGCGTATCAGACGTAATGTCTGCGCTTTTCTCTTGTGAATGTGATTCTCCATCTGTATCGTACGCTTGATGCAATGAGTTTTGGAATTGCTTCAGCTGCTCTTGCTCCTCAGGAGAAGCGTTAGAAGCAATGCTATTTAATACACCTTCTGAAATATCAAGTTCACCGTTGCCGTGCTTTTGACGGTGAAGCTGATCTTCTGAATGGCCGGATACTGCATTTCGAATCGCATCTTTTACTTGACCAAAAAGTGAATTTTTCATAAGTTACTGTCCTCCATGAGGAGTTTGGCGCTGCTGAGCTTGAAATGCTTCTGCCTCTGCCATAGTCATATGATAAGGAATTCGTTCATCATGTTTTTGAACTGCGTCTGCACCTTGTTTCACAAAACGTTTTGATCGATTGCCTCTGCCCATCATAAATTCCTCCTCGTAATATAAATAAAACCGACACCTTAAGAAGTGTCGGTTATAGTGTGTACTAAATAAAAAAAATGATAGCGATAAAAATTTACCTTGCTTTTCAAAAAAAGCTAAGTTATAAATTTAACGTTTTTTCCAAATAATAAGCAATACCATCATTTTCATTCGATTTTGTTACTTCACGCGCTAGCTGTTTTAATTCGCTAATACCATTTTCCATGGCGATACCGTGTCCTGCAAATTTAATCATTTCAAAATCATTGTCTTCATCGCCAAACGCAATAATTCGTTCGCGTGGAATTTGATAATGATTAGCTACGCGCTCAAGACCTACAGCTTTATTAAGTCCTTTTTTTACAATTTCAACGACATGCCAAGGTGCTCCCCAGCGTCTATGTTCTAGTACTTCTGCATGAACATCTGAAAGGTGAGAGCGTATATCTTGTACATGTTCTTCATCTGCGTGAATTAAAATAGACGTTGGATCGTGCTGCAGCGTATGACGCAAATCACCCGTTTGTAATTTAGGATCCCCTAGGCTAAGTACATCCATTAATTTTCGATCTTCAAAATGAAGATACACATCATCTTGTACTTCTGCCATGATATTGTTGATGCGATAGTCTTGCATAGCTGTCACAATGTCATGGACAGTGCGGCGGTTTAAAGGTTCGTGATGCGTGCCGAAATCAGGCTGAAGGGGGTGATGGACAAGCGCTCCGTTAAAGTTTACGATAGGCGTGGATAAATCTAATTCGCTGTAATACATAGCACTGGAACGATAAGGTCTTCCAGTTGCAATCATTACAATATGTCCTTCTTGTTTGGCTTTTTCTAATACCCGTTTCGTTGTAGGTGAAATGGTTTTTTCATTCGTTAACAATGTTCCATCCAGATCTAAGGCGATTAAGTGTTGATCGTTTCTCATATAGGGCTCCTTTTAAATTGAAGTAGTTATACGATTATATTGAATTCTACTAATATTCATGCTTGTATTCCCATATTTTACACAACTTTTCCTTAGGAGCAAAGCAGAACGATTGACATGCAAAAGCTGTCTTGTTACGGTGTAAGACATAGTTATTGATTGCTTACGATAAATTGTTTAAGGGTATATTTAATACGTGAAGATAATTACGGAAGTGAAAGAAAGGAGAATGAATATGGATAAACAGTTAGAAGATAAAATCATGGAATCACTAGAAGAAGTAATTGATCCAGAGCTTGGCGTTGATATCGTAAATTTAGGCTTAGTGTACGGTGTAGAAATGGAAGAAAACAACACGGTTATCGTGACGATGACGTTAACTTCTATCGGCTGCCCGCTGGCTGGTGTGATTGGCGAACAAGTGAAAAAACAATTAATTTCGCTTGAAGAAGTAGAAAATGTAGAAGTGAATATCACATTTAATCCGCCATGGGATAAAGATCGCATGACGCGCTACGCTAAAATTGCATTAGGTGTTCAATAAGAAAAAAGCCATCAACGATGGCTTTTTTTCTTATTCAATTCTGCACAATTCCACAGGGCAGTCCTCACAGTCTATTTCTTTCTTTAAAAAAGAAAGCTTATGAATGATGATTTTTCCATCTGCCATTGAAATCACTTCGTTTTTTCGCAACTCAGCGAGCATGCGATTGACCACTTCTCGAGATGTCCCGCATAGATTGGCGATTTCTTGATTGGTCAACGTTACGTTTAATAAAATACCATCTGGCTTCATTACTCCAAAGCTATTAGACATGCGGATCAGAGTAGAATAGAGAGCACCTTTTTTTCCATTTAGAATTAAGTCTCTAAATTTTGTCTGCATTCGTTTAATTTGTAGTCCCATCCACTTCATGTACTCCATAGAAAGAGCAGGGTATTGTGCTAGTTCGTTTTCTAACACCCGTTTTTGAATACTGATTGCCGTACAAGGTTCAATAGCTTTTGCTTGAAGCATATGGGGAGTAGATCCGCAAAACAGCATGACTTCCCCGACTAAGTCTCCTGAACTCGCCAGCTGAAGCGTCAGCTCGCGTCCTTCCGGTGTCACTTTACCTACTTGCACGGCCCCTGATGTAATAAAAAATAAATGAGTTGAAGTCGAACCTTCTTGAAAGAGAAAGTCACCTTTTTTAAACGAAATTTTATGATCAAAGCTCATAAAAAATTGCTGCAGCTCATTCGAAAAAGAATCCGTTGTGATGTTCATCATGTTATCACCTTTTAATTAAAATTTTTGCGACTGCTACTTATTAATCTATTAAGTTAGAACAGTCTGTATATGCTGTACGTCCACTAGCCGTATAAAAAAATGTCATACGGATGATTTTATCGATATTCTTATTATACACAAAAACAACCAGTGTTTTCCAAAACTATCTGTGAACAATTTCTAAACAAAAATAGAAAGATAGTTATAAAAATAAAAACTTATGAATAAATAAAAATGTTTAAAAATATAGAATAAAGTGTTGGATTTTTTAAATATTCATTTGATTTTATTTTTATACGGTATTATAATGATAAATAATTCAAATAGATACGTGGAAAAAGGAGTTTTAAAATGAAAGAATACAAGGTAGGAATTGTTGGAGCAACAGGGTATGGAGGAGTAGAACTGATTCGTTTGTTAGCGAATCACCCACATTTTCATGTTTATGCAGTTTATTCATCCTCTCAGGATGGGATGGAACTAGCAGAAGTTTATCCTCACCTTTCTAATACTGTATATACACTGCAAGATATAAACCCTAAGAAGATGGCTGAAGAATTAGATTTAGTGTTTACAGCAACTCCGTCCGGTGTTTCTAGCAAACTTGTACCTCAATTAATAGAAGAAGGAATAAAAGTGGTAGATCTATCTGGAGATTTTAGATTAAAAACAGAAGCGCTTTATGAAAAATGGTACAAAAAGCCTGCTGCGGATGGAATATTTTTGCATCAGTCTGTGTATGGATTATCAGAATGGTTTGCAGACGAAGTTGAAAGCAGTACGTTCGTTGCGAATCCGGGTTGTTATCCAACAGCTACACTGCTTGGGTTAGCTCCCCTTGTTAGTAAACAAATGGTGAAATCAAACTCTATTATCATTGATGCAAAGTCCGGGATCTCAGGAGCAGGACGCGGTCTTTCGCAAATGGCTCATTATGCTGAAATCAATGAAAATATGAAAATATACAAAGTTAATCAACATCAGCATATCCCAGAAATCGAATCTATTTTAGAAAAGTGGGATGAAGAAATTGGCCACGTTACGTTCAGTACGCACTTAGTTCCAATGACGCGAGGGATTATGAGTACAATATACGCTGAACTTTCTGAAGAAAGCTCAGTACAAGAGCTTCATCAGCTATATGTAGATACATATCAAAACTCCCCGTTCGTTCGCGTTCGAAAAGCTGGTGAATTTCCGTCTACTAAAGAAGTAAGTGCATCAAATTATTGCGATATCGGTGTTGCATTTGACGAACGAACAAAGCGTGTCACGATTGTTTCTGTCATTGATAACTTAGTTAAAGGGGCAGCCGGCCAGGCCATTCAAAATGCCAATATCATGATGGGATTTGAACAGCAAGCGGGTATCGGGCTACTGCCTGTCTTCCCATAAAGTCAACAGCATCACTAATCACGATAAAAGCAGGAGGGAACGTATAGTGATTACGGTTAAACAAACGAAAGAAAAGATAAAGAAAATAGAGAACGGTACAATTGTAACGCCGCTAGGTTTTTCAGCAGACGGCGTTCACGCTGGTTTACGTTATGCTAAAAAAGATTTAGGAGTTATTGTAAGCGATGTGCCAGCTAATTGCGCAGCTGTTTACACGCTTAACGCCTTCCAAGCGGCGCCTTTAGCTGTTACAAAAGAAAGTGTAGCGGTGGAGCAGAAGCTGCAAGCGATCGTTGTGAACAGCGCATGTGCAAATGCATGTACTGGAGAACAAGGATTAAAAGATGCATACCAAATGCGAAATACATGTGCAAAAAAGCTTAATATCCTACCTCATCATGTAGCGGTAGCTTCTACAGGCGTAATTGGAGAGCTTCTAGATATGGAAAAAATCGTGAAAGGCATTGGGTTGTTAAGTCCCTCGTCGAACAAAGAAAAAGCAGAAGAATTTCAAACGGCTATTTTAACAACAGATACAGTGATGAAATCAGCTTGCTATGAAACAAAAATTGACGGCAAAGTAGTCACCATTGGCGGCACAGCGAAAGGATCAGGCATGATTCACCCAAATATGGCTACGATGCTTAGCTTTATCACAACGGATGCTAAGGTTGAAGCTTCAGTGCTACAAGATGCGCTAGGTTCTATTACAAATAAAAGCTTTAATCAAATTACAGTGGATGGTGATACGTCCACCAACGATATGGTTGTTGTTTTAGCAAATGGAAAAGCTGATCACCAGTCGCTTACACCAGATCATCCTGAATGGAATTCGTTTTATGAAGCACTGCGCTTGACGTGTGAAGATTTAGCCAAACAAATTGCACGCGACGGTGAAGGAGCAACAAAACTAATTGAAGTAAACGTATCTGGTGCTCATACAAACGAAGAAGCAAATGTGATTGCTAAACAAATTGTGGGCTCGAACCTAGTGAAAACGGCCATGTATGGAGCCGATGCTAATTGGGGACGAATTATTTGTTCAGTTGGATACAGCGGAGTAGCGCTTAATCCAGAAACAGTGAACGTTTCGTTAGGCAATATCCAGATGTTAGAAAACAGTCAGCCTGTTTCATTTAGTGAAGAAGAGGCAAAGGCTTATTTAGAAAATGATACGGTCGAAGTCTATGTGGACTTACAGCAGGGAAGCGGGATCGGCAAAGCGTGGGGCTGCGATTTGACTTACGATTATGTCAAAATCAATGCCAGTTATCGAACGTAAGGAGAGAGTGAAATGAGCAATGAAAAAATCGTCGTTGTAAAATGCGGAGGCAGCATTGTCAACCAGTTAACAAGCGCTTTTTTTGAAAGCATTCAGCAGTTAAAAGCAAATGGATATCAGATCATTGTTGTGCACGGAGGCGGACCTGATATTCAAGATACGCTTACCAAACTTCACATTGAAACGGAATTTGTAGATGGGCTTCGAAAAACGTCCAAAGAAGCATTAGAAGTTGTGACGATGGTATTAGCAGGCAAGGTTAATAAGCAGCTTGTAAAAGATCTACAAAAATCGAACTTAAAAGCGGTAGGACTATCAGGAATTGATGGATTATTGCTTAAAGCAGAGGCAATTGATGTGGAACGTCTAGGTTACGTTGGAGAAGTAAAAGGCGTAAACGATACATTATTAAAACAACTAACTGACAGTAAGTATATTCCAGTTGTTTCTTCCATTGGAGCAGATGAAGAAGGTAATAGCTATAATATTAATGCTGACGTGGCAGCCGGAGCCGTTGCACAAGCAGTAAATGCTGAAAAGCTGATGTTTGTAACGGATGTAAAAGGTGTGTTAAAGGATGGAGCATTGCTTCCTGAGCTTACAAAGTCAGAGATTGATGCACTTATTGAAGAAAAAGTAATTTATGGCGGAATGATTCCGAAAGTAACATCAGCGGTAAATGCGTTATCTCCTTTGCTTGAAGAAGTTCATATTATTAGCGGAACTGATGGATTTTTAGATAAGGAAGGAAAGCTGATTGGTACAGCAATTAAATATAGTGGAAAAGGTGGAGAAGATAGCGATGAGTTCATTGTTTCCAACATATCAACGGTTTGATATCCATGTGGAAGAGGCGCAAGGAACAAAATTAATAGATAACAAAGGAAATGAGTATTTAGATTTTATTTCAGGTATCGCTGTTTGTAACGTAGGTCATCGTCATCCTGATGTTCAAAAAGCGGTCGAAGAGCAGTTAAATAAAGTGTGGCACGTGTCAAATTTATTTCATCAATCGATTCAAGAAGACGTAGCAGGTAAGCTTGTGGAACGCTCAAACGGTGATGCAGTATTTTTCTGTAACAGCGGTGCAGAAGCCAACGAAGCGGCGATTAAATTAGCGCGCAAGTACACACAAAAACACAAAATTATTACGTTTACAAAATCATTTCATGGACGTACATTTGCTACAATGACAGCTACAGGGCAGGCAAAAATTCATGATGGCTTCGGTCCTCTTGTTAATGAGTTTGTTTACGTGCCATACAATGATGAAGAAGCATTAAAACAAGAAATGGACGACAGCGTAGCAGCAATTATGGTTGAAGTCATTCAAGGAGAAGGCGGAGTGGTTCCAGGAACCGAAGCATTTTTATTAACCATTCAAGAGCTATGTAAAAAGCACGAAGCACTGTTTATAGTTGACGAAGTGCAAACTGGAATCGGCAGAACTGGAAAACCATTTGCTTATCAGCATTTTAACGTTTCACCAGATATTATTACAGCAGCTAAAGGATTAGGAAGCGGAATGCCGGTTGGTGCGATGATTGGCAAAGGCTATCTCAAAGAAGCATTTGGACCTGGTACTCACGGAACAACCTTTGGAGGAAACCCAATTGCACTAGCTTCAGCCAAAGCAACCTTAAACATTATTTTTAATGAAGCATTTTTGGCAGAGGTTACAGAAAAAAGCCTTTATTTTACCAATGCTTTGAAAAATAGCGTAGCAGATTATTCATTTGTAACCGATGTTCGTGGAAAAGGTTTTATGATTGGAATTGAATGCGGAGAACATCAGTCAGCATTGCTTGCAGCTATGCGTGAAAAAGGATTGCTAGCACTGGGAGCAGGACCGCATGTAGTACGATTGCTGCCGCCTTTAACTGTAACAAAAGAAGAGTTGGACCAAGCGATTCATATCATTGAAGAAGCGTTTAGCCAAACAAAAATTACTTCATAATACAAATTTTTTTGAATATGTTTGTATAAAAATTCTGTTTTATAAATAATTATTCGAAGAGGGATGCACAATGAACGGATATTTACACTTAGCAAACGGCGATTCGTTCGCCGGACACATTGAACATACAGCAACGCACCAGGCAGAAGGAGAAATTGTTTTCTTTACTGGAATGACTGGTTATCAAGAAGTTGTGACTGATCCATCTTACAAAGATCAAATTATCGTCTTTACGTACCCTTTGATTGGGAACTATGGTATCAATGAAAAAGATTATGAAAGCAAAAAGCCTCACGTAGCAGGCGTTGTCGTATACGAATGTTCAGATGAAGGGTTCCATTACGAAGCGATGTACAGCTTTAAACAATATTTAAAGAAATGGAACATTCCGCTTATTACACATGTGGATACGAGAGCGGTCGTAAAACGAATTCGAAAAGAAGGTACGATGCAATCTGCCTTTTCGACATCTGCTGAACCACCAGCATTTACTGCTGAATGCGATGGATATGTAGTAAAAGAAGTATCAACAAAAGAGCCTGTTACTTACGGGAACGGTGAAAAACACGTTGTATTAATGGACTTTGGCTATAAAAAATCAATTTTACAAGAGCTGTTAAATCGAGGCTGCAAAGTAACAGTTGTTCCTTATTCTACAAGCTCTTCAAAAGTAAAAGAGCTGCAGCCGGATGGCATTGTCTTATCAAACGGACCTGGAGATCCAACCCAAGTGAGCAGTCAGCTGGATGAATTAAAAGAAATTATTTCATCGTATCCAACTTTGGGAATTTGCTTTGGACATCAGTTAATTGGGCTTGCTTTTGGGGCACAAACCAAAAAGCTGGCGTTCGGTCACCGAGGAGCTAATCAGCCTGTAATTGATTTAACGAATAACAAAGTGTGTATGACGTCTCAAAACCATAGCTATGTCGTAGATGAACAGACGATTACGTCTACGCCATTAAACGTTCGATTTAAAAATGTGAATGACGGATCGGTTGAAGGTTTAATGCATAAAGACCTTCCTGTTATGTCGGTTCAATATCATCCAGAAGCACATCCTGGACCAAGTGACAGCACGTATATCTTTGATGAATTTATGACGAAAGTACAGCAAGTAGGGAGCGGAAAAGTATATGCCTAAAGACCAAACGTTAAAAAAGATTTTAGTAATCGGATCAGGACCAATCGTAATCGGGCAAGCAGCAGAATTTGATTATTCAGGAACTCAGGCATGCTTGTCATTAAAAGAAGAAGGTTATGAAGTTATCTTAATCAATAATAATCCAGCTACAATTATGACGGACACTCACGTAGCAGACCGAATCTATTTTGAACCATTAACAGTAGACTGCGTAGAGAAAATTATTGCAAAAGAAAAGCCGGACGGTTTGTTAGCAACATTAGGTGGACAGACGGGTTTAAACTTAGCACTTGAGCTTCATGAACAAAACATTTTGCCAAAATATGATGTGAAACTTTTAGGAACGCCGATTGAATCAATCAAAAAAGGTGAAAGTCGTGAAGAGTTCCGCGCATTGATGAATGAACTGAATGAACCGGTGCCGGAAAGTGAAGTTGTTACAAAAGTAGAAGAAGCGTTAGCTTTTGCCAAGAAAATTGGTTTTCCTGTTATTGTACGTCCTGCTTATACGCTAGGCGGAACGGGCGGAGGAATTGCTCATTCTATGGAAGAGCTTGAAAAGCTTTCAGCGTCAGGTTTGCGTGAAAGTGCTATTACTCAGTGCTTAATTGAAAAAAGCATCGCCGGATTTAAAGAGGTTGAGTACGAGGTTATGCGTGACGTAAACAATACGTGCATCACAATTTGTAATATGGAGAACATCGATCCCGTAGGCGTCCATACTGGAGATTCGGTGGTCGTTGCTCCTTCTCAAACACTAACAGACGTGGAATATCAAATGCTTCGCTCTGCTTCAGTTAAAATTATTTCATCGCTTGGCATTATTGGGGGTTGCAACATTCAGTTTGCGCTTGATCCAAAAAGCAAGCAGTACTATTTAATTGAAGTAAATCCGCGTGTGAGCCGTTCGTCTGCTCTTGCATCAAAAGCAACTGGCTATCCGATTGCCAAAATTGCTGCAAAGCTATCGGTAGGCTACACGCTTCATGAATTATTAAATCCTGTGACAGGAGACACGTATGCAAGCTTTGAACCTGCTCTTGACTATGTAGTAGTGAAATTTCCAAGATGGCCGTTTGACAAGTTTTTCTACGCTGAAAGAACGCTTGGTACGCAAATGAAAGCAACTGGAGAAGTAATGGCTATTGACCGTAACTTTACACGTAGCTTCCAAAAAGCATTATCTTCTTTAGAAATTGACTTACAAGGATTAGAAGTAGAAGAACTGCAAGAACTTTCAACGGATGAATTAAAAAGCAGGCTAGGCGAACAAAGCGAGGAGCGTATTTTTGTTATCCTTGAGCTTTTACGCCGCGGCACAACGCCTGAGTATATCCATGAAGTAACACAAATTGATTATTTCTATTTAACACACTTTGCACAGCTGATTAAAATGGAAGCATCTTTAAAAGAAGTACGTTTTGATTCGATTACAGCTGAACAATTCAAGCAAGTGAAGGAACATGGTTTTACAGATGCGTATCTAGCAGACCTATGGAATGTGCCAGAACTTGAGGTAAGAGCGAAACGTAAAGCACTACATATTACGCCAAGCTATAAAATGGTGGATACATGTGCAGCGGAGTTTGAATCTTCAACGGCGTATTTCTACTCTAGTTACTACGGCGAAAGTGAGATTGAACCATCAACGAATAAAAAAGTTGCGATTATCGGTTCTGGACCAATTCGTATCGGGCAAGGAGTAGAGTTCGACTACAGCTCTGTACACGGTGTGCTAGCTCTTGAAAAAGAAGGATACGAAACGATTTTAATTAACAATAATCCAGAAACGGTAAGTACAGATTTTGAAGTAGCAGATCGCTTATATTTTGAACCTGTAACAGTAGAGGACGTATTAAATGTTCTTGATGCTGAAAATGTGACGGATGTAATTGTTCAATACGGAGGTCAAACGGCTATTTCGCTTGTTAAAGGTCTAGAAGAAGCTGGCGTTAATTTACTAGGGATTACAAATGATGTCATTGATGCACTTGAAGATCGTGACCTGTTTTATAAGCTCTTAGATGACTGTGATATTCCGCATATCCCAGGTGAAATGGCGAAGGACGCGAAAGAACTTGTAAAAAAAGCAAAAGATATGGGCTTCCCATTACTTATTCGTCCTTCTTACGTGATTGGCGGAAAAGGAATGCTGACAATTCAAAACGAAACGGAGCTGCAGGCTTGTTTACCGGCTATTAAAGCGTCTCATTTCCCAATGCTTATTGATGCTTACTTCCCGGGAAAAGAAGCAGAAGTTGACGTGGTAGCAGATGGAAAAGATGTGTTGATTCCGACAATCGTTGAACATATTGAAAAAGCCGGCGTTCATTCAGGAGACAGCTATGCGCTTTTACCAGCAAAAACAGTAAAAGCAGCGCATAAAGAAAAAATGGTGAGCTACGCTCAAAAAATTGTAAACAAACTTCAATATAAAGGGATTATGAATATCCAATATGTTATTTACAACGATGAAGTCTACATGCTGGAAGTTAATCCGCGTGCCAGCCGTACAGTGCCTGTAGTAAGCAAAGTGTGCAACACGCCGCTTGTTTCGCTATCAACTCAAATATTGCTTGGGAAATCATTGTCGGAAATTAGTGAAAAGCTAGGTTTATTGCCGGATCCGGCTTACACAACTATCAAGTTTCCAGTGTTTTCGACAAGTAAATTATCAGGAGTTGATCCACTTGTTGGACCAGAAATGAAGTCAACTGGTGAAGGAATTGCGATTTCTTCAACGATTGAAGAAGCAGCAAAAAAAGTATTCCATCAGTATGTGTTAAGTAAAAAAGGTGCTGCAGAAGTGTATATCAACGGAGAGGCGCAGGGCCTTGAAGAGCTTGCGCAAAGCGCGGGATTAACTCTTGTTAAAGATAAAGAAGTTAGTGAATGGGTGAAAACGAAAGAAGCTTTATTATATGTAAGTTTACAGCCTGAAGATAAAGAAAGCCGTATGTCAGCATTAAAACACGGTTTAATGGTTATGACGGAGGCAGAAACGGCTTCGCTATTTTTCCAATCGTTCCAAGTCGATGAATATCACGTTTCATCACTGCAAGAATGGTTTCAAAAAACTAAAAAGGAAGTGACAGTATCATGAGTACAGTCTCGGTAAATACGAATTTAAAAGGAAAAGATTTGCTTACACTTAAAGATTTATCATCAGACGATATTATGTCACTTTTAGAAAGCGCCATTGAACTGAAAGAAAAGCATAAAAATGGTGAAATCGTAACATCGTTAAAAGGAAAAACGCTGGGGCTCATTTTTGAAAAATCTTCAACAAGAACAAGAGTCTCATTTGAAGCGGGAATGATGCAGCTTGGAGGAAACGCCCTCTTTTTAAGCAGCCAAGATTTACAGATTGGACGCGGAGAAACGATTGCTGATACAGCACGCGTACTATCTGAATTCATCGATGCTATAATGATTCGTACGTTTGAACACAGCAAGATCGAAGAGCTTGCAGATTACGCATCCATTCCCGTTATTAATGGTTTGACAGATGATTATCATCCTTGTCAGGCTCTAGCTGATTTATTAACGATCTACGAGCACAAGAAATCATTTGAAGGGCTAAAAGTAGCGTATGTTGGAGACGGAAATAATGTAGCGCATTCGTTAATGATTGCCTGTGCAAAAATGGGGATAGATATTTCAATTGGATGCCCTGATGGATATGAGCCAAAAGACTTTGTAACAGCTTATGTTCATGAAATAGCTGCTACAACAGGTGCGAAGGTTACGATTACAAAAGATCCTATAGAAGCTGTGAAAAATGCCGATGCTATTTATGCAGACGTATGGACAAGTATGGGACAGGAAGAAGAAGCACAGCAACGCTTGAAAATATTTGCTCCTTATCAAGTAAATGAAGAACTAGCTTCCTATGCTAAGTCAGACTATTTATTTCTGCACTGTTTGCCTGCGCATCGTGAAGAAGAAGTAACAGCAAGCGTTATTGACGGACCAAATTCTGTTGTTTTTCAGCAGGCTGGAAATCGTATGCATGTACAAAAAGCTTTGCTGCAAGCCATTTTAGCTTAAGAGAAAAACCCTTTCTGAGAATAGCAGAAGGGGTTTTTTGTTTAAAGGGAATTAATTGTGGGAACATCAACTGTATACTAAACAGAACGAAAGGTGATTTATGATGAAAGTATTAGTTGTTGGAGCAAACGGAACAACGGGAAAACAAGTGGTAGAAAAAGTTGCAAACAGCAAGCATCACGAAGCTTATGCGATGATTCGCGACGAAAAGCAAGCAGACGCGTTAAAGAAGCTGGGTGCCAACGTTGTGCTTGGTGACTTGGAGCAAGATGTTTCAGATGCTTTAAAAGGTATGGACGCTGTCATATTTGCAGCAGGTTCTGGAGGACATACGGGAGACGAAAAAACAATCGCTGTGGATCAAAACGGCGCTAAAAATATCATTGATGAAGCAAAAAATCAAGGTGCAAAGCGCTTTGTTATGTTAAGTTCAATGGGAACAGATGCACCTGAACAAGGACCAGAAGGCTTACAGCTTTACCTGCGTGCGAAAGCGATAGCGGATGAATACTTAAAGCAGTCTAATCTACAGTATACAATTGTACGACCAGGAACTTTATCGAATGATCAAGCTACTGGGAAAATTGATATCAATAATGATATTGAAGATAAATCTCAGACGATTCCCCGAGCAGATGTAGCAGCCGTGCTTGTAGAATGTCTAAACGAAGAAGCTACGATAGGAAAAACGTTTGAAATGCTAGCTGGAGAAACTGAAATCGAACAAGCTATCAAATTTACTCATTAATATAAAAGGGCGGATCTAAAGGTCTGCTCTTTTTCTCTGCCTAATATGAAAACATCTCCATTATGAAACAGAAATCTTAAGGGAATAGTATAGGAGAACATTTCATTTCAGGAATGAGGAGGCAGGACAATGGGACAAAATCGTCATTTCACACCGGGTCAAAAAGCTCCTAATAACGGAGTGTATATTGAAATTGGTGAAACAGGAAGTAACGTAAATAATCCTCAAAAGGTTAAATTAAAAGCAGGAGAGCGTTTTCCAGAGACGGCCAACGATGATCGCCACTGGACGTACATGCGTAAGCCTTAAATAGTAAAAAATAAAGAAGCCATTCTAAATTGAATGGCTTTACTTGTTTTCCTATTGCTGGGTATAATGAAATAAAGGTCAATAAAGGTCAAATGTATCGAAGGAGGATGTTCAATGGATATAAATAAAATGACCCAAAAATTGCAAGAAGGCGTGATGGAAGCGCAGTCCGAAGCTATTAAACGAAATCAGCAGGAAGTGGATATTGCTCATTTGCTTTATACGCTCATTCATCAGCAAGATGGTATTGCTCCTCGCATATTAGATCATTTACATATAGATCATCAATCTTTTCAGCAGCAGGTAAATCAATTGCTTGCGAAAAAACCAGCCGTTACAGGAAGTGGTGCTGAAGCAGGGAAGGTTTATATTACGAATAAACTTCAGCAGCTGTTTGTTAAAGCTCAAGAAGAAGCATCTCGTTTGCAAGATGATTACGTTTCAGTTGAGCACATCTTTTTAGCATTAGCACAGGAACCGTCTTCTAGTGAATATGGCAAGTTATTTTCAAGTCACGGTATAACAAAAAAAGCTCTGCAAGATGTGCTTACCAGCCTTCGAGGAAATCAGCGAATTACAAGTCAAAATCCCGAAGTCACATATGAAGCGTTAGCTAAATATGGAAGAGACTTAGTAGCAGAAGTACGAGCAGGCAACATTGATCCAGTCATTGGACGAGACGGAGAAATTCGCCGCGTTATCCGCATTTTATCGCGAAAAACAAAAAACAATCCAGTTTTGATAGGAGAACCTGGCGTTGGTAAAACAGCGATTGTTGAAGGTCTAGCACAGCGTATTGTTCGCCGAGATGTGCCTGAAGGATTAAAAGATAAAACCATCTTTTCATTAGATATGGGAGCTTTAGTAGCAGGAGCGAAATTCAGGGGAGAATTTGAAGAGCGTTTAAAAGCTGTTCTTCAAGAAGTTAAGAAAAGCAACGGTCAAATTCTTTTATTCATTGACGAGCTTCATACAATCGTTGGAGCAGGCCGTACGGATGGAGCGATGGATGCAGGGAACATTTTAAAACCAATGCTTGCTAGAGGAGAACTTCACTGTATAGGAGCTACAACTCTTGATGAGTATCGTCAGTATATTGAAAAAGATCCAGCGCTTGAAAGACGCTTTCAACAGGTACTGGTTGAAGAACCTTCCGTAGAAGATACAATCTCTATTTTACGTGGTTTAAAAGAACGATTTGAAATTCATCACGGCGTGAATATTCACGACCGAGCGATTGTTTCAGCAGCGGTTATGTCTGATCGTTATATATCAGATCGCTTTTTACCTGATAAAGCAATTGATTTAATTGATGAAGCATGCGCAACTATTCGAACAGAAATTGATTCGATGCCATCAGAATTAGATGAAGTTACACGACGTGTCATGCAGCTTGAAATTGAAGAAGCGGCATTAAGTAAAGAAACAGATCAAGCAAGCATCACAAGGTTAGAGGCAATTCGAAAAGAAGTCTCTGATTTAAGAGAACGTGCAGATACAATGAAGCTGCAGTGGGAAAAAGAAAAGCAGTCGATTCAAACGGTGCAAGATGTCCGGGAGCAGCTTGAAAAAGCGAAGCGAGACCTAGAAGAAGCTGAAGGGAAATATGATTTAAATAAAGCAGCTGAACTTCGCCACGGACGCATTCCAGCTCTTGAAAAAGAACTAAAACAGCTGGAAGAAACAGCTGCTGAAAAAGCACAAGAAAACCGTTTGTTAAGAGAAGAAGTAACAGAAGAAGAAATTGCTGAAATTGTAGGAAGATGGACGGGAATTCCGGTATCAAAACTAGTTGAAGGGGAAAGAGAAAAGCTGTTGAAGCTTGAGTCAATTTTACAGCAGCGTGTGATTGGACAAGATGAAGCTGTATCCTTAGTGACGGATGCTGTGATTCGCGCACGGGCAGGCATTAAAGACCCGAACCGTCCGATTGGGTCATTTATTTTCCTAGGACCTACCGGAGTAGGAAAAACGGAGCTAGCCAAAACGCTGGCACATTCTTTATTTGACAGTGAAGAACAAATGGTTCGTATTGATATGTCTGAGTACATGGAAAAGCATGCGGTCTCTAGGCTTATAGGAGCGCCTCCTGGCTATGTAGGATACGAAGAAGGCGGCCAGCTAACGGAAGCGGTGAGACGCAAGCCTTATTCAGTCGTTTTGTTAGATGAAATTGAAAAAGCCCATCCCGAAGTATTTAATGTGCTCCTTCAAATACTAGATGATGGAAGAGCAACAGATTCAAAAGGAAAAGTCATTGATTTTAAAAATACAGTTATTATTATGACGTCGAATATCGGTTCTCAATTTTTATTAGACGGTTTAACAAGTGAAGGCGAGATTACTGAAAAAGCCAGAGAGCAAGTGATGGCTCAATTAAGACAGCATTTTCGTCCAGAATTCTTAAATCGAGTAGACGACACGATTTTATTCAAACCGCTAACTGTTCATGAAGTAAAAGGGATTATTGATAAGCTATTGGTTCAGCTTGAAAAGCGTTTATCCGATCGTCATATTTCGTTAACGTTAACAGAAGAAGCGAAAAATTATATTGCAGCCTCCGGATTTGATCCGGTATACGGAGCTCGCCCTTTAAAAAGGTTTATTCAAAAATATATTGAAACAAAAATTGCCAGAGAATTAATTGCAGGGCAAATTGAAGATTATAGTCAAGTGACAGTTGATGTAAAAGATGATGAGTTTGTTGTCAGCGTATAAGTTTTCTAAAAAGATCATTCATGATAAATTGAATGGTCTTTTTTTGCTATTAAAAGCAGCTCTTCTTTTAAAATAAATGAAAGAAAATACGTGAGAGCTAAGCGTAAAAACTTATTCAGTTTTAGGTTGTAGAATATATCTAATTCATTTATGATAATACAAAATGGGCAAAGGGGCATGAATGAGCACATGAAGGACCGTATAGAGCTTATATATGACGAAGCATACGATTTTATAGATCAGGCATTAACTAAAATAAGAGCGCTGGATAAAAATGATCTTCAAGCTGAAAATGAAGAAGTGCAGGAAAAGGCAGAACGGACAGAGTTTGCACTTCAAGCTGCACGAGATATTTTAGAAAATATGATTATCCCGGGTAAAAAATTGACTTTTATTTACGAAAAAGGTTCTGTGGTAGTAGAAATTCCCGATAAAAAATAAAAACGACTTCCTTTTATGGAAGTCGTTTTTATTTTGGCAATGCAAAGTGCTCATCAATGGATGCATCACTTTTTCGATACTGCCCGGGTGTCATATTGGTCGTTTTGCGAAATACTTTTGTTAAATAATTGGCATTTGCATAGCCGACGTTTTCAGCAATTTCTTCGATTGAGTACTTGGTTTGATGCAATAGTTCGGCCGCTTTTTGAATGCGAAGCTTCGTTAAGTATTGAATCGGCGTAATCCCAGTCGTTTGTTTGAATAACCGGCTAAAATGATAGCGAGATAAATGAGCTGCATCTGCCATTTCATCCGGACCGATTTCTTCATGATAATGATTACGGGCAAATAAAATAGAGCTAATAATACTTTCAGGCCAATCTTCTGTAAAACTGTCCATGCTTTTAATATATTGGTACAGCTCCATTACAAAGCGGTAAGATAAGCTTGAGGCATGAAATGGATCTGCTATATGTTTTTCACTTGCCCGCTTATATATTTGAGCAAGCAGCTGAACAGGTGCTGATTCAGGATGAAACCGTATTACAGGAGAGTGGGTTGACTGAATATAATCCCAGCATTTTTGTACTTCATCTCCGTATAATGTAAGAAAAATAAACTCCCAGTTTTCACTTTCCTTTGGTAAGTAATAGCGATAATTTCCAGGTATATTGACGATGAATGCTTTCCCAGCATCCACTTTATATTCATGTCCATCTATTTCAATCATTCCGTACCCAGAAACCGTGTATTGAAAAATATATTTCCCTACGTCTTTTCGCTGATTTCCGCTCCAGTTATAAAGGGGAGAGAACACTTCATCCCACCCAACAGACCATAGCTGCGCAACTTCATTTGTGCGGGATTCTAAAAACCTGTATGCGTACGTTGAATATTCTTGAGCTTGGAAATGTGAGAGCAAATTTTCACCTTCTTTTTGAAATAAAGTAGTACTTAATTCTTACTTTAACGTAATCGCTTTCATTTTTCTATAATTTTTTGAAAATATCGTGATTATTTTTAGGGGATGTCTCTAAATCTATTATTTTCATATCATTTGCAAGTCAAGGCTTACATAAAGATAACACCTTTTTGGCGTAAGAGTAGTTCATCGTCAATTCAAAAGAATCATTTTTAAAGTGATAAGCAAAAAAGTACCGATTATCAATAGTAATTTTACCATTGAGGCAAAGAAAAATGGACTTTACAATGTACATATGAATCCGTTTCCAAAAAACTACTTAAAATAGGTGATAATAAATGCTGGGAAAATTAATCGAAGAGTTCAAACAAATATTTCATTCGTCAGAAGCTATTCGCTGCTTTTTTGCGCCAGGACGTGTCAATTTAATTGGAGAACATACTGATTATAATGGAGGGCATGTTTTTCCTTGTTCATTGAGTATAGGAACGTATGCGGTAGTACAAAAACGTCATGATCGAAAAATACGTATGTACTCTAAAAACTTCTCTGAAGCAGGAGTTATTGAATCCTCTCTAGAGCAATTAACGTACAAAATCGAAGATGATTGGGGTAATTACCCAAAAGGAGTAATGGAGACCTTTAAAAAGCACGGATATGATCTTCCTTTTGGTTTTGATATCTTGTTTTTTGGCAATATTCCTAACGGAGCAGGGCTTTCATCATCAGCATCAATTGAGTTAGTCACATGCGTACTTTTAAATAAAATTTTTGAATTGAATATTGATATGATGGACCTTGTAAAAATGGCGCAGCAAGCTGAAAATGAATTTATCGGCGTAAGCTGCGGGATTATGGATCAGTTTGCAATTGGAATGGGAAAGGAAAATCAAGCCGTATTGTTAAACTGCCAAACTCTTGAATACCAGTATAGCCCGCTGCAATTAACAGATGCTGTGCTCGTTATTTCTAATACAAATAAGCGAAGAGGACTGGCAGACTCAAAATATAATGAACGCCGCATGGAGTGTGAAAGAGCGCTGTCAGATTTGCAAACGTCACTTTCTATTAATTCGCTTGGTGATTTAACCAAAGAGCAATTTGAAAAGTACAAGTTTTTGATACAAAATGAAGTAGATTGTAAGCGCGCTAAACATGCGGTATATGAAAATGAACGCACAAAAGAAGCGGTTGCTAAATTGCAAAACGGTGATTTAAAAGGGTTTGGTCAATTGATGAATGAATCGCACTGCTCACTGCGAGATGACTATGAAGTAAGTGGGAAAGAACTAGATGCTCTTGTAGAAGCAGCTTGGTTGCAAGAAGGTGTGATTGGATCACGCATGACGGGTGCAGGCTTTGGCGGCTGTACAATTAGCATCGTACAAAAAGCACAGGTTGATAGGTTTATTGAACAAGTAAGGGATACCTATTATGAGAAAACGAGTTTAGAAGCTGAATTTTATGTGGTTACCGTTGGAGAAGGAGCACGTGAACTCACATTAGAAGCAGTACAAGAGAAAACACAGATAGAGAAAGGAACGAGTGTATGTCAGTCAACATTCATGAAGAAATCACCCGACTTATTCAATATGGTTTACAAAAGAATCTATTAACAAAATGGGATATAGATGTGGTGAGAAATAAACTGCTGGAAGTGTTAAAGCTCGACGAATGTATTATAGTAGAAGTCAAAGAAGAACGTCTGGAACATCCAGCTGCTATTTTAGACAACATGCTTGATTGGGCTGCAGAAAACAATCGAATCGCCGAGAATTCTATCACGTATAGAGATTTATTCGATACCAAAATAATGGGGTGCTTTGCAAGCATGCCTTCAGAGGTTAATCGGACATTTTATGAACACTATCAGCAAAGCCCCCAAAAAGCCACAAGCTATTATTATAAGCTGTCAAAAGACATTCACTATATTCGCAGAGACCGAATTGCTAAAAACGAAAGATGGGTAACAAACACTGACTTTGGAGAACTTGAAATTACTATTAACTTATCCAAGCCGGAAAAAGATCCAAAAGCAATTGCAGCAAGCAAATCATTGAAGGAAAGCAACTATCCGCTGTGTCTGCTCTGTAAAGAAAATGCTGGTTATGCAGGTCGTATTAACCACCCAGCTCGTCAAAATCATCGGATTATTCCTGTGGAATTACAGGAAGAGCTGTGGTACATGCAGTTTTCACCTTATGTTTATTATAATGAACATGCCATTGTTTTTGCGAGTGAACATACACCCATGCATATTTCAAAGCAAACGTTTAAGCGGCTGCTTGCCTTCGTTGAACAATTTCCACATTATTTTTTAGGATCAAATGCAGATCTACCCATCGTAGGAGGATCTATTTTAACTCATGACCACTTTCAAGGCGGCTATCATGATTTTCCTATGGCTAAAGCAAAAATAAATAAATTGTTCTCTCTTAAAGCATATCCAGACGTGAAAGCTGGAATTGTTCATTGGCCGATGTCGGTCGTTCGTCTTCACAGTTCGCACCTTACACCATTAGTAGAAGCAGCGGATTTCATTTTGAAGAAATGGAAATCATATAGTGATCAAAGTGCTGATATTTTAGCTTTTACAGATCAAACTCCTCACAACACGGTCACGCCTATTGCTAGGAAAAGAGGGGATTTGTACGAATTAGATTTAGTACTGCGAAACAATCGAACAAACGGCAAACATCCAGGTGGCATTTATCATCCGCATGCAGAAGTTCATCATATCAAAAAAGAGAACATAGGTTTAATCGAAGTAATGGGGCTTGCGGTTTTACCTGGTCGTTTGAAAGACGAAATGAGTCTAGTGGCCAAAGGGTTAGTTCAGAATAACCTGAACGAGTTAGCCAGCAGACATGATCAAGTGCAAAAACACGTAAAATGGGCCGAACAAATCGAGAAAAAATATCCACATATTGAAGAGCAAAATGTCCAAAGCATTCTCCAACAAGAGCTCGGTTTGATTTTTGCAACTATCTTAGAACATGCAGGTGTGTTTAAACAAAACACTGAAGGGCAGCTCGCATTCAGTCGTTTTATGAATTCGTTAAATGAAGCGTAAATCATTAATAAAAACAGGCAGCTCATAATGAGCTGCCTGCTTTTATACAGTTAGGGCATGCTGTTTTAAAAGGGTATACAGAGCCTGTGTTCCTTTATTATCATCGCCTTGTTTTTCGAGCTGTTCATAAAGCGATTTTGCTAACTTTAGCCCTGGTGTATATAGCTCCATTTCTTCAGCTGATTCAATGGCAATTTTCATATCTTTAATAAAGTGTTTAATATAAAAACCTGGTTCGAAGTCTCCTTTAATCATGCGAGGAGCTAAATTGCTTAACGACCAGCTTCCAGCTGCTCCTGTTTCAATACTTTTTAAAACGGTGTTTGGATCTAACCCAGCTCTTTCAGCATAGAGTATCGCTTCACACACGCCCATCATATTAGAGGCAATAGCAATTTGATTGCACATTTTTGTATGTTGACCAGCACCAGAACTTCCTTGAAGAACGATATTTGTTCCCATTTTTTCAAGAATAGGCGTAACGGCAGAGAATGCTTCAGAATCCCCTCCTACCATAATCGCTAATGTTGCTTTCTGAGCCCCAATATCCCCTCCTGAAACAGGAGCGTCAAGCGCATGAATGTGCTTCTCTTTTGCTGCTTGATAAATCTCACGAGCAAGTATAGGGCTTGATGTCGTCATATCAATTGTATAGCAGCCTTTCTTTGCATTATGTATAATGCCGTCTTTGCCTAAATAAATCTCTTTTACATCGTGAGGATAGCCTACCATGGTGATAATAACATCAGATTGTTCGGCCACTTCTTGAACGGTTTCTTTCCAGTTGGCCCCTTTTTCAAGTAGTGCTTGAGCACGAGTTTTTGTTCGCGTATAAACAAGGACTTCATATCCTGCGTCAATTAAATGCCCGGCCATGCTTTGACCCATAACGCCTGTTCCGATAAAACCAATTTTTTCTTTAGTCACAGCAGTATTCACTCCTATAATTAATAGTTTGATTATTCTAAAATTATATAGTTAAAGGTTAGGATAATCAATGATTATGAATGTATATAAATGTAAAAAATAGCTTCAATCATTTGTTGTGAATACGAGTTAACGAAAGAAATTGCTGAGAAGAGCTTATGCCAAAAGATAAAAAAAGCGCTGGCTTTACAGCCAACACTTTTTAGTGATGATTATTTGCTGGTTTATTCGGTACACCCAGTTCTCCAATCAAAATTACAACTAGCGTGAAAACTACTCCAAGGATGGAAGCGGTTGCGAAACTGTAAGTACCGCCCGTCATTGCAGAGATTACGTACACTGCCATATTCATTAGTAAAAAGCCCCAAACAAAAGCCATTACGACACGCATTCTATTCACCTCGTTTACAGTACAGTTTGATTTCATTTTAGCATATAGCAGTCAAATAAGAAATTGAATTTTTTATGAATAAATAAGGGGCGTGTTCCCATGCAGAAACAAAAGAGCAATAAGTCAGAAATAGGCATTATTCTAGTGCGCTTTTTGATGGTTCTATCATACACTGTATGGAACAACTAGTAAGTTACGGAGGAAGAGCTATGATACATCGACGCTTTTTTAGCTTAGATACGCAATGGAATGTCGTACATGTCCCTGAACGACCGAATGGTTTCGGTGTGTTAGTATTGGGTGATAAAGATCATTTTGTTGAAAGTTCAACTAGCTTATGGATTCAGCACGGCGGAAGGTCACAGCTGTTGCAATGTTTACAAGATGAAGGATACACAGTATTTTATTCCAATTTATATGGCCGGCATTGGGGGTCTCCAGAAGCATATCACCTTGCAAAACAACTTTATCATTTAGTAATGAAACAAGAAATTTTAAATAAACGAATTCATATTTTAGCTGAAGGAATGGGGGCTCTGTTAGCGCTGCAGCTAATGGAAAATGACGGGAATACGTTCGTTCGATCAGCTGGTTTACTAAATCCATGTATTGATCTTCATACGCATGCAGAACATGAAAAAAACAATAAATTCTTTTATAAACAATTCACGAAGGACTTGACTCAAGCTTATAAAGTGGAGCGGAAGCAAGTATCAAAGTTAATTAAGGAGTACCCTTCTGTTACAGAATTAAAATCAACGCTGCCCGTGAAAATATGGACGGCGCCTAATGCCTCTACTCATTATCCAATTGCACACAGTAAAAAATATGAACTACATCGTGAAGAACTTCACTCTCCTATTATGCTTTCACTTTATTTACCGGAAAAAAACTATTTGTTTGAACGGTCCCTTCTCCAATTTTATAAACAGCATGAAAAAGTGTTATAAGCAAAGCTTCTATGATTATACATATCATAGGGGCTTTTTGTATAAGAGATAAAATGAAAAAAGAGTTCATGATGCTTTTACAGATGAGCTTCTTTGAAATAAGGAACGAGTGCCCTCTATAACTATAGGGATTTAAGCTTTTTGTTGAGTAAATGATGAATGAAGAATTGGAGGAAGCGATATGGGAAATGTAGTAGTAATAGGGGCAAACCGCTTTATTGGTTTTCATTTATGTATGGCTTTTTTAGACGAAGGTACAGAAGTAAAAGGGTATACACATTCTGCTCATAAAGAAGAAGATGATTTGCAGGAAGAGATGAAATTTTTCTTAGGGCGAAACGCTAATTATGCATCGACTGAAGTAGGAGAGTCATTAGATATGATTACCTCAGAAACGGATGTTGTCTACTTTACGTATTTCGATGGAGGAGACTTTTATCAT
Organism: Priestia sp. JV24; assembly: GCF_025910025.1. Classification (NCBI taxonomy): domain Bacteria; kingdom Bacillati; phylum Bacillota; class Bacilli; order Caryophanales; family Bacillaceae; genus Priestia; species Priestia sp. JV24. Next base: position 70,896 of record NZ_JAPCIN010000010.1, read on the forward strand.
CCTGATTTTTTAAGACAAGAAATGCAAAAAGCGCAGCAAGTGCTCATTCAAGCGCTTAACAAATGCCGTCAATTCAACATTCGATTTGTGTTTGTTTCTACCATGCGCGTATTTGGAGACCAGCAGCGAAAGATTGAAGAAACAACGATTCCAGAACCGGACAGTAGTGAAGGAAGGCTATACGTTCATTTTGAGCGAATGATAGAAAAATATAAAGATGATGGATGGCCCATTATAATTGTCAGAACGCCGACTCTTTACGGACCTTGGCAGCCTTTGTCAATGTGCTATTCCAAAAATATTGCCGGGTACGAAGAGGCTTTTGACATTATGGAAGGCACGGATTTTATTATTTATATTGAAGATGCCGTCAGTGCACTTAGACGCTGTAAAACTGCTGCATATTCATATGAAGTGATTCATTTAGTTGAAGAAAAGTTACAGCCTTGGAGCGCAGGAGCAAACATTACTCATATGGAGGTGAAGGAAGAAGCGGCTCAAGAAAAATATGAAATCAGCAGGAAAGCGAAAGAACTGCTGCAATTTTCTTCAAAAGTAACGGCTAAAGAAGGCATTTATCTGCAAAAAAAACATATGAGAACATTCTTTTTACCTCTTCATTAAAAGGAGAAAGTTGTACTTATAGAATAGATTCGCTAATATAAGGAGGAATAAATGTTTTTAATAAAGGAGATTTCACTATGGAAGAGCAAAATATGCAATTCATGCAAATTGCAATGAAGTACTTGCCAGAAGCAAAACAGATCTTAGATGAAACAGGCGTTGAGTTATCAATGGAACACGTACAGCCGGTATTGACATTACTAACAAAAGTAATGAACGATGCCTATGAGCTTGGCAAGCAAGATGCATTAGCTGAAAATGAAAACAACTAAAGAAAACAGCTCGGTAGAATCCGAGCTGTTATTTTTGTTTGGAAAATAAATCGACTAAAGGGGCAAACTGTTTAAGAAGAGGAGCTAGTTCTTCGACAGCGAGTACAATTTCATCGATTTGTTTAAATAATCGTTCCCACTCCTCTCGCTCTCTTTCTTCTTTTGATTTTCTGCGCCCAGCTCCAAACATAAAATCAGAAAAACCTTCATTTCTTTGTCTTCTTGCCATGATACTCATTCCTTTCACTATTTTAATGGTGGGTAAGTTCTTACTTAATGTCCCATACTAGAGTAAGAGGGTCCCGTATGATTACTATATGTAGCATGATAGATACCTGAGTAGGACGAACACCTATATAGACAAAAAATAAAAAATGAAGTAAAATTAGTACCAACTCATAATAATTGATTATATAATCGATAAATGAAATGACGGATATAGGTTTTATAGGAATATAAGCCTTTTATTTAAAGGAGAGGTTGATATGAACGCTGGTGTTCTAGGAATTGGACGTTATGTACCAGAGAAAGTTGTAACAAATTTAGATCTTGAAAAAGTAATGGATACATCAGATGAGTGGATTCGTACGCGCACAGGTATTCAAGAGCGCCGAATTGCAGCCGATAACGAGGACACATCTGATTTAGCTTATAAAGCAGCAGTTGAAGCTTTACATAAAGCTAACGTCGAGGCAGAAGATATTGACATGATCATTGTTGCTACGGTAACGCCAGATCAACCGTTTCCTACAGTATCATGTATGCTACAAGAAAAATTGGGAGCAAAAAAAGCAGCTTCTTACGATGTGAGCGCCGCATGTGCAGGGTTTATGTACGGCATGATTACAGCTAAGCAATTTATTGAAACCAATGCTTACAGGCATATATTAGTGGTCGGGGTAGAAAAGCTTTCTAAGATTACAGATTGGGACGACCGTAACACGGCTGTTTTATTCGGAGACGGAGCAGGTGCAGTTGTAATGGGACCTGTATCAGAAGGACGAGGTATTTTATCCTTTGAACTAGGGTCGGACGGTACGGGAGGCAAGCACTTGTATCAAAACGAGCTTGATCATATTGTCATGAACGGACGTGAAGTATTTAAGTTTGCTGTTCGACAAATGGGGGAATCTGCTGTTAATGTAATTGAAAAAGCAGGTTTAACAAAAGAGGATGTTGATTTTCTCGTACCTCATCAAGCGAATATTCGTATTATGGAAGCTGCAAGACAGCGATTAGACTTGCCTGAAGAAAAAATGTCTAAAACAATCCAATACTACGGCAATACATCAGCAGCATCGATTCCAATTTCAATTGTTCATGAGCTTGAAGCAGGGAAAATTCAAGATGATGATTTAATTGTAATGGTTGGTTTCGGAGGCGGCTTAACATGGGGAGCTATTGCTATTAGATGGGGAAAATAACACTACATTTTTAAAGCAACTGAAGGAGATGAATGTACGATGAATAAAAAACGTGTAGTTGTAACAGGACTTGGTGGGCTTACACCAATTGGAAATGACGTAGAAACAGCTTGGAAAAACGCAGTAGCAGGCGTGTCTGGCGTTGGTCCTTTAACGAGACTAGATGCAGATGAATTCCCGGCTAAAGTAGCGGCTGAAGTAAAAGATTTTAACGTGGAAGATTTTATTGACCGCAAAGAGGCTCGTAAGATGGATCGCTTTACTCAATATGCAATGGTAGCTGCATTGGCGGCTGTTAAAGATGCGGATTTGACTATTACAGAAGAAATTGCTCCAAACGTCGGCGTTTGGATTGGTTCTGGAATTGGCGGTATGGAAACGTTTGAAAACCAATATTCAACGTTATTAGAAAAAGGTGCCCGCCGTGTAAGTCCATTCTTCATTCCGATGATGATTCCTGATATGGCAACAGGACAAGTTTCTATTGCTTTAGGGGCGAAAGGCGTGAACTCTTGTACGGTAACGGCATGTGCAACAGGTACAAACTCTATTGGTGATGCGTTTAAAGTCATTCAACGCGGAGATGCAGACGTGATGGTGACGGGCGGTACGGAAGCGCCAATCACGCGTTTATCTATTGCTGGTTTCTGTGCGAATAAAGCACTTTCTACAAATCCAGATCCTGCAACAGCATCTCGTCCGTTTGATAAAGACCGCGACGGCTTCGTTATGGGAGAAGGTGCAGGTGTTATTGTGCTTGAAGAGCTTGAACATGCACTAGCGCGCGGCGCACGTATTTATGCTGAAATTGTGGGCTATGGTTCAACAGGAGATGCTCACCATATCACAGCGCCAGCTCCAGGAGGAGAAGGCGGCGTTCGTGCAATGCGTCATGCGATTGAAGATGCAGGCCTACAGCCAAGTGATATTGATTACATCAATGCTCACGGTACAAGTACAGGATACAATGATAAATTTGAAACAATGGCTATTAAAGAAGTATTTGGCGACCACGCTCAAAAAGTAGCGATTAGTTCAACAAAGTCAATGACTGGCCACTTGTTAGGAGCTGCTGGCGGAGTAGAAGCTATTTTTAGTGTGAAGGCAATTCAAGACGGTATTCTTCCTCCAACAATTAACTATCAAACACCTGATGAAGAGTGCGATTTAGACTACATTCCAAATAAAGCGCGTAAGCAAGAAGTAAAAGCGGTGCTCAGCAACTCACTTGGATTTGGCGGTCACAATGCAACAATCATCTTTAAAAAATACGAAGCATAATGAAAAATTCTAGGCTGATGCCTAGAATTTTTTTTATTTTTAATAACCAAAAGAGTAGCTGTGAACATATCATGAAACAAAAGGAAGAAGAAAGTGAGGGGAAAACATGCCGATTGTTTCAACTTCTACTTGGACGGAGCCGAAAGAAATAAGCCGTTATCTCGCGCGCTATTTTAAGAAATTAAAAGAAAAAGAATATATGGAATTACTTTTTAACTATGGAATGTGTCCGCCTTCTTTAATGTTTATAAAAGAATTAGAAGAAATGAAGAAAAGACAGGTTTGGAAGAAAGTTAAAGCACATTATGAGAAGCTTAAAAAAGCATGGAATGGGCCCGATGTAGCGGTGCTAGTGCTTCCAAGCAATCCTAGAAATCGAAAAATGCAGCGTGAATTTAATGGAAGAGCAGGTGTCGCTTTTACCGATAAATTATTTGTGTTTATGACAAGTCATACATCCGATGAAGAAATGTTAGCAGTGCTTACCCATGAATACCATCACGTTTGCAGGCTAAAAGCCATTAATAAATCTGATGAAACGATTACTTTGTTAGACGCTATGATGATGGAAGGGTTAGCTGAAAGAGCTGTAGAGGAGTATTGTGGTAAAAAATATTTAGCTCCGTGGACAAATTATTATACCATTGAAGAAGCTAAAAAAATGTGGGAAAAGCATGTTAAACCTTATTACAATCTGCGCGCCGACGAAAAGAAATATGATCAACTGTTATTCGGCCAAAATTGGTATCCAGAAATGATGGGCTACAATATTGGTTATCATCTTGTTACTTCATGTATGAAGCCTCACACTTTAACTACTACCCAGCTGCTTCCTCTTAGCACCAATACTATCTTAAAAAAATCTGCGTTCCAACTGTAAAAAAACAAGTTCTATATACCTAAAGTTAAAAATAGTAAATTTTATCCTATTTCCAACAAAAAATTAGGAGGTTTATGCGTTAAAGTGCCGAAGAGATATTCAGAAATCATTATTTTAAAAATAAAAAATATAATTAATTTTCAAAATATATTGATTTTGTAATGAAATTGTAATAATATCTTATTCAAATATAACAATTTTTAGAAAAATGAGGTGTGCACTATAAATGGATAAAAAGCCCGTCGAATTAACACCTTTACTAGAAGTGAAAAATTTACAAACTGCTTTTTCCATTAATGATTCCTGGCATAATGCTGTGGACGACGTGTCGTTTCAAGTCGGACGAAAGCGAATTATAGGGGTTGTAGGAGAATCTGGCTGTGGAAAAAGCGTATTGTCTTTATCCGTCATTGGGCTGTTACCTAAAGTAAATAGTCAAATTAGAAGCGGAAGCGTTTTATTTAACGGAAAGAATCTTACGCACTTATCAGAAGATGAGATGAATGATGTTCGGGGGAAAGATATCTCAATGATTTTCCAAGAACCAATGACATCCCTTAATCCTGTGTTAACCATTGGGTATCAGCTGCAGGAAGTATTGTTTAACCATATGAATATATCCAAAGCGGAAGCGCGTGAAAAAAGCATTGCGCTTTTAAAAAGCGTTGGTATTTCGAGATCCGAAAAGCTCATCGATGAATATCCGCATCAGCTGTCAGGAGGAATGAGGCAGCGTGTCATGATTGCCATGGCGGTAGCTTGTCAGCCTAAACTTTTAATTGCTGATGAGCCGACAACGGCCCTAGATGTTACGGTTCAAGCTCAAATTTTAGAATTGCTAAAAGAAATTCAAGAAAGCAATGATATGTCTATTATTATGATTACACATGATTTAGGAGTAGTTGCTGAGATGTGTGATGAAGTGATTGTCATGTATGGCGGAAAAATTGTGGAGCATACAGATGTTGATACGTTATTTTATGCCCCAAAACATCCGTACACGAAAGCGCTTCTTCACTCAATTCCACGCATGGAAGATGATGTAGAAGTATTAAATACGATCAAAGGAATTGTGCCTTCTCTTGTAAACATGCCGCGGACAGGCTGTCGTTTCGTTAACCGATGTCCTCATGCAATGGAAGACTGCAGTTCCGTTACGCCTGTTCTTCGCCAGGATTCACAGGGGCATGATGTCGCATGTCTACTGTATAAAAATAGCTATCCGTCAAAAGGAGTGAAGACAAGCTAATGACTAAAGCAGTGAAAGATGTATTGCTAGAAGTTCAGCATTTAAAAACCTACTATCCTATTCACGGCGGATTTTTCCGAAAGAAAATTGGTGATGTAAAAGCAGTTGACGGTATTTCTTTTGCTATTCGAAAAGGAGAAACGCTCGGTCTAGTAGGAGAATCTGGCTGTGGAAAATCCACGGCAGGAAGAACGATTCTAAGACTGTTGGAACCAACTAGCGGAAAAATTATTTTCGATGGTAAAGATATCACAGAAGCAAAAGGAACTTCTCTCCGTAAAATTAGACAAGATTTTCAAATGGTTTTTCAAGATCCCTATGCTTCCCTCAACCCAATGCAAATGGTTGGAGATGTTATTTCTGAACCAATTCGGAATTTTACAGGAAAATCAACCAATCAATTAAAATCAGAAGTTATGAATCTACTTACAAAAGTAGGGTTACCGGAAGATGCATACTATAAATATCCTCACGAATTTTCCGGTGGACAGCGTCAGCGGATTGGAATTGCACGTGCACTTGCACTTCGTCCAAAACTTATTATTGCTGATGAACCGGTATCGGCACTCGACGTTTCTGTCCAATCACAAGTTTTAAACCTTCTAAAAGAACTTCAACAAGAATTCGACCTAACCTTTTTATTTATTGCCCATGATTTGAGTGTTGTTAAACATATGAGTGATCGTATCGGTGTTATGTACCTAGGCGGTTTAGTGGAAATTGCTGATAAGAAAAGTCTGTACGCAGAGCCATTGCACCCTTATACGCAAGCGCTTGTATCGGCTATACCTGAACCAGATCCGCGAAAGAAAAAACAGCGTATTATTTTACAGGGAGATGTGCCAAGTCCAATTGATCCGCCAAAAGGCTGTGCGTTTCATCCTCGCTGTATACATGCAATGGCGGAGTGCAGCCAAACGAAACCTGCCTTAAAGGAGGTGAGACCTGGCCATCAAGTAGCTTGCCATTTATATAACTCGTAAAAGCTACATACGAACAGATTATTAGTTAAATAGGGGGAACGTCATGATGAAAAAGAAATCGTTTTTATCACTTGTTTCCATTTTGCTTGTGCTATCGCTTTTTCTAGCGGCATGCAGCGGTGGAAGCAGTTCTTCATCTTCTAGTAATAAAGAAGGCGGAGAAACAAAAACTGAAGGTGCAAAAACAGACAAGCCAAAAGATGGCGGAACGATTACGTATGGGATTGACGGAGCGCCGGAAGGAGTATTCGATTTTAGTTTCTATCAAGGTGAATACGACGCTAACGTTCTGCAGTTTATTAATGAAGGTCTTTATGATTACGACAAAGAGATAAAAATTCAGCCCAATTTAGCTACTTGGAAAATTAGTGATGATAAATTAACATATACCTTCAAATTAAAAGAAGGTGTTAAATGGCATAACGGCGATGAGCTAACAGCTGATGACTTTAAGTATACGTATGAGACAATAGCAAATAAAGATTACACAGGACCGCGTTATGCCAATGTAGAAATTATTAAAGGAGCTCAAGAATACCACGATGGCAAAGCGGATTCTATTTCTGGAGTAGAAGTTGTTGATCCTCATACGTTTAAAGTAACGTTTAAAGACGTTCGAGTGAATAACCTAGACACGTTGTGGGCATATCCAATGCCGAAGAAATATTATGAAGGTATTGCTGTGAAGGATCTTCAAGAATCGAAAAAAGTTCGTCAGGAGCCAATTGGTGTAGGTCCTTTTAAAGTAAAGAAAGTAGTATCAGGAGAGTACGTGGAATTAGAGCGTAATGATGACTATTGGCAAGGGAAGCCTCACTTGGATAAAGTTATTGTAAAGGTTATTGATCCATCTGTTGCGGCCGGAGCTTTAAAGAAAAATGAAATCGATGTATTAAGTATACGCCCAGCAGATTTAGGACAAATCAATAAATTGGACAACATTGAACTTCTCGAAGGAAAAGCATCTATCTATTCTTATATAGGCCTTCGTTTTGGTCATAGAGATAAGGACAAAGGTATCAGTGTAGACGATTATGATAAGTTTAAAGATAAAAAAGTGCGTCAAGCGCTAATGTATGCATTAAATCGACCAGCTATGATTAAAGCGTTCATGAATGATAAAGCAACGGTTTCAAATACGGTTATTCCGTCTGTTTTCTGGTTAGCAGCAGATCCACAAGACTTAAACCAGTATAAATATAACCCAGAAAAAGCTAAAAAATTATTAGCAGAAGCAGGTTATAAAGATGTAAATGGCGATGGATTTGTTGAAGATCCAGACGGTAAGCCATATAAGATCTCGTTTGGACATTACGCTGGCCCAGCAAACTTTGAGGGGCGTGCAAAAGCCATTATTCAAGCATGGAACGATATTGGTGTGAAAACTGAATTAGCATCGGGTTCATTAATTGAATTTAACTTATACAATGAAATGAAAGAAAACGATGATAAATCGTTAGATGCATTTTTTGGCTCATGGGGAACAGGATATGACCCAGACCCAAGTATTACGTGGGGATCAAATGCAGAGTGGAACCATGGTCGTTGGATTAATAAAGAATCTGATCAGCTGATTAAAGATTCGTTAAGTGAAAAAGCATTTGATGATAAATATCGTAAAGATGTTTCTGTGAAGTGGCAGAAGTTATTTAACGAAGAACTTCCAGCCCTTCCTTTATGGGAAAATGTTAACATCTATGCAGTTAATAAACGTCTGAAAAATGTAACGATGGATCCAGACACAATCATCCTAGATTCACATAAGTGGTCAGTGACAGAATAATTAAAAGAAGGAGAATCAACGATGCTACAATACTCATTAAGACGTATTTTAGGAATGATTCCTATGTTGATTCTAATCTCCTTTGTAGTTTTTTCCCTGGCAAAAATGATGCCAGGGGACCCTTTTGGGGGCATGATTGACCCAAGTAAGACAGATCCAAAATATATCGAAGAGATGCGTGATAAGCTTGGATATAATGATCCTATCTATGTACAGTATTGGACTTGGATTAAAGGGGTGCTTCAAGGAGATCTTGGAAAATCAACAACACATAAGTTGCCGACACTTGAAATTATAAAAGAACGTATGCCTAATACTATATTTTTAGCGCTAACTTCATTATTTATTACTTATGTATTTGCTTTTATACTGGGGATGTATGCAGGTAAAAAACCGTATACTTTAGGAGATAATCTAATTGCAGGGTATAACTATTTTGCATTAGCGGTTCCCTCGTTTATTGCTGGAATTGTAGGGATTTATTTCTTTTCTTTTCAGCTAGATTGGTTTCCGTTTAGCGGTTCAGTAGAAGTTGGATTAGAAAAAGGAACGTGGGCATATATACAAAGTAGAATACATCATGTTATTCTCCCAGCTTTAATATTGGGACTGATGTCAACTGCTCAATATACGCAGTTTTTACGTAATGATATTATTGAAAACAGTCGCAAAGATTTTGTGCGCACTGCTAGAGCAAAAGGGACAAAAGAATCTAAAATTTATAATGTTCATATCCTACGCAACTCCATGATTCCTCTTATCACCTTCTTAGGTTTTGACCTTGTAACAGTAATTGGAGGAGCTATTATTACAGAAACAATTTTTACATACCCAGGTATTGGAATGTTATTTGTAGAATCTGTGTCTACCCGGGATTATTCTGTAATGATGTCACTAACAATGCTATTTTCAGTACTTACGCTACTTGGAAATTTACTTGCAGATGTGTTATACGGCGTAGCAGATCCGCGTATTCGTTTGGATTAGGAGGAGAAAGTATGGAAATTGTAACGAAAAAAGATGTACAGCCAGAAGTGAATATGAAAGCTCCTAAAAACCTTTCTCCATGGGCGATTGCGCGAAAGAAGTTTGTTAAAAATAAACTAGCCATGATAAGTTTAGCTTTCATGATTGTGATTACGCTTCTTGCCATTTTTGCACCGCTGCTTACAAAAGCAGATATTACACGTATCGACTATATGGCGATGAATGCAGCGCCTTCTAGTGAGCATTGGTTTGGAACGGATACAAATGGGCGAGACGTATTTGCACGTACATTGTATGGAGGAAGAACTTCGTTACTGATTGGAGTTGCCTGTACAACACTCGTTATTTTAATCGGAACTCTTATTGGTTCGATTGCGGGTTATTACGGAGGCAAAGTGGATCAATTCTTAATGCGTTTTACAGACTTTGTATTAAACTTTCCGCTAATTGTTTTCGTTGTAGTGTTAAATACAATCCTAATTGGAAAGATCTCAGGCGTTTGGACGCTCATCCTAGTTGTTAGTTTCTTAAGCTGGGGAAGTACGGCCCGGCTGGTGCGAAGCAAAGTCTTGGCTGAAAAAGAAAATGAATATGTGCTTTCAGCCGTTTCCATTGGGTGCAGCCCGTTTAAAATCATTTTTAAACATTTGCTGCCAAATGTGTTTTCAACGATTGTGGTTCAAGCCAGTTTGCAGATGGCGATCCTTATTGTGTTTGAGTCAGCGATTAGCTTTATCGGTTTTGGCGTGCCGGCTGATACGCCAAGCTGGGGGAATATGCTGACAGAAGCAAGGGAATCAGATGTGCTGCAGAATAAGCCTTGGATGTGGGTTCCGCCAGGTTTAGCTATTACATTTACGATCCTAGCTATCAACTTCATTGGTGAAGGATTAAAAGATGCTTTGAATCCCAAATCTCTTCGTTAAAAATCTATCACAAAAGTGTGATAGATTTTTTTAGGTTTGTCAGACCTCCTGACAAACCTATTACTATAGAAGAAACTCGGATTTTTTTCTGCTTATAGAGGTGAATATAGCTCATGAAGCCTTTAGCAATCATTAGCACTGGCGTTATATCTGAGCTTCAAAACAAGTGCATTTGAATAATGACCAAAAACGAAGGCATTTTACAATTAATTTTTAGAAAAATAACATCATTTGGAATAAAAATTCCTTTCTCTGCCTATACTGATGGATAACAAACAGATAGTAAGTGAGGGGTAAATTATGCTATATCTTCATGATGTATGGGTTAATTGGTTTGAAGGCGAAGAAAACGGTTATAATGTGTGTCATTTCCATGAGTGGAGAAAAGACGATTGTGTAGAACTGCTCGATCAAGCACCGTTATTAAAAGTAAATCCGCTTTTATTTCATTACATTGAAAATGATCTTTCCGAGCTACCTCAACAACTACTACAAGATGTCTATCAGAAAGCATACATTCGGAAAAATCATGAACGCACGCAGGTTGAATATTGTTTTATTGTTACAGATGGAACGAATATTTTAGCAATTGATACGATGGGATATCATATTCCGATTCGAAAAAGCCGCTTAATTCCAAGACAGGAACAGTTAGTCTATGAGATGATTGCGGATCAAGAAGAGCTAGAATATAAGTTCAGTGAAGACGAGCTGAATAAAAAAGAGCATCATATTCTTTCACCGTCTCCTGAAACGATGAGAGGACTAACACGTAAAGAACGTCAGCTAAAACAGCTGTTATTTATGGCACTTGATCAGCTACATACCACAAAAAATACAGCTCAAATCCGCTACTGGTACACGGAGTGGAATCCAACGAAGTACGAAGATATTCAAGAGATGCCGTTTCAAGACGTGTGGAGTCAGCTATACGATGAAACGAAGTCAGGGTGGTCACCGAAGCATAAATTATTATGCGAGCGCTTAGTAAAAGGACAACCTTTCTTTGAAAAACTTTGGGAAATTGAACAAGAGCCAAAAGTTAATTAAAAAAAACGACTGCATAGCAGTCGTTTTTTTTAACGTTTACGGCCAATTCCCATTGCGTTTCGCATTTTGCGAAGCATTTTATTAGCCGTTGCATTTGCTTTATCGGCACCTTGATCTAAAATATCATCTAGCTCGCTAGAATCAACTAATTCATAATATCTTTTTTGAATTGGAGCGAGTGCTTCAGCTACCACTTTGGCTGTGTCAGCTTTAAAGTCACCATAACCTTTGCCTTCGTACATCGCTTCAATGTCTTCGATCGATTTATTGGCTAGGATCGAATAAATACTTAATAAGTTTGAAATGCCTGGCTTATTTTCTTTATCGTAGCGAACAATACCTTCTGAATCCGTTACGGCACTTTTGATTTTCTTTTCAATTGTTTTAGCGTCATCCAAAAGCGTAATGAAAGCTTTTTGGTTTGGATCGGACTTGCTCATTTTTTTCGTAGGATCTTGAAGAGACATGACGCGTGCGCCCACTTTTGGAATACGTACTTCAGGAATAGTGAAGATATCATTGTATTTTTTGTTAAAGCGCTCAGCTAAGTCACGCGTTAATTCTAAATGCTGCTTTTGATCTTCACCAACTGGAACCAAATCGGTGTTGTATAAAAGAATATCCGCTGCCATTAATGGAGGATAAGTTAGTAATCCTGCTGATACTGCTTCTTTTCCAGCGGACTTATCTTTAAACTGAGTCATACGTTCAAGTTCACCGATATACGCTACGCACTGTAACATCCATCCCGCTTCTGTGTGGGCAGGCACTTCCGATTGAATAAATAAAGTCGATTTTGCTGGATCAATTCCTACCGCTACATACAGAGCAGCAAGGCTGCGAATGTTTTTACGAAGTGCTAAACGATCTTGAGGCGTTGTAATCGCATGCTGATCTACAATACAAAAATGACAGTTATAGTCATGTTGAAGTTCAACAAATTGCTTCATCGCTCCAATGTAGTTACCTAAAGTGATTGTACCGCTTGGTTGAATACCTGAAAAAATTGTTTTCATCAAATCTTCCTTTCATCTGCTCATATATGATGCTAATTTACGGATACAACATAAAAAGGCCCATCCGCTCCTAGCATAAGCTAGGGGCGAATGGACCGCGTTGCCACCCTAATTAGTACACATAATTGTGAACTATCTTTATTCATGTAACGTTGAGGTCAACGTTCAAGCTTTGCACTTGAAAGCTCCAAAGTCCATTCTGCAGGTTTCAATGTTTGTTCTCACCAGCCACAAACTCTCTGAAAATGAAAATTCTGCATACTACTCTTTTTCACAGCTTTAATTATATAGTTATTCGTTATTATAACGCGAAAAAGCAGGAATTTAAACATCTTATCACTAAAAAGTTTTATAAGACAATTTACTGGGATTTTTCAGCGGCAAAAAAAGACAAGAACCTTTTAATTAAAGCATTTCTTGATGAAAATTTGGTGGAGGATTTGGTAAAAATCTTTTATTTAATATTTCTAATGGCTTTGTAATACTATCGTAATACCTATACTACAAAAAAGATTTTAGAAGTCTGACAAGTAGGCACAATCCTTATAAGATAAGGTTTTTTCCCCCATGACAAAAAAATACCATTAAATAATAGTATTGCAATAAATTTTTAAAATATTTATAATAGGCGTAACAAACATATTTTTTACAAAGGTATTACAATTTCTTAATTTTTCAGAAAACACAAAATAGACAATGTTTTGTTTCAATTAGCGAATTTTGTAATGAATGAGTCTTCTACATATTAAGCGCATACATTGGATTTACAGCATGTAAACAATTGATGACAGTTTCATAGAGTAGAAGAATAATTTTGCAGTGAGGTCTTTAATGCTCTACTACGTGAAAAAATAACTGATTATTTTGTATTGAAAGAGGATTAAGAAATTAGTGCATATCAAAAAAATATGGTTGCCACACAAACAAAATTTAATAGGGGGTAACACGCAATGAAGAAAAGGTTGTCGATTCTTTTCAGTTTGCTGCTTGTAATGAGCTTGTTTTTAGCTGCATGTGGATTTAACAAAGAATCTGGTGGCAGTGAAAATGCTAGCAGTGATGGCGGCGAAAAGAAAAAAGAGCAAGAGCTTCGCGTAAACATTAAAACTGAGCCTTTTTCATTAAACCCAGGCTTAGCTAATGATTCAACGTCATCAAACGTATTATTACAAACATTTGAGGGTTTAACTCGTATCGGTAAAGATGGAAAACCTGAAAATGCAATGGCGAAAGATGTGAAGGTCAGCGATGATCAAACTAAATATACGTTTACGATTCGCGACGATGCAAAATGGTCAAATGGTGACCCTGTAACAGCAAAAGATTTCGAATATGCATGGAAATGGGCGTTAGATCCTAAAAACGAATCTCAATATGCATATCAATTATACTATGTTAAAAATGCACAAGCTGCCAATGAAGGAAAAGGTTCATTAGATGATGTTGCCGTTAAAGCAACAGATGATAAAACGCTTGAGGTAACATTAGAAAACCCAACGCCATATTTCTTAGAATTAACAGCTTTCTATACGTACTTCCCAGTGAATACGAAAATTGCTGAATCAAATGAAAAATGGTACACAAATGCAGGCGAAAACTATACGTCAAACGGTCCTTTCAAGCTTAAAGCTTGGAAACATAATGACAAAATCGAGTTAGTTCCTAATGAAAACTATTGGGATAAAGATGCTGTAAAACTTAAAAAAGTTGAAATGTACATGATCAATGATAACAACACTGAACTTTCAATGTTCAAAAACGGTGAATTAGACTGGGCGGGTATGCCTACTGGTCAATTACCGGCTGATGCACTTCCTGAATTAAAGAAAGACGGTTCATTAAACATTCAAGAGATTGCAGGTACTTACTGGTACAAGTTTAATACAGAACAAAAACCTTTAGACAACGTGAACATTCGTAAAGCATTAGCTTATGCAATTGATCGTAAAGGTATTACAGAACAAATTACAAAAGACGGTTCAGTTCCAGCGATGGCGGCTGTACCACCAACAATGTTTGAAGATAACAAAAAAGGTTACTTCAAAGACAATGATGTGAAAAAAGCAAAAGAATATTTAGAAAAAGGCTTGAAAGAAATGGGCCTTAAAGATGCTTCAGAACTACCAGCAATTAAGGTTTCATACAACACGGATGAAAAACATGCAAAAATTGCACAAGCTGTTCAAGATATGTGGAAGAAAAACCTTGGCATTAAAGTACAGTTAGACAACTCTGAGTGGGCTGTTTACATTGAAAAGTTACACCAAGGAGATTATCAAGTTGGACGTATGGGCTGGTTAGGAGATTTTAACGATCCAATTAACTTCTTAGAATTGTTCCGTGATAAAAAAGGCGGAAACAATGATACAAACTGGGAAAACCCAGAATATAAAAAGTTATTAATTGACTCTCAAAAAGAAACAGATCCTAAAAAACGTCAGGCAATGTTGAAAAAAGCAGAAGGTATCTTCATGGATGAAATGCCAGTGGCACCAATCTACTTCTACACAAACGCTTGGGTACAAGACAAGCAGCTGAAAGATGTTGTGATGTCTGGACTTGGAGACATTCAGATTAAGTGGGCTCATTTTGAGTAAGTAACATCAATTATGACAAAGGGTATATGGGGCCTGGTGCTCCATATACTTTTCTTTCTTGTGCGCGAATTTTGTAAAAATATGGAGGTGTGTCAGGGTGTTCAAATATATAGGAAAACGACTTATTTATATGTTTCTATCATTATGGCTAATCGTAACAGCAACCTTTTTCTTAATGCGTGCTGTTCCGGGAGGTCCATTCACATCAGAAAAGCAGCTTCCCCCTGAAATTCAAAAAAATCTAAATCAGTATTACGGTTTAGACCAGCCTTGGTACCATCAGTACTTTGATTATTTAACATCAATTTTAAAGTGGGATTTTGGTCCATCTTTCAAATATAAAGGCCAAACGGTAAACGATTTGATCAACGGCGGATTCCCTGTTTCATTCATGCTAGGGATGGAAGCTATTTTAATAGCAATTGCTATTGGTGTAGTACTTGGTGTTATTGCTGCCTTAAAACATAATAAGTGGCAAGATTACACGGCGATGGTTATTGCAGTTCTAGGAATCTCAGTTCCGAGTTTTATTATGGCAGCGGTATTACAATACGTTCTGGCTATGAAACTACAAATTTTTCCGGTTGCACGCTGGGAATCTTGGGCACACACGGTGTTACCAGCTCTCGCGCTCGCTTCAACCCCTATGGCATTTATCGCACGGTTAACTCGTTCGAGTATGCTTGAAGTATTAAGCAATGATTATATTCGTACAGCGAAAGCAAAAGGTTTAAGCAGAGGCGTTATTACAGTTAAGCACGCCATGCGAAATGCGATGCTTCCAGTCGTATCCTATATGGGACCTTTAGTAGCAGGGATTTTAACGGGTAGCTTTGTTATTGAAAAAATATTTGGTATCCCGGGATTAGGTTCACACTTTGTACTCAGTATCTCAAACCGAGATTATACAACGATTATGGGCGTAACGGTGTTCTACAGTATTTTACTACTTTTTTGTATCTTGCTTGTAGATATTGCATACGGATTCATTGACCCTCGAATTAAACTTACAGGTGCTAAGAAAGGAGAGTAACTATGCAGCAACTTCCAAAAATTCCTAAAGAAATGTTTGAAACAGCAGGGATTGACCACGCTCAGGCAGAAAAGATTGAAAAACCGAGTCTTTCATTCTGGCAAGATGTTTTTATTCGTTTTCGCAAAAACAAGCTTGCTATGTTTGGTGTAGTACTAATGGTTCTCCTTGTTTTTATGGCTATATTTGGTCCATTGATGGTGAAATATGATTATGCAACCAATGATTTGCTGAATGCTAATCAGGCTCCATCTTCTGAGCACTGGTTCGGTACAGATGAATTAGGGCGTGATGTTTTTGCTCGCACGTGGGAAGGCGCTCGTATTTCATTATTTATCGGGTTAGCAGCAGCTTTAATTGATTTATTCATTGGCGTAGTTTGGGGAAGCATCTCTGGATACCGCGGCGGCCGTACGGATGAAACAATGATGCGTGTTGCGGATATCTTATATGGTGTTCCTTACCTTTTACTCGTTATTATTTTAATGGTTATGCTTGGCCAAGGGTTAGGCACGATGATTTTGGCGATGACCATTACCGGCTGGATTAACATGGCCCGTATTGTACGTGGACAAGTATTGCAGTTGAAAAACCAAGAGTACGTAATGGCTTCACAAACATTAGGAGCAACAACAAAACGTATTTTATTTAAACATCTTATTCCTAATGCGACAGGTCCAATTTTAGTAACAATGACACTAACGATTCCTTCAGCAATCTTTACAGAAGCATTTTTAAGCTACTTGGGACTAGGCGTTCCGGCACCGCTTGCAAGTTGGGGAACAATGGCTTCAGAAGGCTTACCTGCTTTGGAATACTATCCTTGGCGCTTATTTTTCCCAGGTTTGTTTATCTGTTTAACAATCTTAGCGTTCAACGTAATTGGTGATGGATTACGAGATGCGTTAGATCCAAAACTACGTAAGTAAGGAAGTGGACTCATATGTCACGTTTATTAGAAGTAAAGAATTTAGCTGTATCATTTAAAACATATGGCGGAGAAGTTCAAGCTGTTCGCGGCGTTAACTTCCATTTAAATAAAGGTGAAACTTTAGCAATTGTTGGTGAGTCAGGATCTGGTAAAAGTGTAACTTCACAAACGATCATGCGCCTTATTCCGATGCCTCCTGGCCGAATCAAAAGCGGTGAAATGCTGTTTGACGGCATTGATTTAGCTAAGAAAACGGATAAAGAAATGGAAGCTATTCGCGGTAAAGATATCGGTATGATCTTCCAAGATCCGATGACTTCCTTGAATCCAACGATGAAAGTTGGGGCTCAAATTGGTGAAGTCGTAATTAAGCATTCCAAAGTGTCTAAAGCAGAAGCGAAAAAACGGGCAGTCGAGTTATTAACGCTTGTAGGAATTCCTTTTCCAGAACAGCGTGTGAATCAATATCCGCATGAATTCAGCGGCGGGATGAGACAGCGTGTTGTCATTGCGATGGCTCTTGCTTCTAATCCGAAGCTATTGATCGCTGATGAACCAACAACGGCGCTTGATGTAACAATTCAAGCCCAAATTTTAGAGTTGATGAAAGACATTCAGAAAAAAACGGATACCTCTATTATCTTTATTACCCATGATCTTGGTGTAGTAGCAAATGTAGCAGATCGAGTAGCCGTTATGTACGCTGGTCAAATTGTTGAAATGGGCACAGTGGATGAAGTGTTTTACGATCCAAAACATCCGTATACGTGGGGACTGCTAGCTTCTATGCCAAGCTTAGACAACGAGGCAGAAGAAGAGCTGGCTGCTATTCCTGGAACGCCGCCAGATTTAACGAATCCTCCAAAAGGAGATGCATTTGCAGCGCGAAATCCATACGCAATGAAAATTGATTTTGAGCAAGAACCTCCAATGTTCAAAATATCTGATACGCACTATGCGAAAACATGGCTGTTACATCCCGATGCACCAAAAGTAGAGCCGCCTGCTTCAGTTCAGCGCCGCATGCGTAAAGTTGATAATGTATACAGTACACCTGTACTCGTAGCGAAGGATGGTGAATAACATGACAGATAAATTATTAGAGATTAAAGACTTAAAGCAACATTTTTTCACAAGTAAAGGAACAATTAAAGCAGTTGATGGTCTGACGTTTGACATCTTCCGCGGAGAAACATTAGGGCTTGTAGGTGAATCCGGTTGCGGAAAGTCAACGACAGGCAGAACGATTATTCGTTTATATGACGCTACTAGCGGTGAGGTACTATTTAATGGCGAAAATGTACATGGTCGCAAATCACGCTCAGAGCTTAAAAAATTCAATCGTAAAATGCAAATGATTTTCCAAGATCCATATGCGTCGCTTAACCCTCGTATGACCGTAGCAGATATCATAGCAGAAGGCATTGATATTCACGGTTTAGCTAAGACGAGAAAGGAGCGTATGGCAAAGGTTCACGAGCTTCTTGAAACAGTGGGGCTTAACAAAGAACATGCAAATCGCTATCCACATGAGTTTAGTGGTGGCCAGCGTCAGCGTATCGGTATCGCAAGAGCACTGGCAGTAGAACCTGATTTTATCATCGCAGATGAACCAATCTCAGCTTTGGACGTGTCTATACAAGCTCAAGTTGTTAACTTAATGAAGAAGTTACAGCGTGAACGTGGACTAACATATTTATTTATCGCCCATGATTTGTCAATGGTAAAATACATCAGTGACCGCATCGGCGTTATGTACAGAGGTAAGATTGTAGAGCTTGCACCAAGTGATGAACTTTATCGAAACCCTGTTCATCCATATACAAAAGCGTTACTTTCAGCTATTCCGCTTCCCGATCCTGACAGTGAAAAAACGCGTCAGCGCAAAATTTATGATCCAAGTATCCATGACTATAACGGTGAAGAACCGGAGCTTAGAGAAGTATCTCCAGGTCACTACGTGTCTTGTTCTCAAGCAGAGTTTGCCACATATACAACATAACAAAAACGATCTCACAACGAGGTCGTTTTTTATTTAGTTATCAAAGAACACTAAGCTTCAAGTTGCAAAAAACATGTAAGAACAAGTAACATTAGCGCTTTACAGGTATTATACAGTAAAGGATTGATAAATACTATTGAAAATTTTCAGAATTTTATATTTAAGACAAAATATCTATGTATAAATCTTATAACTAAAGGAATATAAGTGATTAATAATGTTGTGTATTGAATAATAATTCAAGATTTATAAAAAGAAGGTAGACATGCGTCTACCTTCTTTTTATAAATCTGCTAAGATATCGCCGTCTTTACGATTTTTGTCAATTTTTAATACTTGATCTGCCGGCTGATAAGACGCACCATATATTTCTTTGTCTTTGTACGTATGAATTAACTCGTACGTTTTTTTCATTTTATTTAAAATGCTTTCCTCTGTTTCAGAGGTAGGAGACCAATATAGAATTTCCATCTGGTTAATTTCATTTGTAGCTAATGACCGGCGGTTATAGCCAATTGTTTGAGCATGCTTAAAGTCTGCACGTTTATAAAAATGCAGTCGTTTTGCTGAGTCTGAATCTTTATAGTCTACAGGCTCTACTTCTAAGATAATTGGTTTGTTATGCTGTTTTAACTCATCAATTAATTTACCTCCAAGCCCTTGACCTCGAGCGTCTTTTGAAACAAAGAGGTAATCAATAAAGATAAATTGGTCTGTTTCCACGTACATTAATACGTGATGAGGTCCTTCGTTTTTATGATAAATATCGCTGCGTTCTTGTAAAAGCGTTTCGATATGCTTCTTTGATTTCATTTCTTCAATGGGAAAATATTGACTTAGTTTTTCATACCAATTCATAGCACCCTCCTACTGATCTTTTCATGATGATGTTCATAATAGTGTTTAAACAGTTATCTTATCTTTACCCTTTTTAGGGAAAAGTAAGCATCTATAATTGAAAATATTAAGAATAATCGATCGATTATTCTTAATATTTAGATAATTATAGCAGAATAAGAACATATAATGTAAAAA
The DNA here is from genome assembly GCF_025910025.1 of Priestia sp. JV24. Taxonomy (NCBI): domain Bacteria; kingdom Bacillati; phylum Bacillota; class Bacilli; order Caryophanales; family Bacillaceae; genus Priestia; species Priestia sp. JV24. The sequence goes on from NZ_JAPCIN010000010.1 coordinate 90,969, forward strand.
ATGGTTTTTATTATATTTCAACCGTAAGTTTATTTGTGAAAATCACAAAAAACTATCGCATTTTTTGTGATTTTTGATAAAATGAACAAAGTGAAGTTTTTTTAATATTGTATTTTATAGATGTGAGAGCGGTAAAAGTATAGGTGTGAAACTTGCAATATCAGATTTTTAGTACATACACTGCCTAGAATTATTTGGCTGAAAAATAAGTTAATACTATACACGTAGCCGCTATCGCTATTAAATGAAATGGATATGTTAGGAGAGAGAATTATGCAAGGGAACACGCAAGAAAAAGAATTAAGCCGTGGACTTGAGGAAAGACATATTAGCTTAATGTCTTTAGGTGCAGCTATCGGAGTTGGACTGTTTTTAGGTTCTGCATCCGCTATTCGGTTAGCGGGTCCTGGTATTCTTATCATGTATGGAATCAGTGGTCTTATTATGTTTTTTATTATGAGAGCGCTAGGTGAAATGGCAGTACAAAATCCAGTAGCCGGTTCTTTTAGTAAGTATGCTAACGATTATTTAGGGCCACTTGCTGGTTATTTAACAGGCTGGAACTACTGGTTTATGTGGATTATTACATGTATGGCTGAAATTACAGCTGTTGGAGTATATATGGAGTTTTGGTTCCCAGGTGTACCTCAGTGGATATGGGCACTTGCAGCACTCGTTATTATGACAGGGGTTAACTTTTTAGCTGTAAAAGCATATGGCGAACTAGAGTTTTGGTTTTCTCTTATTAAAGTAGTAACGATTATCCTTATGATTGTGTTGGGCCTAGGCATGATTATCTTTGGAATTGGAAATGGCGGTATTGCAACAGGAATCAGTAATTTATGGAGTCACGGGGGCTTTTTCCCGAATGGCATGAAAGGCGTTCTTTTATCACTTCAAATGGTTATGTTTGCTTACCTTGGTATTGAAATGATTGGGGTAACAGCAGGAGAGGTGAAAAATCCGGAAAAAACACTAACAAAAGCAATTGATAATGTACTGTGGAGAATTTTGATTTTTTACATCGGAGCTTTGTTTGTTATTATGTCTATTTATCCTTGGCCAGAGATTGGAACGCAAGGAAGTCCATTTGTTTTAACTTTTGATAAAGCTGGAATTCCCGCTGCAGCAGGGATTATAAACTTTGTAGTGTTAACAGCGGCTTTATCTTCTTGTAACAGTGGAATTTTTAGTACAGGCCGTATGTTATTTAATTTAGCTCAGCACGGGGAAGCTCCAAAACGCTATGCTAACTTAACAAAAGGCGGCGTGCCTGGTGCAGCAGTTATTGCTTCAGCTGTTGTACTGCTAATCGGAGTTGGCTTAAACTATGTTGTTCCTGATAAGGTGTTCACCTGGGTGACGAGTATTGCCACTATTGGAGCAATTTGGACATGGGGAATTATTTTACTTTCTCAAATTCGCTTCCGCAAGGGATTAAACGATCAGCAAGTAAGTAATTTAAAATATAAGCTTCCATTTTTCCCGTATACGTCATATCTCTCTCTTGCTTTCTTAGCGGGAGTAGTAGTGGTGATGGGTTTTTCCTCTGATACAAGAATAGCCCTTATTGTAGGTCCGGTATGGTTTGTTTTATTGGTTGTTGTCTACTATTCAAAAGGTTTTCATAAAAGATAAAAAATAAAGCTCGGACAAAAGTAGTTTCGTTGAAGAAAGATCCGAACGAGTTGAATTCTTAATCAAGAATTCAACTCGTTCGGATTTTTTTATGGTGAACATAGGTTTACTGTATGTAGGGCTTCTAGCTATTGAACTGGAGGGCAAGGGGAAGACTCTCCACAGCGGTGTAACAAGCGGGATCCATACGAACTCATATATCCCATTTATTCATCTTTAGATTGATGTAGTTGTGTCCCAGCCGCATTTTTTCCAAAAGAAAATGAAGGATTTATTATTTAACTTTTTGCTTTAGTGTGCTAATATATTATATTGTTAAACAAATGAAGAGATGAATAAAGAAACAAATAATTTTTACGTGTTAATAGATTAGCATCGAGCTTTCTATCTCAAAAGTTTAAGCTTTTAGAAAGCAAAAGGAGACACAGCAAATGAAAGATAAAAAATGGGGACTTTGGTTTTTAACAGCCTTTGTAGTTGGTAATATGGTAGGCGGCGGAGTATTTATGCTTCCTTCTAATTTAGCAAACGTATCAAGTCCAGTCGGTTCAACACTTGCTTGGATTGCAACAGGTCTTGGCGTGTTCATGATTGCTCTTGTATTCGGGAATTTAGTCATGAGAAAGCCCGAATTAAAAGGAGGGCCTCAAAGTTATGCGGCGAATCTTTTTTCATCGCCTAAAGCAGGTAAAGTAGCAGGGTATAGCATGGCTTGGGGCTATTGGGCAGCTAACTGGGCTGCAACAGCATCTGTCATCATATCGTTTGCGGGATATTTAACAACGTTCTTTCCAGTAATGGAGAGTAAGGATATTTTATTTTCAGTCGGAAATTTTCAATTAGAAGCTGGAAAATTCATTACGTTTTTAGTATGTTCTATTGTCCTATGGGGAATTCAAGCTATTTTGCAGCGAGATATTAATAGTGCCGGTAATATTAACTTTATCACAACGGCAGCTAAAATTATTGGATTCGGTTTATTTATTGTTGTGGCGCTATCGCTATTTAGCGCATCCAACCTGGTCAGTACAGAATTTGTTAATTCAAAAGGTATAAATGTAGGATTGGGAAGTCAGGTCAATGGGGCAGCCATTGCTACGCTGTGGGCCTTTATCGGAATTGAATCGGCTGTACTGTTATCTAACCGTGCAAAATCACAAAAAGTAGTGAAGAAAGCAACGCTGCTTGGATTATTGATCTCAATGGTTATCTATGTGGGGATTACGCTTCTAGCTATGGGGATTCTTTCAACAGCTCAGCTTCAGCAGTCTCAAAAACCTTTGGTAGATACGTTAGAAATGGTGATTGGACATAAAGGTGCTTACGTAATGGCCATTTTAGCACTTATTTCTTTATTAGGTTCTACTGTTGGATGGATTGTTGTTAGTGCAGAAGTTCCTTATCAAGCAGCGAAATCAGGGTTGTTTCCACAGTGGTTTGCTAAAACAAATCAGAACAATAGTCCAGCCCGCTCACTAACATTAACAAATGGCTTAACACAGTTGTTTTTGTTTGCGACTATTTCAGGTACAGTTTCGCAAGCCTATAATTTCGCCATTGTTGTAGCTACTCTCGCTTATTTAGTTCCTTATTTCGTGACGACAGTTTATCAATTAAAGCTTATTGTGACGGGTGAGACGTACGACACGATTAAAGGATCGCGAGTAAAAGACGGAATCATTGCCTCGTTAGCACTTATTTATTCACTTTGGGTGATTAAGACAGGGACAGCTGATTTAAAAACATTTTTCTTAGGTATTGGCTTATTTGTAATCGGGCTGTTACTGTATCCTATCTTAATGAGACGAGGAAAAAGCACATCAGCTATTAAATAAATAAGAGGTTATTTCAAAAGCTTTGCAGAATGTCAGTTCTTCTGCAAGGCTTTTTTAGTGACTGAAAAATTTGAGGAATTTGTAAAAGAAAAAAATAATAAAAAAAATGAAACTAATCTACAGGTTTATTCGTAATAGTAGTGTGGTAAATAAATAATGAAGAAAATCGGCAATGAAAATGATGACAGTGAAGGAACGAACTAATGTACTAGTTCACTTCAAAAAGTATATCATTCCGATGAAGTTTATAGTATAATGCAAATAGATATTATTTTTTAAAAGTAATTATAAAGTAGTATCGATTTTCATTATCAGTCATTAAATATTTACACTCGTTGAAGTTTGTATAAAACAACATGATTTACAGTTCATGTTTTAAATGTTATGACCGATTATGATAGAAGGAGTGAAGGAGTAAATGGTTACATTATATACATCACCAAGTTGTACATCTTGTCGTAAAGCGAAAGCTTGGTTAGAGGAAAATGATATTGGATATACAGAGCGTAATATCTTTTCAGAGCCGTTATCAATCGACGAGATTAAAGAAATTTTACGTATGACAGAAGATGGAACAGATGAAATCATTTCAACACGTTCGAAAACTTTCCAAAAACTAGACGTTCAGGTAGACGCTATGCCTTTGCAAGATTTGTATGAATTAATTCAGCAAAATCCTGGCTTGTTGCGCCGTCCGATTATCATTGATGAAAAACGTCTACAAGTTGGTTACAATGAAGACGAGATCCGTCGTTTCTTACCACGTAAAGTGCGTACTTTCCAACTTCGCGAAGCTCAAAGACTTGTGAATGGTTAATTTTTATATTTGTCTGTTTAAGATTTAAATAAGAAACCAACCAAGTAACGTTTGCTTGAAGTTGGTATATAAAAAATAAGCAGCAGGGAGCCAGATGGCCTCTGCTGCTTATTTTTTGTCGAAATAGCAGGGAAAATGAAGTATATATGTAATTAATAAAGAAAGAGAGTATCTAAACATATAAAAGTGGTGGTGAACGGATTGGAGCTTTTACAGCTAAAATATTTCCAAGTAGTTGCTAGACTAGAACATATAAGTAAAGCGGCCGAAGAGCTATACGTATCTCAGCCTGCGCTCAGCAAAACGATTTCACAGTTAGAAAAAGAGCTAGGCATTCGTTTGTTTGATCGAAACGGTAAATACATTAAATTAAATCGATATGGTAAAGCATTCTATGCCAAAGTAGAACTTGCTTTAAAAACATTGGAACATGCAAAGCACGAGCTAAAGGATATGTCGAACGATCCTTGTGAAGAAATTCGCCTTGTTGTATTAGCTAGTTCACATTTGCTTCCAGAGCTATTAAGCAGGTTTCGTGAACAATATCCTCAGGTGCGTTTTCGACTGATGCAGCATTTGACTAATAGCAATTCACAGCCTGATTTTGATTTATGCATTTCAGCTTTTCCATTAACAACCCGTCAGATCGAACATACTCCTTTACTTCGTGAATCGATTTTGCTTGCAGTGCCTCTTGATCATCCTTTAGCCAAGCAATCATGTGTAAAGTTAAATGAACTTAAAAATGAGAAATTCATTGTGCTGAAGAAAGGGAAAGAGCTAAGGAAAATAACGGATGTAATTTGTAAGGAACAGAATTTTGTACCTCAAATTACGTTTGAAAGCGATGATCCAGCAACAGTAAGAGGTTTGATTAGAGCGAAGCAAGGAATAGGTTTTATTCCTGAAGTAACTTGGGGAGGTTCTACAGGAAAAGATGTAAAACTGCTGAAAATTGAAGAGGAAACATTTGAACGTACTATCTTTCTAGCTTGGAACAATGGAGGCTATGTGACGGATTTACAACAAATCTTCAGGCAGTTTGTGATTGATTATTTTAAACATCTACGCTCCGGTATGTCTCATGAATACATATAAGAATCATGACTAAATGTCATGATTTTTATTTCTTTTTCGAATAAATCTAAAGTGAACAGTAGAGAAAAACTGTATTATGTCATTTTTGATATAAGTATATAACTAAAAATGCATAGGTTATTCAACTTTTTTCCTTTACACTATTTTTAAATCATAAAGTAAACGCTTTCAATAATGAGGTGGGGAGGAAGTAATATGATAATCTTCGGTGTAGCGCTGCTGTCTATTTGCATGTTGATAGGGGTAATTGTTGGGGACGCATTAGGAGGGCTGATGGGAGTAGAAGCCAACGTTGGAGGAGTAGGGGTATCCATGCTTCTTCTTGTACTAGCGGTGGATTATTTAAAGAAGAAAAATAAGCTCCAAGTAAAATCCGAAGAAGGCATTGCTTTTTGGGGAGGTATTTATATTCCTATCGTGGTAGCAATGTCTGCACAGCAAAATGTTGTAGCTGCTCTTGATGGAGGAGGCATGGCGCTTCTTGCAGGGGTAGTAGTAGTCGTAGTAGGCTTTTTATCCATACCATTTATCAGCAGAATAGGAGAGAAAGCGAAGGTGAAAGAACAAGAAATAGAGCTTTCTATTTTACCTAAGGAGCAGATAAAATGATGAATATGATTAAAGAAGGATTAGAAAATAACGGGCTGATTACGGCATTTGCTATTATTGGGATTGTCATGTATATTGCTTATTTTTTATCAGATAAATTAACAAAAGGAAGAGTTCATGGATCTGCTATTGCTATTATGTTTGGGTTAATCCTTGCTTATATCGGTGGAGTGAATACAGGAGGAGAGAAAGGAATTTCTGATATACAGTTATTTTCAGGAATTGGTTTAATGGGCGGAGGGATGCTGCGAGACTTTGCCATTATTGCTACTGCGTTCGGCGCCAGTTTTAGCGAAGTCAAAAAAACGGGAATCAGCGGGATTACGGCCTTGTTTTTTGGGGTTTTCTATTCCTTTGTAATAGGTGTAATTATTGCTCTTTGTTTTGGATATAGAGATCCCGTTGCTTTGACCACAATCGGAGGAGGAGCCGTAACCTATATTGTGGGGCCGGTTTCTGGAACTGCGATTGGAGCCTCTTCTGATATTATCGCGTTAAGTATAGCTGTAGGATTAATTAAATCCATTTCAGTTATGATTTTGACACCGATATTTGCTAAGAAAATCAAATTAAACAACCCTCGTACAGCAATGATCTATGGAGGAGTTATGGGGACGACGAGCGGTGTAGCAGCTGGTTTAGCCGCGACAGATGTAAAACTTGTACCTTACGGAGCCATGACAGCTACATTTTATACAGGTCTTGGTTGCTTGCTCGTACCATCTATTCTTTTTTTACTCACAGAGATTATTTTTTAAGTGTACAAAGTGTTTTATGAATAAAAGACTGCTGTGCTCATTAAACTAAAGAAAAGGCCATACTAAATAAAAATGTTTAGTATGGCCTTTTCTTTATCGTTTAATTGAACGAAAGCTATTAACAACCATGCCGCTTATCAGCACAACAGCAATTGTTATATACGGAATAAATGTTCCTAGAGATGTATGGGCTGCAAAGAATGAATGTAAGTTCTTTTCATGTCCAATCATATTTCCAGCAGTATAAGCTAAAATAGCTGCTCCCCCATAAACGAGCAGGGGAAATCGTTCCATCAAATACAAAATGAGCTTGCTTCCCCAAACAATAATGGGGACGGATACGAGTAATCCGATAACAACCAAGATAATATTTCCATGAGCTGCGCCTGCTACAGCTATTACATTATCTAGTCCCATTACAATATCAGCAAATACAATCGTTCTTACAGCGGCGCCTAATGTCACGCCTGCACGGATTGAAGATGCATCATCACCTTCTGATACAAGAAGCTTAAAGGCAATGATCACTAATAAAAAACCGCCGATGAGCTGCAAGTAAGGAATAGTTAGTAAATAAACAGCTAAAATAGTAAGTACAATGCGAACGATCACAGCTAAGCCAGTCCCTAAAAAAATAGCTTTGTTTCGCTGATATTCAGGTAAGTTGCGGCTTGCTAAGGCAATAACAATAGCGTTGTCTCCACCTAATACAATATCGATACCGATAATAAGAAGAATGGAGGTTATTAATTCTAAATCCAATAGTCTTCCCTCCCAATATGTAAGGATAAGTAGCTCATATTGCTTTATCTGTGTTCATTTTTAACAAAAAGCGTTCATAGGGTAAAGAGATTATGTATATAACAAAGTAAGGTGTAAGGTGGCTATGAGTTGCCAGAGTATTTTTCATTTCCTTTCTTTCGCATTTTGTCATAAAATAGATATACAAGGTTCACTCAAATAGTGTATGCTTGTATATCCCAAGTTAGAATGCTTTACAAAGTGAGAAAGTACATGTAATATTGCTTTAACACGGGGGTAAAATAGTCCCTTCATCGTTTAGGGGTAATGTTCGAAATGGCCGGATTACCTTCACTGATTTTTCCGAAGGGAGAGATGATAATGGAAATCGAACGCATTAATGAAAACACAGTAAAATTCTTTGTCACTTACGTAGATATTGAAGAACGTGGATTTGATCGCAATGAAATTTGGTTTAGCCGAGAGCGCAGTGAAGAGCTATTCTGGGAGATGATGGACGAAATTCATCAAGAAGAAGAGTTTGTAGCAGAAGGTCCTCTTTGGATTCAAGTACATGCGCTTGAGAAGGGGCTAGAGGTTATTGTAACAAGAGCACAAGTTTCAAAAGACGGTCAAAAGTTCGAAGTACCTGTTGGTGAAAATGATAAAATCGATATCCCTGTAGATGGAAAAATTGAAGCGTTGCTTGATCATCAAGCGAATCAAAATAAAAAAGCTGATTTTGAAGAAGAAATTATAGAAGACGAAGGGCTACAGTTCGTCGCACGCTTTCAAGACTTAGAACATTTAATTTCCTTAAGTCACCATTTAGAGTTAGATGATATCATCAACAGCATGTACGTGTTTGAAGGAAAATATTATTTATACGTTGAGTTTACAGATGATGAAGACTTTGTAGCTGAAATTGATAACATTTTAAGTATCATTTTAGAATATGCAAATGAATCAAATGTAACAGTTCATCGTTTAATGGAATATGGAAAAGAATTAATCAGTGAAAATGCACTTGAACAAGTAAAGCAGTATTTTCCTTTACGATAATAGCAGCCGATTTCATGTATATGAAATCGGTCTTTGTTTTGTCTTCATTTTGGGAAAAGCTCTCCGCTCATATCGAACAATTTAGGTGGAAAAAGCAGGCGGCTGGTTCCTACACGGGAAAGTGTAGTGTTAAAATAACAAGTTTGAGGATAATAACGGTATAGAGACCTGTTATTAATGATGAAAGATTGGTTTTAGGATAGGTGAAAACAAGTTGAAAAATAGATTACAGCTTTTAATTTTTGTTATTGGTATTATTGCTTTGCTTTATTTTACAAAAGGGTATTGGGACGGTAAATTTATTGGCGTGCTAAGTATCTTAATTACGATTAGTGTTGTTTTCATCGGTCTTGTTATTTCATTAGAAAACCGTCATCCAACTCAAACGCTAACGTGGCTCGTAGTATTAGGCGGTTTCCCGGTAATAGGGTTCTTTTTTTATTTGTTATTTGGACGCAATACGCGAAAACGGCGTTTATTTGCTAAAAAAGCAAAGCTGGATGAACAGGTGCTTTTAAAGATGGAAAGAGATTCCGGTATATTAGAAAATCACTTTGAACAGTTGGGCACCAGTAGAAAGCAAATGCTGAAGCTAGCCGTCAGGCTTGGCAAGAGTCCAATTTCTTTTTCATCAGATACGCGCGCATTGACGAATGGAAAAGAGACGTTTCACGAAATTATGGAATCATTAAAGCATGCAAGGCATCATATCCACTTAGAGTATTACATCGTACGACATGATCACTTAGGAGAACAAATTAAAGATATTTTAATTCAGAAGGTACAAGAAGGAGTTTATGTACGTTTCTTGTACGATGCCGTGGGCAGTTTTCAGCTTTCACCACATTATATTCACGAGTTAAGAAACGCGGGCGTAGAAATGATTCCATTCTTGCCGGTCAGATTTCCATTTCTCAATAATAAAATCAACTTCCGTAATCATCGTAAAATTGTAGTCATTGATGGAACAATTGGATTTGTAGGAGGTTTGAACATTGGTGATGAATATCTTGGGAAAAGTCGGCATTTTGGCTTTTGGAGAGATACCCATTTGATGGTGAAGGGTGAGGCAGTCCGTTCATTGCAGCTTATTTTCTTGCAAGACTGGTATTATATGACAGGTCAGACGATGCTTACTCAAACGTATCTATCGCCGGATTTAATTGACATTGATATGGAAAAGTGCGGCGGTGTTCAAATGATTGCCGGCGGACCAGACCGTGAGTGGGAAATTATCAAACACTTATTTTTTTCGATGATTACGTCTGCGAAAGAGTCCATTTGGATTGCCTCTCCTTACTTCATACCTGATGAAGATATTTTTACTTCTCTCAAAGTAGCTGCTCTAAGCGGTATAGATGTAAGGCTTCTTGTACCTCAGAAGCCTGATAAAAAAATTGTTTTTCATGCATCACGCTCTTATTTTCCAGAGCTGCTAGAAGCAGGTGTGAAAATTTACGAGTATAAAAAAGGATTTATGCACAGCAAGATTGTGATTGTTGATAGAGAAATTGCCTCTATTGGAACGGCTAACATGGACATGAGAAGCTTTCATTTGAATTTTGAAGTAAATGCTTTTTTATATCGCACAGCTAGTACTCAAAAGCTCGTATATGAATATATGCAAGATTTAGAAGAAACGAGTGAGCTTCACTTTAAAGACTTTGAAAAGCGGCCATTTATACAGCGGCTATTTGAATCAACAGCCCGTTTGCTTTCACCGCTATTATAATCGCCGTAAACCACATTGCGTACGGTGCAATGTGGTTTTTTTCTGAAAGAAAAGGGTTTAGTAGAAAGGTGTCGAATACAAGAATATAGCTCGCTATTATAGGAAGGAGAAATGTACGATTGTTAGTTGCCCAAACAGAAGAAGGCCTCATTTCACTAGCTCAGCGCTTTTCGCTTGAACAGCTTAAGCTGTGGAAAAAAGAAAAGCAGTTCTACTGTCCCTCTTGTCAATCCCCTGTACAGTTAAAGCTAGGTACAAAAAAAATTCCTCATTTTGCGCACCTGAAAAAAACGTGCGTCGCTCAGCATGAAGGTGAAACAGATTATCATCTCGACGGAAAACGAAAGCTGTTTCACTGGTTTAGTTCTCATCTTGAAGTCGAGTTAGAAAGTTATCTTCCTGACATTATGCAGCGTCCAGATCTTCTTGTAGATACGCCCTCGCAAAAATATGCAATCGAATTTCAATGTGCTACCTTATCTTCCTCAGCGCTAACCAAACGTTCTATTCATTATGAGAAAGGAAATTATATGCCCCTTTGGATTATGGGGGCAAAAAGAATGAAGCGCTTATCCACTTATATGTATCAACTTTCTTTTCAAGAGTGGCAGTTTCTTACTCTTTCCGATTATACGCCCACACTTCTTTATTTTTCACCTTCTACTAATCAACTGTTGAAACTTGAACATCTTATTCCTTTTTCATCTCAGATTTGTTATGCACAGCTTGTCGTGCTCTCTCCTCACGAGCATACCTTTCATGATCTTTTTTCTACACATACACAACCTCAATTTTTCTCTTCGTGGATAAAGAAAAAGAAGGCATGGAGAACGCATTATATCCTCTATCCTAATCAGAAGCTTCAGCCTTTTTTACACGCTCTTTATGAAAATAATATTCCTCCCTCCCATATTCCAGCAGAAGCAGGCATGCCGCTGCCTTCTTTATACATGGTTGAAACGTCTGCTATTATATGGCAGACGTGGCTGCTTCTCGATTTAATGCAGCAGAAGCAAGTAGGGGATTTAGTTACAGAAAAAGAGTTAGGCCGGCTATGGCTCTACAGAATTCATAAGCGGCATATTGTATTTCGGTCTTTGCCAATGGCCCCTGTCGCTGTGGAACAGCCCCTGTTTGAGTATATAGAGGTATTATGCCGGCTAGGAATGCTAACGTATATAACTTCTGGGGTATACAAAATCAGAAGGCCCTACACGATTCCAAAGCAAACATCTGATGCTTTTTTAGAAGATGGACAAATGATGAAAAGGTGGTTAAATCAAGCAAAAGAAGTGACATAATCACTGAAAATCAGTACGCTTAAGAAAGAATCCTTTTTTCAAAAGCGTACTGACTTTTGATTAATTCTTTTAAAACAACATACAATAACGAGAGAAATAAAAAGGATTCGCCTTAGAAAAAGCGAACAGTTATAGACAGGTAGAAAAAGATGGAGGGATGACCATGAGTGAACAATCAAAAGTAAAAAAGTTACCAAGTAGAAGCGAGATAAAAGTAGAAGATACGTGGAAACTAGAGGATATTTTTGCTTCAGATGACGCATGGGAAAAAGAATTTGAAGAAGTAAAAGCTCTTATTCCGCAAATGGAAAAATTCAAAGGGAAACTTGGAGAGTCCGCTCAAACTTTATACGACGCTCTTCAAGAGCAAGACGAGCTCACAATGCGCGTTAGTAAACTTTATACATATGCTCATATGCGCTACGATCAAGATACCACTAACTCTTTTTATCAAGGGTTAAATGATCGAATCAAAACACTTTATACCCAAATTGCAAGTGCACTATCGTATGTAACACCAGAAATTTTGTCTATTGAAGAATCAAAAATTAAACAATACATGGCGGAACATAAAGAGCTAAAGTTATATGCTCATGCATTAGATGAAATTACTCGCGAGCGTCCGCACATTTTATCAGAAAGCGAAGAAGCGCTTCTTGCTCAGGCTTCTGAAGTGCTAGGATCTTCAAGCAACACGTTTGGAATGCTAAACAACGCAGATTTAGAATTCCCTTCCATTAAAGATGAAAATGGAGAAGAAGTAGAAATTACGCACGGGCGCTATATTCGTTTCCTAGAGAGCAGCGATCGCCGCGTACGAGAAGAAGCGTTTAAAGCGGTGTACGAAACGTACGGTAAATTTAAAAATACGTTTGCAAGTACGTTAAGCGGCACGGTGAAGAAAGATAATTTTAGCGCCCGCGTTCGTCACTATAATTCAGCTCGTCACTCAGCTCTTAGCACAAATAACATCCCAGAAGAAGTATACGATAACTTAGTTAAAACAGTGAACGATAATTTGCATTTATTGCATCGATATATTGATTTACGTAAGAAAGTATTGGGAATTGAAGAGCTTCATATGTATGATCTCTATACGCCTTTAGTAAAAGACGTAAAAATGGAAGTAACCTATGAAGAAGCAAAAGATTATATTTTAAAAGGCCTGAAACCACTAGGTGAAGACTACCTTAACGTGTTAAAAGAAGGATTTGAAAACCGTTGGGTAGACGTTCATGAGAACAAAGGCAAGCGAAGCGGTGCTTATTCTTCAGGAACGTATGGCACCAATCCTTATATCTTAATGAACTGGCAGGATAATGTAAATAACTTGTTTACACTAGCCCATGAATTTGGCCATTCTGTACACAGTTATTACACAAGAAAAACGCAGCCATATCCTTACGGAGATTATTCAATCTTTGTGGCAGAAGTAGCTTCAACGTGTAATGAAGCGCTTCTAAACGATTATTTACTAAAAACGATTGATGATGAAAAGCAGCGCTTGTACTTGCTTAACCATTATCTAGAAGGATTCCGCGGTACGGTATTCCGTCAAACAATGTTTGCTGAATTTGAGCACGATGTGCACGTGCGTGCTCAAAACGGAGAGCCGCTTACACCTGAATTATTAACAAAATTATATTATGACTTAAATAAAAAGTATTTTGGAGACAACTTAGTGATTGATGAAGAGATTGGATTAGAATGGGCTCGTATTCCGCATTTCTACTACAATTACTACGTTTATCAATATGCTACAGGGTTCAGTGCAGCAGCGGCATTAAGCAAGCAAATCCTTGAAGAAGGAAATGCAGCTGTTGAGCGCTATGTAGGTTTCTTAAAGTCAGGAAGCTCTGATTATCCAATTGAAGTGTTGAAAAAAGCAGGAGTAGACATGACAACATCTCAGCCTATTGAAGAAGCGCTAGCCGTATTTGAAGAGAAATTAACGGAAATGGAACGTTTATTAAATCAATAAAATTAAAATGAAGCAGGAGCTGTATCCTGCTTCATTTTTTAAATCCTCGAAACTTGTTGTGATTGTTAAGCAATGTAAAAATAATAAGGATAGCTAAAAATAAGAGAGGGCCTGCGATAATGAGAGGGACAAGTTGCATAAGAGATAAAATATAGAATAAAAAAGAAACCAAAAGAATAACAACCCCTAGAGTAATTCCAGCAATTTTCATAGTTAACACCTCTATTAAAAGCATAATTGGTTGTACTATATGAGTGAATCTGGCTGTTTATGAAGTTTTTTTATAAAAAAGTGAATAAAATTGAAAAAAGGGGTTGCCAAAAGTCGACATAATTTGCTATAGTATTAATCGTGAAGTTTATCACAAAACAAACATATACCCCTTTGTTTGACCGTGAAAAATTTCTCCCATCCCCTTGTTGTCTTAAGACAAACGAAAAGACTTGGCGAAAGCCAAGTCTTTTTTGTTTAGTTGATGCTTAGGATAAGCATCAACATTTAATGATTAGCAGCTCTTTTCAGTACTTCTCCAAAAGGTGCCGTATTTGACAGGAACTCTCTCAACCACTTGCTGAAGCTGAAGTTTTTTCAATTCCTTTTCAGCCTCTTCTAATGATAAACCATACACAACTGCAACTTCTTTTGAAGCAACAAATTGAAAATAGCTTAAAAATGAACGAAGAGGCGGAAGACAAGCTGGATCTGGGTCAATTTCTAACATCTCTTTAATGATGTGTACATATGTTTCGTACGAATAGTATCCTGATATCTTAATGCCTTCTTCTTCAACTTTTTCGTTGAAGAACACAAGAGTTGGAATCTCATCGACATCCATTTCCGACGTGATTTTTAAATCACATTGAAAGGCCTTCGCAGCATAATCTGAATGCAAATCTTTTACAAATTCATCAACATCTAGCCCCACATGTTTTGCACATTGTATTAAGACAGATTCTTCTGTAACATTTTGTTTTTCTAAAAATACTACTTCTTGAAGTCTTCTCAAAAAGCGAATGCCCTGTTTCTTTCCTTGCAGACCGGCCGCTTTAATCGCAATTGATGCAGCGTAAGGAGTATCGATTGGGTTTTCAAGCCACAGATTGCCGTCACATGACATACCGGAGCGGCTTCCAGTTTTCTCCCACGATTTTGCAATATGTTCAAATTTCTGCTGTGCTCCAATATTTAATTGCTGTAAGTTTCCGCCAAGCACATGCTTGAGGGATAACAGCTGACCATATTCTATTTGTAACTTCTTTAGAATAGGCTCGAGTGCCCAGCATTCCGGGCAAAGAGGGTCAACAAATACATAGATTTCAAGCGGTTTTTTATTTGAACCTTGACAAAGCTGATGCAAGGATGGGAATTGGCTATTTAGATTACTCAATGTGAAAATCCTTTCTCATCTGTCTGTTCCGGTGAATTAATCATGTGTTGGGCAGTTAAAATAAGACGATGATAAAGTTCATCTCTCTTAGGGCCTTCTAAATTAATTTCGTCCATTGCTTCATGCATACACGTCAGCCAGGCTTTGGCTCTTGACGGTGTAATTTCAAAAGGAAGATGCCTAGCTCTCAGCATAGGGTGACCATGCTCTTCAGTGTATAACGAAGGTCCTCCTAAATATTGTGTCAGAAATTGCTTTTGCTTTCGTGCTGTTTCTGTTAAATCATCAGGAAAAATTGGCGCGAGCTCAGGATGTTTTCCAACGCGTGTATAAAAAGCATCAACAAGTTTTGAAATCGTATGTTCACCGCCTAATAATTCGTAAGGGGAGTGGATTTTTTCTCTCATGTTGATAACTCCTTTGTTATAAGAAATATACGTCTTAACTCTTTGGTGTTTTTTACTTTCCTTAATTTTAGCAGTGTCATTTCGTTAACTCAAACTATCCGCTTACTTCTTCTACTGGAAAAGAGATAAAGTGGAATTTTACATAAGAAAAGTCTATGATGCTGTGGCGAATCACTAATTATGAGAAACAAAGGAATACTTTCACAAACGTTTCCTTCTATTTATATAGTGTAACCTCGACAAACTACAGCCATTCTATGTTCGAGTGGTGAATGATTTGGCTCATTTAAACAAGATAAGAAGACATAATTTTATTTACATATTTTTGCGTTTCTTGAAAAGGGGGGACTCCGCCGTATTTATCAACATTACCTGGTCCAGCATTATAGGCCGCCAATGCTAATTTCACGTTTCCGTTGTATTTATCTAACATTTGTCGAAGATATTTGGCTCCTCCAAATACATTTTGCTTGGAGTCATACGGATCTTCTACACCAAGAGCTTTAGCAGTTGCTGGCATTAGCTGCATAAGCCCAACCGCTCCTACAGAACTTTTGGCAGATGGATTAAAGTTTGATTCTTGTTTAATAACAGAACGAATAAGTTTAGGATCCAGCTGGTAGCGTGCAGCTGCTTCTGTAATTATCGTTTGTACATCCTGAGAACTGGCCTTTGCCGTTTCATTTTTTTGTGCAGGTAAGGCAGAATTTGAAGCCGCTGCCTTACCTGAGGAAGAAACAGATGGCTTGGACTGCATTTGAACCGCCGTAGATGGAAACATCTGCGCTGCCTTCAAGTAAAGATTGGTACTCATTTGAGGCTCTTGATTGACGTAGTCTTGAAAAAGCTGAGCAAATACAGAGAGTAAAGTTGTACCAAGCATCACGTTAGCTGTTGGCATCTGGTTGTTAACTGAAAATGGCTGAGTTCCAGGAAATTGAACGGAAGACATGTAATTGTTAATATTCATGCTCATGAATTTATTCTCCATCCATTAACGTATACTTTCGCTTGTAAAACCGTCGAATTTTGTTTTCCGTTGGTTTCTTTTTAATATCAAGCTCCGTAAGCAATTGCTCAAAATATTTTGCTCCTTCATTGGCATCGGTTACTTCGTATTCAAGTTCATAATCTTCAGCACCTAGATAAAAGCTATGATCGAGTACAAGTAACCCGTTTTTATATGGAATTTCTGCTCGACTTGTACACAAAGTGCCAAAATAAGTTAGCGCATGGCTATCGACTTGTAAATCAGTAATAAGCTGTTGAATTGTTGACGGAATCTTGGCGCTGCCATCTCGCAATTCTTTAGCTTGTTCATTTGTTAATGCTTCATGTGTTTCTAAAAGACCCTCTTGATGAGGCTGTTTGAGCGTGAGCACGGACTTATCTTTTTTGCTTCGAATTCGCAGGGCAGCCCCGCAGTCTTTTAATGAGAAAGCAGGTGTATCAAAATAGTGGTTTTCTTGAGAGACAAACTGATCTTCAGTTAGTTGAAAGTGTGAGCGGAGACGATCGAACTCTTCTTTCGTTACTATATTTTTAAATTCAATTTCAATTTCTTGTTTCAATGAAATCATCCTTTTAATTTAGGTCTTTTGGTAAGGCACTTTCCATCTTAATTTATCACACTTTTTGAGACAGTCAAACTACATTTCCTAACAGGAATATCCATATGGAGAACTTGGAAAATGAAGAAATACGGATTGTTTAGGTTTTACCTTTATTAAACGTTCCTGGAATGTGTTAAAATAGTAACGAATTGTATAGTTGGAAGGAGTTTATTTATGCACAATCGAATTGACATCACTACCTGTGTGATGAAATCAAATGAATTACATTTAAAAGCAGACCCTATTGAGACGGAAATTGAACAATTGGAAGATACAAAACAAATGCTTGTTGACTCAGATAACATGTCATTTGTATATGTTGTAGATATTAATGATCAATTTATGTATGTTGGCCTTAGTGATAATATTTGGGCAAATTTAAAGCACGTCTTACATAAAGATATGAAAGTATTTTTAGAAATTAATAAGAAAATAATTGAGCTATCAGCCGTTAAAGAAGAGCTATCTTATCTCATCAGTAACATCGAAGGAAATGTGAATTATGGAGACGAGATGGTAGCAAGGGTAGAGGAAGTTTTTTTAGATAAAGAAAATAAGTAATAGAGAGAAAAAAGGGGGGTGTTATTAATGATCAGGCATTGGGATTTATTTTTAGCACCGTATAAACAAGCCGTTGAAGAACTTAAGGTGAAATTAAAAGGAATTCGTTCACAATATGATATGAAATCTACGCATTCACCTATTGAATTTGTTACGGGACGAGTAAAGCCTATCGCCAGTATTTTGGATAAAGCGACTCGAAAAGGAATTTCTCTCGATCGCTTAGAGGAAGAGATGCAGGACATTGCGGGACTCCGTATGATGTGTCAATTTACGGACGATATTAAGGCGGTCGTAGAGCTTCTTCGTCAGCGAACAGACTTTGAATTGATTGAAGAAAGAGATTATATTCTTCATAAAAAAGAAAGCGGCTATCGTTCATATCATGTGGTCGTATGTTATCCTGTTCAAACAATTAAAGGTGAAAAGAAAATTTTAGTGGAAATTCAAATTCGTACACTGGCTATGAATTTTTGGGCTACAATTGAGCATTCTTTAAATTATAAGTACAGCGGGAAATTTCCTGAGAACATCAAAAAGCGACTTCAGCGTGCTTCTGAAGCAGCTACTCAGCTCGATGAAGAAATGTCTCAAATACGAGGTGAGATTCAAGAAGCTCAGGCTATTTTCTCACGAAAAAAAGAATCGGCGGAAGAATCTTAGGTATGACTCAGCAACAGCTTTGTACATTGGATGGATAGGGGGAGAGAATTAGGTGGAGAAAATAAAATTTGCTATTACATCAAAAGGCAACCAAATATCAAATACGCTTATGCAAAAAATGAAAACGTATTTATTAGATTTTCATTTAGAATATGATGAAAACCAGCCTGATATTGTAGTGTCAGTAGGAGGGGATGGAACGCTTCTCTACGCGTTTCACCGCTATCGAAACCGACTTGACAAGACGGCTTTTATTGGGGTTCATACCGGCCATTTAGGCTTTTACGCAGATTGGACACCTGATGAGATTGAGAAGCTGGTGATTGCTATTGCAAAGACACCCTATCAGACTGTAGAGTATCCACTGCTTGAAGTGATTATTCGCTACACCAACGGTGGACGCGAAGCTCGATACTTAGCTCTGAATGAATGTACGGTAAAAAGTGTAGAAGGTTCTTTAGTAATGGATGTGGAAATTAAAGGGCAGCGATTTGAGACATTCCGAGGAGACGGCCTTTGCGTATCCACTCCCTCGGGAAGTACAGCTTACAATAAATCCCTTGGAGGCGCGATTTTACATCCTTCGCTTCAAGCTATTCAAATTGCTGAAATGGCTTCTATTAACAATCGAGTGTTCCGTACGATAGGTTCTCCATTGGTTCTTCCTGGACATCATACAGCGCTGTTAAAGCCTGTCAACGACGCAGACTTTCAAATCACCATTGATCATTTAACTCTTTTACATAAAGATGTAAAGTCGATTCAATTTCGGGTAGCAAGCGAAAAAATTCGATTTGCTCGCTTTCGTGCGTTTCCTTTCTGGCAGCGTGTCAGAGACTCTTTTGTATGTGATGATTAAAGGCAGGGAAGAGAATGAAACAAGTTTTTACGTTGAGTTGGACCGTAGATCATTCTTTCGAGGGTGTAGCGGTTCGTGAATTTTTAAAAGAACATGATATTTCCAAAGCTTCTCTGACGGACATTAAGTTCAGAGGAGGAGCAATTGAAGTAAATGGAAAGCATGCAACGGTTCGATATATTCTGCAAAAAGGTGACGAAATTAAGGTGGCGTTTCCACCAGAAAAAGCAAGTGAAAGTCTTCTTCCTAAAGCTATACCTTTGGATATTGTATACGAAGATGAGTATATATTAGTGTTGAATAAGCAGCCAAACATGCCAAGTATACCTTCTCGAGAACATCTAACGTGGTCACTAAGTAATGCTGTGCTCTATTATTATGAGAAAAATAACATTAACTCGACTGTTCATCTTGTAAATAGGTTGGACCGAGACACATCTGGGCTGCTTATTGTCGCTAAGCATAGGCACGTTCATTACTTATTCTCTAAAGCACAAAAAGAACATGAAATTAAACGCGTGTACCGAGCTTTTGTTCATGGGAAGCTTGTTGGCAAAGAAACGATAGAGGCACCGATTGGCCGAAAAGAGTCAAGTATCATCGAACGGGAAGTAAGAGAAGATGGGCAGTTTGCTATTACACACTATACGGCGCTTCGTCAGTATTCTTCTTTTACAGAAGTTGCTCTTTCGCTTGAGACGGGGAGAACTCACCAAATTCGTGTTCATATGGCTTATAAAGGATATCCACTGCTTGGAGATACCTTATATGGAGGAACGAATCATCTTATTTCTCGTCAAGCTCTTCACAGCTATGAGCTCACTTTTTTTCATCCTTTTTTACAAAAAACTTTGTCTTTTACAGCACCTTTGCCGCCAGATATGCAGAAACTTCAAATCGTAAAAGAAAGTCGCTTTTTTTAATGAAAAGCGACTTTCTTTTTACACGAAGTGATTAAATTTTTCCTCTACGTAAGGCATAGATGAAGGCACCGATATAATATTCCTTTCAGGATACTGAAACGCCGTTAAAGCCCCTCCAAAAACTGCGCCTGTATCAATATTAATGGTATTATGAATTTTTCTGGCTTTTACTACGGGTGTATGCCCATACACGATAAACGGTTTTCCGTTATAATGTTTGGCCCAATCCCGTCGGACAGGCATGCCGTTTAGATGTTTTTCACCCGTAATGTCTCCGTATAGCACAAAGGTTTTTACTTTTTTATCCGTTCTGCCGATGTATTCAGCTTTAAGACCGGCGTGAGCAATAATTAATTGGTTTTGATCAAGCTGCACATATAGAGGTGATTGTTCATAAAGCTCAATGAACTTTTTTTTAATGAATTTCTGTTCTCTTGAAGGTAAAGCTTCGTACTCGGCAACGGTCGTTTCTAATCCATGAGTAATTTGCACTTTGTTACCGCAAAAGAAGCGATATAGCTTATTGCAGTGATTGCCTGGACAGTAGTAAGCTTGCTGATGCTTTATTACAAGTGACCATACGAGCTCAATCACTTTTAGTGAATGAGGTCCTCGGTCTGTTAAATCACCTACAAATCCAAGGCGCCTTCCGTCACAGTGGACAGGAATCCCGTCTTGCCACTCATACCCAAGTTTTTCTGTTAACGCTTTTAATTCATCATAGCACCCATGGATATCGCCTATTATATCTACTTTCATCTTTTATCCACATCCTTAAAAGGTTTTTCCTTTGACGATATAAAATTACCCTTATATGGAGCAAACTATGTGTAGAACTTATATATTATTGGGAAAAGAGTAAAGAGCTAGGAGTTGAAAAAAAACAAAATTCATCATAAAGTTAAATGAGTTTTGTGCGACAGGGAGGTTGAAGACATGACAGATTCAATTGAAAAAGAAGAAAAGGCATGGTTCGCCGAACATTTATTATCACTTTTAGAAAAAAATGAAATCGATGCATTTCGTGAAGAATTTTTACATATGCATACGTATGACCAAGCTCAATTTTTTGAAGAATTAGATGAGCCTTCTAGATTTGCGCTGTACGAGATGTTATCTCCGGAAGAAATGGCGGATATCTTTGAAAATGTAGAGATACGAGAAGAAGATTATCAAGAAATTCTCTCAGAGATGCATCCCAATTTTGCAGCAGACATGCTGTCGAAAATGTCGGCGGATGATGCCGTTGACGTATTAAATGAATTGGATAAAGAACAAGTGGCGAGCTATTTAACGATTATGGATGAAGAAGCAGCCGATGAAATTAAAGAGCTGCTTCATTACGAAGAATATACCGCTGGAAGTATTATGACGACTGAATTTGTGGCCATTCGTGAAAATCAAACCGTACATTCAGCCATGCACATTCTACGCAGGGAAGCTCCAGAAGCGGAAACAATTTATTATGTATTTGTTATTGATGAACAAAAGCATCTAGCAGGTGTTATTTCTCTTCGTGATTTAATTATAGCAGATGAAGATACGATGATAAGCGAAGTTATGAATGAACGAGTCGTATCCGTATCAGTAGCGGAAGACCAAGAAGAAGTTGCGCGTATTATGCGCGATTACAACTTTCTTGCGCTTCCAGTTGTTGATTTTCAGCAGCATCTTCTCGGGATTATTACGGTTGATGATGTGATGGATGTTCTTGATGAAGAGGCATCGGATGACTATTCTAAATTAGCCGGTATTAGTGATGTAGATGATACGATTGACCACAATCCTTTAGTAGCGGCCAAAAAGAGGCTGCCTTGGCTTATCATTTTGCTGTTTTTAGGAATGATGACAGCGAGTTTAATTGGACGTTTTGAAGATACGTTGAATCAAGTAGCTATTTTAGCTGTATTTATACCTTTGATTGGCGGTATGGCTGGTAATACAGGAACACAGGCACTAGCCGTTGCGGTTCGCGGACTAGCGACGGGAGAAATCGAAGAAGAAAGCAAATTTAAGCTGTTAATCAGAGAAGCAGCTACCGGAATGATTACGGGCGCATCATGTGGACTTTTAGTTGTATTAATTGTTTATATTTGGCAAGGGGATCTTATTTTAGGCGCTTTGGTAGGCGTCTCTGTATTTTCAACATTGATTGTGGCTACACTTGCAGGAGCGTTTATCCCGCTTCTCATGCACAGGTTCAAAATTGACCCTGCAGTCGCATCAGGACCATTTATTACAACGATCAATGATCTTATCAGTATTTTAATTTACTTCGGTCTAGCGACAACATTTATGAGTTATTTAAAATAATGAAGGGACGTTAGAATTCGGCATGAGTAATCATGTCGGATTTTCAGTATTAGTTCATATAGTTGACAGAGAACCTTCAAGCTTTTATGATTAACCTTTAATTTTGAATACTAACGTCTTCGTTTTATAAATAGCGAAGGTAAAAGGAGGGGGATCTAATGGAACAGCACGCGTCCTTTACATCACTTGTTATCGTCATTAGTTTGGCCTTTTTAACGCCTATACTGTTGCATCGGTTTAAACTTAACATTATACCTGTAGTCGTAGCTGAAATTATTATGGGATTAATTATAGGGAAAAGTGGTTTTGACCTTGTGGAGCAGGATATGTGGCTTGAAACACTTTCCACTCTAGGCTTTATCTTTTTGATGTTTTTAAGTGGTTTAGAAATTGATTTTTCTGCTTTTGCTGGAGGAAATTCAAAAGATAAAAAGGCTTCAGGAGCGAAGGTGCCAAATGCTTTTTCCATTTCTATACTAGTGTTTGCAGCTATCTTTGCCGTTTCACTATTTTTGTCCTATGTTTTTGTATGGACAGGTTTTATTGATAATGCCTTTTTGATGACGCTTATTATTTCTACCATTTCACTAGGAGTAGTAGTGCCGACATTAAAAGATGCACAGATTATGAAAAAGCCGATTGGACAAACCATTTTATTGATTGCGGTTATTGCGGACTTAGTCACGATGATTTTACTAGCCGTATTTGCTTCCGTCTATGATAAATCAGGAAATAGCAATACGTGGTTGATTTTAATTTTATTTGGAGTAGGAGTGATTTTATACTTCATAGGGAAGCAGTTTAAAAACCGATCGTTTCTTGAAACAATGTCTAAAGGTACAATTCAAATCGACACGCGCGCCGTATTTGCACTCATTATCATTCTGGTGGGCCTTTCGGAGTCAATTGGTGTTGAAAACATTTTAGGCGCGTTTTTAGCGGGATCACTCGTTTCTCTTCTAGCTCCTAACAAAAACTTAGTTCATAAATTAGATTCGTTTGGCTATGGATTTTTAATTCCTATCTTTTTTGTGATGGTAGGAGTGAAGCTTGATGTTTGGTCATTGTTCAGTGATAAAAAAGTGCTGATATTAATGCCTTTATTATTCATTGCATTGTTGATATCCAAGCTAGTCCCAGTGTTAATCTTAAGAAAATGGTATGATATGAAAACCGTTTTGGCATCGGGTTTTCTTTTAACATCGACTTTATCACTCGTTATTGCGGCAGCAACGGTTGGTGAAAATATTGGTGTTATTGATTCACAAATGTCCGGTGCGCTGATTTTGGTGGCGATTATTACATGTATTATTACACCTATTATCTTTAGAAAGCTGTTTCCAAAGCCAGAAATCAGTGACAGAAAGCTGAAGGTTAATATGCTCGGGGCAAATCAATTTACACTCCCGGTTATTCGAGAAATGGATCTTGATTTATATGATGTTACGATTTATCATCCTACTCAGGACAAAATTGAAAACCGTACGTCGGATTCCATTTTTAATATCGTGGACATCGATGGATATAGTAAGGAAACTTTAATGCGTATGGGGATTTTAGATGCGGATGTATTAGTCGTAACAACAGGGGAAGAAGAAAGAAATAGCGACATTGCTCTATTTGCAAAAAAATATGGTACAGAACGGGTTATTGCCCGCGTAGAAAGTCCTGTATTAGATGAAAAGATGAAAGAAAATAACATTGAAGTTTTTTCTGTGCTGTTATCTACGACTGCATTGCTAAAAGCTTTAATCGAATCGCCAAATATTTTAAATATCTTAACGAATCAAGAAACAGCACTTTATCAAATTAATATGCGTAACCCTAAATACGAGGGGATAGAGCTTCGTAAGTTCCCATTTACAGGAGATGTGATTTTTGTTCGAATCTTTAGAGGCAAAGATTCCATTGTACCTCATGGCGATACAGAGCTTGAATTTGATGATCGTTTGATTGTAACGGGGTCTCGTTCATATGTGAATGAATTGCGTATGCTTCTTGAGTATAAAATTAGATAAAGGTATCTAGGTAGGTTTAGTTTTCTATGTTATTGAATGAGAGAAAGAGGCTGGGACAAAATTATTTTAGCTGAAGTGAAAAACGAACCATTAATCAAAATATTTGATTAGTGGTTCGTTTTTTTGTTGTCTTGAAAATTAGTTTCATCTGTTTAGCTCTCTCTAGCAGTTGATGGGAGGGCAAGACGAAGACTCCTGCGGGAAAATCGGAACAGGGGAGACCCCGCAGGAGCGCAAGCGACGAGGAGGCTCATCGGCCGCCCGCGGAAAGCGAAGTCTTGCATGGAAGTCAACTGCGGTGTAATAAGCGGTTCAGCTCATGTGTCCCATTTGTGCGTCTTTAGATTGAATTAATTTCGTTATGTCTCAACCTCTTTTATTGTGTTTTCTCAAATGCTGGAAATAAAAGTACAGCGCTGCTTTTGGTGTTAAAAAGGCTACCGCAAAAAAATAAACAAGTTTTTCCGTGTTCAAGCATACATTTTTAAAAGAACGATAACAAGCAATTGGAGGTATGCTTCATGACTAACTCAAAATCTAAGTCAGAAGAAAACGAGCCGCTAATGTACATTGTCCAGCCAAACGCTACGCAAAATCAGCGTTCTATGCAATATTATTTTAGTTCAAAACAGCAAGACAATAAAGGAATAGAGAAAGAGCACGTGTTAAAAGAAGAGCCCAGCTTTTCTTCCATTCAAGAAGTCAAAGAGCCTGACGTAGAAAAAGTGGAAGAGATTAAGCAAGAAAAAGAGGAAGAGCGTTCAATTGTTCCCGTGGATATACCGCAATCAGAGACTAAAAAGCCAAATAAAATGTTTCAGTCTATGACGATTAAAGAAAAAGTTGATTTTCTATGCAGTTTCCCGCCTCATATGTCTCAGCCAATTTGTGAAATTACGTGTCAAAACCAAAAATATATAGGAACAATTTTAGAATTAAAAGAAGGAAGTTTATACGTGAGCGTTCCTCCTAATAAAGAGAAAACAGTATTGACATTTCATGATATTCAGACCATATCTATCATTAAAATTTAAGTAACTCTAAAAGCTAACAGTGAAGAAGCACGTTAGCTTTTATTTTCATAAGTTTGTGAATGCACGGAGGAATGAAAATGACATGGATTTATCTAACATTATTTGTCTTTGCAACATTTCGACTTACTCGTCTAATTGTTTTTGATAAAATCACAGCGTTTATTCGTAAACCGTTTCATAAAATTGTAGAAGATCAAGATGAACAAGGAAATACGGTAACTTATCTAGAGATAAAAGGGAAAGGACTGCAAAAGTGGATTGGAGAGCTGCTCAGCTGTTATTGGTGTACGGGCATATGGTGTGCGGTAGGGATTTATTTTAGTTATGTAGCGTTCCCGCATATTGCTATTCCTATCATTACAATCTTAGCTATTGCAGGATGTGCAGGAATTATAGAATCATTTATGAAATAAATGGACGAGTTAAAAGACATATTGAACATCAATATGTCTTTTAATAATTAAGGGAAATTTAGCACTACTTTATTAAAAAAAGGGATGCCTTCTTGCCACTCTTCGCTATAAAAAAAGCCTTCTAGAATAAATGAAGTCGTATCGGAGGACAGCGGAATGACTACTTGAAAAGAGTCAAATAGTAATTTGTCTTTTGGCTTTAATACATTTTGCTTAATAGGTTTGATCCAATATTCACCGTCATTTTGAATTTTTTCGTTCCATTTTGGATGAGCATAGCGCCATTCTAAAGAAGAAGAGGGGATACTGGAAACTTCAATGTCTTTTTCATCAATGATCTTCCCGCTTAATATAGCCGAAGCAGTGGGTTTCATTTTTAAGCAAAGCACCGGAGAGCGTAAAGTACTGCTCGTTTGATTTTGAATAATTACGTTGCCGAATATCATCAGCTCGCTTTCACCTTGTTCCGGCAGTAGTATAGAATGTTGAAAGAAACAGAGGATATCACTCTTTTCGAACCTTTCCACAGGTTTTTCCACAATTTTTTCGATTACTTTTTCCACAATCTTTTCTTCAATAACGGGCTGTTTTCTCGAGGCTTTTTCCCGAAATGCTTCTGCAATAATTTTTTGTTCAGAAAGCTCATTTCTCAGTAAATCCAGCTCTTTTTCTAATCCTTCAATTTCTACTTCTCTTTCAGATGTAGAAAGCGTCTCAGCATGCTTTTTCTTCCAAAACGATGTATTTTCTTTTTCTCGCTCTAAAGCTCGTTCATAGCTTTTTAATTGGTTTTGTACGTGCCGAATTTCCGATTTATAGTGAATGAGCTTTTGTTTTAATTGAGTTAAATCATCTTTAGGGGAAGGGGAGTTACGACTCATCTAGTAGTCTCCTTTCCTGCTGAGCTATGAATTAAGTTTGTAAACCTGAGCTGCCCACAGCAGTTTTATTTATATGTATGCACAAAGCTTGTAAACGATGAAAAAAGAGGAGAAATATTCTCCTCTGGCTTTTTATCTCGTTAATCAAAGTCGTGAAGGTCGAAGTCTGAGTCTACGTCGTCTCCATCAAAATCATCGTGATGTGGCTTTCCAGGAAAAATAGCATCACATTGAGGTGGATATTCAATAGGTGAGCAGCTGCTTGTGGAAATGATTTCAGGGCGAGGATAGCAGAAGCTTCCCTCTACTTCAACTTTTACATCTTTTTCAATTTGGACACTTAGGCACAATACAAGATCAAAACTTAGTTGCTGTAAGTGACAATCTGATAATCTGAGAGAACCATCAGTTCCTTCAAAAGATTCAAGGTGTACAACAGGTTCTGTTCCTTCCGGAGCGCATAAATAGAATGTCTGATGTATTTTCCAAGGAATAACGCTAGATTCAACCTCATCGTGTTTGTGATGTCCACTCAATTCAATTAACTTAACTCGGTAAAAGCCGCTAATTGATAATTTTACTTCATGAAGAACAACAACTTCTCCATCTGGTAACACAATTTTTTTAGGTCTGCGACCACCGTGTGGCACAAGCTCAATCACGTTATCAAGTGCGTCTTCATCTGAAGGATCTACAGGGTGACCTTCACTATCTGTTAAAACAATTTCCACTTCTACGTCATGGCCCAAATCTTTAAGTGCTTCTTCTTTAAATAATGAAGTGTCATTCGTAAAGATTTGTGGTAAAACAACTTGACGTCTAACCCAGTCGTACACTTTAGGCACGCGGATACATAATGATTCAAAAAGTTCTGCCATTTTTAA
Source organism: Priestia sp. JV24 (assembly GCF_025910025.1). Classification (NCBI taxonomy): domain Bacteria; kingdom Bacillati; phylum Bacillota; class Bacilli; order Caryophanales; family Bacillaceae; genus Priestia; species Priestia sp. JV24. Next base: position 118,497 of record NZ_JAPCIN010000010.1, read on the forward strand.
ACCTCCTAATTGTAATTGTCCTTCCTTTACGCTTTTTATTACTAGGTATCGGACTACTATAGTGTATGAATGACCTGCTTTTATGTTCCTTAGTAAAAGCGGAATTTATCGGAATAAATTCTAGTTGGAGCGAGCATAAAAAATGAAGGAAATAATAAACTCAATTACAGCATATTCATGTTAATAAAAAGTGTTATTCATCTTTAACTGATTTTTTAGAAGCTGTGGGTTATTTATAATGGAGGAGTGAAGGGCATGAGTGAGGAAAAAACGAAAAAATATATTGCTTCATTGAAGTCGGAGTTGGCTTTTTATAAAGAAGAATATCAAAAATTCAAGCATCAAGAATTTGAATATGAAGATATTAAGGAAGAGTTAGTGGAATTACAGCAAAAGCATGAAGAAGAAAAAAGGAAACTAGAGGAAAAAATAGATTGGCTTAAAGCATGTGTTAATGAACAAAAATCAAAAACCGAACAGTCCATTGTACAGTACAATCATCAAGCTCAAGGCACCATTCAAGAACTGCAAAATCGGCTGCGTGAAGTGACAGAACAAAAGGGAGGAGAAAGGCCAAGAGTAAGGAAACCAAAAAACAGCACGGATTTATTTTTGTCCCTGCAGCGCAAAATGGACAAATAAGATAGAACGTCTTTCTTTAGTCCTGAATATAATGTTATAGATAGGATGCTGTGAAAAGGAGGGAAAACATGATGTATTATAATTATAATCAATACCCTCAGCCCCTGCCTTATCATCCACAACCAATGACAAAACAATCGGTAAAGAAAGGGCAGTCTATTCCTAAGCCAGTCCAGTACCCTTCTCCAAAACAAGGTGGTTGCGGCTGTGGTTCAAAGTTACCAAAGCGATAAGCAATAGAAGCATTGTCACTCGGACAATGCTTTTTTACATAGAGTGTAGAGAGGTGTAGAGATGCCGGATTTTTTCAATGAATTTGAACGTTTTTTTGAACAGCATATGATGGGAGAACATCGAAAGAGAATGAAAGAAGTAGAAAAAGAAGAAAAGCAGATGGAACAGCAAGAGAGGAAACTGCAGCAAAATGTAAAAAGACTTGATGAGCAAGATGCTGAAGATCCGTTTGGACAATGAAATTTAATGTACACAGTTGAAAAGCCCATACAAAATCATTTGAGTGAACATACAGTATAGAGAGTAAAACAGAGGGGGTGTAATATTATGGGCTGCGGATTTGGCTACGGTGGTTGTGGTTACGGTGGTGGCTACGGCGGTGGTTTTGCGTTAATCGTTGTATTATTCATTCTATTAATTATTGTTGGTTGTGTTTGTTTTTACAATTAATCCCTTCTATGAATAAGGCACCGAAAAGTGCGGGTGAAGTTTCACTCGCACTTTATTTTTTTATTAAATGTAAAGGGCACCATCTAGGCACATGGTGCATACGATGAAGTATAAATAAAGGAGGTCATGCAAAATGGATAATAATATGTTTAAAAATATAGAAAAGAAAACAGGCGTTAATATGAAGGATATTTTTGAACTTGCGAATTCTGTACAAAATGCTAATTTTAAAGATGAGCAAACGGTGCGTAATATTGTGAAGCGAGTAGCACAAATTGCGAATAAGCCAATTTCAAAACAAAAAGAAGAACAAATTGTTAAGGCGATTGCAAACAATAATCAATCCATTGATTTTGCGACCATCGCTAAAATGCTAAATGAGAAAAAATAATTTAATGCTTTTATATAAAGCCCTGACGTGTCAGGGCTTTTTTCTATTTATGCAATTTCATTTGTTTGAAATGCGTTAGAATCAAGATCAAACAGTTCCGGATGCTGTGCTAAGTAATTAATTTCTTTAATACGATGAGCGAGAGGGGGATGAGTTGAAGTAGCTTGAGTCAACCACATAAAAAAACCTTTTTCCTGTGAGTGCGTATGAACAAATTCCTTCTGATTTACTTTTTTATTTAGACAATGGCCAACCGCAAGTATAGTGAGTGCTTGAGTTGCAGCTTTTGCATCACCAATCGCAACGGAAGCTATGCGATCACACGTATATTCACAGGCCCTAGAGTAAGCTTTTCCTAAAAAAGGAACCCAAAGAGCAGGTAGAATAAGTGAGTGGTAGAGTGTATGCTTACGTTTGATATGAACTAATTCGTGGGCAATAATAAAAGAAAGTTCTTTTTCTTGATTATCTTCAATCATTTCAACAATGTCGGAGTATAAAACGACAAAGTGACGTCCAAAAAAACGTGTAGCAAACGCGTTTAACAAGCCGCCTGATTGAACAATATAAATATCGGGCAGCTCTAAATCCAGCTCTGAAGATAAATGTTTTGCCTGATGATAAGTGTGCGGGAACTGCTTCTCTGTCAATCTAACTCCATTATTGCGAATTTGAGCAATAGAGAAACCGTGGAGTATAAATGTAATTAAAAAACCGATTACAAGATAAATAATACCAACGAGTGAAATAATTAAAAAGAAATAGGTTAATAAGCTAATAACCATACACAGAATGAAAAAAATCTTTTCATTTTCATGAATAAGCTTTGCGTTCAATAATGGAGCCCCCTAAAATATAGTAGTACAGTACATAACGTAGTGTAACGCATCCACTTATGAATATCTACCTCTTAGTGGAATATTTGGTTAATAATAGATGATGAGAATATTAGTTATGGACGCTAGCATGAAGTAAGAAAAAGAGGTTGAAACATAACTACAGGAATCAAATTTAAAGACAAGCAATCTGGATTGCTTGCTCGACCGCTGTTGCTTGCCGTGCAAGACTTCGCTTTCCGCGGGCGGCCGATGAGCCCGCAGGAGTCTTCGCCTTGTCCTCCAACCAACAGCTAGAAGCACCTGCGTTCACCATGATTATAAAAAACACGAACTATTTATCCGTTTATGATAGATAGTTCGTGTTGCAATTTAATGAAACTACTTTTGTCCCAGCCTGTTTTTCCTTTACACTTTTTTTATAAACGACTTCAGGAATCTTGAAGGATAAGCGGTTTTACCTCTTCTAGTTTGCGGAACAGATAAGTAAAGTGAATTCTGTGCACGCGTCATGGCTACATATAAAAGGCGGCGTTCTTCTTGAAGCGGCACATCATCTCCGCCTCGATAAGCTTCGAGTGCATAATCATGAGGCAATCCGCCATCTACGCTGCTCAGTACGTATACATGCTTATATTCAAGACCCTTTGCTCGATGAATTGTGGTTAGCTGAATACTTTCATTAAATTGCTTGCTTAAAGCTTTCATCTCTGTGTTCATGGCAATCATATGATCCACATGCTCTAACAGTTCAGGTACGGTTTTAAATTTACGTGCTACAACTTTTAAATCCCGCACGTCATCCGAACCTTTTTCCATCATATTTCCTTCATTTCCGCGTTTTTTGACAAAATCGTCGAATCCCATATCTTTAGAAATCGTCTCAAGTGCCAAAGAAGGAGACATTGATTTTAGCGACTTGAATAAAGGAATTACTTTCTTGAGCTTTTTTTGCTGAAATGGTTTTAAATCTTGAAGATATTCAAGCGCATCAATAAATGTACCATCATGAAGAATACTTGCTGCTTTTAAGTCGTTGACTGCTGTTTTCTTTAAAAAGAGTGCGTTTACTAAATCTTGCAGCGAACTTGCGTCATTTGGATTCACGCTCAAACGTAGAAATGAAAGTAAACTTCGAACCATTCGTCTTTTATAAAACGAATCTGCATCTTGTTCGATTGAAAATGGCAGGTTTGACTGCGATAAACGTTCAAAGATGGCGCGTGAAGAAGCGTGAGTTCGGTACAAGACCGCGAAGTCAGTTGGAGAAGCTCCTTGCTTAATCTTTTCTTTCATATCCGTTACAATCATTGTTGCTTCTTCTTCCTCGTCATATGGAAAGAAGAAGGTAGGTCGCAACTCATTATCAAACTGGGCAGCCATTTCTTTTTGTCGGCGCGCTGTATTTCGTGCAATGACTTTATTCGCGGAAGAAACGATGGCATGAGCTGAACGATAATTTTGGTTTAACGTAATAACAGTTGTATTAGCAAAATCTTTTTCAAAGTTTAAAATGAACGAAGGGTCGCTTCCGCGGAAAGCGTAAATTGATTGATCATCATCTCCTACGACACACAAGTTTTTAGAGCCTTCACTTAGCATTTTCATAATTTTATATTGAACTTTATTGATATCTTGAAATTCGTCAATTAAAAAATAGCGAAACCTTTTTTGATAACGAGTTAGTAAATCGGGATTTTGTTTTAGCATTTCATAACATCCATACAGCATGTCATCAAAATCGAATAGCTGTTTTTGCTTTTTGACTTCTTCATAACGACGATATAAAAAGTGCACATCTTGTTCCCATTTGTCCTTTGGGCGAACATCTTTCACGCCAACAAGCGTGTTTTTCCAATAGCCGATTTGCTGAAGGGCCTGATCAAAGGGAAAATCTTTTTCATCCACGTGGAGCTCTCTTGCTGCTTCTTTCACAATCTGTTCTTTTTGCCAATCCCATTTTAGAAGGCGGTCCATTTGCCACGCTTGAGGATTATGATGAACAATCATACGTAAGAAAATGCTGTGAAAAGTTCCAACTAGCATTTGACGAAGATGTAAGCCGGACATCTTTGGGTATGTAGCCAATCGTTCTTTCATTTCTTTAGCTGATTTAGCCGTGAAAGTCACCAGCATAATGGATTTTGGATCAATTTGTTTTTCTTGTATCATATATGCGGTGCGAGCTGTTAATACACGCGTTTTTCCGCTGCCTGCACCGGCTAGAATAAGGAGCGGTCCTTCTGAATGTGTAACAGCTTTCCATTGGTTCGAATCTAATTCAATACCGCTCTCTTTAAATTCATTTAAATAAGGAGAGTCAGAGTGTTTAGGAACAGCTGGTTTTAAGCGAAAAGCAGGAACACTTGAAAAAGGTGCGGAAGACCTCCATGTCGCTTTCTCTTTTACAGTTGAACTTTTCTCACCAATAGCTCGTCCTTTAGGAATACGAAATCCATTGGTTTCTCTGTATTCAGCCGGAGTTTCTTTTATTTGTTGCACAGCTATTGTTTCTGATAGTATGTCTGAACACTCTTCTCTTTCATGGGGAACTTGAGCATGATAAAAGTAAGGAGAATGCTCAATCCCCAGATATAATTTAACTGGTTCTCCGCAGTGAGCACACGTTATTTCTCCTCGGAGACTAGCTTCATATAAATATTGAAATCGGTCTCTAGCCGTTATAGCAAGATTAAGTATCTGATTTTGATAAAGTGCACGTTGCAAAAAACATGGCCTCCTTTTTAAAACATGAATAATCAATAGTAAATAAGAGGGAGTTAAAGCAAGAAGCCGCTCTCGTTCTACATCGATATAGATGTGTGTATACGCACAGTTTTTGTTTTATAGTCAAAGTCTATCATATCAAAATCACCTTTTTTTAAAAAGAGCACGGATATTTTTGGAGGGATAGGATGTAAAAAAGGGTATATATTGAATAAGACATCACATATGTTCAAAAAAGGCGGTATAGATACAAGGTGCCATCTGTTTTGAACAAGTCTAAAGTAGAGGATTTAAGTAAGCTGTTTCAATGTCGATACTTCTTGAGAAAAATACTGAGGTCTGGGAGTAGAAGGTATCTTGAAAAAGAGGAGGGTTCATATGGGATATATACTGCCCGTCACGCCTTATCAATCTATTCAATATGCAAATCGCCTTCAAAAAAATAATGCTTCTTTTTCAAATCGTATTTGGTCTATTGAGAAAAAAAGCTTTGACGAAGAGTTTGATTCGCGTTCTCACTTACTGGAATTGACGCCAAGTTCAGTACAAAAGCGAAAAAAGCTTCAAGCAGCAGAGCGTGTATACAGCAAGCTAACAAATAAGGGCCTAGTGATTAATACACGTGTCTAATACAAAAAATCGTGAACGCAGCAGAATGAATGCGCTCACGATTTTTTAACAAAGTAATGAACAAGTAAAAAACATCTTAGTAAGATTCAATAAAAAGAGTACTGCCCTGCTGCCATTCAGCATAAAGCACCTGTTTATAATCGGTAAATCCCTGTTTTTTCAACTGTGTCTTTAACCAGTCTTCATCAAAGCCTGACTGAAGCAAGTTTTTCAAAAGCAAACGTCCATCACTGACGAAGGCGATAGATAAAACGGGTTCAGAAGGAGGCAGCTGTAGATCGCTTCTTGTCGGCTTAGCATAATCAGATTTTGGCAATACGCTTAGTGATCCATCTGTTTCTAAAATCGCATATTCAACTTCCCGAATGGAAAATATGTCTTTTGAACGAAGCATATGAAGAAGCTGATCGATATCCAATCGATTTTTGCTAAGTTCTTTGTACGAAATTTTCCCTTTTCGAATAATAATAGAGGGCCGTCCTTCTAAAAACAAACGCAGGCGAATATTTTTTTGAGTAATAACTTCGGTGACATAAATAAGCGCTCCCCAAAAGATAACAGCAAATAAAATTTTGCCTATTCCTACTTCTGAGTCATATAGCGCATTTCCTACTAACTCTCCTAATACAAGAGCAGAGATAAAATCAAAAGTGGTAAGCTGAGTGATCGTCGCTCTGCCTAAAAATTTAGTTAAAATAAACAGGCAGATAAATCCGATAAAGAGTTCTAATGCAATTCCGATAAGTTCATCCATATTTTCACCTAATTCACATGATTAGGTATTAGTATAAGCAAAGCAAAGGTTCTTATCCTTTAAAAAAGCAAAAACACCAGGTTCAATTCCTAGTGTTTTTTACTTAGTTTCTTTACCATCTCTACATGTGGAATTCCAGCATCCATAAATTCACCTGAAACCGTTACGTAGCCTAGCTTTTTATAAAATCCTTCCGCATGCGTTTGAGCATGCAGCTTAATCTTTTCAATCTCATGCTCTGCTGCGAGCTCTTCTAACTTATCCATCAAAAGCTTTCCTACACCGTCTTTTCGATAAGAAGAAAGAACGCAGATTCGTTCTGCTTTTCCATAGTCCTCTACAATACGGAAGCGTCCTGCCCCAATTGGTGCAGTTCCTTTGTATACAACTAAATGCAGGGCTTCGGAATCGTATTCATCGATTTCTTGCTCCACATCAACCTGCTGTTCTTCTACAAATACTTTTTGACGTACGAAGTAAGCATCAGAGTGATCTTGTTTGTTCGTTAGTACTTTGATGTTCACGTATCTTATCCCTTTCCAAGACGAAATGTTTCAAACACAGTCCATGTTTCATTTTCAAGCTGGTACATTAAGTGAAAGCGATCCACTGTTTCTTCATGAGCGACATCTACAAGCTTCAACTGGCTATACACATCTAAGTGCTCATCATCTGAAAGGCGTTGACCAATTGTAATATGGGGAATAAATGAATATTCAGTTGGCTGTTCGAGATTGCCTTCATGAAGTTTATTGTAAAGTGACGTCAGTTCTTGCTTTTGTTCCACTTTTAAGTAAATAACGTTATTAGCTGGTGAAAATGAGCTTACTTTCGTTACATTTAATGTAAATGGATTTGTTTCTTCGGCAATTTTACGCAAGTTAGCCGCAATTTCATCAATTTGGTCTTCTGTAGCTTCAAAGACTTCTTTTAATGTAAGATGAGGCGGAATTAATGAATAGTGAGAATCATAGCGCTTTCGATAAGAATTCGCTACATCTTGCAATTTTTTAGATGGAAAAAGTACAACGCCAAATTTCATAAAAAATCCCTCCAAAGTAAGATCATAAAATATGTATAAAGCGAGCTTATTATAACAAATTTTCAAAAAATATGATATCTTTCTACTTCAACATATATTGAAGCGACCGCTTTACATCTTTTTGCCAGTATTTCCACGTATGATTTCCATTAAATTCTTCGTAGAAAACAGAATATCCACGCTGCTTCATTTGTTCGTGCAACAGGCGGTTAGGTTCAATAAAATTCAATATACCATCTTGTGTTGTTTTGACAGCCGTTTCTTCAGTTCCAATAACATGATACAAATCCAGAAGTGAAGGAGAAGCAAATGAGTTGACCGTTTGTAATACAGCATCGTTCACGAAAGGAGAATGCATAATTACTTTCCCGAACGTGTGAGGATACGCAATGGCCGTCAGCAGTGAAACTGTAGCAGCAAGCGAATCACCAATTAGAACACGTGATTTTCCCATTTGATATGTAGGATATGTTTTATCCAAAAATGGCACAAGTTCATGTGCTAAAAAGCGAATGTAAGCATCTACTTGATTTCCTTCTGGATGATACTTATCGCGTCTGTCTTCCACGCTTTTATATGGAATTCCAACAAAAATAGTACGATCGATTTCCGACTCGTTCATTAAATCATCAATTAAACGAGGTGTCCGTCCGTACATAACATAATCTTTTCCGTCTTGGGCAATAAGTAAGGAATACTTATAGAGCGTAGAATAGTTTGACGGCAAATAGACTAGTAACGTGACATCTTCTTGCAGTGCGTCACTATAAAAAGAAATTTCTTCTAACTTCCGCTTACTTTCTGACATGAATAATCGACTCCTATGCATTTGAATGAAAGCGTTACCTTTATTGTAACACATTTTCTAATAACCGTTCTTTATTTTATTGTAACGAATTTTTTAGCGAATGACGAGAAAGAGGCATGCGTTGCTAAAAAAGAGGCTGGGACATAACGAAATGAATTTCATCCAAACACGAATAATCTGGATATAGAATCTGGCCAGCTTGCTCGACCGCAGTTGATTTCCGTGCAAGACTCCGCTTTCCGCGGGCGGCCCGTGAGCCTCCTCGTCGCTTGCGCTCCTGCGGGGTCTCACCTGTTCCGCTGTTTCCACAGGAGTCTTCGCCTTGCTCTCCAATCAACTGCTAGAAGGAACGAAAGAGATAAAATCTGCGTCTACTTTAACAAAAAAACGAATCATTAATCAAACAGTTTGATTAATGATTCGTTTTTTACTTCGGCTACACTACTTTTTTCCAAGCCTCTTTTCGTTAATCTAATTTCTTCATCTTTTTAAACATATTTTTTTCTGCTTGAGTGGCTTTTTCTAGCGGCTTCTTCGTATATTCTTCTTCTTTTTCATCAATCGAAACCAATTGTGTATCATTTTTTACATAACTTCGGATATTGCGAGCACCGAAATAGCCGTTTACATCTTCTAAAATAGGCTTGTTTTCTTTTTGATCATAAAGAGTATATGAATTCTCTTCCTTAACGATAGCGTAGTGATTCCCTGCTAGAAGAGCTACGGCTTCTTTTTCGCTTTTTCCAAAAGTAGACATGAGAAACAGAACGATTAAGACGATAAAGAAAAGGGCTGTTGCGCCAATGAAAAATAATAATAAGCCTCTGCTAAATTTACTTTGTTTTTCTTCCACAGTAGACAAACCTCCTGATTAGATAATTTTATTATAGCAAGTAAATGTAATGAGCGCCTAAAGAGATATGTGACGAGTTTATGAATTCAGGCGGATGAAACAAAAAAGGTTTTTAGCGCCTCTCATCGAATTTAATATAAAGAGAGACAACAACTTGAAAAGGAGAGAGAGACATGACAGCGAAAAAAATCCCAACGAGCAAAGAAGTAGCAAAGGCAACATTTGATTTGCTAGAAGAGCGTGGCGTAACAGTTTTAGATATTGCTGAAATTGTGTATGATTTACAGCTTCCTTATCACCCAGCTCTAACCATTCAGGAATGCGCTGAGAGCGTAGAGAGAGTACTGCAAAAGAGAGAAATTCAGCATGCGCTTCTAGTTGGAATCGAACTCGATAAGTTAGCAGAGCAAAATAAATTATCAGAACCTCTTCAAAGTATTGTAGAACAAGACGAAGGGTTGTTTGGTGTTGACGAAACGATTGCTTTAGGTGCCGTTTTAACCTATGGCAGTATCGCTGTTACGACCTTTGGCTATTTAGATAAAGTAAAAGTAGGCATTATTGAAAAGCTGGACTGTAAAAAAGAAAAAGGAGTTAATACCTTTTTAGATGATTTAGTAGCGAGCGTGGCTTCTAGTGCGGCAAGTCGTTTAGCTCACCGTCAGCGTGATGAACAAGAACAGCTGCAAGAAGGCAATCCGGCTACGTAATAAATTTCTTTTAGTATGTATATAAGCTGCGTAAATTAACACGCCGAATGATTTAGTCTTTTATTTAAATAACGGAGACTAGGCACGTATCACCTGCGTGTCTAGTCTCCGTTAATGGAACGATTTATGGCTGTAGTGAAGTAGTCATAAGGTAGCTTAAGTTTTTCAGCCCAAGACTTTCATAAAAAGCACGTGCTTTCTCGTTAAATGCCCATACGGTAAGCTGGAGGTCACTTGCTCCTTTTTGTACAGCCCACTGTTTCGTAGCAGAAAAAAGACTTTTTCCTACGCCATAATTTTGAAAGCCTTTCTTAACGCCAAAATATTGGATGTACGCTGTGTAGGAAAGAGGAGCTAATGTAGTGGGAGGGTTATATTTTAATTCAACAACAGACGCCCCAATAATTTGATTTCGATATTGAGCTACAAGAATATCAATAGTTGCATAATAAAGAGTAGCTTGATATTGTTCCGGAGATAAAACAGCCATCTGATTATCAAACATAGAAGGAAGCGCATTTGCGTGGAGTTCTAGTGATTCCCCTAATATTTTATTTACTTCTGTATAATCATCGAGTTTTGCAGTGCGATAGATAATCTCCATACACACTTCACCTACTTTTTAAAAGTTGTGCTTTATCATATGTAGCAGCTTAAAAAATGTTAAATGAGAATTAAAACTTGAAAATTTTAAGGGAAGAACTGCACTAAACAGAGCATATATTCTATGCTCTGTTTGATGTTATAGTTGAAGAATATATAAGAGCGAAACGTTAAATTCTAGTTTCAGCAATGGCATCGCGTACTTTTTCAAGCGAGTGTTTAGAGGCATCTTTATTCGCAATCATTACATTAACGTACAAAGCATCAATGAGGCTTAGCTGTCCAATTCTTGAGGCAAGAGCTTCAGATCGATATTCTGTTTCTTCTGAACTCGTATAAAGAGAAACATCGACATTTTGGCTTAATGGAGATTTTGGAAAACCCGTAATACCGATCGTTTTGGCACCGTTCGCTTTTGCTGTATTTAAAATGTTCATCGTGTCTTTATTTGTTCCAGAATGAGAAATCACTACCGCTACATCCTGTTTTGTTAATTGAGAAGCGGACATAAGCTGGAAGTGGGAATCAATAAATGCAAACGTTTTAATTCCTGTTCGAACAAATTTATGAAAAGCATCCATAGCCACTACGGAAGAGCCGCCCGTGCCATAAAACTGAACTTTATCCGCCTTCATAAGAAGTTTGACGGCTTTTTCAATAGCGTTGCTTTCTAGTATTTGTAATGTATTTTCAAGAGTTCGCACATTGGAGCGAAAGATTTTTTCAGCAATCGTTTTTTCATTATCCGTTTCAGCAATTTCCTCGTGAATCTGCTGAATAGGTGTCATAATTTCAGCAGCCAGCGCTATTTTCATCGCTTGATAGCCCTTGAAGCCAATTCGTTTACAAAAGCGAAAGACTGTTGCATCAGCTACATTTAAATCGTCTGCCACTTCGTTAATGGTACTGTGAATAATTTGTTCCGGCTGTTCTAAAATATAATTTGCTATTTTTTTCTCTTTTTCACTGAATCTAGCATAGTGAGAACGAATTTTTCCTAAGCAATTTTGCGTCATAACTGATGTTCCTTTCCACGAATTTAGTAGTAAAAAGAGTATAGCACAAAAATATGAGTGAAAAAAATTTTCTTGTAAACGATTGCAAAATGAAAAATAATTCGTATAATGGAGGTAATGTGAAATTTTTTTTCAAAGGGAGTTTGTAAAATGAAAATTGGATTAATCGGTTTAGGAAAAATGGGATATAATTTATCATTAAATTTAATGGACAACCATCATGAAGTAGTAGCTTATGATGTAAATAAAGAAGCGGTAGAAAAACTTGCAAATGAAGGAGCAACTGGCGCCTTTACTGTTGAAGAGTTAGTTAATGAACTTCCTCATTCACCTAAAGTTGTATGGATTATGGTTCCGGCTGGAGAAGTAACGGAAAATGTTATTACAGAACTAAAAGAACTTCTGTCAGAAGGAGATATTATAATAGATGGAGGAAACTCTAATTATAAAGAATCTGTTCGACGTGCTCAGGATCTTCAGGAAAAAGGTATTTACTTCTTTGATGTAGGGACAAGCGGCGGAATGGAAGGCGCAAGAAACGGAGCGTGTACAATGATTGGCGGAGATGCGGAAGTATTCCGTACAATTGAACCGGTTTTTAATGATATTTGCGTAGAAAATGGATTTATGTACGCAGGTAAAAGCGGAAGCGGTCACTTTTTAAAAATGGTTCACAATGGTGTAGAATATGGAATGATGCAATCCATTGCTGAAGGATTTGAAGTTCTGGAAAAAAGTCAGTTTGATTTCGACTATGAAGCCGTAGCACGCGTTTGGAATAACGGATCTGTTGTTCGTTCTTGGTTGATGGAACTAACGGAAAATGCGTTTTCAAAAGATCCTAAATTAGACAGTATTAAAGGAGTCATGCAGTCTTCTGGAGAAGGGAAATGGACCGTAGAGACTGCTCTTGATCTTCAAACGGCAACTCCTGTTATTGCTTTATCGCTAATGATGCGCTATCGTTCATTAGAGGAAGATACATTTACAGGAAAAGTTGTAGCAGCACTTCGAAACGAATTCGGCGGCCACGGTGTTGTAAATAAGTAAAGTAGTAAAATAGGGGGACAGCAGCATGAGCAAAAAATATGCAATAGGTGTAGATATCGGAACAACGAGCACAAAGTCTGTATTGTTTTCAGTAGACGGTACAGTCATTGCAAATCATGGGATTGAGTATCCATTATACTCGCCGACGCCCGCGATGGCTGAGCAAGATCCTGAAGAAATTTTTCAAGCAGTTGTACGTACAATTCAAACGGTTGTAAAAACGAGCGATGTAAAACCTGATGATATTTTATGCGTTTCATTCAGCTCAGCTATGCACAGTGTTATTGCCGTTGATCAGCAGGGAAAACCGCTGACAAAATGTATCACGTGGGCGGATAATAGAAGTGCAGAATGGACGGAAAAAATTAAAAATGAATACAATGGCCATGAGATTTATTTACGTACGGGTACGCCTATTCATCCAATGTCGCCGCTTTCCAAGCTAACATGGCTTTCTAATGAACAGCCTGAATTAGTGAAGGGAACACATAAGTTTATTTCGATTAAAGAATATGTATTCTTTAAGTTGTTTAACGAATATATTATCGACTATTCGATTGCATCAGCAACGGGTTTGTTTAATCTAAAAAACCTTGCGTGGGATGAAGAAGCACTTAAAGTAGCAGGTGTTACAACTGATCAGTTATCCACTCCTGTTTCAACAATGCATCAGTTAAAAGGGTTAAACCCAGCGCTTGCAGTTGACATGCATTTACTTCCAAATACGCCCTTTATTGTAGGTGCAAGTGACGGCGTATTATCAAATTTAGGCGTAAATGCAATTGAACCAGGCGTTGTGGCTGTGACAATCGGGACAAGCGGAGCTATTCGAGCAGTGACTGACAAGCCAGTAGTCGATCCCAAAGGTCGTATTTTCTGTTATGCGTTGACAGAAGACCACTGGGTAATTGGCGGCCCTGTGAATAACGGCGGTATGATTTTCAGATGGGCTCGCGATCAGTTTGGAGCGTCGGAAGTAGAAACAGCTAAACGCCTTGGAAAAGATCCGTATGAAGTATTAACGGATATTGCAGCTTTAGTGAAACCGGGAGCGGACGGCTTATTGTTTCACCCATACCTTTCAGGAGAGCGTGCGCCGCTTTGGGATGCAAATGCTAAAGGTTCATTCTTTGGCCTAGGTTTGCATCATAAAAAAGAACATATGATTCGTGCTGTATTAGAAGGCGTTATCTTTAACTTGTATACGGTATTATTGGCACTTGAAGAGTTAATTGGAGAGCCTACAAAAATTCAGGCAACGGGCGGATTTGCACGTTCCGCACTTTGGCGTCAAATGATGGCAGATATTTTTAACCAAGAAGTATCCGTGCCGGAAAGTTTTGAAAGTTCATGTCTAGGAGCAGTTATCCTTGGCTTATATAGCCTTGGCGAAGTTGACTCATTAAACGTTGTTTCTGATATGGTTGGAGCGACTAATCATCATTATCCAATCAAAGAAAACAGTGAAGTATATAAAGAGTTAACGGCTATCTATATTCGTTTGGCTCGCTTATTTAAAGAAGAATACGAAAGCATTACGGCTTTTCAAAAAAAATATGTACATTAAGTTCAAAAATCATCGCTTGAAGTTTTCAAGCGATGATTTTTTGCGTGTTAGGTTATCTAACAACTAAAAGAGTTGACACTACACAATATATAAAAGTTCCCTCAAATAATGTTACAATTTGTCCAGTGTATCCCCGTTTCTCATTAAATATAATAAGGAATAACGTTAGTATTTATCACATACTAGAAGGAATCGTCACAAACGCCTCTATATTTCAGAAAATTCAAATAAAATTTGTTTTTTGAAATGAACTTATTTTATGAAAAGGGGTTTTATGGATGAAAACACAAATTGAGCAAGATGGAATTGTAACGCTCACAGATGAGACGCACAATCAGCTGAGCGGCAGTGACCTTTGGAATGAGGATTTACGTCCGACTACGATGAAAGAGCATTCTTGGAAAGGAGTTAACTTTGCCACGCTTTGGATTGGGATGTGTCTGTGTATTCCAGCTTACACAATGGCGAGTGGAATGATGACGCTTGGAATGAACTGGTGGCAAGCAATTGGTACAATCTTTTTAGGAAATGTTATTGTTCTTATTCCTATTTTGCTTAATTCTCACGCTGGAACCAAGTTTGGTATTCCTTATCCAGTATTTGCCCGCCTGTGGTTTGGAGATAAAGGAGCACATATCCCAGCACTGGCTAGGGCCATCGTGGCTGCTGGGTGGTTTGGAATTAATACGTGGATTGGAACGGAAGCAATTGATACACTGCTAAGCGCTTCGTTTTCATCTTGGAACAGCTTAGCTGGTCATACAGCCATTGTATTTGCTCTTTTTTGGCTTTTAAATGTAGGAGTGGCATATAAAGGACCGCAAGCGATTAAAGTATTAGGAGCGATTGCTGCTCCGGTTATTGGTATTTCAGCTATTATTCTTTTTATCTGGGCTTATACAAACTCCGGAGGGTGGGGCCCGATTTTATCTACGCCTTCTAAATTTACATCAACCAGAGAATTTCTAGCTGTATTTTTCCCTGCTTTAACCGGAGTCATTGCATTTTGGGCGACGCTCGCTTTGAACATTCCTGATTTTTGTCGATATGCTAGAAGTCAAAAATCTCAAATGGTTGCGCAAACCTTCTCTTTGCCATTGACGATGAGTATTTTTTCATTTATTGGAATTGCTGTTACCTCAGCAACAATCGTTATATTTGGAGAAGCTATTTGGGATCCAGTGGCCTTGGTAGCTAAATTCCCTCCTTTTATCATTTTCTTAGGAACAATCGTTATCGTGCTTTCTTCTTTAACGATTAATGTGGGAGCAAATATCGTCGCACCAGCTCGTGCAATTGAGAATCTGAATCCAAAGAAAATCACGTTTGCGATGGGGGCGCTAGTGACCGGTATTTTTGCTATTTTACTTCAGCCATGGTACATCATGTCTAATTTCGGGAACTATATTTTCGGCTGGCTTGGAACATACGGAGCGCTGCTTGGCCCTATAGACGGCATCGCCATTGCTGACTACTGGCTTGTAAGAAGGAGACAGATGGCATTAAAGGATTTATATGAGGTAAACGGTCGCTACAGTTATTCAACAGGTTTTAATAAAAACGGTATTTATGCATTAGTAATTGGCGTGGCCATACCCGTTTTAGGCTTACTGATTCCTGGACTGCGCTTTTTATGGGATAATGCCTGGACATTTGGTCTATTCATTTCTATCATCGCTTACACGTATCTCATGAGAGGAGATAAAAGTATATTAGCGCCGGGGGAATATGAAGAAATAACGTTAAAAACAAGCGGAAAAACGATTATCGACAGTCAAACGGCTGATCCAACCATCACCAAATAAACAAGAATAATCCAATCATTAACATGATTGGATTTTTTTATGTGTTAAAACTGTATGGAAGAAAATTGATAAAATTTTTTTGAGTTTTTTTATTGATTTAAGAATTTTTTTTTCATATAATTTAAGTAATAAAAAAATGAAATCGTTTTCTGAAATAATTAATGTAAACGATTTCGATATTTGGAACTTATTTTTTAAAAAATTCACAGGGTGTAGAGCTTTTTTGTCACATGAAGAAAGCGTTTACTTAAAGGGAAGGTGGAAAGCAAGATGGATGCATACTTATTAGCTATTACAGTTGCCGCAATTGTTATTGTTATTGTAGGTGTTTCAGTTTTTAAATGGCATGCGTTTATTAGTTTAACGGTTGCGAGTTTGTTTTTAGCAATTGCTTCTGGATTATCAATGGATAAAATTGTTGGCGCTTACGAAACGGGAGTGGGCGGTGTTTTAGGCCACTTAGTAGGAATTTTAGCGCTGGGAACAATTTTAGGTAAGCTGATGGCCGATTCAGGTGCCGGCATGCAGGTAGCGGATTATTTCGTAAGAATATTCGGTGTGAAAAGACTGCCATGGGCGATGCTAGTAGCAGGTTTCATTATTGGTATTCCTGTTTTCTTCGAAGTAGGAATTTTAATCTTACTGCCTTTAGTTATTTCTATTCATAAAACAACAAAACAAAATATATTATTGATTGCTCTGCCAGTTATTGCAGGATTATCAATTGTTCATGGTCTCGTTCCTCCTCATCCAGGAGCGATGGCAGCTATTAGTATTTACGGAGCAAATACGGGGAAAGTACTTTTATATGCATTAATCATTTCAATTCCAGCTGCAGTTATCGCTGGACCAGTTTTTGCAAAGTGGGTTCACAAACGAGTGGTTCCAGAAGGAGAACCTGATCTAATTCGTATTACGACAACATCAAAAGATCTTCCTGGTACAGGCGTTTCATTTTTTGTCATTTTACTGCCCGTTCTATTAATGGTCTTAGCAGCTATAGCACCTGTTATTAACGGATTGCCAAACGGCGTAGTGAAGTTTGTAGAATTAATAGGAAGCCCATTAATTGCACTTTTAATTGCTTGTTTTGCAGCGTTTTACCTGCTTGGAAAACGTCAAGGTATGACAAAAGATGTGATTAAAAAACTAACGGAAGAATGTTTGCTTCCTGTAGGATCTATTGTCTTAATTATTGGTGCAGGGGGCGGCTTCAAACAAGTATTAATCGATAGCGGAGTAGGGACAACAATTGGTCAAATGTCTGAACATCTGTCACTGTCGCCGCTTGTACTTGCATTTTTAATTGCTGGGTTAATCCGTATCGCTACAGGTTCAGCAACAGTTGCATTAACAACAGCGGCGGGTATTGTCTCACCAATCATTGAGCACATGTCCGGTGTTAACTTAGAACTTCTTGTTATCGTTACTGGTGCGGGTTCACTAATGTTCTCTCACGTTAATGATGCTGGCTTCTGGATGGTGAAGGAGTATTTAGGATTAACAGTGAAAGAAACATTCAAAACATGGACCGTTTTGGAAACGCTTCTATCCTTTATTGCTTTTGCAGGAGCACTTATTCTAAATGCACTAATCTAAAAATAAGACTCTTTTACTCTATGTAAAAGAGTCTTATTTTTTTTATGAAAAAAAGAATTTACAAGAATAATAATCAAAATATTTTATTTATTCGTTAAATTATGGCAGAATAGAAATAGAAGAACAATAGCTTCTAAGAAGGGAATGACAGAGAGTGAGTAATCAACTAGTATTTTTCACAAACTTTTCAGAAGGAAAATTAGATTCAGACGTTTCTTGGTATTGTCCACCAGCTCAATTTCAAATTGATACGGAAACGAATCGATTAGTGATTAAAACAGATGCTAAAACAGATTTTTGGCAGCGTACTCATTATGGTTTTGAAGCGGACAATGGACACTTTCTTTACCGTGAAGTAGAAGGCGACTTTGAAATCATGACAAAGGTGCATACATATCCAGTTAATCGCTACGATCAAGCAGGTCTCATGATTCGTGTATCAAAAGATACGTGGATCAAAACGTCAGTTGAATACAATCCCGATGGTCCTAACCAATTAGGAGCAGTGGTAACCAACCAGGGCTTCTCAGATTGGTCCAGTCAAAATTTTACTCAAAACAAATCAGCGCTTTATTTTAAAATTCAGCGAAAAAACGATGATTACACCGTTTGTTATTCAAGTGATGGAGATTCGTGGACTCAGCTTCGACTCGCTTACTTATTGAACTCATCCAAAGAACCTGTTCAAGTTGGCATTTACGCTTGTAGTCCTCAAGGAGAAGGATATGAAGCCCAATTTGATTTTATAAAAGTAGAAAAAATTTAAATAAAAAACACGATTTAGTCACAGCTAAATCGTGTTTTTTATTTGGAAATCGCATTATCTAAAGGCTGTGTAACAGAAGCGGGTGTGGGTTGATTGTGTAAAGCAATTTTTTGTTTAAAGTAGCTGATAACAAACCCTGTAATTGCAATAGACATGACAGAGAAAATTCCTTTTGAAAATCCAATTGAATACATGCTCGACAGCACGACAAGGAAATCAAATGAAAAATTCACTTTTCCAGGATCCCAGCCGAATTTTCGCTGTGCGAATAGCGCTAGAATATTAGCACCGCCGAGAGAAGCTCCGTTCATAAATAAAATGGATAACCCAAGGCCTGCAATTAGTCCGCCAGTAACAGCACCCATAAGGCTGGGAAGTGTAAAGGAAGGAAGCAAGTGATCGAGTGAAGTGAGAAGTGATAGTAAAGACACTGATCCTATAGTTGTGGCGGTAAATTTCCATCCCATTTGAAAGAAGGAAAAGAGATAAAAAGGAATATTAATGAGAAAAAAGATCACCGCAAATGATAAAGGAAGAGCATATGACAAGCTGAGAGATAGACCAGCTGTTCCTCCCGTCACTACGTGAGAGTGTCGCAAGATAAGGACACCAATACTTGCAATTGTACATCCAAGAATAATCCATAAAACTTTTCGCATAAATAAACTCCTTTGTTTGTTTTTTTCTGAATTTTCATTTTCAATCATCTACTTTAATGATAGGATATTAAATAAAGAAAACACATGCATAAGTGAAGGAAATAATACTTGTTCTGTTATCAACTTGAATGAAGATTTTATTTATTATATTCATTTTGAAAGGAAAGGTTTGTATGGATCAAATCGATGTACAATTATTATCTATTTTGCAAAAAGATGGGCGTATGACGATTAGTGATTTATCAAAAAATCTGGCTCTTAGCCGTCCAAGCGTATCAGAAAGACTGCAGCGTCTGCAGGAACGAGGAGTGATCCAGCGTTTCAGCGCTACGGTGTCTCCGAAAGCTTTAGGAAGAGATACACAGCTATTTATTCAAGTAAGCGAATTAAAAAGAAAACCAGAGGAATTTGAAGACTTTATTGAGCAAAATGAAGATGTACTTGAATGTCATCGTGTAACGGGGCCGGTTTCTTATTTTATCAAAGCAGCGGTGTGTGGAATGGAAGGGCTTCGAATGCTGGTTGATGAACTGATTCCTTATGGAAACGTGAATACGTCGATTATTTTAAAGTCGCCTGTAGAAAACAGGATGATTACTCCTGTACAAAAACCGGCCCCATAAGAGGCCGGTTTTTTGTATAAGAACATATTAATAAAATCCTTTAATAATATAAAAATGATTTTGTAAAATATCAGGTGTTTCTTCTTCTGAAACGTTCCTTTTCGTCTTTTTTTCGCCATCTGTTACAGTTAGCGTTTCACCAGAGAGGGTAATGCGCCCTGTAGGGGTTGCGATCGTAACAAGACGTTTGTGTACAAACGGAGAATCGGCTGACGTTTGATTGAACTCACACATGGGAGTAAAGTCAGTCAGTTTCTTAGGAAGCGTAGACACACGGTACAGCGTTTTCCATACATCATCTTCCCATCGCTGTAAATCATACATATGCTCAGCAACGTTTGTCATACGATAAGAGCCGCTTACATCTCTTACTACTTCGCCATTTAAAGGCATTGGCTTGCGCACAGAATCTCCAAATCCAACGTCTACGATGTAAGACTGATTTTCAATCGTCACAAGGTTTGTAGCGTGACTTCCTTCAATGGTCCACGTGCCGTCGGGTTTTTTGACGGTAGCTGAAACGTAAGAGACTTCATATCCGCTTTCTTTTAACAGCCAGCCAAATAGACCGTTTAATTCGTAGCAAAATCCTCCGCGTAAATTTACAATTACTTTTTGAAAAATTCGTTCCAAATCAATTATAATAGGGGTTTTAGACAGAACATCTAAGTTCTCAAAAGGAACATGAAGCATGTGTTTGTTCTGTAAAGCAGCTAAGCTTTGATACGTTGGGCTATCCGGTTTCTTAGCTAAAAACCGGCTAAAATAATAATTAATATTCATCAAATGCACCTCTTAGTAAATCATTTCTCTCTGTCTTTAGCAGAACGTTCATGTAACAGCTCTTTTTCGATTGTCTCTTTGGAAGCGAATCCTTGAAATACACGGCTGCCAATTTTTAAAGTTGGTACTTTCGTTACATGAGCATTTTCATACGCATGAACTAAGCTATCTTTATGAACTTGTTCGAACGTCCGGTCTTTTAAGATACGTATAAATATTTCTTGATCTAAATGCAAGGAATCAGCGATTTCTGCTAAGACTTCAGTCTGGCTAATATCTTTTTCATCTTCCCAATAAGCTTTAAAAACAGCATCTACATAGGCACTTTCTTGACCATGTTTTTTAGCAAAATGAAAGCCTTCATGTGCTAAATGAGTGCGCGGGACTGGAGGACTCTCCGGCATATTTATTTCCACGTGCAGCTGTTGTGCTAAGGGAGCTATCGATTGATTCCAAGGTCTCTCTAAAAAATCTTCTATTTGCTCCATCTGCTGGGCTGGCTCAGGCCAAAGTTCAAAAGGCTTCCATTCAATCTCAGCTTTTTGTTCTTTCATGACTTCTCTCAAAGGCTTAGTGGCTAGAAAACATAGTGGACAGACAAAATCAAAATAAAATTCAATATGCGCTTTCATCCCGTCACGCTCCTTTATGGCATGTTTTTATTTTATCAAAAGTAAAGACGATCCTTCCAACTTGGGAACTGTGGAAAAATAGTTGACAAAATTGGATAACTCTTTCTATAATATAGTCAATACATATCACGAGCGATTAGTTCAGTGGGAGAATACATCCTTGACAGGTCATAATTTTAAAATTTTGGCTATGTATTGATGTACCAACACTGGCAGTATCATAAAACTAAGCAAAATTCTTGTTTAGTTATAATCAAACTTTGAATACAACACTCCTGTTAATTCTGGAATCAGAATAAAAGGGGTGTTTTTTGTTGTCTTTTGATTATTTTGAAGAAAAGCCAAAAGTGAAAAAGCGACAACCACACAAACGTAAGGACGAGAAAACTATTACTTACGATTTGGTTAAACCCACATTTGAGAGCTTCCTTTTAGCAAAACAGAAACAGAACCTCAGACCCGCGTCTTTAAATAAATTTGTAGCTTTATTTAAAAGCATAGAAAGCTTTCATGAAACACGAAGTGAGGCAAAATTTTATTTAGGACATATTTCTACCGAATTTATTAGCGATTATGTGTATTGGTTAAAACACGAATATGTAAAATTTGAAAATAACAGTAATGTTCCTAACCATGCGAAAACAGTTGGTTTGGCAGACGCTTCGATAGCTACAAGAATACGAGGATTAAAAACATTTATCAAATGGTGTGAAAGAGAAGGATTACTTCAAAAGAATCCGTTTAATTCATTTGAGGGTTTTAAGCAAAATACACCTGACATAGATATTCTTTCACGAAGGGAATTAAACAATTTGTTGAAAGTGGCTAAATCTTGTTCCAATAAATCCTTTAAACACTTTCGAGATTATGTTTTACTTCATTTAATTATTGATTCGATGTGTCGCGTATCAGAAATATTGCTATTATCACCAGACGATATTGACCATACGAATAGAACAATATTAATTAAGTCAGAAAACGCAAAATCTCGTAAAAGCCGTATTGTTCCTTTGAGCAATAAAACATATCGATTACTGATTCAACTACTGAAGGAAAATGAAGCTTTTGAGGATGAAACTGACAATCTTATTTTCTTGTCATTAAGTGGTCGTTTGTTGAGCAAAAGTAACTTGTTACGTGATTTGAAGAAATGGGCAAGCGAAGCAGGAATTAAGAAACGCTTTTATTTACATTTAATCCGTCATTCTGTAGCCACCGAATTTTTGCGCTCATCAGGTGATATTGAATCATTGCGAAAGATACTTGGACATGCAGATTATCGCACGATTCAAATTTATGTGCATTTAGCAGATAGCACCGTACAGGAGAAACATGCTAACCATGGCTTTTTCGGAAATGAAAATGTAACAGCCCGAAAAAGGAACAATAGGAGAAATTAAAGGCTTTAGAGCACATTTAATATGTGTTAGTATTGAAAAGTTTACAAAACAAAACCGCCTAACTTCAAACTTTGGACGGAGAGAAGTTAAACGGTTCGACAACAAATCCATAAAGGACTTATCATGACTATTTTAGCATGACAAGCTCTTTTAAGTAAAGGAGCCCAAGTATGTTATTGAATGCGAAAGCAGAAGAATTATCTAAGTATTCTAAATTGAAATATGAAGCTGATAAATTCATCAGCAAAGTAAAAGAAGTGTGGGAGTACAGCGATTTACAAATTCGTTGTGTGTATTTAATCAGCGACTTAGCAAAAAAGGGGAACGGTGTATTTTCAATTGCTTACAGCACATTTCAAAATATGTTTGAACAAAGATTTAAAATGAAGATTTCATTATCATCGGTTAGACGTTTTTTTCAATTAATGGAAAAGTTAAACCTGTTATCAATCAATGAAGCGAAAAGAAAAAATAACAGTCAATCAGCTAACATTTACATAATCGAACAGCAATGCGAAGAACTACAACAAATTGAAGTTGATGAACACCCACCTGAATATGCAGGTGAAGACCTTAATATTATTTCTTTTCAAGAAATAAAAAACGATAAACAAAAACAATTAAATAAAAATGTTAACAAAGAAGAGGTTCAACAAGAAAAAATAATAAATGATGCTTATAAAAATTTCAAAAAACAAGGCGTATACAAAGATTTATTTAACAGAGTTTTGGCAGAAATGAAGAATAAGCAGGGAATCCGTAACTTTAAGACGTATTTACATAAGGCACTTACTAACGTGGTTAATCACATGAATTTGAAACGTGGCACAAAAGTATTTGAACATCACGGTCTAAATGATTTCTACGAGATATTGATGAATTGAATATTAATATTCAAAAGTTGTATATGTGGCATCAAAAGGTTGCATGACGTTGTATAAATCGTCACCGTATCAATTATGCAACAGGTGTACAATCATGCAATCATTAGACGTAGGGAGGGGAAGAACATGCAACTATTGAACAACAAATTGACGCAAACCGTGTTATTCGGGTTAGGGGCATTGTTACTATTCGGCATGATTTTTTACGCGCTATTCGCCCAAGCTTTCCCGAAAAATGCAGAAGAAGAACAACGGATTAAACAGTTCGAACAAGTGCGTAAAGACCGAGCAAAATATTATGAGAAACACCCACATAAAGAATTGAGCGAACAATAAAAAACACCAACCCGTTAAAGTCGGTGCTTGTGATAATGTTATGAAATTTTATTTTGATATTGAATCGTTACCGCATACCAATATTGCGTAAAATGACGTACTTTGGCAGTTTCAACCCCAAGAATTTCATGTTTTGAATCTTCAAGAAATTTATCGACTTGTGGCATTGCAGGTGGATTTTCTTCCACTTCAGTATCTGTTTTATCTACAGGCCAAGGTACTGCATAAATTTGTATTTTGGTTCTAAATCGTTTTTTGAAGGTTGAAGAGCATTTGCTTCAATGTAATCTAAACCTTTCATTGTGACTGTAGCAGAAGAAAGAGAAACATGAAGCGCTTTGTTTCCTTGCCCTCCACGAGTAACATGAATGTTCTTTGCTAAACCTTCATCAAGTATCAGTTCAGATACTTCAGCTAAAAATTGTAAGTCAACACCCAATTCTTTTAAAGTAATTGATTGTTTGTCCCGTATCTGTTTTAAAATTTCAAGGATGAATGCTTTTCTATTCATATGGATATCACCACCTTCCTCGCCGACTTTATAACTTCAACAATTTCCTACATATTCCTTCCAATTACTTATAAATAACGAGACGTTTGAACTATTTATTGAATGTTAATATTCAATTTTCTAAAGTCTTTCAAAAAGTTAGCTAAATTGGATTAGTTATAAGAATTAAATTAAGTGAAAAAAATACTTTTAAACTTTAAAAATTTCTTTGTTTTATCATTTTTTCTTTAAAATTATTTTAATTAGTATATAATTAGTAAAAGGTGATAAAAATAGAAAAGAGGGGATTTAGTGAAAGAGTATAGTTTTTCTGCCGAAGTCAATAAAAAAATCGTTGATGGTATCTTACATGGATATAAGAACTACATTCATGAGAGAAATGATAAGCGCAATACCATGAGAATAAGTGATGCTTACGCATGGGTAAAAGGTAATCATATAGACGACCAAATTGCTAGCGAATGTGAAAGCATTGGTATTAGTTATAACAAAGCTAAAGCTGGTTATACATGGGGTTACCTGCAGTTTTCTTCTCCTCAAGAAAAAAGCATGTTTATAATTAAAAATGCTAAGTATTTTAATGCTGATAATTTTCCAGGCGGCAAAGGCATTAAGGGAGATAAAAGACGTAATACCGATGAAGAAAATTATTTAAAAAAGCTTTCACGTATAAATAGAAACATTGACTTCCCAGAAGAGCTTTCATTATTCCCGAAAGAAACAGAAATGCCTGAAATTATGTCTATCTTTGATGACAATGTGATGAAGTCCCTGGAAGACACAGAAGTAACTAGATTACAGCAAGCCTTCGATAAGTTTTATATGGTTACTTATGAAATTGATGAAGCATTTATGATTTCTTCAATACAAGTTTGGATGCCTAATCCAGTTGATAATAAAGCTTATCCAGTGGATGATTTGACTGAACTTATTGCACATAGTCCAGTTGATTTTAATAATATAGATATGACAGCTTTAGAAGAAGACGCTCTAGACTATGACCATGAATCACCTGCAGCTTATGATTTTGATATATTTCATGAAGAAGAGCTGGATAAAGAAAAATCAGACGATGATGATAAGAGTTAGAAGTAGAAATATAGTTTAGGAGGTAGATATCCATGTTTGTTGGTACAAATTTGACCAACATTCGAATTCTCCATGGTTATACAAGGAAACAACTTGCTGACAGGCTCGAAATTACTGAGCAATCTGTTTGGCAATATGAGAATGGTTATATGTCTCCAAAATTGGAAGTTGTTAACGAATTAAAAAAGATTTTCAAAGTAAAAAGTAAATATTTTTACTCTGAAGATTTCCTTAATAAAAATGGAAAATCGAATATACAGCAAGGCCATATCGCTTATCGAGCTCAAATTATAAATAGTGCTCAAAAAACTCAAAGTGAAGCTAAAAATATTGAATATATCAGTGCATTTTTGAACGTTATAGAAAAGAAACTGCATTATCCAAAGAATGAAATCGTTATTTTGAGAGAAAAGGTCATTGAATATATGATTAATTCAAATGACGAATCTAAGGTGAAAATTTATAAAGCTGCTAAGATAGCAAGAGAATTTTTAGGATTAGATAACAAAAGCAACTTAAATTTGTTATTTATTCTTGAAAAAAAAGGAGTATTTATCTTTGAAAAAGCTATAGGGGAAAAGATAGACGCTTATAGTTTATGGTCTGAGGACGACAGACCTTTTATAATGTTGGGAAATTTAAAACGCTCTGCAGTTAGAAGAAATTTCGACTTAGCTCATGAACTAGGGCATTTATTATTACACTATAAAGTTGAGTTTTCTTCTTTAGATAATAAATCGCATAGACAGTATGAGCAAGAAGCAGACTGGTTTGCCGGGGCTTTTTTACTTCCTGAGGAAGAGTTTATTAAAGACTTTAATACTCTTCCAAGAAAATCAAATCCTGATTCTTATATGGATTTAAAAAAGAAATGGCTTGTTTCTTTCCAAGCGCTTGCTTATCGAGCTCAATCTCTAGGCTTGTTAGACTATCAACAGTATAGATATTTCAACATAAAGTTGAATCAACTCGGGTATAAAGTAGTTGAACCACTTGATGATAAGTTGAAAGTTATGAGACCTGGAAAAGTAAGAAGTATCTTGCAACTATTGTTTGATAAAAACTACCTATCATTACGAACTCTTTTAGACACGCTTATGGTTGATATAGAATTTTTGTCTAATTTGCTGGGAATAGAAGAGGAATTCTTTAAGAAGTATCAAAATGATTTATCTAAAGAGTTCACAGTATCTGATTTAAATTTAAAGGCAAAATAAAAGCTTTATGAAGTCACTTAAAACACCGTACAAGCAAGTACGGTGTTTTTTTATTTAATTAATTTATAAAATGAAAAATATGTTGCTGGTTAATTATCGTTTGATTACCTTTTTACAACCTCTTGGGTATTTAGAACAACCATAAAACTTACCATAAGGACCTGACCTTGGAACCATCCGTAAACCACAATCGCAAAACGGATATTTGGAGCGCTCTTCTTCCAATGCCTGCATTCTTCTTCTGTATTCGCCGACTTCTATCAAATTATAATCATCAGTGCCTTTATCGTAACTATACAATTCATTTCCACATTTGCAATATAAAGTATCGCCCTTATCTTTGAGTGGCATTTTAAAATGCTGTAAAAAATACTCTGTGTTGCACTTTGAACATATAATATCACGCATTAAAATCCCCATCCTTTCAATTTAATATTTCAAAAAAGAATAGCTTATTGATTATATAGGTATTTTAAACCAATTGAATACTTCAATCAAATTTACTAATATATTGCCAAATTTATATTTTCTAAGATAAAATTGGATTATTGCGAAGAGGAGGTATAATTTTGTTTAAAAAGAATAAAAATCCTGGGGAGGAAGAGGTAAACTTCTTTGGGAAGAAAGAAAATTGGTGGATTTTAATAGGCATTGTTGTAATTATTGTGGCAATTGCTACACCTTTTATTATACTCCATCAATTAGGATGGAAGATTACTTATAAACAGTTTGACGAACTAGGAGTAGTAGGAGACTTCTTTGGAGGTACTACGGTAGGGTTATTTACTTTAGCGTCCATAATGTTTGTAATTGCAGCTATAGTAATGCAAAAAAAAGAGTTAGAGTTACAGCGGAAGGAACTCGCGCAGACAAGAAAAGAATTTGAAACGGGAAATAATACAGCTAAGGTTCAACAGATAGACAACGCCTTTTTTAATATGTTGTCACTTAATCATCAAATTGTTAATCATATTATGATAACTGAATCACAAAAAACTTATAATGGTCGAGAAGCAATCACTGAATTAAGAGACATTTGTAAGCAAAAATTAGCTCAAATGCACTTTTTTAGTGAGAAGTCAGATTCCTCGTACATCAAGGATTGGCAGAGAGTAGGAAAACTAGACAAAAATTATTTAAATAAAGTATTTGATAATTTTGACACTATTAGTCAAGAAATGTTAAATGAAGTTTATGAAGACTTTCATAATAAACATGGAAATAGTATTGGGCATTATGTGAGAAACAACTATAGGATAGTGAAATTTATAGTAAATAATGTAGCTGATGATAAAACTGAACAAGAAAGAATAAAAAATAAGACTGGACGGGAACCAATAATAGGTGATAAAAGATATTATTTTGGTATGTTGCGTGCTCAATGGTCTAATGCTGAATTTGAACTAATACTTATAAATTCATTATATAAAGAAAATCATAAATTTAAAGATTTAATATTAGAGTATGATGTCTTAGATATGGAAGAAACTGATGATGATGAAAAATCATCAGAGAATTTTAAACTTAAGGACAGTATGGACAAATTTAAAGCTTTTAAAAAATTAATTGAGGTTAGAAAGTAAGTTTTAAGATTTCATTGAAGTATGCTGTATCAGGTAATAAAAAAATTTTATAGGTGTTAAAAGTAGGTGATACATAAATAATAAATAAAGAAAGCCAGCCAGTGACTTATAAAAGTCATTGGCTTTTTGGGTATTCTTACATTATTCAATTTCATCGAACACAGAATAGAAATCAATCTCTTCCCCCATGAAATCATATAGCTTCTGCAGACTCTCCCATTCATTTAAAATATCTGCATAATATATAACATCATCCTTTATAAATGTAGCTATTGTATGTGTATCGGTCTTCCAAACGTCAACTTCTACGTTCAACGCTTTCGATATTAAGGCAGCTGTAAATCTATTAATCCAATGACACCCATGAACGAATTGATACCATTCAATTGTGCCTTTTTTGGGAGAATAAATATCGTAATATTTATTAATCAATTCACAGTGTTCTTTTGTATTCCACATTTCAAACCATAAGTCATCCTCATCATTAGTATCATAATATGAGTCGTAAAGTTTTTCGAACAGCTCATTTTCTTCTTTTTGGAATTTTTCATTGTTCTGAGTAGCATCGCCAATATGATTGCACCAATAATCGCTAGTTGTATACTCCCATGGTGCATCGCCTGATTCCCACATTCTTCCGTTTGGGTTTCCTTCGCAAAATTCACTCATAGCTTGATTGAGAACTGCTTGAACATTTTTATCATGTAAATATGGATTTAATACGTTCCAGTTTTTGCGAACTGAATATAGTTTCTCCTGTAATTCTACTTCTTCGATTACATTATTCATTTCTAAAAGTTGTGTCATTATACAATGACCTCCAGTGATTTTATTTGTCGTTGTTGTCTTACATAACTATTGTATTGCGTTGAATTTTCATGTAAGGCAATTATTGATATTTTTGTAGTGGAAAAAATAGTTTATGCATTATGAATTGATAAAACTTAAGTTGATGTAAAACTGGCAAACCACTAGAAATAAATCTGACAAAATAAGAATTTGTATTGATATAATAGTTAAAAAAGGGGATTTTTACTATTGAATATTAAAATGGATTTATCTGAAATACTCTTATATTTAGATTTAATGAAAAGAGAAAATAGAAGACCTGAATTAAATGAACTTAAAATGATGTTATATTTTCTTGAAGATTATCAACAAGTTAAAGAGTTTTACAATAGTTTCGGTGAATATAAAAATAGATTACCATTTAAGTTTTTAGCTCATTCATTGATACATTTTCTCGAAGAATATGAAGAATGTGTTGAGTTAAAAAAACATATCTTATCAAAAACTAAACGAAACTATAATAGTTTATTTATACATCAAATATTGCTATGTAAATCTCAAGAAGAAGCTATGAATATTATTGCTGAGGCGAAACAATACGATACAGAACTTGGAGAAATATGGGCTAGTAGATATGATTCGATATGGAGAGTAAAAAACAACCAAAAAACATGGAAGGAGGGAATAGAACATGACCAAGCTAAGCTCTTTCCTGAAATGTATGAAGAGTTTTGTGAAATGAAAGTTAAGTACTTTGAAAATTTGCCTTTAGAACAATTAAAACAGAATATCTTAAATGGACAAACAAATGAAGTAGACAGTCGTAAGGTAGGAAAAGTATCAGTTTTTCCTAGAAGTGTGTATATTAAAGAATTTGCAAAAAGAATGTCAAAAGGTATTTGCCAGTTATGTGATAAAAAAGCTCCTTTTATAGATAAAAAAGGAAATCCGTTTTTAGAAGTGCATCATATTCATTATTTATCTCAAGGTGGTACAGATACTATAGATAATGTCGTTGCTGTATGCCCTAACTGCCATAGGAAAATTCATCAGCTCGAGTTAGAAGAAGACTTGAAGAAAATTAAAGAAAAAGCATTGGTAAATATAAATATATAGTTTAAAAGTTATCTTCGGAGAGAAAGTTTTTTGAGATTAGAAGAAATAAGGAAGCGTAATGAACAAATCAAAACAGAAAAATTAATTTGGCAAGAGGTACGTTCCTTAAGAGACAAAACAAATATTTATATTCTAATGAAATAAATCATTTATTTCATGCAAGGTACTTGGAATTAGGAGAACATAAATTGAAAAATCAATAAGTGCTATTAGCTAAGGAAGGACATTAAACAGACAATTATTTAATGTCCTTCTTTGTTTAAGTAACTTGAAAAATTAACTTAAAGCGCTTTTAATTTTCAAAAGGACGGTACTGTTTTCGTAGCTTAACGAGTTCTTTTTTCTTATCAATTACATCACCTTTCCAAAATAAGCTTACACACCCTAATTTTTTAGCTGGAGTAATCTTACCGTCTTTAATCATTTTGCTTAATCTTGCCCTTGAAATTTCTAGAAGCTCAATAGCTTCTGGTGTAGTTAATACTTCGTCTTGAATAAATTGTCTTTTTTCTTTATTTTTTAACAGAAGGGAATCACCAGAAACAATCTCATCATTTTTTGTTGGTACTTCTAATTCAAATTCTTGATTAGACTCATCATTAGAAGTTTTAATCTCCATAGTTTCGTGATTTTTTTCCCAGCCATTAATAAATTTTTTATAAACCCTTTCCATCGCTTCAGGATTCATATGAGTGTAAACCCACAAATCGTCTTTAACGTGAATATTTTTCTTTTTACCTCCGTTTTTAGCAACAAAGTACTCCTTGTCCGAAGTACGGATTCCAGCAAGTTTGATTGTATGAATCGTTTTTTGAAGGTCCTTTTCCATGAAGTATGTCCAGAAGTTGCGGAAGATTTGTGCATGTGATTTTTCCTGCCATTTGATTGTTTCTCCGTTTATGGTCATTTCAAATTCATGTGTTTTTTTCATTTTTCTTCCTCCTATTATGTAGCTCATTAGATATTGCTTTATGCCAGTAATCTCTCAATTTCTTCACTGGCCAATCGGTTATATATTCTTAGTGGTTCGATTAAGAAGTGAGCATTTTTTTCATATATTACTTCTGCCAACAATGGAATATCTGCGAGCAAGTCAACTTCTTTATCGTAAATCAAGTAATCTAAAGCTCTCATAAAAAATACTTCTCTAAATTCTGCTGAATTATAGTTATCCAATAGCATTTCTACAGCACTTTCTATCAGAATTCTTCTCACGTTATTACCCCCACTTTTATACATTTATTTAATTGTATAATAGAAAAAATTTGCCGCCCAGAAATTTTTTTATCTATTGTCTAATGAAGAAAAATAATTTCAAAAAAGATATGGATGCTAACCTGACATGGGCAAAAAAGACAATACAATAACTGTGAATACTCATTAAAAAAATGTCCGCAAATCTATTTCATCAATTTTAATTTGTATATATATATCTTAACCGACGATTTTTGAAAAGAAGGGAAGTTAAAAACTTGAAACAAAAAAGACATAATTTAGTAATGAAACGTTCGACACGTCTCACTGAAAAAGAAGACAAAGACATCATGCAATATGCAGAAAACAACGAACTTACATATTCAGCAGCTTTAAGAAAGCTAGCTTTAGAAAGTTTATATAAATAAGCAAAACGACAGTCAAAGGAGATTATCCAAAATGAATAAATACAAAGATATCTTTACGAAATGGTTAGCAGTGGAATTATTAAAACGAGGTCATGATTTACATAAAGTCATAGCTAATAAAAAAAATCCAGATTATAACGTGTACGTGTTTACAAATACGGAAGCGTTAAACAACGATATTCCATTAATCACCAAAGCAAAGAAATTAGGAGCGTAGCGCTGAGTCAACTTGTCCGCTAGTAAGTATATATATTAGTCGACAACTTCACCCAGCGCTACGAAATAAATTAGACAAAGGAAGTTATCCAATATGAAAAAAGAATATACAGTAGCGCAATTATGCGAACATGAGCTAAACGGTATAGACGGAAAAACGTTTAGACGCAATAAAGCAAAGTACGTGAGTGACCTTGAAGAAAAATACCATGTTGAAATCTTAGGAAAAAGAAATCAAATCTTTGTTCTTACACCTAAAAAAAAATCATTAAAACAGTTTGAAGACGAAACATTCCTAAAAATATTAAACTGCGATATTGGCAAGAGGGACATTCAATTATTAAAGCTAATTCTAAAATCATTGCTTGAAAAGAAAGTGGTTCCTACTCATGAAGAGTTAGCAAAACTGGGGAGACAAGCTGGTATTAAAAATATTAAATCAAAAACGACTGTCACCAATTATTTTAAGTTTATGCGTGATAACAAAATCATTCTTCCGCCTTTGGAAACGCCAGTATGGGTATATGATGAAAATGTCATTCCTGATTATGATGAAGAAACTGGCGAAATTTACCCAACATATTACAGGAAACATGTGAATCGAATTTACTTTGATTATGCAGAAAAGAATGTTGGCAGTCACAGGAAGCGATTGAGCAAAGATAGTCAAAATGCTATCGATAAAGCTTACAAGCTTCTTTATAACGAAAAACATCAGCGTGTAATTATCCCAATGGTTAAAGCAAAAGTTAATAAAGCAGTCATCAAGAAAAAAAGAGAGTTATTACAGGAAAAAGTTTTACAGGAAGTCGGTAAAGCTTACGGACTTAATTATTGTGTTGTAATTGAAGAACCTATTATTAACTTCGGAATGGTTAACGAGCTTAAGGAGCTTTTTGGTATAACAGAAGAAAAACAGCGTATTACAGAGCTTGATATTAATGTAAGTCATATTGAAGTTGTAAATATAAATCGTCCTGTTGGAATAAGTATGAGTGAGCTAGAGCAAATGCTTGAATACAAAAAGTTAATCAATGAACGTGTTCAATTGTACAAAGAAAAGGAAAGTGCACTACCTTTAGAAATGTATGAAAAATGGCATGGTATTGAGTTTGAACAACAGCTCATGAAAGGCATAACAGAAATTAACTCATCTGAAAATTCAAATGATTTTAATGAAGCCAATGATTCAGCTGTAAAAGTTAATGAGGATAATCATGTGGTTGATACATGCGATACACAAGACGACTTCAAGAAGCAATTAGCAGCATTCAAATTTAAATCAAATAAAACAGTGAATGACGGTACAAGTTTAATGTTAAGTGCATTCATGAATAAACAGATAGGAGCATGATTCAAATGGAATTAACAGACAAAATGGCAATGGTAATAACGGAAGTAGCAGAGACAGAAGCTGAACTGTGGGATGTATTTGATATATGTAATAAACATCAATTAAGTAGTGCAGAAGAAAGCATTGTGATAGCAATGTATGAAGAAGTTAAACATCAAATGAAAAGCATTATTGATATGCAAAGAGAAGAAGAAAAAGCAATAAATGAAGCAATGCGATTTGTAAGTGAACCCATTGAAGATATAACAGTTATAAAAGAAGGGAACGGGTTTAAATTATGAATATGATACAGGTAGTTGTTATAACAAATAAGTATAAATAGGTCAATCATAAACAACAACACAACAATCGAATGAACGAAGTGAATGAGATAGGTATGCGATAGCATACCAATATAATATACATAATAATATACATTAAATAAGCGCTCAATAAATGAGTGCTTTTTATTATGGTTAAATATATAGCTGATTATGACTCGAGAAACATATATATATAATATATAAATAGCTACGGAGAAATAAAAATGAGGAAAAAATAAAAAGTCCCCCACCCCACCAAGAAAAAAATTTTAAGGGAACCGAATGGACAGGAAGGTGGTCAGTACAAAAAAAATTTTTCCCGAAAAAACCGAAAAAGCAGAAAGGAGCTTAAGAATGGGTAGAAACACAAAATCTGTCAATTCTATGACCGCTAAAATAAGCAAAGAAGAACGAAAAGAACGTCAGAAAGCTGAAGAAATGATACTAAATCAAGTAAAAACACCGCCAAACCCAGTAGGAACGCTTAAAGAAGCTCAAAAAGCATTATTTGACCGCTATGTCAAGCTAAATGATAACTTTACTGAATCAGACAGTACAAGCCTTACAGCGCTAACTCGTTCAGTTTACCGTCAGAACGTTTTAATCGAACGACTAGAAGAAATGGATGAGCTAGACGATAGAGCGGTTGAGCTTGAACGTAGGATACATGCTTACGAACGTTCTATTACCACTCATATGAACCTATTATGTATACCACTAAACCAACGCTTGAAGTTGGCTAATGATGTAGCTAAGCTAGCTATCGAGGAACGTAAACTAGCTAATGCTGAAGCAGAAAACATGCCAACTGTCAACCCACTACTAGCTTTATTGGAGGATGATGACGATGAATAAGTCAGTACAATATGCTAAAGCTGTAGTATTCGGTGACATTTTTAAATCTAATTTCGGTAAAATTTATCTTATATCATTTGCATATGGAAATAAATACATGGAAATAGTATTATTTAACTTATAATATATTAAACTAAATTGATTCAAAAGAACTATTATGTATTAAGTGAATTATCGCTCTATAGAAAAAGGAGAAAAAGATATAATGCTGTCATTTAAATTTAACCCTAGCAAATTTACAGTAATTTCGTATGATTTGACTCTTGAAGAATGTCACTTCACTTTTGCCGCTCACCATATTCCAGTACAAAACTACAAACAATCTTTTCAATCCTATAACAATAGAAAAAAGAAGAGTTCACCCTATCATATGTTTTTTCCACTTTATATTATTACTACTGTTACAGGAAAAAGAACAGGCGGTTTTTATACCAACCTTTCCAAAGTTGGAACAGACCCCACCGATATAGAGAAAGTTGTTTACATAGGGAAAACAATAAAGAAGGGACTAAATGGTGCTAGATTTGTTAACGGGCATTTGGCTACTCAAAAATTAACTAGTCCAGAATATGATGGGTTTTTTAAACGAATTTATTTGGCACATGTTGAGTTAACCTTTACTCATTATCCTGAGTTGAAAAAAAGCGAAAAAATTCCTTTAGAGGGAATAAAAGAGCGAAAGTTGGTAGAAGAAATAGTAGATTTTTTAGAGAGGTATCTAATATTTAATTTTAATCCAAATCTAAATAGTATTGGAAGGTATGCACCAAAGGTGAACTTTAAATGGGATGGGATTATAAAACCTACTTATATTAAAATAAAAAATTATTCCCAGAAACATTATACTGGTAATAGCTCTCCTTTATTTAATCAAGAATATTTAATTAATCATCAAACAATTTCAGCACAAATAAACAAACAATTGAAAGTATTAGCTAATAAGAAGAATAAAAATTTTAAGAAAAAATAAAAGTGACAAACATGATAATAAAGTAGCTTTTTAAAAAAATTACTATAAAAGAAATTTTAATTGAATTATTGCTAGTTTTAATTAAAATCACCATGCGAAATTGAAAATAAAGGAGCAAAAAACATGCAATTTTATAAAAGTACGAACGGATTCCCTCCTAATAATTGTATTTATCCTTGTGTAGTTTTAGCTATGGATGAATGGGATGATTACAGTTATAGGACCGCCTTTACTATGATTTATTTTCTTTCAGAAAATGAACAAAAACTAATAGGAGAATTAAAAATTTTAAGAGATTTATATGATGAAGAATTTGAAAAAGACACACCGTATTACTATACTAAACTTTATTTAGAAGATAAATTTACAGAGCTAAATGATGATTTTTGTTCTTTAGGACAGAACTTAAGTTATTATGAAAAATTATATGAATTAGGGGAAGAAGTTTCAAAGGAAATATTAAAATCACTTAATGATGTTGCAATAAATGATAAGATAAGGAAAAAGTTTAAACATCACAGAGGATTCCAAAACTCTTTAGTCAGATATAGTTCTGCAGAGAAAGCCTTGCACGAAGCAAAAGAAATTTTTGGTGAAGAAATAGTAAAGCTCTATAAATTTACTTTCAAAAGTAAACTTCCGCTTGCAACGAAGGAACATGAAATAAAATTTGATTTTAGGGAGGACATTTTCCTTCCTTATCGGATAAGTGTTCTTATTGGAAAAAATGGTACGGGGAAAACACAAATAATGGCTAGGATAGCTAATGCTTTAAGCGGGCATGAAGTAGAGGAACAAGGAACGTTCGAGCCTTCGAGACGACCTTCTTTCGGACAAGTTATTGCTGTCTCTTATAGTGTTTTTGATGAATTTGATAGACCAGAAGAAGGGGAAACTACGTATAGTTATAAATATTGTGGGTTAAGAGATAGTACAGGGAATATTTACACTAAAGAAGATTTATATGATAAATTCACCATTTCTTTTAATGCGATAAAGGGAACTGAAAAAGAGAAATTTTGGAAAGAGGTATTAGAAGAGATTGTTGAACCAGAACATAGAAGTATTTTGGAAATATTAAGCTCTGGAAATAGCCATGCTAATATGAGTTCAGGACAAAATATAATAATCACTATTATCACTGAAGTTATATCAAACATTGAGAATGATTCAATACTGTTAATTGATGAACCAGAATTACATTTGCATCCTAATGCGATATCGAACTTTTACAGAATGTTATATAAGTTATTAGAAAAATTCAATTCCTTTGCTATTATTTCAACACACTCACCTTTAATAATTCAGGAAACTCCTTCGCGTTATATTAATGTATTTGAAAGAATCGAAAATACACCGATTGTAAGAAAGTTAGATATAGAAAGCTTTGGGGAAAATTTATCAGTAATTACTGATAAAATATTTGGTGTTACAGACGAAGAAAGTAATTATAAATACTGGCTAAGAGAATTATCAAATCATAAAAATTTTGACAACGTACTGAATGAATTCGATGGGCAACTTAGCTTAAATGCTATGGCATATTTAAGTGCTCTATATAGTAAAGGGCAGGGTTGACTATGATTGATTATAATTTGCAAGAGTATGAAGGAGATAGTTATTTTCAAATATATAAAGATATTGCTGACAATAAAATAGACCAAAAGCACAAACGCGTAATGAACATTATTCAAAATAGGGTGAATGCAAGGTATAGTGAATATTCTAATCATAAGAGGGAACTATCTCAAGTTGAAAAGAATTTATTTTATCAAAGGACTCTAGTTAAGAAGGTTTTGCTCTCATGTTATGGAAACAATGTAGCTTTAGGCGTAGTTAAAGCAAATATTAAGGAAATACAAAGAGAAGTAATTAAGGGGACATGTCCATACTGTTTAATTGGTGAACAAAATACATTTGACCATTATATTCCTAAAAGTTCGTTTCCAGAATTTAGTGTCATGCCACTGAATTTAATTCCAAGTTGTGAAAGGTGTAATCTTTTAAAATCAGAATGTTGGTTGGAAAACAATAAACGAAAAATTGTTAATTTATATTATGACGCTATTCCAACAGTGAAATTTCTTTATACAGAATTACATTATTTAGAAGCTAATAAAATACCTAGGGCTAGGTTTTGGTTAGAGAAAAATGACATAGATAATACAACCTTTGAGAGGATTACCAGTCATTTTAATAGGCTAAAATTATTAGATAGATATCAAGAAAAAGCAAGTGGAGAATTAGTGGGTATAATTAAAACAATCTCTGATTACAAATCTTTAGCATTTGAAACAATAAAGAATATGCTAAGAGTCTTAAGAACTAAGGAATATAATAAATTTGGAGATAATTATTGGATGACCTCTTTGTACGATGCAATATTAGAGGATGACCAGTTTATTAATAACATCATGAGTGGTCAATTTGATTTTCTGCTATCGCAAGTGCCTTCTCAACATCAGCATGCTTAGCATAATAAGTTTTTAGCAGTTAGCTTAGTATATGCCAAAAAGAGTTGATATGTAGAAAGTGTGGTTTATTAAAGAATAAGATACTGGCAATGGCTATAAAAGCTATTGTTTTCATTTGTTACGTATTCATTTTCTTTTTAGATTGAATTATTGAATATTAATAAAATAGAAATTTTATTATATAAATGACTACTTAACCTTAATGGCTAAGTGGTCATTTTTTTGTTTTTTTTCGTAAATCCATTTACATTTCAAAAAAGTACAATACAACAGTAGTAAAAGCATTTGTGGAGAGATGAATATGAAATATTACGTATATGTACATAAGCTCAAAAATACAAACACAGTTTTTTATATTGGTTCCAATTGGCAAGGTGGCAATCCCAACCGAGCATATGAACGAATTAAACGACCAAAGAAGTGGATTGATGAAGTAGCAAAACATAATGGTGAATATGATGTAGAATTTATTGCTTATTTTAATACTGGCAAAAAAGCTTATTATTATGAAATGAAATTAATGGCTCAGTATCAGGACGATTATAATTGGTGTTGGTGCAATGGGGAACGAAAGACAGATGAATTAAAAGCAAAAATAAGAAAATCAAGTTTAAGCAAAAAAATAATTGCAATAAAAGATAATGAGAAAACAGTTTATGATTCAATAAGATATGCAAGTGAAATATTAAATATCAAACGTCCAACCATCCACCATTATTTGAAAACTGGCAAGCAACATTCCACGGGATATTGTTTTAAATATTATGATTAAAAATTGATTGCAGAGAGATTGTCAAACATGTATAATAATCTCAACAGATATAACAGAAATGTTGTTAAATCAAAGTTTAATCACGAGCGATTAGTTCAGTGGGAGAATACATCCTTGACAGGGATGGGGTCGGGGGTTCGAATCCCTCATCGCTCATACCAAAGCCGTTTTCTTATTAATAAGAGAGCGGCTTTTCTCTTTTGTTTGACAAATCAATGTTACATTAAATCTTGAGCGCGTATAGAAGAATTAAAGTATAATGAAACATAGTGCATCAGGTCATGATAAAGATAATCACTAATTTAAAATAAATGAGGGTACAAAATGAATCAAAGAAGTTTTAGTCAATATGGTCTTAGTGACAAGGTAGCTAAGGCGCTTTCTAGCCTGCAATACAATCATCCTACGGAAGTACAAAGCAAGGTGCTTCCCATCGCGCTAGAAGAAAGAGATGTTGTCGTGAAGTCTCAAACAGGAAGTGGAAAAACGGCTTCCTTTGGTATTCCACTGTGTGAATTAGTTAATTGGGAAGAAAATAAGCCTCAGGCCTTAGTGTTAACACCTACACGAGAGCTGGCCGCGCAGGTAAAAGAAGATATTACAAATATCGGCCGTTTTAAGCGAATTAAAGCAGCAGCTGTCTACGGAAAATCACCGTTTGCCAAGCAAAAAGTAGAATTAAAGCAAAAAACACATATTGTTGTAGGTACGCCTGGGCGAGTGCTTGATCATATAGAAAAAGAAACGCTTGCATTAGAGAAAATTCGTTATTTGGTTATTGATGAAGCAGATGAAATGCTAAATATGGGTTTTATTGACCAAGTAGAAGCAATTATTCAACATCTTCCTAGTGAGCGTGTAACGATGCTTTTCTCCGCTACGCTTCCTGAAGATATTGAAGAGCTTTCTCGCAAGTATATGAAAAAGCCGGTTGATGTTGAAATCAAAGCGAATGGATTAACGACAAGTACGATTGACCATTCTGTTATATCAGTAGAAAACGAACGTAAATTTGAACTGCTGAAAGACGTAACCACAGTAGAAAACCCGGACAGCTGCATCATTTTTTGCCGCACGCAAGAGCAGGTAAATACGCTGTTAGATGATTTAGATGATCTTGGGTATCCTTGTGATAAAATTCACGGGGCAATGGTGCAAGAAGACCGTTTTGAGGTTATGAATGATTTCAAAAAAGGTAAATTTCGCTATTTAGTGGCAACAGATGTAGCTGCGAGAGGAATTGATATTGATAATATCACACACGTTATTAACTATGACCTTCCGTTAGAAAAAGAAAGCTACGTTCACCGTACAGGAAGAACGGGACGTGCCGGTAAAAAAGGGAAGGCTATCACATTTGTAACGCCTTATGAAGAGAGAATGCTATCGGAAATTGAAGAATATATCGGTTTTTCAATTTCAACATCTACTCCTCCTTCTAAAGAAGAAGTACAGCAGGCAGCATCCGCTTTTACTGAAAAAATCAATGAGCGTCCAGAAGTTAAAAAAGATAAAAGCGAGTCATTAAATAAAGACATTATGAAGCTGTATTTTAACGGAGGAAAGAAAAAGAAAATTAGAGCGGTTGATTTTGTGGGAACAATTGCAAAGTTAGACGGAGTAACCGCAGACGATATTGGAATTATTACGATCCAAGAAAACGTCTCTTATGTAGAGATTCTGAATGGAAAAGGTACCAAAGTGTTACAAGCAATGAAAAACAAAACGATTAAAGGAAAGAAATTAAAAGTTCATAAAGCGATTAAATAGCAGAAGGAAGTCCATCTTTTTAAAGATGGGCTTTATTTATAGAGCCAATAAAGGAGTTGAGAGTATGAAGTACATAAAAGAAGCGTGTGCAGAAGGGTATGAGCAGGCAAAAAAAGCAGAAAAGCTAGGAGCAGACCGCATTGAATTGTGTGACAATCTCAGTCAAGGAGGCGCTACGCCAAGTTACGGCACCATTGAATATGCAAGCGAACATCTTGATACAGATATCAACGTAATTATTCGCCCAAGAAGCGGTGATTTTATATATTCCGAAGCAGAATTTCAAATTATGAAAAAAGACGTTAAAGCATGTAAAGACCTTGGAGTAAACGGAGTAGTATTTGGCATTTTAACAGAAGAAGCTGAAATCGATTACGGACGTACTAAAGAGTTAATAGCAGAAGCTCATCCTTTAAGCGTTACGTTTCATATGGCATTTGATGAGATTAAAGATAAATACAAAGCCATTGATATACTTAGTGAATTGGGAGCAGACCGTATTTTGACCAAAGGAGGGAAAGGATCTGCTTTGCAAAATCTTCATATGATCCGAGAATTGATCACATATGCTAACGACCGTATTATTATTTTGCCCGGCGGAGGAATTCATGAAAGCAACGCAGAGGCGGTTATAAAAGAAACAAAAGCAGCTGAATTACACGGAACAAAAATTGTAGGAG
The DNA here is from genome assembly GCF_025910025.1 of Priestia sp. JV24. NCBI lineage: Bacteria > Bacillati > Bacillota > Bacilli > Caryophanales > Bacillaceae > Priestia > Priestia sp. JV24. Next base: position 159,617 of record NZ_JAPCIN010000010.1, read on the forward strand.
ATTTATCTCGTTAAATAAAAAGAGGCTGGTACAAAAGCATTTTAATCCAAGTGAAAAACGAACCATTAATCAATATGTTTGATTCGTGGTTCGTTTTTTGATGGTGAATATAGTTTCATCTATCTCATTTGTTCATCTTGAGATCGAATTCATTTAGTTATGTCTCAACCTCTTTTATTTTGATGTATTTTCTTTTGCTGCTAAGCCGCTCGTCATTTTGGTACGCTGAAAGAAAAAAGAACCTACGACGAGTACAGCAATTAAAAGAGTTAAGAAGAACTGAGAACGTAATGAATCAATAAATGCCATGGCTATAAAAATACCAGTGATGGCAAGGATTGTAGCGTAAGTTAAGTAAGGAAATAACCACATTTTAATTTTTAATGCTTCAGGATTTTCTTTTTCATATTTTTTTCGCATTTTAATCTGTGAAAATGCAATAACAAGATATACAAGAAGCGCTACGCCACCTGATGCATTCACTAAAAACAAAAAGATTTTGTCCGGTGAAATGTAGTTAAAGATAACGCTAACGTACGAGATAACTGTACAAGCTAATATCGCGCTAACCGGCACGCCTTTTTTATTTAATTTCGAAAAACTTTTTGGCGCATCGCCGTTTTGAGACATGGAAAACAGCATGCGAGAACTCGTATACAGACCAGAATTCAGACAGGAAAGAACGGCTGTTAAAATAATAAAGTTCATAATTTGAGCTGCGGCCGGTACATTCACTAATTCAAGAATAGATACAAATGGGCTTTTCATTAGGCTTGACGAATTCCACGGAAGAACCGTTACTAAAATAAAAATAGAGCCTAAATAGAAAAACAAAATGCGATAAATAACGGTATTGGTCGCGATGGTAATGGCTTTTTCAGGCTGAGATGATTCACCTGCTGCGGTTGCGACAATTTCTGTTCCCATAAAAGAGAACATGACGAGGGCAATTCCTAAAAATACAGAGCTAATTCCATTTGGTAAAAATCCGCCTTTATGCAAAAGGTTAGAAGTGCCGGGAGAATCAATGCCTGGAATAAATCCACAAATAATAGCTATACCTAAAAGTAAAAAAAGAACGATGCTGACGACTTTAATGAGAGAGAACCAATATTCAAATTCTCCGAAAGATTTAACAGAGTACAGATTGGTCATTGTTAATAAAAAAGTAAGAGCAAGACTTACTCCCCAAGAGGGCAAAGACGGGAACCAGTATTGAATAATGTTTGCACCTGCAATGGCTTCAACAGCAATAACGATAACCCAGAAAAACCAGTAAAGCCAGCCAATCGTGTAGCCGGCCCAAGGGCCTAATGCTTCTTTTGCATAAGTAGAAAAAGAACCGCTGGAAGGATTTGCAGTAGACATTTCGCCAAGCATCCGCATGACTAAAATAACGAGCAAACCAGCAAATGCGTACGAAAAAATAGATCCCGGGCCAGCGGTGTTAATGAGCGATCCGCTTCCGATAAACAATCCTGCCCCGATAATTCCTCCAAGAGAAATCATGGTGATGTGCCTAATCTTTAACTCTTTCTTTAACTCTGGCTGGCTGTTCAATTGTAAAACCTCCTATATAACCTAGATTTTTAGTTAATATGGAGAATTATAGTATGTTGTAAGGCGGAAGGACAGGATGTTGTTAGAAGTTCTTTCATGTAAAAAGCCGGATATGAATTGTTGCATTCATATCCGGCTTACTCTGACACAGACATTCATTATGCGTATAAAGTATCTGATTAGCGTCTTTTTCTTTTATTATGATAAGCAATGGAGATGAATTTCTTATGAACGTTAGCTGAAAAGCAGCTGAATAATCGTTTTAGATACGTTAATCGAAAGAGGTATGCGTCTAATTAAAGGATACTATGGAAGAATTTCTAAACTCTCTCCGAAGCGCTAAATGCGGGTTTTCCTTTCTGAAAACGGGTATATATAGTAGTAAGAAGTTTATTCTTTTGCTAAGTATAAAAGAAAGATGTGCGATAGAAACAGGAGGTTATAAATAATGAAACATGTTGAAGTAGTAGAAAAAGGAGCAAATATTAACGAAGCAGTTAATCAATTTGCAGACAAAGGTTTTGAGAAAGATGAAGTATACGTGTTTACGTATGACAAGGAAAATTCTAAAAATTTAACAGAAGTAACGGACACAAATATTATTCGTCTGTCTGAAGAAGGTCCTTTACATTCAGCAGCGAGTTTATTTTTAACCAGAGAAGATGAGCTTCGAACAAAAATGGCTTCACTAGGCTTATCAAAAGATGAAACAAAAAAATATGAAGAAGAGTTAAAGAAAGGCAGTGCGATTGTAGTGGCTGCTACAGGAGAAAGAAAAGACGTTTAATTTTAATAGAGGCTATGAAAAAAGTAGTTTAGTTAAAGGGGAGATCCGAACGCGTTTGATTCTTGATAGAGAATCAAACGCGTTCGGATTTTTTTGTGGAGACGGTGTAACAAGTGATCTATACGAGCTTCTTTATCCCATTTGTTCGTCTTTAGATTTAATTGATTTCGTTATGTCTCACACTTTTTTTGTTTTTTCCAATATATGATTGATAAAACTAATGGTATTAGTTAAAATAAAAACTAATACCATTAGTTTTTATTTTATATAGTAGGGGATGAGGAAATGAAAATAGTTCGTGAAAAAATGTTGTATCAACTGACGTTTTTGCCTCGCTTTTTTCCGGTAAACTGTTATTTAGTCGAAGAGAAAGACAGCCTTACATTAATTGATGCAGCTCTTCCTTACAGCGCGTCCGGTATTTTGAAAGCTGCAGATCAAATTGGAAAACCGATTACGCGAATCGTTTTTACGCATACTCATGAAGACCATATCGGAGCAATTGATACTTTGAAGAAAAGCTTGCCGAATGTTTCCGTTTATATGTCGCAAAGAGATTATCGATTATTTTCAGGAGATTTAACAATCGATTCGGAGGAACCTCAAAACCCGATTCGCGGAGGGGTTCCAAAACTAGGAAAGATTTCAACTGAAATTGATCAGTTCATTGAAGAAGGGTCTTGCATTGGCTCACTTGCTCCTGTTTTTACACCGGGACATACACCTGGTTCTATGTCTTTCTTAGACCAGAGAACGAACGCATTAATTGCCGGAGATTCTTTCCAAGTGCAAGGAGGAGTTGCGGTATCAGGTCAGTTAAAACCGCTGTTTCCGTTTCCTGCCTTTGGAACGTGGAGCAAAGAGCTAGCGCTTAAAAGTGCAGAAAAGCTATATGAATTAAACCCGTCACTTCTTGCTGTTGGACACGGAAGAATTCTTTCTCAGCCGCTAAAATTGATGGAAAAAGCAATACAACAAGCAAAAGTAAAAATGGAAAAAAGGAGATGAAGAGATGTCGCCAAGACAGGGACTAGATTTCAAAAAAGTGATTCAAACAGGTGAAGATTTGGCCAATCGTGAAGGATTTTATGCTGTTACAATTGCTTCATTAGCCAAAGAATTAAATGTCCGTCCACCGTCTTTATATAACCATATAAAAGGGTTAGAAGAGCTGCGCAAAGAACTGGCTTTAAGTGGACTGCAGCAGCTATATCATCTTCTAAAAAATGCTGTTGAACGTGCTTCTGCAGAAGAAGCTGTTTATCAGTTAAGTAAAGCGTATGTTTCATTTGTAAGGGAGTCTCCGGGAATATACGAAGCAACGGCAACGGTAGCACCAAAGATACAAGATAAAGAAGTACAAAAAGCATCTGATAACGTTGTGTCTTTAGTGTTGAATGTGTTGAAACCGTATCAACTTCCGGAAAATGCAGCTCTTCATGCTGTTAGAGGTCTTCGAAGTATTTTACATGGATTTTCTTCATTGGAGCAGCGAGGGGGATTTGGGATATCGTTAAGTACCGATGAGACACTAGCTTTTTTAATTCGTACGTTTGTATTAGGGCTGCATCAGTACGAGCAGGCTACATAAATTCTATTAATGCTACTAAACCCGTTAATTGAAATTGAAAAAAAAGAGAAAGAATGATAGATTACAAATAAAGATATTTATTCCTATTGTTTTAGGGTTGTTACTGATGGAGCAGGCAAAACCTAAGCTGCAAGGACAGAAAATGTAGTTTCTGTTTGTTGCTGTTTAGGTATTTTTTGTTTTTGTTTAAAATAACTAGCCCTTTTAATTTATTTTATAAAGGGGAAAATCTTCTGAGAATGGAGAGAAACAAATATGCTTAATTCAAGAATGATCGTCATATTACGAGAACTAATGTCCATACAGTCTACATTATCAACCGTTACGAGCGAATATTTAGCAACAGTAAATCAAGTATCTTCGCGAACTATTCGAACTGATATAAAACAGCTGGATGACATTTTGTCTCAGTACGGTGCCAAGGTTAAATCAGCTCGAGGAACAGGATACGAACTTAGCGTTTTAGATGAAAAACAGTTTCATCAGCTATTAAAAGAACTTTCGGCTAATCAATTGTTTGATGCAACCTCTATTCCAACGGTTCCTGATGACCGCGTGCATTATTTAATCAAAAGATTGCTGTTAGCAGACGAATATTTGAAGCTTGAAGATTTAGCAGACGAGTTGTATATTAGCAAATCAACGATTCAAAACGATTTAAGAGACGTCAAAAAACAGCTGTGTAAGTATGATATTCTTTTAGAAAAACGTCCTAACTATGGCTTGAAAGCTAAAGGGGACGAAATGAAAATGAGATTCTGTATGTCTGAGTACATATTCAACCGAAAAGATAAAGAAATAGATATGGTATACAATAAAATATCTATTCTGCCCCAAGAATCAATCTTAACGATTAAAGCCCACATTTTGAATCAAATAAAACGATACAATATTATGGTTTCAGACATTGGATTAAATAATTTAATCATTCATTTAGCTATAGCTTGTAAGCGAATACAAGAAGAAAATTTTATCTCTTTGTATTCAGAAGATCTGCTTGAGATTATGGAGCATAAAGAATATGAAGTGGCAGCTGAAATTGTGCGAGAGATTGAAAATGCATTCAAGATTCGTTTTCCGAAGTCAGAAACGGCATATATCGCCATTCATTTGTTAGGTACAAAAATGCTCAACAATAGCAATCATGAAGAAAAAGAAGTGAAGCAGTTTATTGACACACATATCTATGAATTAACAGCAGCTATATTAGAAGCAATTGAGAAAGAGCTTCATTTAGGAATTAGTGAAGATTCAGAGCTGATCCTTGGCATGAGCTTGCATTTGAAACCGGCTATCAATCGCTATAAATATGGAATGAATCTGCGAAACCCGATGCTTGAAGGAATTAAGAGTCATTACCCTCTGGCTTTTGAAGCTGGGATTATAGCTGGGAAGGTTTTGAAAAATCGCCTTGAAATCGACATGCATGAAACGGAAATTGGCTATTTAGCTTTACATATTGGAGGGGCCATTGAACGTCGGAAAATTATCAACCAGCCTAAGCGCTGTTTGATTGTATGCGCATCGGGAGTAGGGAGTGCCAAGCTATTATCATATAAGCTGCAGGCTACTTTTGGATTAAATCTGACTATTTTAGGAACAACGCAGTATTATAAGCTTCACCAAATGTCGCTGCACTCTTTAGATTTTATTGTTAGTACGATTCCAATTCCAGATCATCTTCCTGTTCCTGTAGTACAAGTAAGTACGATTCTAGAAAACAGTGATTTTAAAAAAATTGACTGTTTAATGAAGAACAAACAGCAGCCTTCCTTAGAATACACCAAAAAAGAATTAGTATATTTACAGCAAGAATTTCAAACGAGAGAAGAAGTGCTTCATTTTTTAGGAGAGAAATTAACTCATCTAGGACTAGTTCCTTCTCAATTTATAGAATCTGTTTTTGAAAGAGAAGCTGCATCACCAACAAGTTTTGGCAATCTCGTTGCTATTCCTCATCCTATGGTTCCTCAAACGGATACGACGTTTTGGGCCATTTGTACGTTAAAAAAACCGATTATGTGGGAAGGAAACCTCGTACAATTTATTTGCCTTTTAAGTGTAAAAGCGAATAATCAAGGCGATTTGCAAAAGATGTACAGTTTGTTAGTCCGCGTTGTGGATGATAAGCAGGTCGTGCAGCGCTTAGTAAAGTGCAAGGATTATGAGGAATTTATAGAGGTGTTTATGAAAAATATTAGATAAAAAAAGAAGTCTAAGAGAGGGGCTTCTTTTTTTATCTGAATGTTCAAACATAATTTTTCCGCTAGTAACGGAAAAAGGTTGTGTATAAATGTAAGCGCTTTTATTTTAAGATAAAACTATCAACAAAACAGATAGCAAAATAAAAAACGGGGGAATGACAAATGAATATTCTATTATGTTGTGCAGCTGGAATGTCTACAAGTTTACTAGTAACAAAAATGGAAAAAAGCGCTCAGGAGCAAAGCACGGATTATAAAATTTGGGCGGTTCCTGGTGACTCTGTTCGCAACCATATTGATCAAGCGGATGTACTTTTATTAGGACCTCAAGTGCGCTACCTATTGCCGCAGCTTAAGAAGCTAGGTGAAGAAAAAGGAGTGCCAGTTGACGTTATAAATCCTGTTCACTACGGAACGTGTAATGGAGAACAAGTGTTAAAATTTGCAGTTCAACTAGTTTCAAAATAGGAGTGTGGACTACATGAGCAAATTTAATAGTATGCTTGAAACCAAAGTAATGCCTATCGCTGGAAAAATGGCGGGTCAACGCCATTTACAAGCACTTCGAGACGGTATTGTTCTGACAATGCCGCTCATTATTATCGGTTCAGTATTTTTAATACTGTCGAATTTACCGATACCAGGTTATAACGATCTTATGGCAGGGATTTTCGGAAAAGAATGGGCAACGAAAATGGCCTATCCAGTTGGAGCTACATTCGATATTATGGCGCTGCTTGCTTGTTTCGGAATAGCCTATCGGTTAGCTGAAAAATACGGAGTAGATGCTTTGTCCGCAGGGGCTATTTCACTTGCTGCTTTTTTACTTGCTACTCCGTATAAAGTGTCCTTTCTCCCAAGTGGAGCCAAAGAAGCTATTTTAGTAGACGGCGGAATTCCAACCGCTTTGATGGGAAGTAAAGGACTCTTTGTAGCAATGATTGTCGCGATTCTCTCTACGGAAATTTACAGATGGTTTATTCAAAAAGACATTATCATCAAGATGCCTGATGGAGTTCCTCCCGCTGTTGGAAAATCGTTTGCTGCTCTTATTCCTGGCTTTACGGTAATAGCATTTATTTGGATTTTACGTTTGTTAGTAGAACAAACGCATTTTGGAAGCCTGCATAATATCGTTGGAGAATTGCTTGGAAAGCCTTTAGGTGTGTTAGGCGGCAGTTTAGGCGGTACGCTAGTTGCCGAACTTGTTATTATGCTCATGTGGTCATGTGGACTTCATGGAGCGAATATTGTCGGTGGAATTATGGCTCCCATTTGGTATGGAGCTATGGATGAAAACCGAATTGCATTTGCTAATCATGAAGCATTACCAAATATTTTTACACAGCAGTTCTTTGATATTTGGATTAATATCGGAGGCAGTGGAGCAACGTTAGCTTTAGTCGTTGCGATGATTTTAAAAGCGCGCAGTCAACAAATGAAGCAGCTTGGTAAATTAGGAATAGGGCCAGCTCTTTTTAATATTAATGAGCCAATCATCTTTGGACTTCCGATGGTGATGAATCCAATGATGCTTATTCCGTTTATTATTACCCCTCTTGTGACGGTAGTAGCAACCTATATTGCGATGTCGACAGGACTGGTAGCAAAACCAGCAGGTATTGCGGTTCCTTGGACTATGCCTCCGATTATTTCTGGCTATTTGGCAACAGGAGGGAAATTATCGGGTGCAGTTATGCAAGCTATTAATATCGGAATTTCTGTTTGCATTTATTATCCTTTCTTTAGAATGTGGGATAAACAAAAATTCACTGAAGAAAATGGTATACAGCCTGCAGCTGAAGGGGTACCAAGTGATACAAAGAAAGATATTGTGTAAGGAGGGATAAAGGATGGAAAGCATTCAAGAATATATTTTTAAATTAATCTTACACGGTGGAAACGGCAGAAGTTCAGCAATGGAAGCGATAGCAGCTGCCAAAAGCGGAAATTTTTCAGAAGCACGTGAAAAGCTTACACAAGCTGCAGAAGAATTAAATGCTGCTCATCATATCCAAACGTCGTTAATTCAAGGTGAAATTAGAGGGGAAAGCACAGAAATTTCTCTGCTCATGATTCATGCTCAAGATCATTTAATGAATGCGATGACGGTAAAAGAAATGGCTACTGAATTTGTAGATTTATATGAAGCAATCAAAATTTCTGGGGGGATTACACTATGAAAAAAGGTATTAAGATTGTAACGATTGGCGGAGGTTCAAGCTATACGCCTGAACTAATAGAAGGATTTATTAAACGATACGATGAACTTCCAGTTCGAGAACTGTGGCTAGTAGACGTTGAAGAAGGAAAAGAAAAGCTAGAGATTGTTGGTGATTTGGCAAAACGAATGGTGAAAAAATCAGGTTTGCCAATTGATGTTCATTTAACGTTAGATCGAAGAGAAGCACTAAAAGATGCGGATTTCGTAACGACTCAATTCCGAGTTGGTTTGTTAGATGCACGAGCGAAAGATGAAAGAATACCGCTTAAATACGGGGTGCTTGGTCAAGAAACAAATGGACCGGGCGGATTATTTAAAGGACTTCGCACGATTCCCGTTATTTTAGATATCTGCCGTGACATTGAAGAGTTATGTCCAGAAGCTTGGCTGATTAACTTCACAAATCCTGCAGGTATGGTAACAGAAGCTGTGCTCCGCTATAGTAACATTAAAAAGATTGTAGGACTTTGTAATGTACCAATCGGAATGGAAATGGGGATTGCTAAGCTGCTTGATGTAGATCACTCTCGCATTCGAATTGATTTTGCTGGCTTAAATCACATGGTCTATGGATTGGATGTATATGTAGATGGTGTAAGCGTTAAAAATCAAGTTATTGATTTATTGAGTGATCCAACTAACAGCAGCTTTGTGAAAAATGTAGCGGGACTTGGATGGGAGCCAGAATTTACAAAAGCCCTAAATGCGTTAACGTGTCCATATCACATGTACTATTATAAAACGCGTGAAATGGTAGAAAAAGAGCTCGTTAATTATGAAAAAGGTGAAACGAGAGCAGAAGTCGTAAAACAGTTGGAAAAAGAGCTGTTCGAACTGTATAAAGATCCTAATCTAGACATTAAACCGCCTCAATTAGAACAGCGCGGCGGAGCCTATTATAGTGATGCAGCCGTTCGATTGATTACATCCATTTACACGGATAAAGGTGATATTCAGCCCGTAAATACTATCAATAATGGTGCCATAGCAAGCATTCCTGCTGATTCTGCCGTAGAAGTAAGCTGTATCATTACAAAAGATGGACCGAAGCCAATTTCAGTCGGCGACCTTCCTGTACCTGTGCGAGGTCTTGTCCAAACAATTAAGTCATTTGAGCGTATTGCAGCTGAAGCAGCAGTGACAGGAGATTATGATAAAGCTATTTTAGCATTAACCATTAATCCTCTTGTGGCTTCTGATAAACTAGCTAAGCAAATTGTCGATGAGATGCTAGAAGCTCATAAAGATTACTTGCCTCAATTTTTTAAAACGGTTCAAGCTTAAAATCAAGCTGTGCGAATACAGTACGTATTCGCACAGTTTTTTTCTATTTGTAAAGCTAGATTTCTGCCACCATCAATGTAACAATATAAAATAGAAACAGACAGCAAAGGGTGGCTAGAAATGATTCATTTATTAATTATGATGGTAGAACGAGTCGGAGTTATTGTCATCTTAGGTTTTTTGCTGGCACATACAAAAGTTTTTCGGCAATTTCTCCGCAAACAGCAAGGATATAAAGGAAAAGCTGTACTTATTTTTATTTTTTCTCTTTTTAGCATTATTAGTAACTACACGGGAATTGAAATTCAAGGAACAATTATTCGAAATGAAGACTTATTATTAAAAGTAGATCCATCAAGCTCGATTGCAAATACACGAATTATGGGTGTGGAAATGGGCGGTCTGCTTGGCGGTCCATTTGTTGGTTTAGGAGTAGGAATACTTGCTGGCGTTCATCGCTTTATGTTAGGAGGGAGTACGGCGTTTAGCTGTGCAGTTTCATCCGTTTTAGCAGGGGTGTTAACTGGATATATCGGCTATGCCTACCGGAAAAAACATCGAACGATTACACCGCGCTTTGCTGCACTTGTAGGCATAGCGATGGAAACGCTTCAGATGCTGATTATTTTATTATTTGCTAAACCGTTTGATTCGGCATGGACGCTAGTGAGTATTATTGCTATTCCAATGATTATTGTAAATGGCACGGGAAGCTATATTTTCTTATCTATTATTCAGTCCATTTTACGGCAAGAGGAACAAATGAGAGCGCTCCAGACACACAAAGTATTATTAATCGCGGATCAAACTCTTCCACATTTTCGTCAGGGTCTTACTAGTGAATCATGTGAAAATGTTGCAAATATTATTCATCGCTTCACAGGTACGGATGCTGTTTCGCTAACTGATACGCACAAAATTTTAGCTCATGTAGGGGAAGGAATTGATCATCACGTTCCTTCGCATAGTTTAATTACCGGGCTGTCTCACGAAGTGCTGAAGACAGGAAAAATTATGAAAGCAAAATCGAGAGAACAAATTGATTGTCAGCATAAAGACTGCCCGCTTCATGCCGCTATTGTGATGCCGCTTACTTCTCACGGTACTACCATTGGAACACTAAAAATGTACTTTAAAGATGCGAGCGGGTTAAGCCGAGTGGAGGAAGAGCTGGCAGAAGGATTAGCTAAACTTTTTTCAACTCAGCTAGAGCTCGGCGAAGCAGAGCTTCGAAGTAAATTGCTAAAAGATGCGGAGATTAAAGCTTTACAGGCTCAGGTGAATCCTCATTTTTTATTTAATGCTATTAATACGATATCGGCGCTGTGCAGACAGGATGTAGAAAAAGCCAGAAAGCTGCTTTTACAGCTAAGCATTTATTTTCGTTCCAATTTGCAAGGTGCAAGGCAGCTGTTGATTCCGTTATCAAAAGAGCTTGATCATGTTCACGCGTACTTATCGCTTGAACAAGCCAGGTTCCCTAATAAATACGAAATTGACATGTATATTGAAGAAGGGCTAGATGATGTCTTGCTTCCGCCATTTATTCTTCAAGTGCTTGTGGAAAATGCCATTCGGCACGCGTTTCCGCGTAAACAAAAGCACTGTCGAGTAGAAGTTTATATTGAGACAAAAGATAAATATGTATACGTAAAGGTAAAAGACAATGGACAAGGTATAGACACAAAACGATTGCAAATGCTTGGCAATCAGCCCGTTTTTTCAGAAAAAGGAACGGGGACGGCTCTTTACAATATTAAACAACGATTGCACGGATTGTTTGGAAAAGAAACAACGCTGGAGTTTGACGTAACAGAAGGAACAGCGGTTTCGTTTGTTATACCAATTGAATTAAAAAGCGAGGGTATGTAATATGCTGCGAGTACTAATAGTAGATGATGAAATGTTAGCGCGAGATGAATTAAAATATTTATTACATCGAACGAAAGAAGTAGACTTCATTGAAGAAGCTGAAAGTATCGAAGAGGCGTTGGATAAAATGATGGATGAAAAGCCGGATTTATTATTTTTAGATATACAATTGTCAGATGACAGCGGTTTTGATATTGCTAAAAGGCTTAAAAAAATGAAAAATCCGCCAGCTATTATATTTGCAACCGCGTACGATCAGTACGCTTTACAAGCCTTTGAAGTAGATGCAATTGATTACATTTTGAAGCCTTTTGATGAAGAAAGAGTGGTGCAGGCCATTCATAAATATAAAAAAATGCGTGTTCCTCATCCCGCTGTGAAAGAAGAAGAATCGATAGGAGAGTCTTCTTCTCAAACTGGAAAGTTAGCGATTTCTGTAGACGATTCGATTGTGTTGGTGAATATAAAGGACATCTTGTTTGTAGGATTAATAGAAGGAGAAGTCACCATCCAGACTATAACAGAATCCTACCATACTGCTGATACGCTGGCTATGCTAGAAAAAAAGCTCCCTTCTCAGTCGTTTAGTCGTGTCCACAGGGGGTATATCGTCAACGTAGATCATATTTCCGAAGTACAGCCTTGGTTTAATTCTACGTATAATTTAGTAATGAAAAACGATGAGCGAGTTCCTGTCAGCCGTACATATGCTAAAGAATTGAAGAAACGTTTAGGAATTTAAAGAAAAAACAGCTTGCGTATGCATTTTGGCAAGCTTTTTTTTGCATTTCAAGGCTCGATTTTTGTAAGTGAGCACAAATATTTGACTCTTTAATTTGAAAACGCTTTCTTTTCGATTTTCATTTTATATAATGAAGTCAACAAACAGAGAGAGGTGAAAGAAATGAGTGCTAAAAAAGTGTATGGCTTCTTAACACAAGCATTTATTTTTTCCGTAATTATGTTGATTTCAGATTTTATTGCAGAGCATTTGCCTTTTCCAATGCCTGCTTCAGTCATTGGACTTGTGCTGCTATTTCTTGCACTCTGCTTGAAGATTATTAAACTAGAGCAAGTTGAATCACTGGGAACGGCTTTAACTTCTTTGATCGGATTTTTATTTGTACCAGCAGGTATTTCTGTTATGAATTCATTAGGTATTATGCAGCAGTACGGCATTCAAATTTGTTTAGTTATCATCGTGGCAACGATTATTTTGTTAGGCGTTACAGGCTTATTTTCACAGCTTATACTTGGCATGACAAAAGATAATAAAGCAAAAGAAGAAATAAAAGATGTAGATATGAGTGAAAAAACGAAAAAACAAGGTATTGCTTAACATCAATTATAAAGAGACAAGGTGGTTGGAAAGATGAATCCGTATTTTGGAATCGTGGTTTCTTTAGCTGCGTACGGCATTGGAACGTATTTATTTAAAAAGTCAAAAGGTTTTTTCTTATTTACTCCTTTATTTGTGGCAATGGTACTCGGAATTGCTTTTTTGAAAATTGGTCATTTTTCTTATGAGGAATATAGCAGCGGGGGGAAGATTATCAGCTTCTTTTTAGAACCGGCAACAATTGCTTTTGCCATCCCTTTATATAAGCAAGCCGATAAATTAAAAAAGTACTGGTGGCAAATTCTTTCTTCTATTGCGGTAGGGTCAGTTTGTTCGGTAGCGATTATTTTTGCGATTGCTAAAGGTATTCATATGGATGAAGTTGTGATGAAATCAATGCTTCCACAAGCAGCTACAACAGCGATTGCGCTGCCATTGTCTCAAGATATTGGAGGGATTCCTGCTATTACTTCCTTTGCTGTTATTTTTAATGCAGTCATCGTATATGCGCTGGGCGCTTTATTTTTAAAAGTATTCAAGGTGAAGAATCCAATTTCGAAAGGATTAGCTCTTGGAACTTCTGGGCATGCGCTAGGAGTAGCCGTAGGGATTGAAATGGGAGAAGTAGAGGCAGCTATGGCAAGTATTGCAGTTGTTATTGTAGGCGTCGTCACAGTTGCCGTTATTCCACTTTTTGTTCAGCTAGTCATGTAACAAAAGCCTGAAGGAGTCAGAGATTTTCTGACTCCTTCAGGCTTTTGTTTGTTAATTAATACACCACTCCAAAATGTCGTGATGCGCAGTTTTGACAGGTTGTATGGTCAAAAAGACTCTCAGGAATGATAAATTCAAAACAAAATTGACATTGTTTGAATTGACTTTGTCTATAAAACATTGTCTCCAAGAAAATAGCTGTAATATGTTCGGTTATGTGCTTATGGGAACGTTGTTCTAAAGTGGACCATGGAATAGACTGATGCTCTATGTAAATCGGACAGGAAGTATAGGGTGTATCCCATTGAATGGCTTGATATCCAAACGTAAGGCCATGATGAGCTGCTGATGTAAATATGATTAGGTTTTGATGGAATTCTGGCAGAGGTAATTCTAGTTTTTGATCTTTAAGCGATCTCGTTTTGGAATGAAGGTTATACAATTTAATTTGAAAATGAATCCACTGAGTGGCGTGAACGGTTATTGACATGTTTTAAACCTCCAATTCAGACTCTTTTTTTATCATAATTGATTTCAAAATAAATAAACAGTAGGCAAAAAGAAGATAACAAAATTTTATATAGATTACTTATAAGGCGTAGGGAAAGGTGATATAAGCATAGCATCCTTTTTTCTACCCCTTTTTAAAGCATATTAATCTTCTATATAAAAGCTTGCTTTCAACGAATGGTATCGGCGTATTCATAAGCTTTAAACAGATTTTAATGTTAGAAGTTATAACAAGGTTCATTTCTTTTAGAGAAGTTTATGAAATAATAAAAACTGTATATTTTACGGTCTGAATCTATGTGTTGGAGGTTTTTATATGACGAAACAAAAGCTAATATTAATCGGAAATGGAATGGCAGGAATGCGCTGTATTGAAGAAATTCTTATTCATTCTCCAGATTGTTTTGATATTACTGTTTTTGGAAGTGAGCCTCACGTTAACTATAATCGAATTTTATTATCAACCGTTTTACAAGGCAGTACAAAGCTTGAAGATATCAATATTCATTCTTTAGCATGGTATAAGGAAAATAATATTACTTTATTTAAAGGAGAAAGCGTTACGCACATAGACACCAAGAGAAAAATAATAAAAACAGATAAAAACAGAGAGACGATGTACGACAAGCTTATTCTTGCTACTGGTTCGAGCCCGTATATGCTCCCCGTTAAAGGGTCTGACAAAGAAGGTGTCCTCGGTTTTCGTACCATCGAAGACTGTCAGGAAATGATTAAAATTTCTAAACAGTATAAAAAAGCAGCGGTTATTGGAGGGGGTCTGTTAGGGCTGGAAGCTGCTAGAGGACTATTAAATTTGGGAATGGATGTTCAAGTCATTCATCATTCGGGTTTCTTAATGGAGCGACAGTTAGGCAGAGCAGCATCTGCTATGTTAAGAGAAGAATTAGAAAAGCAAGGCATGAGTTTTCTATTAAACAAACATACGGATGAGATTATAGGGGGAAATCGAGCAGAAGGCGTCCGATTTAACGATAGCAGCAAAATTGCAGCTGATTTAGTTGTAATGGCTACAGGAGTGAGGCCAAATGTTAATCTAGCTAAAAAAAGTGGAATAGAAACAAATAGAGCAATCATCGTAAATGATTATTTAGAAACGAGCACCCCGGATATCTATGCAGTAGGTGAATGCGCGGAACATCGAGGGATGACATACGGCCTTGTTGCTCCTCTTTACGAACAAGGAAAAGTCTTAGCACGACACCTTTGCCAAATAAAAAACGATGGTTATCGCGGGTCCGTTCTTTCCACTCAATTAAAAATATCAGGAATAGACGTTTACTCAGTCGGAGAGTTCAAGGAAAATCAAGGTACAAAAGCCATTACGATTTCGAATATGTTAGATGGTATATACAAAAAAGTCGTTTTTCGCAAGGGGAAAATAGTGGGAGCTGTTCTTTTTGGAGATACCAGTGAGGCTATAAAGCTATCACAAATGATTAATGAAAAAAAGGATTTGTCGCAAGCGGAAAAAGTACAATTATTTCCTTCTCAACATGAAAAAGAGAATGCAGTAACTTCTATGCCACTTACAGATATTGTATGCAACTGTAACGGTGTAACAAAGGGAGCCATTATTGAAGCAGTACAGAAAAATGATTTAACGACAGTAGATGAAATAAAAAATTGCACGAAAGCTTCTGGTTCATGCGGAGGATGCAAACCCCTTGTAACAGATCTTTTAACATATATTCAAAGCGATGAGTTTGATGAAATCATTGAACAAAAAACCTTTTGTACATGTACACATTTATCAGAAGATGAGCTGGTAAGAGAAATGCAGCAATATCAATTTGAGACGGTTCAGCAAGTAAGAGAAATATTAAAGTTTAAAGACATGAAAGGCTGTTCGTTATGTGAAGGCGGTCTTCATTACTATTTAGATATGATGAATCCTCATTATGAAAACAATCGACATTCTTTATTTACTACGGAGAATGAACAGGCCGTTTTGCTTCACGATGGGACTTATGCAGTGGTACCGCAAATTCACGGTGGTCTGACAAATGTACAGGAATTAAGGAACATAGCAAATGTAGCTGAAAGGTACAACATCTCTAATATTCGTTTAACAAGTGATCAGCGCATTCAACTTATTGGAGTGAAAAAAGAATATCTTCCGTTGGTAAGTGAGGAAATAGATAGAGGACTTCAGCATCTATATGAACGTACAGTTAAAAATGTATCTGTTTATATAGGAAAAGGAACGTGTATTTGTCAGTATGAACCTGCTCTTGCTTTATCAAATGAATTAGATAAACAGCTTGAATATGTAAAGACCCCATGTGATATCAAAATCAGTATTGCTTCGTGTTCTCACATTGCAGAGAATGTAACAACAAGTGATATAGGATTAAGAAGAATAGACAGAGGATGGGAAATATATGTCGGCGGAAGCAGCGCAGAAGCCAGAAGCGGGGAGCTGTTTTATGTGGCCGAAACGAACGAAGAAGCAGTAGAAATCAGCTGTTCTTTGATTCAATATTACCGTGAAACGGGGAACTATTTGGAAACCGTCGGGAGCTGGATCGAGCGAGTAGGAATTGTTCATGTCAGAGAAGTTTTGTTTGAGGTAGACAATCGAGAGTATTTAATGAAGCAGCTCAGTTCAGAGCGCTCTCGTGCAATCACATATTTATTATAGGAAAGAAGGGTGACCTACGATGACTGAGATGCTATTGAAATATTTTCGTGAGCAGCAAAAGCAAGTTGAAACCGAGCGTATCTATAATACTCAGTGTCCTTACTGCAGCATGCAGTGCAAAATGCAGCTAGTTGAACAAACACATGTAAAAAGGAAAACGTATAAAACAATTGGAACAGACAACCCTACTTCTCAAGGAAGGTTATGTATCAAAGGAATGAATGCGCATCAGCATCCTTTGCATAAAGATCGGATTCAATATCCTTTATTAAAAGTAAACGGAGAGTTTGTAAAGATTTCTTGGAAAGAAGCTCTTCACTATATTAAAGAAAACGTTGCAGAGATTCAAGAGAAGAATGGAGCAGATGCGCTGGGTGTTTATGGAAGTGCCTCTATTACAAATGAAGAAGCTTACTTATTAGGGAAATTTGCTCGAGTTGCGTTAAAAACAAAGTATATTGATTACAATGGACGCTTATGTATGTCGGCTGCTGCTTCTGCTGCTAGTAAAACATTTGGCATGGACCGAGGATTTACGAATAGCTTGCAGGAGATTCCGTTTACTGAATGTATTATGTTAGCTGGAACAAATATTGCGGAATGTCAGCCAACGATTATGCCTTATTTTGAGAAAGCAAAAGAAAACGGAGCCTTTATTATTGCAATTGATCCAAGAGAAACCGCTACAACTAAAATAGCTGATTTACACTTGAAACTTAAGCCGGGGAGCGATGCGGCATTAGCCAATGGAATCTTGAAGATCCTTATCGAAGAAAATTATCTAGATGAACGATTTCTACAAGAACGTGTCAATGGATTTGAAGAAGTAATTCAATATGTGGCGTCTCTAGAATTTAATATCATTGAAGAAATAACGGGAGTGCCACTTGAAGAGATGTACCAAGCTGCCCGTATGTTTGGTCAAAGAAAAACGGGAATGATTTTTACTGCTAGAGGGGTAGAGCAGCAAACAGACGGAAGTGCTGCGGTGCAAAATTTTTTGAATATTCTACTTTCTGTTGGGAAAATCGGTAAACCTCGCTGCGGATATGGGGCTATTACCGGTCAAGGAAATGGGCAAGGAGCCCGGGAGCATGGTCAAAAAGCGGATCAGCTTCCAGGCTACCGTTCAATCGAAAATCATGAGCACCGGATGTATATAGCAGATGTGTGGAACATAGAGGAGAAAGATCTTCCTAGAAAAGGTGTTTCTGCATATGAGATGATTGAAAAAATTCATGATGGTGAGATTAAAGGGCTGTTTTTGATGTGTTCAAATCCAACAGTTTCAAATCCAAATGCTAATTTTGTTAAGAAGGCTTTTGAAAAGCTTGAATTTCTAGTGGTAGCAGATATGTTTGAATCAGAAACGGCAAAATTAGCAAACTTGATCTTACCAGCATCTTCCTACTTGGAAGATGAAGGAACCATGACAAATGTAGAGGGAAGAGTTACATTACGCGAAGCTAGCTTTCCATGCGGCGGCGAAATCAAACACGACTGGGAAATACTATGTGAAATTGCTAAAGCTTTAGGGAAAGAGGAGCATTTTTCATTTTCATCAGCTGAAGAAATATTTAATGAACTGCGAATAGCAAGTAAAGGAGGGATCGCGGATTACTCTGGTATTACGTACGAACGATTACGAGAGGAAAAAGGAATTTTATGGCCATGCAGAAGCTTAACAGATAAAGGAACCGAGCGCCTGTTTGAAACGCGTTTTGCTCATAGTGATGGAAAAGCGATGATGGTCCCTGTCTCGAATCAAGCTATTGTACCTAAAGCAAAAATAACGGAAAAATATCCTCTCTATTTAACAACGGGGAGAGTGATGTCGCACTATTTAACGGGTGTGCAAACGCGAAAAAGTGCGTCTTTATCTGCTAGAAATTTCGAATCTTTTATGGAAATCCACCCGTTAACAGCGAAAAAATATGAAATTTTGAATCAAGAATTAGTACAAATTGAATCTTCATATGGAAGGATTGTGGTAAGAAGCAAATTTTCAGAGGGCATTCGGCCAGATACCGTATTTGTTCCTTTTCACTGGGCGGATTCTCAAAATGTTAATAACCTTGTTTCTGAGAAATTAGATCCCGCCTGTAAGATGCCGGGGTTTAAAGTAAGTGCTGTGAAGATTAGCCCTTCTGTAAAAAGAAACAGCTATTAAAAATGCTGATGCAAAAAGCCTCTTGAAAAAAGAGGCTTTTTGCATGGAATCAGGCAAGGTGCTTTTGGTTAATACGTACATTTTGTTTTTTGAATCCAGAATAATTTAGTAAGAGACAGAATAGGGCAAAAAGCGCTAGTAAGGAAAAACCGACAACGTAATCTCCGCTTGTATCTTTTATAAAGCCTAGCACAATAGGGGGAAAGAAGCCGCCTACTCCTCCGAATGCTCCTACGATCCCGGTAACAGCTCCAATATTTCCTGTTGAAACAGATGGAACCATTTTAAAAACAGCTCCATTTCCGATACCAAGAGTAATGGCTGCAAGTAAACAACCTACGCTAAATAGGGAGAAGGCAGTGATGGTAAATGCAATAAATAACCCTATTAGTAGCATTGCGGTAAAGACGAAGGTGAGTACTTTTTTTGCTCCGAAGACATCCGATAAATATCCTCCAAGAGGCCGTACAAACGTTGCTAGCACGACAAATACAGCTGTTTTCAGTCCACTGTCTACAGTTGAAGCGTTAAATTGATCATGCAAAATGGTAGGAAGATAGATGCTGAACGTTACAAATCCACCAAATGTTAAAAAATAGAAAATGGATAAAAACCACGTTTCTTTAAATTTTAATACCGATAAAGATTCCTGCAGCGTTTTGGGGGAAGCAACAGAAGGGTGGTCTGAAGTTCCTACCCATAATAAAAGAGCCATTAAGGCTACCGCAATTGCTAAACTCCAAAATACCCAAGGCAAGCCAAAAGAAAAAAAGATAAGTGGAATACTAAAGCTTGCTACCGCCGATCCTAAGTTGCCCATCCCAGCAATTCCTAAAATAAAACCTTGCTTTTGAGGTGAATACCATTTAGAGACATAGGTAATGGAAATAGCAAATGTTGTTCCAGCCATGCCGATAAAAAATGCCCAAAAGAGCAGCATAGAATAAGAATGAGTAAAGCCTGCACAAATGGTAGGGAGTAAAAGAGCCAGCATAGTCAAAGAATAGACTTTTCTTCCCCCGAAGCGATCTGTTAAAATCCCCATCGGGATTCGCATGAGGGAACCTAATAAGACGGGAGTGGCAATTAAGACACTTTTTTCAGCATTGGTTAATGAATACATTACTTGAATATCTGCAGCGATAGGTGCGAAGACAGACCATACTGAAAAAGCAATAATCATAGATAAAGTCGAGATAAGAAGTACAGATAAGGGCCGTTTAGAAAACATTACTTAAAAACCTCCTTTTTTATATCCAGCGTAAAGCTGTTGCAATATGGTAATTATGATACTACGCTTTCTTTCTTATGTATCATTCTGTGTTAGGTTTTCTTCCGTACTTTTATTGAAGAGCGGACCCAGATAAAAGTGGAGAGATAACTTAGACTTACACTTACACTTACACTTACATTCTATCTAAGTGCTGATGAAGAAACGGTTAAAAAGCTTTGAAAGAAACAGTAAGTAGAAATATTGTCGAAAGAATGGAAGGAAAATTGAAATCAGAAGAGATTAATAGAGTAAGCATCTATAAATTTGTGCTATCGAATTATAGCGAAATAAAAAATAATTCATATTTTATATAGAACACAAATTTTTGAAATAGAAGGTGGAAAAAGTGACAGAAAAGCATCCTCTTTCAGGTTATAAAAAGGATGATAATGGAGTTCTCTGGATATGGAGTTACGTTGGACAGGCTAGAGTGAAAATGGGGTATAAAGTAAAAAGTCTGCTTCACTATGAGCAATCTTCCTATCAACAAATCAGTATTGTGGATACAAAATGGTATGGGAAAATGTTGGTGCTAGATGGTACTCCACAAATTTCAACAGGAGAAGGGTTTATTTATAATGAAATGATTAGCCATGTGCCGATTATAACTCATTCAAATCCTAAAAAAGTTGCGATGATTGGCGGAGGAGACTGTGGTCCTGCACGGGAGGCCATGAAGTATGACGGAATTCAACAAATTGATGTAGTCGAAATCGATCCAAAAGTTACAGAAATCTGCCGCACATGGCTAACTCCGGCTTCTTGTTATGATGGTGAAACTAGGCTCAATATGATACATCGCGATGGAATAGATTGGATTCAAGAACAAAAGGGAGTTTATGATGTTCTCATAATTGATCGGCCTGACCCTGTTGGACCGGGAAAAAAACTATTTCAACCTGATTTTTATCAATATGTCTACAACAGCCTTAAGGATGATGGCGTGGTTGTTTTTCAATCAGGATCTCCTTACTACAATACTTCTACATTACAAGGCACAATTAAAAATTTAAAGGAGCTATTTCCAATTGTCCGCACATATTTAGTGACTATACCTCTTTTCCCTTGCGGCATTTGGAGTTTTACGATTGCTTCTAAAAAAATGGATCCTCTTCAGGCCGATTTGACGAAGCTACAGCATACAGATACTCAATATATTGATCCTGAAATTTTCCGTGCATCATTTGTTTTACCTAAATATATAAAGGAAATAGTAGACGGAAAAGATTCCTAAAAACTAAGTAGCGACGAATGTTTGTTGAAAGTCATCAATAATCTCGGAAAATATCTTCGTTATAGTAGTTCTGTGTTTGCTGCGCAGAGTCCGGGATAATTCAATTTGAAATGTATTAAAATTATGACTGTAACCTAGATAGCCGCTATTGTCACCTTGTCTGTGAAAGGCAATTGATTCGTTTCCAACAAATTTATTATCAAATATTACATGGATTTTCGGGAACGAATCTTCAGATTTTTTAGTCAGCTCCTGTTGGAACCAATCTTTAACTTCCTTTGAGCAAGATTGTCCATATAAAGTCCCCACTTCAATTGCATGAGGCCCGTAATGTGTGTCCTTCATTCCATGAAAAGATAAATGCAAATAGGGTGTTAAAAGGAAATTATCACTATCTATTATTTTTAAAGATTTAACAATTTCTTTGATTGTGCTTCTATATTCATGTATCCCCTCATGGTTTGTTTCATTTAGATTTCTATTTAAATCTGCTATGGTTCTGGAAATCGTACTAACGATTCCTGCACATCCTGTTTTCTTGACTAAATTTTCTACAATTTTATCCGTAAATAAATCAGCAGCGGGTGGTTCTGCATGAAGTGCATCCACGTGACAGCTTATAAAACCAGTTCCTTTGTTGTATTTTAAGTAGTTTCCATGAATGAATTTTAATGTCATTGACTATTTCTCCTTTTATATCGTTTGAAATCTATCCTTTCTATAATAAATGCAGTAAAAATAAAATCGGTGAATTATTACACGTGTTAAATAAATACATAAAAAGTTTTTAGAGATGGTGGAAATAAATAGATAAATGTACAGGAGTATTTTGTATATTTACATACTATAGGAGTAGCTGATTATTGTTATAGGGCATTAAAGTAGCAAAATACGATAGAAAGTTCTAATTAGGAGGCTTTAAAATGGATCCAATGAGAGAAGAGTTAGGGATATTATCTGATAAAGAAATGACGTTGCAAACTCTTAATCTGAATAATGTACCGTCTGTTGAATTAGTTGACCCCAAAACCTGTTCATATCCAGTGATAGGGAGGAAGTATGGTCACCATAGCGGAAGAGATATTGTCATCGTAAATACAAAGGATCAAGCAATATATGAAGGATATGATTATTTTACGAAAATGTATGCAATAGACAAAGAATATTTCCTAGAAGTGGAAGGGCTGAACGTAAAATCAGTACAAGTAGTTACTAGTGAACACGTTGTATTTAATGAAATACCCATTCGAACAAAAGCCTTCGGCTGGAAATTAGAACGGATAAACAGCATGGATGTACCGGAAATGTTGGTAAGCATAGCCATTCGAGCGCTTTATGTAACGGGAGCTAAAAGCGGCTTTGTCAAAATGGGGGTATTAGAAAATGGAGAGTGTATCGTCACAGATATTAACTCATCAGAAAGTGAATGGATAGAAAATCCATTAAAGCCTAGTGTTCCTTTTAGCATGGGTGCTGACGTTGAGTTTATGTTAAGTTGTGATGGAGAGCTTCTACCAGCTTCTACTTTTTTTTCTGTTGAAGGTCCGATAGGCTGTGATGAAAGACAAATAGAGCAAGATAGCGGTGAGTATGCATTAGTAGAAGTTAGGCCTGAAAAAGCGAATTCATCAACAGAACTATTTGAGAATATTCAAAAATTAATAGAAAAAGCATCTGCACAGGTACCATATGAAAATATTCATTTTCGGGCAGGCAGCATGCCGTTTTCAGGGTATCAATGTGGAGGACATATTCATTTTGGCATTCCGCTTTCTTTATCCTTATTAAGAGCTCTTGACCACTACCTTGCTATTCCCGTAGCGCTGATAGAAGAATCTAAGACCGCTAAACTCAGACGGAAGACGAACCATGGAGGCCTTGGACGCTATCGTGAGAAACCGTATGGATTTGAGTATTTAACTTTAAGCTCTTGGATTATCGACCCTAGAATTACTCTCTCCACTTTAGCTCTTGCTCAGCTAGTTGCTACCCATCATCATGAATTAAAAAGCGAATTTTTATTTCATCCACTTACGCAGCGTGCCTACTATCAAGGGAATAAAATCTTTCTTAAACGAATGTGGAAAGATATCAAGGCCAATCTTATGAAAACATCCAGCTATCCACACTATCAAAATGAACTATCTTTTCTATTTGAAATGATAGAAAAAGAAATTCCTTGTGATGAATCAAAGGATATTCGTAGGAATTGGAATGTAAAGATTTCTAAAGAAATCTATGACCGCGGACATATTATTCAAATCCCCAAAAAGCTCCGTTTAAAATACGGCCTCAAAGAGGGGCAGTCTACGATTGTTAGTGCAGGAAAGGCAATATCAACTGCAACTGTTCATTCTTATCCTTTTTCATTTCGCCATCCAAATATGGTTCAACTCTCTAAATCTCTCCGTGATAAACTATCTCTCCCGAAAGATTGGTGCCCCAAGCTATCAGCTTCAGAAGGCATCATAACTTTAGGTCCTATCATTGGCATTCTTGCTAACCGTCCTTTTGAAAGACAAACAACCTATTTCCATCATCTATGTCGCTTAGCAACTGAAAAGCGAATGCTTGTATATGTGTTTGAACCCGAAGATATTGATTGGGAGAAAAAATTGGTTAAAGGAACAACCATTAACGGTGAAGGGCTTTTTCCTTTTCCTGCTGTTATTTATGACCGTTATTTCATAGATGGTAGAAAGAATATTTTAATAGATGAAGTAAGGGCAAAACTCCAGGCGATTTATAAAATTCCTTTTGTTAATTCTTCAAATTTGTTTCAGCTTACGGGAGATAAGTGGGCAACATATGAACTTCTTATGAAAGAATATGAAGAATTTCTTCCAGAGTCACGTCTCGTACAAAATTCTGCTGACATTGCAGAAATGCTTGATAGCTATGGAGAAGTTTATTTAAAACCGCTTGGCGGAGCCTTAAGTAAAGGAGTCATGCGTATCGTTCGCCGACCAACAGGCATCTTTTGGTTCGATCTTAATAAAAAAGAGCTGCATCAATTCAGTAATATGGAAGAATTATTTACTTTGCTCTCTCCTTTGATGAAAAACAATCCTTATCTTGTTCAAGAAGGAATTCGCAGAAAACAGCATAAAGATAAAAATTTGGAAATACGGGTTTATATGCAAAAAAATGAAAAGCAAATTTGGCTTCGAACGGGTATGGTTGCGCGTCTCACCGGTGAAGATGTGCTAACGGAAGATTCTGAAACGAATATGCGCCTCAGTAAAATATTAAACAGTTTATATCCTGATCCAACAGACAGAAGGCTCATTATAAACCAATTAGCTAAAATATCTAAAAATATTGTTGCAACAGTAGAGGAGAAAGTAGGTCCTTTTGGGGAGCTGGCGGTAGATTTATGTATAGATCAGTACGGTTCCATAAAGTTACTTGAAATAAATGCAAAACCAGATAGTCTATTCTCACAAATTAGAGCCTACAAGCTGCGTACTTTGGCGGGGATTCGTCTGCTTAATTATGCGTCTTCACTGGCTGGTTACGAAGAAGAAAAGGAGGATTTAACATGAAGCACTTCACATTAAATGAAATCCTTAAACAAACGGGGGGAGACCTTTGTTATGGATCAGGAAATCCTGTTATTAAACATGCTATAAACTACGCTAAAAAGGATATAGAGGATCATACACTCATCTTTCATTTAGATAGAGAACCGATTAGAGGGAAGTATTGGAAAGAAAATCATTCAATTGTCGTTATAACAGATCACCCTGGGCTGTGCACGAACTTAGAGGGAAATATTATTCTTGTTAAAACAGCTCAATTAGAAGAGGCTTATTGGAAATTTATCGAATACTACCGAGGGCTTTTTGATCTTCCTGTTATTGGTGTTACAGGAACTTGTGGAAAAACGACCACAAAAGAGATGATCCGACAAATATTAATTGAAGATTATAAAGTGAAAGCTACGTGGATGAGCATGAATTCTATGTCTGTAAATCTACGTTATTTAACAGGTATTGATGATACGACAGAAGTAGCTGTTTTTGAAATGCCTGTCGCTTATCCGGGCTATTTAAAAGTTGCGTGTCGCTACTTTCAGCCACAAATACGAATTCTATTAAATATAGGCGTGCACCATCTCGCTGATTGTGAAACACCTGAAGAATATATGAAAGCAAAAGCCGAAATTGTAGAAGGCTTAGATCCAAACAGCGGCATTTTGATTTTAAATGCAGATGATGAAAATATTAAGAGAGTGCTTGATGTTAGGCACCTTCAAAATGTTGTATATATAGGTAAAAATGATAGTTCCCAATTTCAAACAAAAGATATTAAATATGCTAATGGAGGAATGGCTTTTACTTTAAAGTACCAAAACAAAGAATACGATGCTTTTATCCCTGGATATGGTGAACATAATGTGTATAATGCACTGGCTGCCATTGCTGCAGTATTTTATGTGGGCGTTGATATTTCCGTTGCCATACAAAGACTTAGCTTGTTTGAACAAGTAGAAGAACATTTGGAATTTAAAAGAGGAATGAATGAATGTACGGTAATTAATGATACATGGAACTCTTCACCTTTATCGATGGCTACAGCTCTCGGAGTTCTTAGTGATATGTCAAAAGAGAAACAATCTATTGCTTTATTAGGTTACATGCCTCAGCTAGGAGAAGGACCTTATGCAATTAAACAATATGAAGATATGGGAAAAAAAGCAGCGGAATCAAAGATTGATATTTTAGTGGTAGTAGGAGAAGAAGCAAAAGCTATTGGGACAGGAGCTTTAAAATGTGGAATGGACCCTAATAAAGTCTATTTTTGTAAGACTGGTGATGAAGTATACAATGTGCTAGCGCCATATTTAAATGAAAATACAATGATTTTATTAAAAGTAACGCACCGTGTTATGACAAAACCTACTTTTAAGGAATTAAGAAATAAACTTATTCCAGACAACGAAGAGTAAAAGGAGGATAGACATGAAGAAGACTAAACAGCTAAGAGAGTTGATAGAAAGTAAACAGCTAGAGTTTATTATGGAGGCTCACAGTGCGCTATCTGCAAAGATTGTAGAAGAAGCAGGGTTCAAAGGGATATGGGCCAGCGGCCTGTCATTATCTGCAGCACTGGGTGTAAGAGATAATAATGAGGCTTCATGGACACAGGTATTAGACATCTTAGAGTTTATGAGTGACGCAACGTCCATTCCAATTCTTCTAGATGGTGATACAGGCTATGGGAACTTTAATAATGCAAGAAGATTAGTTAAGAAATTGGAGCAGCGAGACATTCCAGGCGTATGTATTGAAGATAAATTGTTTCCAAAAACAAACTCATTTATTAAAGGTGAAGCACAGCCGCTTGCAGATATTAATGAATTTTGCGGCAAAATCAAAGCAATGAAAGATAGCCAAAATGACGAAGATTTTGTAGTGGTATCGCGTGTAGAAGCTTTTATTGCAGGGTGGGGGCTGAAGGAAGCTTTAAAACGTGCAGAAGCTTATCGCCAAGCGGGAACCGACGCCGTTTTGATTCATAGTAAAAGGTCAGATATGACAGAGATTGAAGCTTTTATGAAAGAGTGGGGAAACAGGCTTCCGGTTATTATTGTTCCAACCAAATATTATTCAGTTCCAACTGATAAATTTAGTGATTTAGGAATTAGCTTGAGCATTTGGGCCAACCATAACTTAAGATCTTCCATTACAGCTATGCAAAAAACGTCCGCTCAGATTTATTACGATAAAAGCTTGATTAACGTAGAAAAAAATGTCTCTCCGCTTGAGGAAGTTTTCCGTCTTCAAAAAGCTGAAGAGCTCGACATCGCAGAGAAACTTTATTTAAGCTCTGCCAATCATAGCATGAACGCTATGATTCTGGTAAAAGAATCAGCAAATGAAGCTTTGATAACTGAGCAGATAAATCAGTTAAAAAAAGTCGGCGTGACAAATAGTATAAAAGTAGGTTCCGACAAAGCTATGGAAGATAAGGCGTTTCCTAATAAAGGGGAATTATATCATCTCTATGCTGCAAGAGATAAGTTAGGAACGGCTACTTTAATAAGCGATAGTAACATCGTATATAAAACACATGTTTTTGAGGAGTTAATTCATGAAAGTGGCGATATCACTATTGTAGCAGGAGCTGATTATGAGTTAAAAGGGAATCAAACATCTTATGTAACTGCTAAACTTCCCTATTCCAAGCAGCTGTATTCCAAAACAGTAGACTTGATTCAAATGTCGTGCAATCCAAACTCTAACAACATTCACGGTGAATTCATTGGTCTTTGGAAAATTTCCGCAAAAGGCACTGAGGTTGTAAAAAAAGCTTTGGAAGAACTGGCGCAAAGAAAAGATTTTGCTCAGCTCACGTTTTCTGATTTCTTTAATTATGTTAATCTAATTCACCCGGTTGCTGTTAAATATACAATGGGGTCATGGATAGATACCGAAACGTATACAAAGATTCAAAAAGATGGTGGGAAAAATGATTAGTACGTCCGTATTTGGAACTCAATTAAAAAAACTAGGTTTTCAATTTTATAGCGGGGTTCCTTGTTCCTATCTTAAACATCTTATTAACTATGCTATCAACGAATGTGAATATGTTGCAGCAGCAAACGAAGGAGAAGCGGTAGCGATTGCTGCTGGCGCATCAATTGCTGGCAACAAAGCAGTTGTTTTAATGCAGAACTCCGGATTAGCAAATGCTGTTTCCCCTTTAACCTCTCTTATTCATCCGTTTAAAATTCCTGTCCTTGGATTTGTCAGTTTTCGCGGAGAACCTGGATGTCCAGATGAACCGCAGCATGAATTAATGGGAGAAATTACTCCTGCCCTGCTAAATACGATGAAAATAAAATGGGAATATTTTTCTTTTGATTTTGCGGAAGTTAAAAAACAATTACAGCGGGC
This sequence comes from Priestia sp. JV24, assembly GCF_025910025.1. NCBI lineage: Bacteria > Bacillati > Bacillota > Bacilli > Caryophanales > Bacillaceae > Priestia > Priestia sp. JV24. The sequence goes on from NZ_JAPCIN010000010.1 coordinate 187,943, forward strand.
TAATCAAGCTATTGAAAATAATGAAAGCTACTTCTTTATTGTAAAAAAAGGAACGTTTGAGCCAGTTAAGCTTTTAGAAAAATCAATGAAAAACATTACTCCTAAAATGAGAAGTGAACAGATAACAACCGACGAGTTACCTTCAAGGTATGAGGCATTACAAGTAGTTAATTCATTAAAAGACAACGATACTATTCAATTGGCCGCTACAGGAAAAACAGGAAGAGAGCTTTACGAAATAGAAGACGCAAGAAATAATTTTTATATGGTTGGATCTATGGGGTGCGTTAGTTCCATTGGTTTAGGCTTAGCTTTGAGCAGAAATGAAAAGAACATCATTACAATTGATGGAGACGGAGCGTTGCTTATGCGCATGGGAAATCTAGCAACCAACGGATACTACTGTCCAGCAAATTTATTACACATTCTTTTAGACAATCAAACCCATGATTCTACAGGGGGACAACATACGGTCTCTCATAACATTAATTTCGTAGATATTGCTTCTTCCTGTGGGTATCAAAATTCTATTCATGTTCATAACTTACATGAGTTAGAGACGTATATCAAACAGTGGAAAAGTGATAAAAAATTAACGTTTTTATATCTTAAAATAGCGAAAGGATCTAAAAAGAACCTGGGGCGTCCTGAAATGAAGCCTTATGAAGTCAAAGAAAGACTGCAGGTGTTTTTAGATGATTAAAACAGCTGTTATTCTAGCTGCAGGGATGGGGAGCAGGATTCGTAAAAGAGCTGGAAACCGCCCTAAAGGTTTTTTGATGATTGATGAAAAATCGATTATTGAACATTCCATTTCGAAGTTAATAAAAGCAGGAGTCAAGACGATTTTTATTGGAACAGGATATATGAAAGAAGAATATGAAAAGCTAATGGTTAGATATCCTCAAATAAAATGTGTTTATAATTCTAGATACGAAACAACGGGAAGCCTGTTTACGCTGTATCAATTTAAAAATTATATTAAAGAAGATTTTTTACTATTGGAATCAGATGTAATTTATGAAAAGAATGCGTTGGAAACATTAGTAAACCACTCGAGATCAGATGTCATACTAGCAAGTAAGTTGAACGGTGCTGGCGATGAAGTGTATATTGAGGCTGATGAAAATAATAACCTTAAGAATATGTCAAAACAAAAAGAAGAGTTGAATAGTATCTATGCAGAACTAGTTGGTTTAACCAAACTCTCTTATGCTACATTTCAGAGACTTTGTGATGAAGCAAATACGCTGTTCCAGTTTAATCAAACGATCGATTATGAATATGGCCTCGTTAAAATTTCCGAAAAAGCAAATGTGTATGTTCATAAACTGGATAATTTGGCATGGTGTGAAGTGGATGATGAAGATCACTGGGCAAGAGCAACTGCTATTGTTTATCCGATTATTAAAGCTCGAGAAGGTATTACGCATCCAGTTAAGAGAAGTATACTCCTAAACCCCGGACCGGCAACTACAACAGATACCGTCAAATATGCTCAAATAGTGGAAGACATTTGCCCGAGAGAAAAAGAATTTGGAGAGACGATGGAATTTATCTCTGCTGAACTAACAAAATTTGTGGGGAATCCAGAAAAGTATACTACGGTATTATTCGGCGGATCTGGAACGGCGGCAGTGGAATCGATTTTAAGTTCAGTAATTGATAACGGTACGGTTGTTATTATCAATAATGGTCCATACGGTGAAAGAATGTGTAAAATCGCTGAAATTTATGGACTGAATTATTTAGAATATAAAAGCTCCGCCGAGCAGGCTATTGATATGAACAACTTAGAAATTTTTATAAAAAAGATTTCAACGAACGTTTCTTATCTGGCGCTTGTTCACTGTGAAACTTCCACGGGGCTTCTTAATGATATTGGAAAAATTGGGGAATTTTGTGCAGTGAAAAATATCGAAATGATTGTGGATGCAATGAGTTCGTATGCAGCTGTTCCAATTGACATGCAAAAAATGAATATAAGCTATCTGGCCGCAAGTGCAAATAAGAACCTTCAAGGAATGGCAGGCGTGTCGTTTGTTATAGCAAATAAAGACCGGTTAGAAAAAACGGAGCAAATAAAGCCTCGTAACCTTTATCTTCATTTATATGATCAGTATCGATATTTCCAAATGAATAAACAATTGCGTTTTACTCCTCCTGTTCAGACTATGTACGCCTTAAAGCAGGCAATTATAGAAACTCAGTGGGAAGGAATTGAGAAACGATATGAACGCTACTCAAAATCATGGACTACTTTAACGGATGGAATTACTCAACTTGGGTTAACCTATTTGGTTCCTGAAACACATCATTCTAAAATTATTACCTCTATCCTCGAGCCTTCCGATAAAAAGTATAATTTTGATATTATGCATGATTTTTTTTATAAACAAGGATTCACCATTTATCCTGGTAAAATTGATAAATTAGAAACGTTTCGAATAGCAAATATTGGTGATATCACATATAGAGATATAGAAAGATTTCTTCATCTTCTTGAACAATATCTTAACGGTCTAAAAGGAGAGTGAGAAAAAGTTGAATCAAAAATTAGCTGTAGCAGTTATGGTGGTAAATCAAGATCATCACGTGCTTCTAGTCAAGAACCATAGACGGGGATGGGAATTTCCAGGCGGTTTTGTTGAAGCAGGTGAATCAATAAAAGATGCGGGGATACGAGAAGTTAAAGAAGAATCTGGAATTGTTATTGAAGTGACCAACTTTCTAGGAGTAGAACAAGATGTTAAACGATCTACTACTGTTATTTTATTAAAGGGAAAAGCGATTAGCGGGGAAATTTCTGTCTCCAATGAAACGCAGGATGTGGGATATTTTACGTTAGAGGAAGCAAAAAATATAATTAAATTAGATAACTTTAAGGATCGAATGGCTAGATGTCTAAAAGAGACTGAAATACCATTTTTCTATGTTTTAAAAGACACAGGCTCTTTTTACGTATAGGCGGAAGGTTTTCTGTGTTGTGCTAGAAATGAAGCCTGAACGCGATTAAATAAAAAATGCTCATCGTCATGCATGACGATGAGCATTTTTTTATCAGTAAAAGTATCGTTGTTTATTCAGCCGTCGCAATTTCTTCTTCTACATCATGGGCTTCTAAATTAGCATTTAAAAATTCACTTGTTTCCGATAAATTGAGATTTAATTTCGTTTTTTTGCAGATTTGAATTGTAACATCCTGAACAGAGATATCTAAAACATGTCCCCCTTCTTTTTTATATTCATCAATAAAGTGCAGGTGGTAGCCTGGAACACCGATGCCTGAAGAATATTCTGGCGTATAAAAACCTGCTAGTGTTCCATTTACATCTAAAAATGTAAATGTAGGCTGATCAGCAGCCGCATCTACCATAGAAGGATAGGGCTTCTCTTGCTTTGCAACCGTGCGCGTTTTTACTTCCTTAAACTTCCCGTCAATGCGAACTGCATAGAATAAATTCGGGCTAGGAATAAGCTCGTTCATTAAGGTTTCTAGTTGTTCACGATTCATTTCCTTTTCTACACGATAAGAGATATCTTCATAAAAGGTTGTCATAATGGCAAAAGGTGTTTTTGCATCTTCGCCAATAGGCGCGGCTTTCCCATCAGCAATATGATAAAATTCTCCGTCAAAGGCAATCATTTCACCGTCCAATTGATTAAACGTACCGATGCCGAAATCACCTTTCTTAGCTAAATCCTTGTATGTGACAACACCGTCAAATACTCCGTCTAATAAAGCGATCATGGTGGAAGTTTGGTGAATCGTTAATTTTTCTTTATTGCTCATTCTTTACTCAGTCCTTTCAGTTAATTTGATCTGGCAGTAGCTGTGTATTTAATTTTTCATTATCTTTATAATCTACAGGAACATCGATGATAACTGGGCCTTGTTCACGAAAAGCGCTTGCTAGAGTGTCCGGAAATTCTTCTGGCGAGTTAACTCTAAATCCTTTGGCACCAAAACTTTCAGCAAGCGTAATAAAGTCTACACTGCCAAACTCTACTGCAGATTTTCGACCATATTTAATCTGCTGTTGAAAGCCAACCATATCGTAGGTTTGATCGTTCCAGATAATGTGAACAATTGGTAAGTTTAATCGAACGGCTGTCTCGAGCTCCATAGCTGAAAATAAAAACCCGCCATCTCCAGACATGGACAGAACTTTTTTATGGGGGCGAACGAGTGCAGCTGAAATAGCCCAAGGCAAAGCAACACCTAGTGTCTGCATACCGTTGCTGAATAGTAAATGCTGAGGTTCATAGGAACGAAAATAACGAGCCATCCATATGTAATGCGAACCAACGTCACAGGTGATGGTAGTATCATCTTCAACAAAGTTCTGCAGAGCTTCAATTAATTGTAGGGGATGAAGGTGAGTGTCATTAGAAAACTCGTACTGATCGTCAGGTTGCTCAAGTTTACTTTTTAGCGTTTTTAAAAAAGAAGCACTTTCTTTTGAACGTATTAAATGTGGGAGTTTATCCGCTAATATGTCAATTGTGCTTGGAATATCCCCTACTAACTCAATTTCCGGCTGATAATGGTGGTCAGCTTGTGCTTGTAAATCATCTAAATGAATAATGCTTCTTTGACTTTCTGAGTTCCAAAGAGAAGGAGGGTATTCAACTGGGTCATATCCGATTGTTAAGACGACGTCAGCATGCTTCAATAAGACGTCTCCAGGCTGATTGCGAAAAAGACCTACTCGCCCAAAAAAGTGAGTTTCAAGCTCTTTTGAAACAGCTCCCGCACCTTGGAACGTTTCCACCACAGGAAGGTCATGTTCTGCTATAAGTTGACGGATTGATTCCACTGCTTTAGATTTACTTGCTCTCATACCTAAAAGCAAGACAGGTAGTTTTGCTGTGCGAATAGTGTGTATAGCTTGGGCAACAGCGTCTAAATTGGCAGTCCCAATCGTAGGAGCTTTTAAAACGGATAGAGTGGAAGCTGATGTTTCGCTATCCATTACATCCTGCGGCAAGCTGACAAAAGATGCTCCTGAAGGAGAAGAAACAGCTTCGCGAAAGGCGTCTGTTATCACTTCTGGAACGTTTGCAGCGTCTTCTACCTCAACGCTGAATTTGGCGATAGATTTAAATAGTCCTTCATTATCCATTGATTGATGCGTCTTTTTTAATCGATCTGCTCTTGGAACGGCTCCTGCTAGGGCTACCACTGGGTCACCTTCAGAAGTAGCAGTCACAAGGCCAGTGGCTAAGTTAGCGGCACCTGGACCTGATGTGACAAGGCAAACGCCCGGCGTACCTGTCAGTCTTCCCATAGCAGCTGCCATAAACGCAGCATTTTGTTCATGGCGGCAAACAATTACTTCTGGTCCTTTTTCTTTCAAAATATCAAATACGCCATCAATTTTGGCTCCTGGAATGCCAAAAATATAAGGCACATTCTGACTTGCCAAACTTTCTACTAGTAAGTCAGCGCCTTTTTTTGTTTCGGCAGTATCAGCATTACTCATCATGCATTCTCTCCTTTATGTTTCTTAGATAGGTTTTAAGGCCTACTGATTGGATACCCAATTTGTATGACAACTAACCTAAGGAAAGGAGAAGGTTTTAATTTTCTAAATAAAAAACTTCCCTATTAATTAGGGAAGCAGAGATGTACCTATTGCGAATAAAACATATCTGTTTTATTTGTAGGTTTATGGTACTTGAGGGATAGCAAGTGAAAGTCCAACGCGGCTCTTATTTGGTATGGTTAAAAAGCTTTTGGTAACTAACAATTTTTTGATCTAGCTTTTGACTTAATTTTAAAATCTCACCGTGAGAATAGCTGCTTGTTTTTTTAGCTAATTGGTAAATATCTGATTGTAAGGCTCGAATTTCTTTTTCTAACTGAGGTTGCTTCATTGAAATCCTCTCCAAGTCAGAATACTTCTATCTTCTATGTTTTATCTTTTATCTAATAGTATGAAATTCCTTCATATTTGTAAAATGTTTTTTGTTTTGAAAAATATGACATAGGTGAAGAGCTGCTAACAAGCTTTGTCGAACACTTTTTTTACCTGTTTTCAATAAGTATGATATACTGAGGCTAGGAAAAATGACAATCTGGAGCGCACGTTCAGTTATTCTTAACAAGCGAATGAATTCTTAGCTTTGACAAGTGTAACTTGTAAGGTGAAGAAATTCATCACATAATCTTATTAGATCTGAACCTTGTTAGCCTGGATGAGGATTTGTCGAAAACGATTCACTAGAAAAAACCTTCGAGACCGCCAACTCGGAGGTTTTTTTATTTTTGTGTATGGGAAGTGAAAAAAAGACATAGACTAATAAAGAAAAAGGTCCCGCACCCATAATCGGCCGTAGTTGATTACACCTTGTCCATTTCTGCAAGGAAGCTGTCTTTTTACTATAGGGAAGTGCCGCCAAACACGATTCCCTAAAGACAATCAGCACACGAGCCTTATGGATGAAGAACCTTTTAGACGATACTTACCGGTGATTACTTATTTTACTACTGGAAAAATAGCAAAATAAGAGCGACTATGGTTCCTAAAAGCTCTACGTAAGCCGTTAGGAGCTGAACATTCTCAGCATCTAGGAAAAATGACTTGAGGATTCGTCTCAGACTATCCACCACCTTTTTCTTCCTTGCGTGAATTCCCAAGGGAAAGAAAGGGGACGACAGTGCTTCTTTATTTTAACAAAAGTAGGAAATGATAAGTAGATTTATTTGAAGTGTAAATTAAAAAAGCATGTAGAATACATGCTTTTTTAATTTGGGTAAATTTCTTTTATGCGTCCGACTTGTCCATCTGTTAAACGGACTTTGATGCCGTGTGGGTGAAAGCTTGAATTGGTCAGAATGTCTTTGACCGTTCCGTGTGTAAGTTTTCCAGAACGCTGATCTGCTTTTAAAACAATGTCGACTTCAATTCCAGGAGCTACGTCTTTTCTATTTTGTCCGTTCATTATACACCTGTTCTCTTTCGCTGATTATTCGTTTTTTTTGTTTGTTGACTCGTCAGCTTTTTGGTTGCTTGATTGGTGCTGCTATTTTGAGCTTTACTTGAAGATTGATTTTTCTTATTAGCAAGCTGCTGTTTGATAGCATCTTGAAGACTAATTTTCTTTTTAAGTTGTTCTGTCATATGGGTTCCTCCTGAATATATACATCATCTGAAAAAACAAAGAAAGTAAGGGAATGAAAAAGCTGACTAGATAGTCAGCTTTTTTTAATTAGAAACAGTGACTTCTTCTACAGGCTGCATAAGTACAGCTTCTTTATCAGGATACGTTTTTTCAATATGATGTTCTCCCCAAGAGCATAATGAATCAAGAATGCTTTTTAAAGACCATCCGTAATCTGTTAAAGAGTATTCTACTCGAGGCGGCATTTCATTGTACATTTTTCTAACAATGATGCCGTCTGCTTCAAGTTCTCGAAGCTGCTGCGTTAATACTTTTTGCGTAACGCGCGGCATAATTCTTTTTAATTCTCCAGGGCGCTTTGTCCCTTTAATTAAGTGGCAAAGAATAACGACTTTCCACTTGCCTCCAATGACTTCTAGTGCCGCTTCCACTGGAATATTATATTTTTTCACGTTAACAACTCTCCTTGTTCTAGAGATAACGGTCAAATGCATGTTTTCGCATTTTTTCTGATGTTTATCATATCACTATAGAGCAAAATTTTCTAGGTGTAAGCATTTTTTTAGAATACCCAATAGTTCATGACTTTAGTATTTACGCTTATTGTAACCTCCAGGTGCCTATATCACTTGAAAGTGCGTACTTTTTCTTTGGTTTTACATCGCTCATAATAACAATTGTTGATGGCGAGTTAGCGAATATATGAAAGGTACCTAAGCTAATTAGCCGTAAGAGAAGCTATTATGAAGAAGTTATCATAACGAACAGGAGGCGTTAAGAAGTGAACACACTTTCACAAACACAACAAAGTAAAAAAAGCGGTTCTTTGCCGCTATTAGCGCTAGCTATTAGCGCCTTTGGAATCGGGACTACAGAGTTTGTTCCAGTAGGTTTATTATCATCGCTTGCAGATGATTTAAATATTTCCATTACACTAGCAGGGTTATTAATTTCAGGATACGCAATGGGAGTTGCATTTGGAGCTCCCGTATTAACAGCTTTAACAAGTAAAATGAGCAGAAAATCACTGTTGATGCTATTGATGGTTATTTTTATCGTAGGAAACTCAGTAGCAGCTTTATCAACAAGCTTTGGGCTGCTGCTTATAGCACGAATTATTACTGCATTTTCACACGGGATTTTCTTTTCTATCGGTGCGACTATCGCTGCTGATTTAGTGCCAGAAGATAAGCGAGCAAGTGCCATTGCTTTAATGTTTACAGGTTTAACAGTTGCAACTGTTACAGGTGTTCCGCTTGGTACATTTATTGGACAAGCTTTCGGCTGGAGAGCAACATTTTGGGGAGTAGCGTTCCTTGGGGTTATTGCCATTATTGCAAGTGCTCTTTTAGTGCCTAAAAACTTAAAGGAAGCGCCGCCGGCAAAGTTTAGTGATCAATTGAAAATTTTGAAAAACGGGCCGCTTTTACTATCGTTTGCTATTACTGCCTTAGGATATGGCGGAACGTTTGTAGCTTATACGTATTTAGCACCTATTCTTGAAAAACTAACAGGATACGCACCAAGCGCGGTTAGTATCTTACTGCTGGTATACGGTGTAGCAGTAGCCATCGGAAATACAATCGGAGGAAAAGCTGCGAATAAAAATCCGTTAAAAGCATTATTTTGGATGTTTCTAATTCAAGCAGTTATCTTAGTTATTTTATCGTTTACTGCATCGTTTAAAGTAGCGGGAACGATTACGATTTTTGCCATGGGCTTATTGGCATTTATGAACGTACCTGGACTTCAAGTGCTGGTCGTGAACTTAGCTGAAAAGTATGTTCCTTCAGCAGTGAACGTAGCCTCTGCGCTTAATATTGCTGCATTTAACGTTGGAATTGCTATTGGTTCTTTTGTAGGCGGCCTGATTGTTGATTCGATTGGTCTTGTTCATACTCCTTGGATTGGAGGAGTGATGGTTTTAGGAGCGGTCTTATTAACAGCATGGAGCCGCTCAATAGAAGCAAAAGCAAAATAAAACAAGAGATCATCGCAAAAGGCGATGATCTCTTAGCTATAAAAGGAGAGGAAGCAAATGACTACATTTCAACATCATAAGGCGTATCGTCGTATGTACAAGGAGAATGAGTTAACGTTAGGTTTGCATATGCCGCTTGAAAATTATCAATATGCCACGCCTACGATGGAGAAACAAGTGGAGCTTACGCAGCTTGCAGAACAATATGGATTTACAAGCTTATGGTTCCGCGATGTCCTTCTTCAAGATCCATCATTTGGCGATCCAGCCACGGGTCAAATTTATGATATGCTTATTTATTTGACGTATCTGGCCAGTCAAACAAGAGAGATTGCTCTTAGTACATCTGCTATTGTGCTGCCTTTGCGCCATCCGCTTCGCGTAGCCAAAGAAATGGCAACCATTGATCAGCTTTTTCCTGAGCGTTTGATTATGGGCGTATCTTCTGGAGACCGTCAAGCAGATTTTCGAGGGTTAGGTATTCCTCATGAAGAAAGAGGAAAGCGATTTTCAGAGGCTTTTCATTATTTAGAAGAAGCGTTAAATAAAGAATTTCCATCTATCGAGTCTGCTTTGGGATCCATTCAGGGAGCAAATGTCGTTCCTAAGCCAACGAAACGTATTCCAACGATGATTACGGGATACAGTCAGCAAAATATGGAGTGGTTTGCACAGTATGGGGACGGCTGGATGTATTATCCTCGTCATCCCCATTTTCAAGCAGAAGCTATTACCCAATGGAGGAAACTGGTTGATATCTATCATCCAGGCGTTTTTAAACCTTTTAAACAACCTATGCATCTAGATTTGGCAGAAGATCCCCATGAAATGCCAACGCCAATTCGTTTAGGATTTCGAGCAGGTCGTAATACATTAATTGAACTTCTTTCTATTTATAAAGAAATAGGAGTTAATCATCTCTTTTTTGCTCTTTTTGATAGCAAGCGTCCGGCTGAAGAAGTTATACATGAGCTTGGCGAAGAAGTGCTTCCGCATTTTCCGGCTCATCTGTAGCTAAAAGTACTTTAGTTGAAGATCCGAACGGGTTAGATTCTTAATGGAGAATCTAACCCGTTCGGATTTTTCCATTGATTTCGTTATGTCTCAATCTCTTTTTATATAGATTTCAAGTTATAGGATATATAAGAAATATGTATTAGAGTTATTGATCCTATGTTCTTTATAATAAAATTATCCATTATCTCCTTGGATGATATAAAGTCGAAAGGAGAAACACGATGAGTGTTGCATTTCTATTTCCAGGCCAAGGCGCACAATATGCTGGTATGCTTCATGATATAAAAAATAAATGGGGATTAGCGACTACGTTTGAAGAAGCAAGTGAGGTTTTAAATCAAGACGTATTATCTTTAGATTCGTCAGAAAAATTAAAATATAATAAAAATGTTCAAATATGTCTTTTTATTGCAGGAGTGTCTGCGGCTAGGTCGTTTAAAAACAAAGGATACTCGCCAGACGTGGTAGGAGGGCATTCTATAGGGGCGTTTGGAGCAGCAGTTGCATCTGAAGTGTTATCTTTTAAAGAAGCTCTTCTTCTTGTGAAAAAAAGAGGGAAACTGATGGAAAATGCTTATCCTGATGGTTATGGTATGGGGGTTGTGATGGGACTGCGTGAACATCAGCTTCTTTCTATTGTAAATGAACTATCAACTGATGCAGCTCCTGTGTACGTAGCGAATCTAAATTCTCCTGATCAAATAACGATTTCTGGCACCTTAAAAGCAATTGAGAAAGTTCTTGAAAAAGCATCTAAAAAAGGGGCTAGAAAAACTAAAATGCTTCATGTAACGGTGCCTTCTCACTGTCCTCTTATGGAAGGAGTTTCGAGTGAATTACGAAAAACCATAACGGAGGTGCAAGGAAAGGACCCGTCCGTTCCTTTTATAGGTAATTGTAAAGCTCGGAAATTATGGAAAGCTGCTGATATTAAGGAAGATTTGGCAGCGAGTGTTGCCCTGCCCGTCCGTTGGCATGATACGACGGAAGTTATGTATGAAATGGGCACAAGATTATATATTGAAATGGCTCCAGGAAGAGTGCTAACGGATTTGGCTGCTAAGAGCTTCCCTGAAGCAAGGGCTATTTCGGCAGCCGAATCTACGATGAAAACTTTGCTGATTTTAATGGAAAAAGAAAAAATGTAAGCGTATTAATTTAGAAGTATCAGAAAGGAGCTAGAACATGAGTGGCATAAAAAAAACTTCAAAATCATGGACAACTCGCCGAGATCAAAAAGCAGCGCGCCTTGCGAAAATAGACCATCTTCTTAAAGGAAAGTTATTAGGTAATGAACACATTATTGAAGCGTTAGAATTGCTTATATCACCCGGAGATAAAGTAGTGCTTGAAGGAGACAATCAAAAGCAAGCATCTTTTTTATCAAAGGCGCTGAATGAAGTAAGCGCTGATAAAATACACGGTCTTCATATGATTATGTCTAGTATTTCACGTCCGGAACATCTCGAAATATTTGAAAAAGGAATTGCTGAAAAAATTGATTTTTCGTACGCCGGTGCTCAAAGCCTTCGCGTGTCTCAAATGATTGAAGATGAGACGTTGAAAATTGGAGAAATTCATACATATCTAGAGCTTTACGGACGCCTTTTCATTGATTTAATTCCGAACATTGCCTTAGTGGCTGCTGACAAAGCGGATGTACAAGGTAATTTATATACAGGAGCAAATACGGAAGAAACACCAACCATTATCGAAACAACCGCGTTTAAGGATGGAATTGTTATTGTGCAGGTAAATGAACTTGTTGAAGAACTTCCGCGAGTTGATATTCCATCTTCTTGGGTTGATTGTATCGTCGTGGCGGATCAGCCTTATCAATTGGAAGCTTTATTTACGCGAGATCCTCGTCATATTACAGAACTCCAAATTTTAATGGCTATGATGACAATTCGAGGTATCTATGAGCGCCACAGCGTACAATCATTAAATCATGGCATTGGCTTTAATACCGCTGCAATTGAGCTTTTGCTGCCTACCTATGGAGAAAAGTTAGGACTGAAAGGTAAAATATGCAAGCACTGGGCTCTGAATCCTCACCCCACGTTAATTCCGGCTATTGAAAGCGGATGGATTGAGAGCGTGCACTGCTTTGGCGGAGAAGTAGGAATGGAACAATACACAGCAGCGCGTCCTGATGTGTTTTTTACAGGACGCGACGGCAGCCTGCGCTCAAACCGTGCGATGTGTCAAGTGGCTGGTCAATATGCGGTAGATGCTTTTGTAGGATCAACTTTGCAAATAGATGGAGAAGGAAATTCTTCTACCGTCACATCTGGACGTTTGTCAGGGTTTGGCGGAGCTCCTAATATGGGGCATGACCCTAGAGGCCGCCGACATTCTACGCCTGCTTGGTTGGATATGATAAACGAGCAGCACGAACTAGCGAGAGGCAGAAAATTAGTTGTTCAAATGGTTGAAACCTTTCAATCAGGAAATGAGCCTGTTTTTGTGGAGTCTTTGGATGCGATAAAGGTAGCGAAACAAGCAGGCGTAGCTACTGCTCCTGTCATGATTTACGGGGATGATGTGACGCATGTTGTGACGGAAGAAGGAATTGCTTATTTATATAAAGCACAAAGCTTGGACGAAAGAAAAGCAGCGCTTGAAGCAGTAGCAGGGGTAACACCTATAGGCCTTCGATATAACCAAAATAAAGTGAAAAAGATGCGCAGAGATGGCCTAGTGGCTTTTCCTGAAGATTTACAGATTCGCCGTACAGAAGCAAAACGTTCATTATTGGCAGCAAGAAGTGTCGAAGATTTAGTAGAATGGTCGGATGGCTTGTATAATCCGCCTGCTAAATTTAGGAGCTGGTAAGAAATATGCGTATTCAAAGTATTCAAGAAGAGCCAAGACCAGCTGTGTTTTACTCATGTCTAATAGCTAAAATGGCAGTTACCGCTCTGGTTGATGAAGCGGTGCTTACACCTAAGCCTGGGCTTGTAGATGCAGCAACAACTGGATCTCATCAAGATATGAATATTGAGACGCTGTTAACTTCTGCTTATGCTTTACAACCGACCTTTTTACAGATTGCATTATACAGTCAAGGAAAGCAGCCAAGTCAGATGCTAAGGGAAGAAATTGCTCGAATTGGACGCGAGGGCGAACAAATTATGTACGGGGCTACGGATGGTGTTAATACACACAAAGGAGCCATTTGGGCATTAGGCCTACTTGCGTCTGCAACAGCGGTTTGCGGCATTCAAGCATCACCTGCATCCATCACAGAAGCTGCGGGGAAAATTGCTCGTTATGCAGATCGTTTTTGTCCTCTGCATTCATCTAATGGACTTTGGGTGAAAAAACAGTATGGCGCAAAAGGAGCGGCTGGAGAGGCGAAGCAAGGATTTCCTCACGTAATTCATATAGGCTTGCCTGCTTTACATAAAGCTCGTAAGCTAGGCATACATGAAACATCAGCCAGGATTGATACTTTAGTAACACTAATCGCCAACCTTGATGATACGTGTATTTTGCATCGTGCTGGTCCGGTTGTGTTAAAGGAGGTTAAAATGGCGGCATCCAATGTGTTAGAAGCTGGAGGGGTATCTACATCAATGGGAAAACAGCGGCTAAAAACGTTAGATCATATACTTTTATCATCTAACGCTTCTCCAGGCGGAAGCGCAGATTTGCTGGCTGCTGTATTATTTTTAGATCGAATATCTCTTTTTAAAGAATCGTAAACGTCTGCAGGGAGGAGTGGCTAATGGAAACGTTAGTGTTTAAATACAAAGCCGATGGAAAGTTAACTCAGCGCGCACATGTAGGCGTTGTTGGTTCAGGGGATTTAGAAATTTTAATGGTTCCTTCTGATGAAGAACATGCTCACGTATCAGTACGAACAGGAAGTGAAGGATTTAGTGAAACCTGGAAAGCCGTATTAGACCGGTTCTTTAGTGTTCATACCATTCAAGCGAAAATTGTAATTAATGATTTTGGTGCTACGCCTGGTGTAGTCGCCTTGCGTCTTGCACAAGCTTTGGAGGTGAGTGAAAATGGGAGTGAATAATCAAAGCTTTATTGAGTTAAATGGAAGAGAACGAGCGCAGGCCATCTTAGATCAAGGAACATTCTGTGAGCTGCTTGGCCCTTTTGACGGAATCGAATCGCCTCATTTACCTAAGCAAAATATTGTTCCTCAAAGCGATGATGGTGTCATTATAGCAGGTGGGATGATAGCAGGAGAGCCAGCCGTTGTCATTTCAATAGAAGGAGGGTTTCAAGGGGGAGGCATTGGTGAAGTATCGGGAGCTAAAATTGCAGGAGCTTTAGAACTAGCCCTTAATAATCACAAAAAAGGTGTTCCTGTTAGACCTGTTTTTCTATTCGATACAGGAGGGGTAAGGCTCCAAGAAGCCAATTATGGACTTTTGTCGATATCTGAAATTGGCTCAGCTGTGGTTGCTTTGCGTGAGCATACACCTGTTGTCGGAGTTATTTCAGGAAATGTAGGCTGCTTTGGAGGAATGTCCATCACTGCTTCACTCTTTAGTTATCTCATTATGACAAAAGAAGCAAGGTTTGGCCTTAACGGCCCTGAAGTGATCGAACAAGAAGCAGGGGTTGAAGAGTTTGATGCAAGAGACCGAAGCTTAATCTGGAAAACGATTGGCGGTATGCAACGCTATGAAACCGGGTTTGCAGATACCTTAGCACAGGATGATGTCACTGCTATTCAACGAGCGGTTCAAGAGACGCTTCAGAAGAAAGGAAAAGTAACTAGTAAAACAGAACAAGTAGATTTTTACAGACATTTGCTTAGTAAGGTTGATCCTTCAGAAAAACTGGCTCCTGATCAGTTTCAAGAATTGTATAACACAACAAAAAATGAACCTATCCCTTCAACAGTCTCTTACTCGCTGAATGAAGTTCGAGGTAACATGCCCAACAGCCGCGGTCGCGTGTGGATCAACGCCTTAATAAATGATGAAGAAGCAGATTTTGAAATTCCTTCCGTTCTTTATAAAGACGCATTGCTAGGAAGAGAAAAGGTCCGATATATATCGGTTGTACCTAATCCTTATAATCGTTTCTTACGTGCACGGAAAGGGGAAATAGGACTAGATGAAGGATGGGCAATTGCCAAGCACGTTCGTGAAATAATAAAAGAAGATCGAAATCAATCTCCTCGGCCTATAATCGCCATTGTGGACGTACCGAGTCAAGCGTATGGCTATCATGAAGAACTTCTAGGTATTCACTATGCTTGCGGTGCTGCGGCTGATGCTTATGCAGCAGCGCGCTTAGCAGGTCATCCGGTTATTACGTTAATTGTCGGAAAAGCAATTTCAGGAGCATTTCTAGCTCATGGGTACCAATCAAATCGAATTGTGGCTTTAAAAGACGAAGGAGTGAATGTTCACGCCATGTCCAAACGGTCGGCAGCGCGCATTACTAAAAGAAGTATAAAAGAACTTGAAGAAGTTTCAAAGAAAGTCCCGTCCATGGCTTATGATATTGAATCATTTGCCTCACTTGGCGCTTTATATGAGCTGGTTAGCGGTATTCAAGCAGAGCAGCCCACAGAGCGCGACGTTCAAACGATTCAAGATATTTTGACTGGAGCAGTAGAAGATGTACGCCGTGAAGGTGTGTACGATTTAAGCAACCGGCTATACAGTGAGCAAGCAAGGAAGGAAGGGCGAAAAGCTTCTTTATTAGTAAGAGATGAGTTGGAAAAACAATGGAATATATAGCTCATGATTTGCTTCAGTTAAAAGAGGAAGCAAAGCTTATCAGTTATACACCTATCCCTGATTGGGTGGAGCATTCTTTAGGGAAGGCTCCGTTTGTCGTTGTAAGGCGGGCTGTTCAACGAGATAGCCTGATACCTGTTGGAGTAAGAGGAGAAAGAAGGAATCAGCGTTTTGGAGCATTTGTATCTGAGCAGGCTGTTAAACAAAGAATTAGGCCGGAAGATCTCGTTTCTATTTTTCAAAACGGCCACTTTAGAAACATGCCAGCCACAGGTGCTTTAAAAGAAGTTGCTATTATTTTAAAAGATTTTGCGTGGGGACCAACCGGCAGTGTGGGATTCGAATTTGCAAGTGGTGCCGAAGTTGTTACAACAACTAGTGATTTGGATATACTTATTCGCCTTTCTTCTTATTTGTCGGTGGAACAAGCGCAACTGATAGTTAATCAGTTAAAAGAGTGTCCAGTTTCTGTAGATGTACAGGTAGAAACAGAAAAAGGAGCATTTTCTCTGGTGGAATATGCAAGGGGAGAAAAGACGCTGCTTCTGCGTACTGTATATGGACCTTCCTTAGTAAAACTGAATCAATTAGTATAAAAGACGGAAGAGGCATTTGCACCTTTTCCGTCTTTTCTGTCAATACCAGCTTTTTTCCTTGCTTAACAAGCGCTTTGCTTCAAAAAAGAATATTTGAATAAATTTTTTGGTGTTAATGCGAATCGGCAAAATTTTAGAATCTCCCTGTAATTCTTTCATTTTTTTACGAACAGCTGTAAAGTCAAAAAACTTAGAAGCATAATTTTCAAATTTCGGATTTGAAAAGTCTGTTAATCCGATAGAAGCAAAGTGATTTAGTGAGTGAGTAACTGCTCGTCTTATTCGCTGTTCACAAGCTTTGGTTTCGCGATTAATTTCAATGGAAGACGCGTGAGCTCCTAATTTTTTCTCAGCCACATTCACAAAAATATTTTTTAGAGAAGGGAAATGTTTTTCCACACTTTCTCTTTGGTCATAAGTGTACAGAAACTGTAAAATATCCAGTAAATCTTTTGCACCATTTTCTCCTACAATACCTAACTCGGCTAATAAGAATTTACCTACATCGTATAGATGGGCTTGTTTCGTTACCGGCTGGCTTGAAGGGGTGGCGTGATGAGCTGTCGCTAAACTATTCAAGGAGGTTTGAATATCATCGATTGATTTCTCAAGGGAGATTCGTTCCGTTACTTTTCGAATAACCGTTAAAATTTCAATTCGGTTAATTGGTTTTGTAATATAGTATTCAATTCCTAATGAGTAGGCTTCTCCTATCAATTCTTTGGATTCCACCTGTGAAATCATAATCATTTTTCCTTTAAATGAATCTTTTAAATGACGGATCGTTTCGATTCCGTCCCGCCCTGGCATAAGTAAATCGATAAATAAAATATCAATTTGTTTTAAATTTAACGTAGAGGCATCTAAAAAGCTTCCGTCGACGACTTCTTCTACAACTTCTCCTAAATCCTCATCTTCAATCAGCTGACTGAGCGTTGAACGAATAGCTGAATCGTCATCTGTAATACAAAATCGCATAAACTCATCCTTTCTGAATTAGATTACGAAGGGGGATTTGAATGATAAACGTCATTCCGCTGTCTTCTTGTGTAGCTTTAATCGTACCTTCAAGTTCTTGAACAATATCTTTTACATAAGAAAGACCAATGCCAGTAGAGGGGTTTCCAAATTGATCGTATTTTGAGGTGAAACCAGGTTCAAAGATAGCTTTTTCGTACTTTAAAGGTACTCCAGGACCGTTGTCTTGTACATGAAATTCTACATGTTCAGCTTGTCTATGTACCGATAAAACAATCCTTCCTTCATCTTTGATCGCTTCCACTGCGTTGGCTACCAAGTTATTAATGATCGATAAAATGGTGTAAACGTGGTAGCTGAAATGTTCCCCGTTTACAGAAGAAAAAAAGGTAATTTGTTTGTGAAGAGAATCGGCATATTTTTTGTTGATGCGTACGATCAGCTCGATTAATTCCTCTGCTTTCATATAATTTTGGAAACTTTCATTTGAAATTGTTTTAGATAAGCCCGCAAAAATACGCTGGTTGTCTTTTTTTACTTCGTGAATATCTCCCGCAATCCGAAGCGCTTTTTTACTGAGCGTTTGGTTTAGCACAGAATGATCTTTTTCCTGCTGATTTAATACGCGGTATAAATCGTACGAAGCTTTTGTAATCGCTTCTGTATTATGAAGGGTCTTTTTTAAATGAACGGTTTCTTCATAAAGGCTTGTAATGAGCATTAGCATGTGCTCATTTTGTTTGCGAATTTGACGTTCTCGTGACTGTGATTCATAAATCGTCATCATATTAAAAAAGCTAAGTACAATGAAGCTGTGAGCAAAAGCAATAACGGCCATGTCAGATAATGAATCGACATGGATTGTTGTGTGCAAAACTATATACTGCGCAGTTAGTTCCACTACATCAGCAGCAATTTCAATGATGAGTCCAATCACTCCAATTACAATAGCACTATAATTCATGCGGCTTACTTTAAAAACAAAAAATAAAAGTGCATACGTAAAGTAGAAGAAAAACGTAGGGTAATGCGTATGTGCAGAAGCCGCAAATTGAAAATGATCGAGCATGACATAATCGAGCATGATGCGAAAGAGAACGACACTTAAAGCGGTTACCAAGCCCCCGGCTAAAACGGTTTTTCGTTTTAAAAGCAACAGGAAAAAGAAAAATGTAGGAGCTCCAAATGTAATTCGAAATGTTTCATTTAACGGATAAAATTTTAACTCTCCCGCCAGCGGGACAGTAATGAGCATGAGCAATAAAATGTACGGATCTTTTCGAATGAAAGATTTAAAATTCAGATAATTTCACCTCCTGAAGTGATTCGTGAATTAGTATACATTGTGACAGCGTCCAGCACAATGGAGAAGAGTGCCAAAGATAAAAATATAATTACAAAAAGTTTTGTAGGTTTTTGTATGCTCTCGTAGGTTGCATTGTACATTAAAAATGAAAATGAAATCCCGCTTTATGAAAGCGCTTTAAAATAAAAAGTTAATTAAGTGATGAGGTGATTTTAATGAAAAGAGAAATTGAACAGGAAATGTCTTACTTACACGTCACTGCAAAAGAGCAGTTACATGAGTGGGTAGAGCAAATAAAAGAATTTTCTTCAGAAGGAAAAACGGCTGATTACATTCCAGCTCTGAAAGATATGGACTCGTCTCAATTAGGTATTTGTTTGATTGGTGCTGACGGAACTGTTATCCAGTCTGGAGATTATGAATCGGTATTTACTCTTCAAAGTATTTCTAAAGTCATTAGCTTTATAGCAGCTTGCTTATGCTGCGGCATTCCTTATGTGCTAGAGAGAGTGGATGTAGAGCCAACTGGAGATGCATTTAATTCTATTATAAGACTGGAAATGCATAAACCAGGAAAGCCGTTCAATCCTATGATTAACGCCGGTGCTTTAACGGTTTCATCTCTTTTATCTGGGGAGACGGCAAAAGAAAAATTAAGCTATTTGTTTGATGTGATAACAATGCTTACGGGGAAAACACCACTTATTAATGAAACGGTCTTTGAATCAGAATGGCAAACGTCTCATCGAAATCGTGCGCTTGCCTACTATTTAAAAGAAACGAATTACTTACAAGGAGAAGTAGAGGAGGTTCTAGAGGTTTACTTAAAGCAGTGCTCAATTGAAGTAACGACTGAAGATATTGCACTGATTGGATTAATTCTGTCGTTAGACGGATATCATCCAGTATTTCACAAACAAGTAATTCCAAAAGAAGTAGCTAAATTAACAAAAGCGCTCATGCTTACATGCGGTATGTATAATGCTTCAGGAAAGTTTGCGGCATTTGTTGGTATGCCAGCTAAAAGCGGTGTATCGGGAGGAATCATGTCATTGGTGCCACCTAATACGAAAAAGCAGTCTCCATTTCCAGACGGATGCGGTATCGGAATATACAGTCCAGCTATTGATGAGTACGGGAATAGCGTAAAAGGCGTTACGCTGCTAAAAAAAATCGCAAAAGAATGGGATTTGAGTATTTTTTAGTCTATTTACGTACTCTTCATTCGCTTCAATAATATAAACACCAAGAGAAAAAACTTTCATGTTGTGCATTTGTTCTACCAAATTTTTTAATGAGGTGATAGGCATGCAACAAGCAGTCGAAAGTGTGATTAGCGTCATCAATGATTTTTTTTGGTCGAATTTATTAATTATTTTACTTGTATCAATTGGTATTTATTTTACGATTCGCTCTCGTTTTTTGCAGTTTCGCATGTTGAAAGAAATGGTACTTGTTTTGAAAGAAGGACGAGCGGCTAAAGGTGGAGGAGTCTCTCCGTTTCAAGCTTTTTGCATAAGCATGGCAGCTCGAGTAGGAACGGGAAATATTACAGGGATAGCGATTGCTATTGCACTTGGTGGCCCGGGTGCTGTATTTTGGATGTGGATTATTGCCATTATCGGTTCAGTATCAAGTTTTGTAGAAAGTACACTCGCTCAAATTTATAAAGTAAAAGGATCAAACGGGTTTCGAGGAGGACCCGCTTATTATATGGAAAAAGGGTTAAATAAAAGGTGGATGGGCGGGCTATTTGCTGTACTCATTACACTATCATTTGGCCTGGTGTTTAACGCTGTGCAGTCTAATACGATTACGCTAGCATTTGAGAACTCTTTTGGAACGAGCCGATTGTTGGTTGGGATTATTATGACAGTTATATTTGCGGTAATTATTTTTGGCGGAATCAAACGCATCGCCAAGATATCGGAATACATCGTGGTCGTATTAGCCGTTTTATACATTGGAATGGCTCTGTTCATTATCTTTAAAAATATTGATCAAATGCCGGCGGTTCTATCGCTAATTGTGAAAAATGCATTTGGATTTGAACAGGCGCTTGGGGGGTCAATTGGTGCAACGTTAATCAACGGAGTAAAGCGCGGACTGTTTTCCAATGAAGCAGGAATGGGAAGTGCTCCCAACGCCGCGGCAACTGCAGTGACGAGTCATCCAGTTAAACAAGGTCTTATCCAAGCATTTGGTGTCTTGACGGATACACTCGTGATTTGTACAAGCACAGCATTTATCGTTCTCTTATCCCCCGCCTATAAGCAGGGACTAAGCGGCATTGAACTAACGCAAGCTTCTCTTAGTACCCATATTGGCTCTTGGGCATCAGGGTTTTTAGCTATCATGGTATTTCTATTTGCTTTTAGTACGTTAATTGGCAATTATTATTATGGAGAAACGAATATTGAGTTTTTAAATTCAAATAAGTTGTGGCTTTGGTCTTATCGTGTAGGTGTTTTAGCGATGGTTATTTTTGGATCGATCGCTCAGCTTCAGCTTGTATGGAATTTGGCAGACTTATTTATGGGGATGATGGTAGTCGTGAACTTGATTGCTATTTTTCTATTATCGAAAGTGGCATTTTCCGCCTTGCATGACTATACTCAGCAAAAAAAGGAAGGAAAAAATCCAGTCTTTTATAGAGATGCGTTAGAAAACAATCAAAATATCGAATGTTGGGAAAGAGAATCTACTTCACTCCCTTCTGAAAAAGAGAATATTATCTAAAAAAAGTTCAGCCAATTGGCTGAACTTTTTTATGCGTTTTTCTTTAATTCAGTTTGCGGAGTGCTTTTAGAAAACAATGTTTCTTTCACGCCGTTATTTGCTGCTTTTGTTTTGGCCGAAAAGATTGGATTTAAAATAACAACTACGAGTAAGTTAGATAATAATCCCCAGAACCCTTCATAAAGACCAAATGAATTTCCTGTGGCATGTACGGTAAACGTTACAACCAGCCCTACTACTAATCCAGCAATCGTACTTTCTTTCGATTGATTTCTCCAGAACAGGCTGATAACGATAGCCGGGAAGATTTGTACCATACCGGATACCCCCAGTAACTGTAGGGAAACAAGTGCTTGAGGGAATAATAAACCGAATAAAAGTGCCAGTCCAATAACAACGAAAACCATAGAACGAGTAACCATTGTTAATGTTTTACCCTGTACATTTGGATTAATTAAATCTCTGAATATATTATTTGCAAATAAGTTAGACGCTCCGATAGCCATGATAGAACATGGAATTAATGAAGCAAGAGCAATCGTTGCATAAGCTAACCCTTGGCCAATGCCGCCATATGAATATTGAATTAAGGTTAATAATGCTAATCTAGGATCCGTCGTATCTTGAGGTAATACTTGATAAGCAATAAATCCTAAGAAGATGACTAGAATTAAAACAATATTGTAAAGCGGTAAGAAAATAGCATTTTTACGAAGCGAATCTGCACTTTTAGCAGTGAAAACACCTGTAGCAGCGTGGGCCCACATGAATAAAGCTAAAGCAGATACGAGTGATGCTGTAATAAACCATGGAATGCCTTTAGGTCCTTGTGTTGGGATCGTTAATAGCTGAGGTGCATCCTTTGCAACATTGTCGATCATGTTGCCCCAGCTTCCAAAATGCACAATTGGCAGAGAAACAACCATAAATAACATAATCGCCCATACTAAAATATCTTTAATAATTGCCGTATATGTGGGACCTTTAATTCCGCTGAAAAAGGTATAAAGAGCCACAAGAAAGAATGAAAGAATAACGACTGCTTTTACGTTAATGTAGCCAGTTCCTGCAACGCGAAGAGTATCTTGAATACCGCTAAGCTGAAGATCAATATATGGAATGAGCATCAATACACCTACTATAGCAATTAAAGAGGAGAGAAATTTACTGCTAAAACGTTCTCTGGCATAATCAGCAAGCGTAGTAAGTTTGTGCTTTTTAGCAACAGTCCAAAGCTTTGGAAGAAAAAAGTATGAAATTAAAAAGGCTAAAACAGAGTAAGGAATAGCAAAAAATGCGATGCTTCCCCCCTGATAAGCTGTACTTGTAAGACCTAGGAATGTATAAGCAGTATATAAATCTGCTCCTACTAAAAGCCAGACGAGCAGGCTTCCAAAACGTCTTCCCCCTACAGCCCACTCTTCAACTGAGCTTCTAGATGATTTGTCACGTCCCGCTATAAAGCCAATTGCGATAACGACAAGAACAATTGCTGATGTGATTAAAAGTGCGGTTAAATTTCCTTGCATTATTCAATGTCCCCCCAAGATTTTTGTAAACGATAAATGATAAATGTACACACAGGCGTTAAGAAGACCCATAAAAATAACCATAAATGCAAAAGAGGTAATCCAAAAATAATTGGATGAATGTTATTTACAAAAGGTAAAAAAGCGAATTGAGCAATAAATGGAATGATGAATAAAATAAAAATTATGAATTTTCTATTCAATTTTACTCCTCCTACTAAAAATTTATCTAACAATGTTCACTATGATAGCAAGTCTGACATGGTAAAGCAATAAGTTTTTTGAAAATTTCGTTATAATATATGGAAATTTTTTTAGAAAAACAAAAAAGAGCTTGTGATGAGAGTATATTTGAAATAATTATGAAAGAAAAAAAGGGGAATAATCTAAGCGAAGTTGTTCTTGAAGTAAAAAGAGAACGGAAAAGAAGAAATTTAGTTTTGACCGGGAAGTTTTTTTTATTTCGCCGAGATAAAGTATATTGCTATTGCATCATAAGAAAAGAATTTGTATGTTCAAATAGAGATTCATGGAAAGAATAAAACAGAGCAAATAAAAAAACTAGACAATAAGTGCTTGTCTAGTTCCACCACTCTGTCAATGGTCCTTTGTCGCCATAAACAGGATCTGTTGTAGGAATAGGTACTTGTGCAATTTCATCAAATACGTGAGGGCGATCAGTTTGTTTTCCTGTTCGTAAATTGTAATCCATGCCCTCTGGATAAGCTCCAACCACTTTAAAATCAGCAGTTGACTGCAGACGCATATGCCCTGTTCCTGCAGGAAGTACGAGCACATCACCAGCATGCACCACGATATTTTCTCCCATATGTCCACCTAGTTTTAAACGTGCAGATCCGCTAATTACACCTAGTGCTTCATGGGAATTGCTGTGGTAATGGTGAAAATCATGTATACCGCCTACCCAGCTGTTTTTCCAGTTGTGAGAATTGAAAATGCTCTCCACTTTCTCTTTCTTACTAATAAATACGTGTTCATACAACAAAACTGGAAGACGAGGGTGATTTGGAATGGTTCCGTCGTCATCAAAATAAAGAACTTTTACATTTGCATAATTCATAAGCATCCCTCTAACAATCTTTTTTCGTAATTTTCCCTGTTTTGTGCTTGCATAAACAGAGAAGTTTGCTCGAAGTACTTCATTTGTTGCGAAGTGCATGATATGTAGGTTTTAACGTTTTCCTAAAAGGAGTCTCCCACTTCAAGCGTAGCTAAGTGGTGGGCAGTTCACTTTAGTATCTTTTCTTCATATTGTATATAAGTAAAGAGTCTAGTGCAAGAATTCTATGGATATATAGCTGTTAATTCTTATTATGTAAATGAATATTATATATTAGTATAATTTTCAGAAGATAATCTGCTTGTGAAGTAAAAGAATCAAACAACAAGAAAAGTTAGGATTTTAGTTATTTTTATAATTAAAAAGAGATTTTCAGAAGGTTAATTCGTAATTTTACGAATAATTTATTATTTTTAGAAAAGTAATGTAAACATTTTGTATATTGAGTAATAGTAATGAATGTTATATACTGATAAAAAATATATTCCTATATGTGACTGGCGCAACATGGATGACCATGGGGGAGCATATAGCGTATAAGCCGCGCGCCTGGGCAAACACTTGAGAAAATTCCGCAAGTGTTTTTTTTATTTTCCTAGGGAAGAGGAGTAGATTTGGATGAGCAATATGCAAAGGAAGATGGGAACATTTGCTTTAACCATGACAGGCATAGGTTCGATTATCGGTTCAGGGTGGCTGTTTGGAGCATGGAAAGCAGCTCAAATTGCGGGACCCGCGGCTATTTTTTCATGGGTTATTGGAATGGTGGTTATTTTGACCATTGCCCTATCATATGCTGAGCTGGGCGCGATGTTTCCACAAGCAGGGGGGATGGTTAAATATCCTCAGTATTCACACGGATCATTTATTGGTTTTTTGGCTGCTTGGGCTAACTGGATTTCAATCGCTTCAACGATAACAGTGGAGGCTATTGCATCTGTGCAATATATGAGTACTTGGCCGTGGAAGTGGGCTCGCTGGACTCACGAATTGGTAGACAATGGAATTTTAACATCCAAGGGGTTGGCAGTTGCGTCTTTGTTATTATTCGTTTACTTTTTTGTGAACTATTGGACGGTAAATCTCTTTGCTAAAGCAAACTCATTTATTACGGTTGTTAAATTAATTATTCCTGGTTTAACGGCAGGGGCTTTATTTTTTGCTGGTTTTCATAGTGGAAACTTTTCAAGTGAGCATGGGGTTGCCCCTTATGGGTGGGCCAGTGTTTTAACGGCAGTGGCAACATCAGGTATTGTGTTTGCATTTAATGGGTTTCAAAGTCCTGTAAATATGGCAGGAGAAGCAAAATCACCTAATAAATCGATTCCGATAGCTGTAATTGGTTCAATTTTTATTGCAGGAATTGTATACATTATATTGCAAATTGTCTTTATCGGAGCAGTAAGTCCGTCATCAATTGCTGATGGATGGAATCATTTGAATTTTAATTCTCCTTTTGCTGATTTAGCGATTGCGCTTGGAATTAACTGGCTAACAATTGTGTTATACGCAGACGCATTTGTTTCTCCTTCCGGCACAGGTGCTACATATACGGCAACTACTTCTAGAATGTTATACGGGATGCAGCAAAATGGATACTTGCCAAAGATATTTGGTACTCTTCATCCACTTTACAATGTCCCGCGCCCAGCTATGTGGCTAAATTTAGCAGCTTGCTTCTTGTTTCTCTTTTTATTTAGAGGATGGGGTGTCTTAGCAGAAGTGATCTCAGTAGCGACGCTTATCTCTTATATTATGGGTCCTGTAGCGCTTATAACATTAAGAAAAACGGCTTCACACTTTTACCGTCCATTTTATTTAAAAGGGGCATCAGTTATTGCGCCATGCGGCTTCGTTTTTGCTTCCTTGACGCTTTACTGGGCAAGGTGGCCACTTACAGGTGAAGTGATCTTTATTATGGCAATTGGCCTGCCTGTTTATTTTTATTACCAAGCGAAAAATAAATGGGTGGGCTTTAAAAAAGAATTTTTAACCGGGGCTTGGATGCTTATCTATTTAGCGTGCATGATTTTTATTTCCTACATAGGAAGCGAAAAATTCGGAGGCAAAAATATTTTGCCTTTCGGATGGGATATGCTAGTGATTGCTTGCGTATCATTAGCTTTTTATTACTGGGGAATTAAAAGTGGCAAATCTAACCGATATATGAAAGAAGCTGAACAAATCAATCAAGAAAATTTTAAATCTAAATAAAAAAACACGAGCCCGTGCTCGTGTTTTTTTATTTAGAGGAGTGGAGAATTTAGACTTAGTTTTTATCAAAATATTGTAAAAAATATAGATTTTAAGGTTTAAGTATTTATACAGAGGGAACCTTTATTTGGGATAAAGTTCTAAAAAAACAAAATAAAGGGGATTAGGCAGCTGTGAAAAAAATGAATGTTTTGGCTTTAGCTTTTGTACTTACGCTAGTATTAGCGGCTTGCAACAATTCTAAGGAAACGGGAGGATCCACGTCGGCTAAAAATAAGGCGATTGAAGCATCCATTGACAGCGCTTCTTACATTTTAGTAGATAGTGATGAAGGAGCTACAAGTGAAGAAAAAGGGCTGTTGAAAGTTGATTTAAAAGTGAAAAATGTCTCCAAAAACAGTATATCTTTATCGGATTACGACGGTGTGTATTTATACGAAGGAGATGAACAGCTGTCTCCAAAAACGGGAGTGAACAGTCGTGAGCTTGGACTAGAAAGCAGTGCATCTGACAAGATTGGCGCTGGAAAACAAAAAAAATTAACGTTTGTCTTTGAAGTCAAAAAAGATAAAAAGTACAAAATTGGGCTTCAGCCAAAATCATCTGATTATGATGAAGAAATTGACGAAGTGACATTAACACTGGATACGAAAAAATACGCGAAAAGCTATAATAAACTGCAAGATCCAGAAAAAGCTCTGCAAGCTTATACAGAAGTCCTTTACTTAAACAAAGAAAACGTAGACTATGATAAATATGTAACAGCAGACAAAACAGCTGTCATAGAAGAACAGAAAAAAGCGTTTAATGAGGAATTAAAAGGTGCGTTTTCTAACAGTTTAACCGACAAAGCAAAAAAAGATTTTTTTAACATGTATAAAGATGTTTTAAAAGAAAAAGCAAGCGTGAAAACAAATGTGATTGCGAATGCAAATAATAAAGCCGTAGTAGAAGTGGAGTACACTACTCTTAATTTATCAGACTTATATTCATACGTATCGCAGCTTAAGCGAGCATATACAGATGAAACGAAAGATTACGATACAGAACACTCTGAAGAGTTTGCGGCTTCTAAATTCAAAGATATTGTAAATGAATTAGAAACGAAAGAAGGAAGTCGTCCCCTACGAATTTTTATGGTGAAAGAAGATGGGAAATGGACTGTAAAGTCAAGTGACCTATACAGTGATTCGTTAGGTAAAACGTTTGGATCAAGCTATATTCGGTAGACAAAAAAGAGAAGAATTTTTCTTCTCTTTTTTGTTTTCTGTAAATAAATCAACGAGTTTTTGTAAAGCTAAATTTATCAAAATATGCTAGTATAGGTTCATTCATTCTTTTATTCTTATTATGATAGGCATCAATGGAGGTTCTTACTAATGAAAGCAAATTATTGTAAAGATACAAAGGCCGTTCGAACGAGCCGCATTTTTCCTAATGATATTAATAATCACAATACGTTATTTGGCGGAAAGTTAATGAGTGATATTGATATGATTGCGTCCATTTCAGCTTATCGTCACAGTCGTACAGAGTGTGTAACAGCTTCAGCAGACTCTATTCATTTTCTGCACCCTATTACGCCTCAGGATTCTGTATGTTTGGAGTCATACGTATCATGGACAGGTCGCTCATCCATGGAAGTGTTTGTGAAAGTGATTAAAGAAAATTTAAAAACCGGGGAGCGTCAAATTGCAGCCACATCATTTTTAACTTTTGTGGCAATGGATGATGATGGAAAGCCCCGTGCAGTACCGGAGCTTATTCCAGAAACAGAAGAAGAAAAATACCTGTTTCAAACGGGGGCAGATCGCGCTGCCACGCGTAAACAAGTGCGTAAAAAAAGCAATGAACTAGCCTCAGTATTGGATTTAGGACAACCTTGGTAGCATAAAAGAGAGGCCGAGACAAAAGTATTTTAGCTCAAATGAAAAACGAACCAGTGATCAACATGTTTGATTAGTGGTTCGTTTTTTTTTGTTATGGTGAACGTAGGTTTCATCTGTTTCGTTCCTTCTAGCAGTTGATTGGAGGGCAAGAGGAAGACTAAGGGGGAAAAGGGAAAGAGACGAGGAGGCTCATCGGCGGCCAGCGGAAAGCAAAGTCTTGCACAGTAATCAACTGCGGTGTCACAAGCGGTTCAGCTTATGTATCCCATTTGTTCGTCTTTAGATTGGATTCATTTAGTTATGTCTTAACCTCTCTTTTATATTTGATGAATCTCCTCTCCTGAACGAGAGGAGGAAATAAAATTATATGAAATTTATTTTCGTTCATGGTAATATGAATTTAATATAATTTTCTAAAAAGTTTAAAAAGTACAATATTTATGAAGAAAGGTGTCGTGTCTAATGGTAACAGTAGAAGCAGCAGAAAGACAAAACAGCAGCACTGCCCTGCGCCGTGATGTTAAGTTTCTCGGTCAATTGTTAGGGAAAGTTCTGGTTCACCAAGGTGGAGCAGAACTGCTCAGCAAAGTAGAAAAAATACGTGAAGTAGCAAAATCACTTAGAGAAAACAAAGATGAAGTTATCTATAAAGAAATAAAAAATGAAATCGTTACTCTTGAACAGCCGATGCGCGAGCAGGTTATTCGGGCGTTTGCAGTTTATTTTCATTTAGTTAATATTGCAGAGCAAAATCATCGAATTCGTCGCAGACGCGAATATCAGCAGCAAGAAGATTCTATTATGCAGCCGGGCTCATTGGAAAGTGCCGTTGTTTCGCTTAAAAATAATGGCGTGGCGCCAGACGTAATTGCTAACTTGCTTCAAACTCTATCCCTAGAGCTCATCATCACTGCTCATCCAACAGAAGCCACTAGACGAAGTGTCCTTGATATTCATAAACGAATGGCTGAGCTTCTAAAAAACTTGGATAATCCAACGTTAACAAAACGTGAACGTACGGAAATTGAAGAAAGACTGTTTAGCGAAGTATTGATTTTATGGCAAACAAATGAACTGCGAGATCGCAAGCCGACGGTAATGGATGAAGTATCCAATGGATTATATTATTTTGATGAAACGTTATTTGAAGTGCTTCCTCAACTTCATCAGGAGTTGGAAAATTCATTGCAGGAGAATTACCCCGAAGAAAATTGGAAGGTGCCTAATATTCTTCGATTTGGTTCATGGATTGGCGGAGACCGAGATGGAAATCCAAACGTAACTCCTAAAGTAACGTGGCAAACGCTTGTCAAACAAAGGAAGTTAGCTATTCGTAAATATAAAGAGTCACTTACTCAATTGAGACAAAGGTTAAGTCAGTCTACAAAAAGAGTCGCAGTTTCAGATAATCTTCTTGATTCTATTAATCAAGAAATATCGCTGCTGCCTGAGAAAAAGCGATGGAGAATCAAACACGAAGTATATCGCTGCAAGCTTACGATTATGCTTCATAAATTAAATTTAGTTGGAGAATCGGAAGCAGGTTATCAAAGGTCGGAAGAACTTCTACATGATTTATTTCTAATCAAAGATAGCCTGCAAAAGCACCAGCCTCAGGATTATCAGTTAAAAAGCTTATGTAAATTAATTCGCCAAGTTGAGCTGTTTGGTTTTCATTTAGCAACGCTTGATATCCGTAATCACAGCGGGGAACATGAAGCGGCAATCAAAGAAATTTTCCATGCTGTTTCTTTAGCTGAAGATTATTCAGCGTTAACGGAAGAGAAAAAAGTCGAGCTGCTAGGGAAAGTTCTTCAAGACCCAAGACCTGTGATATCGTTTGTAGAGAATTACTCTAAAGAAACGCAGCAAGTAATTGAAGTATTTAACATGATACATCGAGCACATAAAGAATTTGGAGAAAGATCTATTGAAGTCTACTTAATCAGTATGACGCAGTCTGCAAGTGACTTGTTAGAAGTCATGGTACTCGCCAAAGAAGCGGGTATTTACCGCCTTCATGCAGATGGCCGCATTGAAAGTAAGTTAAATATAGCTCCGCTGCTTGAAACGATTGATGATCTCACAGCGGGTCCTAAAATCATGGAACAGCTATTTCAATTAGATTTTTATCGTGAGCACTTAAGGAAACAGCAGGATTTGCAGGAAATTATGCTTGGCTACTCAGATGGAAGCAAAGATGGAGGAACGCTTACTGCTAATTGGAAGCTCTACAAAGCGCAGCAGGAAATTCATGATATGGCGAAGAAGTATCAAGTTCGTCTGAAGTTTTTCCATGGTCGAGGCGGCTCACTAGGTCGAGGCGGTGGTCCGTTAAACCGAAGCATTTTATCTCAGCCTGTTGAGACGCTAGGAGACGGTGTGAAAATTACAGAGCAAGGAGAAGTTCTTTCTTCTAGATACGCTTTATATGACATTGCTTACCGAAGCCTTGAACAAGCGGTCTCAGCTCTTCTTACAGCGGCAGCAAATGTTTCTCAAGAAGCTGAACAATGTGATATTCGTACACATGAATGGGAAGAAACAATGGACGAGATTTCAACTGCTTCTTTACGTAAGTATCAAGAGCTTGTTTTCAAAGATCCAGACTTTTTAACGTATTTTAAACAAGCTACACCTCTTCCTGAGCTGGGGGCTTTAAATATTGGGTCACGTCCAATGAGTCGAAAAGGAAGTGATCGCTTTGAAGACTTGCGAGCGATTCCGTGGGTATTTGCATGGACTCAAAGCAGACAGCTGCTTCCAGCCTGGTACGCTGCAGGTACGGGCTTACAGCATTTAGTAGAGAAATCCGGAGATATACAGCTTCTTCAGCAAATGTATAAAGAATGGCCATTCTTCCGCTCGACCGTCGATAATCTGCAAATGGCCTTAACAAAAGCAGATTTAATGGCAGCAAAAGAATACACGGAAATGGTACAAGACCCGGCTATTTCAGAGCGGATTTTTACCGCCATTAAAAAAGAATATAATCTCACAAAAGAAATGATTCTTCAAATCACAGGTCAAAAAGAATTAATGGATCATCTTCCTACGATTAAAGAATCTATTAAATTACGAAATCCGTATGTGGACCCTCTAACATTCTTACAAGTTAAGGTCATTTCCAAGCTGCGTGAAGATGAGGCTGGAACGTTAAATGAAGAGCTTTTAAAAGAAGCGTTATTAACGATTAACGGCATTGCAGCAGGGTTGCGTAACACAGGCTGATGATATCAAAAGACACCTCAAGAAAATAAAAGAGGTGTCTTTTGTTTATTCTTCTCACATAAAGAACTGTCTGTCAGTTCCCTCTCTTTTAAAGAGAACTTCCGCCTGCGAAATAGGCATTGAGAAAAATCAATGATAGAATAGAGAAAGGATGGAAATATTCTACAAATGGGTGCGAGTGACGGGATAACTAGATTGAATATGGAGGACGAGGACAATGGTAAAAAATTCGCAAATCTTCATTGAAGATGACTCCGAGAATTCTATATTTATTGGACTGGAATTTTGTGAGTATACACAAAAGATGAATCCTACTTGTTTGTCCAAACAGCATATAAATGTGTTTATTCATCCAGAAGAACTCACCGTGGAATTTAAGAAAACAAAAAGTGATAGAACTATCGACGATTTTCATCTCATGCATATCGTTCCGGTTCATTGCTTTAATTATTTATTATGTTCGATTTCGCAAGGTATTGTTACAGATGTTCAGCTGAAAGCGGTTGGTCATCAGGGAGAAACGTTGTTTGAAGAAAGTCTTACATTGAAGTTTCATGAAAAAGCGACGGATTATGAAGAAACCCTCTCATTTTTCAAGCATTTAAATCAAGAAATACAAAAGCAGACGAAAAAATATACAGCTAGTTATATGAGCTCATAATAAAGCAAGCTGCGGTTTTTAAAACCGCAGCTTTTATTCGTTTAACCGAAAAAATTATGTTAGAGATGCTTACAAATCAAGAGATTTTTCAGTGGGAAATTGATAAAGTAAAACTAAGAGAAATCAGTGGACAGAAAAGCTTTTAGCGGCTGGCCGCTCTTTATTCAATATATAAGGGTTAGGTTTTAAGGTTAAAAAAATAGCGATGAATACGTATGGTCATTGTAGATGAAGTGCTAAGGTCGCTCTATCTGCAATCATGTAGAATCTTCGCGCGCTTATAGTCTGTTTTACGGAACGAAAAAGCTGCGGAATTAGAAGCACTCCTTCTATTTCTGCGGTTTTTTTTATAAACAAGAAATAAATTTACTTATTGTACGGAGGCGATGCAGATGATTAAAGATTTAGTATTGGCTAAGGAATGGCTGCCTGCAGCTTATTCACATGATTTAACAGATCAGCCCTTGCAAGTAACGATTTTAGAAGAGCGAGTTGTACTTTTTCGCACAACTAATGCTATTAAAGCATTTAAGGATTTGTGCATCCACCGCGGTGCAGCGTTATCTCTTGGAAAAGTGGTAGATGATTGCATTGTATGCCCTTATCACGGATGGAAATACGATGATGCCGGGGCTTGTGTGAAAATTCCTCAACAGCCGCCGGGAAGAGCTATTCCTTCAAAAGCAAAAGCACAGGTGTATGACTGCGTTGAAAAGTACGGGATTATATGGGTGAAGATGAACAGCGAGGCAGGTGATACTCCTCTTCCCCTGTATGATGAACATCTTAACTCCGGATTCAAAACGGTTTGCGCCAACCCTCATACTCTGCAGGCAGCAGCTCCTCGTGTCGTAGAAAACTTTCTAGATGTAAGCCATTTGGCTTTTGTTCACGAAGGAAGCCTGGGACACTCTGACTACGCCGAAATTCCTGATTATAAGGTGCATTGGAAAGATAACCGATACGTTTCTGATGAAATCGCTGTGTACGCAGATGCAGATGGCACGGGTAACTTTACGACTATTTATTACACCTTTGAAATTCTTCGTCCTACCGTTGCAAGGTTGAAAAAAGTGAACCACGAAACGGGTGAAATCTTTTCAATGCTGTTTGCGGTTTTACCTGAAGAGGAAAGAAAGTCCACCGTGTTTGCGCTGGTTTCTAGAAACTATTCGTTTGATGCACCTGATCAATATTTCCGCGATTTTCAGCAGCTTATTATTGAACAAGATACCAGTATTGTGGAAAGTCAAAAACCAGAAGAGCTGCCGCTTGACTTACAAGCAGAGCTTCATTTGAATCCGGACCGACTGAGTATTGCGTATAGAAGATGGCTCGGCGATTTAGGAGTAACCTTTGGAAGTGATATAGGATCAAGGTTAAAAAAAGCTGCTCAATAAAAAAAGAAGAAAGGAGTCTCCTTTCTTTTTTTATGCATGCTCACGGATAAGCTGCTGATAGCTATTAAAAAGGGTAGGATATGTTAATTGGCTTAAAATGACGCAGGAAAGCGTAGCAGACGCTAGAATAGTAAAAACGATAAGCAGCTGGAATTTGACAGCTTGTATCGGATCTGCCCCTCCAATAATCTGGCCTGTCATCATACCCGGAAGCTGAACGAGTCCAATTGTTTTTTGACTTTCTACAGTAGGAATCATGCTAGCTTTGATTGCGGCATTTAAAATACTATGAATAGCTTGTTTAGGAGTGCCGCCAAGCGCCAGAATCAATTGAATTTCGTCTCGTCTTCTATTTACTTCAGCATCTAACCGATTTAAAAATAAATTGGCCAAAATCATCGAATTTCCAATAATCATACCGCTGACGGGAATGATATATCGCGGAGTAGCAGGGATAATATGTAGTCCGAGCATAACGCTTTGGGTCAGGATTTCTACAATAAAAAGAGTGACAAATACACGAAAGAAAGCTTTAAATCCCTGCTTTTTTTTCTTTACAACATTTTGGGAAGCGACCGTCAGCATAACGAATAAAATGAGAATAATAAACGCAGGGTGATTCGCGTCAAAAATAAACGATAAAACATATCCGATCACTAACAGCTGAACGGCTGCTCGAATACTGGCAATGATAATATCTTTTTCGAGTCCTATACGAAAAGATTTTGATAAAAAAAGAGCAATAAAAACAAAAACGATTGTAAAAATCAGTGAAAGTGAACTCATAGAAAGGCTCCTTCAATAAATTGTTTTGTTTCAGCTTTTACAGGAGTATGAAAAAAGGTCTCCGTCTTCGCTTTTTCTACAATCACTCCGTTCATTAAAAGCCAGACTTCCTCTCCTAAACGTTTCGCTTGATCTAAATTATGGGTAACCCAAATAATCGTTTTATTCCGCTCTTTATGTAAATGAGAAATAAGCTGCTCAATTTCATGAGCAGAAGTGGCATCCAAAGCGGAAGTGATTTCGTCTAAAAGTAAAAGGTCAGATCCGTTCGACAGCGTGCGGGCTAATGATAATCTTTGTCTTTGACCACCGGATAAATCTCTTGCATCCTGCTCTAACAAGTCAGGTGAAAGACCCGTTAAGGCACAGAGTTCTTCAGGCATAATATCCTGCTTGCCATGGAGTTTTTGAACAAGCATCATGTTATCTCGCACTGTTCCATCAATAACAGGAGCTGATTGAAAAGCAATGCCCACTTTTTTTCGTAAATCAGAAATAGTCCATTTGCTAATGTCTTTTCCATATACTTCAATACTTCCTTCATCAGGTGCAGAAAGTAAATTGCACATGGAAAGAAGGGTGCTTTTTCCCGATCCTGATGGTCCTACCATCATGACGAGCGAGCCTTGCATTACTGTACCCGATATGCCTTTTAAAACACTATGTTCTTTATCCTTAAATGTTTTATGAACGTCTGTAAATGTAATAGCAGGTATTGAATTGAACGTGTTCATAGTAACTCCTTTTTCATTCGTTTTGTTTATTGTAGCATAAGCGAAAGTATAAAAAGTTATTGGATGATATAAAAAAAGCTGTGAAAAATCACAGCTTTTAAACAGTTGTATTCACTTTTTGGCTGGCTTTTAAGGCATAATCTAAATCTTCAAGAAGGTCGTCGATTGCTTCTGTTCCAACCGATAAACGAATAAGTTCTGGCGTCACACCCGAAGCTTTTTGTTCGTCTTTAGATAGCTGTTGATGAGTAGTGCTTGCCGGGTGAATAATGAGTGATTTAGAGTCGCCGATATTGGCTAAATGAGAAAATAACTGAACCGAATCAATTAACTT
This sequence comes from Priestia sp. JV24, assembly GCF_025910025.1. Classification (NCBI taxonomy): domain Bacteria; kingdom Bacillati; phylum Bacillota; class Bacilli; order Caryophanales; family Bacillaceae; genus Priestia; species Priestia sp. JV24. The sequence continues at coordinate 223,270 of NZ_JAPCIN010000010.1, forward strand.
AGCCGCAGCGTTTTTTCCTCCCCTTACACCAAAGGTTAAAATTGCTCCTTGCCCTTTAGGCAAGTATTTTTGTGCCAAAGAATAGGAAGGGTGGGAAGGAAGCCCCGCATAATTTACCCATTGTACTAATTCATGCTGCTCTAAAAATTTTGCTACCTTTAATGCGTTTTCGCTGTGACGCTCTAATCGCAGGTGGAGTGTTTCTACCCCTTGAAGGAGTAAAAAGGAATTAAAAGGTGATAAAGCAGCTCCAATATCTCGTAAAAGCTGAACGCGCGCTTTTGTAATATAAGCAGCTTCACCGGCAGCTTCTGTGTATACAAGGCCATGGTAACTTGGATCTGGAGTTGTTAAGTCTGGAAATTTCCCGCTCGCTTCCCAATCAAATTTTCCACTGTCTACGATAACACCCCCAATTGCTGTTCCATGTCCTCCAAGAAACTTAGTAGCAGAATGAACGACAATATCTGCTCCGAAATCGATGGGACGAAGAAGGTAAGGGCTTGGAACCGTATTATCAATAATAAGAGGAATTCCATGCTCATGGGCAATGTCTGCAACTGCCTCGATGTCTAGCACATTTCCCTGCGGGTTTCCAACGGATTCAGCATAAATTGCCTTTGTTTTGGAAGTGATTGCATTTCTAAAATTTTCTGGATTATCAGCGTTTACAAATTTGACGGTAATGCCCAGTTTAGGAAGCGTAGACGAAAAGAGGTTATATGTTCCTCCATATAAACTGCTTGCTGATACAATTTCATCTCCTGCGGAAGCGATATTCAAAATGGAAAAGGTAGTAGCTGACTGACCCGAAGCTACTCCTAGAGCACCTACTCCGCCTTCTAACTCAGCAATTCGCTGTTCAAAAACGTCCGTAGTAGGGTTTACAATTCGAGTGTAGATGTAGCCTTGTTCACTTAAATTAAATAAAGATGCAGCATGCTCCGTATCTTTAAACCCAAATGAGCTTGTTTGATAAATAGGTACCGCACGCGAAAAAGTAGCCGGGTCAAGCTGTTGGCCAGAATGGATGGCTTGTGTTTCAGGACGAAATGGTTTCTTAGTAGACATTGAAACTCCTCCTTAAATATAAAACTTATAAAAAACATAGGAATAATAAACTTTAATCATAATATACGAATTCTATTGAATGATGTCAAATTATAATTTGAATATTTAGAAAATATAAATAAGATTAATACTGTCATTCAGCATTAAGATATCTCTTTAATTTCTAAAAATACCATAAAAAATATAAAATGTAATAAAAATGTAAATTAATTTGTATAATTATGTTAGAATATTAGGTGTTTGAGAGTTTCTTAGAAAGAGTCGATTTTGCTAGAAAACTTTAAAAAACAGCAAAAGACGGGTCTTAAGAGCTAATAACGAAACAATATAAAAGGAGTTTGATTATGAGCACAGAAGTTAACGTATCTTCGGAAGTCCAAGAGAAAGGAAAGCCCTCTATTTTTGGTTTTATTACGAGTCCAGTTGTACAGTTTGAGAAAATGAAAAGCAGCCCGGTCATTTGGGGACCTCTTTTACTTATCCTCATCTTAACAGCTGCAACAACGATTCTAGCCGTCTATACCCCTCAGGCAAAAGAAGCATTACAGCAGCAAAAAGAAGCTGGCATTGAAGTGAATTCAACATTTAGTATGATCGGCGGAACGGTTGGAGGAGTGATTGCAATAGTTGCTACACTGGCATTCACGAGTTTAATTTTGTTTTTAATTGCAAAGTTAGGGACTGGAAAAACAACTTACCGTCAAATGTTTAGCTTAAATTTGTTTGTTACGTTCATCACAGCAATCGGTCAGCTAATTAATACGGGAGTAGCTGCACTAGCACATACTTCAGCTAATGTGACTTCGTTAAATGGAATGGTTGATGCGAAAGGTGCTATGGGAGGAGTATTTACTTCCATTGAAATCTTTTCTATCTGGGGACTTATTCTGACAGCAGTAGGACTACAAAAAGTGGCAAATGTATCAAAAGCTGCTTCTATTATTACAGTGATTATTTTATTCATCTTAGGAGCCGCTATTTCAGGAGTTGGAGGAGCTGCTTCAGAAGCGCTTAAAGGAGCAGGATTGTAAATGAAAAAAGGAATAATTATTACAGCTGTAGCAGTTGTTATTGTGGCGGTTATTGGAATTAACGTATATCGTGCACAAAGTGTAAGTGGGAAAGCAATCAATGTTCACGTAGCAAATATAAAGGAAAAAAAGTTAAGAAATACAGTTATGGTTCCCGGTACGTTAAAGCTTGCTGATGAGCAATATGTCTATTTTGATGCTGAAAAAGGCGAGGTTGAACGATTTCGCGTAACAGAAGGATCTCGTGTCCAGCAGGGAACCTCTCTTGTAACATACGAAAGCGATACGCTTGATTTAGAGCAAGAACAAAATAAGCTAGAAAAAAAATCCAGTCAGCTGCAAATTGACTCAGTAAGCAAACAGCTTTCTAATTTAAATAAAAAACAAAAAGAATTGGAAAAAGAAATGAGTAAGCAAGAAGCGAGAGATCAAATCGATACAGAACGTACGCAGCTCAATCTCGATTTAGAAACGGCTAAAATTGATTTAGAACGAAACAAACTAGAAGCCAAATCAATTGCTAAAAAAGAACGTAATTTAGACGTAGCGAGTGATATTAATGGGACGGTGCTAGAAGTAGATAAAGAAGCGGTTAATAACACAAGTGACGTTCAAAAACCGCTTATACATATTGGTAATACCGATGAATACTTAGCTACTGGTGTGCTGTCTGAGTACGATGCATTAAAAATTAAAACCGGTCAAGCTGTCAAAATTACATCAGATGTGCTGCCTGATAAAGAATGGGCAGGGAGCGTTAAACAAATTGACTATCTACCTCAGCAGCAGGCATCAGCAGAAGCGGGCAATGATGGGGCTAATCAATATCCAGTTGAAGTAAAAGTAGATGACCAAGATATCACGATGATTAAGCCGGGATTTAAGCTGCTGCTTGAAATTGAAACAAGCAGTAAAAAAGCTTCATCACTGCCGATAAAAGCAGTTGTAAATGAAGACGGAGAAAAATATGTATATGTGGTGAAAGATAAAAAGGCGGTTCGTAAGGAAGTAAAGATTGGAGAAACAACAAATAAATTTAGTGAAATCAAAAGCGGCGTATCTTCTAAAGACAAAGTCATTACAAATCCTACAAAGAACTTAACTGACGGTGCGGAAGTGACTGTTCAATGATCGAGCTTGTGAATATTCATAAAAGTTATCATCTTGGCAAAGAGGAAGTGCCAATTTTAAAAGATATTAATTTGAAGATTTATGACGGTGAATTTGTTGCGATTATGGGACCTTCTGGCTCTGGTAAATCAACGCTAATGAACATTATCGGATGTTTAGACCGTTCGTCTTCAGGGTCCTATTTATTAAATGAACAAGAAATCTCCACTTATAGTGATGAGCAGCTTGCAAAAGTAAGAAATATTCATATCGGTTTTGTTTTTCAGCAATTTCAGCTGTTGCCGCGTTTAACAGCGGTAGAAAACGTAGAGCTTCCAATGGTATATGCCGGTGTAACGCGTAAGGAAAGACGAGCCAGAGCAGAAGCTGCGCTTGAAAAAGTAGGGCTGAGTGAGCGGATGAAACATTTACCGAGCGAGCTATCAGGAGGGCAAAAGCAGCGCGTTGCTATTGCTCGTTCTATTGTTAACAATCCGACGCTTATTTTAGCAGATGAACCAACAGGAGCTCTAGATACAAAAACAAGTGCTGATATTATGGAGCAATTTTCTCAGCTTAATGCAGATGGCACAACGGTTGTAGTCATTACCCATGAACCTGAAGTGGCAGAATACACATCGCGTACAGTTATCGTTCGTGACGGTAAAGTGCTAAGTCATAGCGATAAGGAGAACGATAGCTTATGAGTTTGATAGAAAATATTCGCATGGCTCTCTCTTCGGTTCTTGCTCATAAAATGCGCTCTATTTTAACGATGCTTGGTATTATCATTGGCGTAGCGGCTGTTATTATCGTTGTAGCCATTGGTCAGGGCGGAGAACAGATGATTAAGTCGGAAATAACAGGAGCAAGCAATACAGTTGATGTATACTATCAGCCTCCTGAAGACGAGATGCAAGCTGATGACCTTTCAATGACGGGTGAGCCTATCTTTACAGAGGATGATATTAAAGCTCTTTCGACTATTCCCGGAGTGAAGAATGTGGTGGCTTCTAGTTCAATGGGAATGGGGATAAGATATAGAGACAAGGAATCTGATACGACTGTTAATGCTATTAACGAAGGCTATATTGAAGTTAATCAGCTGGAAGTTTCAAAAGGAAGAATGTTAGACAGCTCTGACTTTTTATCAGGTAATCGAGTAGGTGTTATCACAAGCGATATGAAAAAAGAGCTATTTGATAAAAAAGAAGCCCTTGGACAAGTAGTATGGGTGCAAGGCCAGCCTATCAAAATTATTGGTGTCACAAAAAAGGCAACGGGCTTTTTAGCATTTGAAATACCAACCATTTATATTCCGAATAATACGTATAAATCAAGCTTCGGTAAGCTCGATTACACAAACCTTAGTGTTCAAGCAAAAAGCTCTGATCAACTAAAAAAAGTAGGGAATGACGCAACGGATTTGTTAAATAATTTGCATGATGCGGAAGACGCTTACCAAGTGCAGAACTTAGAAGAAATAGCAGATAGCATTGGAAATGTAACGCGGATTATGACAACGATTATTGGATCGATTGCAGGCATTTCCCTGCTTGTTGGCGGGATTGGCGTTATGAACATTATGCTGGTTTCTGTAACGGAACGTACAAGAGAAATTGGTATTCGTAAAGCGTTGGGAGCATCTAAAAGACAAATTCTAACTCAGTTTTTGATTGAATCCATTACCCTCACGTTAATTGGTGGTTTGCTTGGAATTGGCCTCGGCGCGGGCGGGGCAGCTCTTGTTTCATTATTTGCTGGCTGGCCGTCATTAATTTCGTGGCAAGTAGTACTTGGAGGAGTGTTGTTCTCCATGACGATTGGCATTGTATTCGGCATGCTTCCTGCAAACAAAGCGGCGAAGCTAGATCCAATCGAAGCATTAAGATATGAATAAAGACATGCGTTCGCATGTCTTTATTTTAATTTAACGAGAACCAAGAAGATTTCTCGTTTTTCTTATTTATTACTTACTAGGGTTGATACGGGCTACGTTAATAATATCATGTATTTTCTCTACCAAATCGAGCATGAGAAATCCGTTTCCTTCAGAGCTTTTTCGATATCCAAGAGGAAGGGTTCTTCTTACAAGCTGAGCATAGATTTCGGCTTCGATTAAAGAGCGGCCAAATTCCTTCTCACATAAGTTAATTAATAGAGCTAAAGCTCCTGCCACGTGGGGAGTTGCCATTGAAGTTCCTGAAAGAGTCGCGTACTTATTTTCCAAGTAAGTAGAGATAATGTTAACTCCCGGTGCGACTAGGTCCACTTCTTCATTTGCATTAGTAAAAGGGGCAAGATTTAAGCTGCTGTCCACTGCTCCTACTTGAATGACTTCGTTGTAACTTCCTGGATATGAATATTCAAGGGTTTCTTCGCGGTCGTCACCTTCATTTCCAGCCGCAACAACAACAGAAACATCTTTATTCACAGCATTTTGAACAGCTTCGTGCAGTTCTGGAACGTCTTGTGGTCCCCCGAGTGACATGGAAATAACTCGTGCTCGCTCATTGTTAGGACCGCGCCATTCGACGGCGTAGTTAATAGCGTCAATAATCCATTCGTAATTTCCCGATCCTTCACCGGTAAGTACTTTTAAGCTTAGAATTTTTGCTTTGGGTGCCACTCCTACTACCCCTTCATTATTGAGCGCAGCAGCAATGGTACCAGACACGTGAGTGCCGTGCCCATTATTATCTTCAAATACAGAAGAATCCCCGTCATAATCCGAAGTGAAGTTTCTTCCTCCGATAATACAATCTTTTAAGTCAGGATGATTTGTGTCAACACCAGTGTCGATAACTGCAATTACAATGCCTTCTCCTTGATTGCTTTGTTCCCAAATAGCAGGCGCTTGAATTAAGCTTACTCCTTTAGGCGTTTCGTTTGTTGAGTCGATAATCGACTCAATTGTATAAGGAATTAATTTGACTTGTAACGGTTGTTGAGTCATAGTCATCCTCCTTAAAATGAATTTCATAAAAACGGAAGTTGTTTAATTATAAATTCCCAACTATTGCTATAAATTAAACATTTTTCATGCGAATCCTTTCTTTTTAAATAAAAAGACTCACAAAAGATGTGAGAAGAGGAAAAAAGACCCTGAAGACAAGCCCGATAGAGATTTTTAATGTTATCTGTGTATTCACTTTTAATGTTTATCTCACACTATAGAAGAAAGAAACTCCAAGAAAAATCACATAGGACTGGTAACTTTTGATATAATTACGAACGGTATGACATTCTCAAAATACATGATATTTATAAATATACATCAATTTGCAAATTACGAAGGGGCTGAGGATAGTGTCAACTTTAACGTCTCAATCGGTCATTAAATGCGGAAAGTATGAACTGAATTATGCGGACCGTACGCTTATTATGGGAATTTTAAACGTAAACCCGGATTCATTTTCAGATGGCGGAAAATACTACGATGTAGATAAAGCGGTTGCTCATGCTGAGGAAATGGTGAGGCAAGGAGCAGACATCATTGATATAGGAGGAGAATCAACTCGTCCTGGTTATACAAGAATTAGTGATGAAGAAGAGATTAAACGGATTGTGCCCGTTATTTCTGAAGTGGCTAAGCGCGTAGAGGTGCCGATTTCTGTAGATACATACAAGTCGGAAGTGGCCAAGCATGCGCTAGAAGCAGGAGCACATATTATTAATGATATATGGGGCGCAAAGGCTGATCCCAAAATGGCTCAAGTTGCAGCTGACTATAATGTTCCTATTATTTTAATGCATAATCGCCATGAGCCCAATTATACAAATCTGATTACAGATATGATAAGTGATTTGGAAGAAAGCATATCAATTGCAAAAGCTGCAGGAGTTCGAGATGATCAAATTATTTTAGATCCAGGCGTTGGCTTTGGAAAAACGGCTGCGCATAATGTAGAAGCGATTCAGCATCTAGATCAGCTGACAAAGATGGGCTATCCTGTGCTGCTTGCTACTTCTCGTAAAGGATTTATTGGACAAATAGTCAATGCTCCTCCTACGGAAAGAATGGAAGGAACTGCAGCTACTGTATATGCAGGGATTGCACAAGGCGTTCAAATGGTTCGGGTTCATGACGTATTAGAAATCAAGCGCTTTGTAAAGATGGCAGATGTACTGGTAGGAAAACATACATTTCAGTTTTAATAATCATTAAAATGCCATTTCTATTAGGTGAAGATTCCCGAGCAGTGAAGCTCGGGAATTTTTTATGTATGTAAAGTGGCGGAGGAAAATAATGCACGATTGGATGGTTGATTTTACATAATTTAGCTTTATGATAGAAAGAGAAGATATAACGCTTTCATATTCTGATTAAATCGTGCTGCTTAAAATGAAATAAATAACATCTTGGTATTCAGTCTTATTCAATCACCGAAATATGGAGGAGAGAATGAATGAAACTAGCATTGCTTCTTGTCATTATTATCGGCGTTGCTGCCCTTGCAGGTACGATCAGTGCTGCAAAGAAAGTAGATGAAGATTACGGAAAATCTAAAAAGAAAAGTATAGTGAATTTATCTATTATTTACGGAGTCGTATTCATAGGATCAATCGTAGGAGTAGCGTGGTATATTGCAGTGAGACCATAAATAAAACGAACACTTCCGTGTTCGTTTTATTTTGATTTTAACGTTAATTCTCCGCTTGAAACAGCTGCATCAATAGGATATTTTCCATTTCCATGCTTTCCTTTTAATACATCTTCTGTTACGGTTGCATTGCTTAACTTAAAGTCATTGTTTATATCACCGCTGCTTACTTTTCCATTCACTTTAAAACCAGCGCTTTTCGGAAGAACCAGCACGGCATCTCCAGATCCTACATCTATAGAAACCGCTTCTTCTAGCTTTTTAAAATCCATATAGAGATCACCAGATCCAATGCGCGCCTGAAGTTTTCCTTTATAGTTTGTTCCTTTAATTTCCCCAGAGCCTACAGCAAATTTAGCTGTTTGGCTTTCAACATTACTCAGCTGTAAATCTCCAGAATTGACATCCGTACGAAGAGAGGTGCTCCTCAAGTTTGAAATACTTGCATTTCCAGAACCTACTTTAATCGAAACATCTTTCAGCTGAAGCGCTTGCTCAGGCTGTGTAGCAACTTGAAGGTCCCCAGAACCTACCGTAAGCGCAAGGTTGTGGTGATAATCTCTAGGAATGCAGATTGTCACTTTTGTATTTGAAAAAATAGAAAGCCATTGAAAAGGACTTTTTTGATAAGTGACGACTAGGGTATCTCCATTTTGCTTTACATCTACTTTTCCTTTACCTTCTACTTTTGTTTTAATATCTTGACGATCTTGCGGCACGACAGTTGTACTAATGCTGGGAGAGTCAATTTGAATATGCTGAATATCACTTGATAACGCCGCTTCAGACCTGGACGTCTTGAATGAACTTAACGACCAAGAGGAAGGTGCAAATGCAGTAGAAAAGAGGACTGCCGTACCACCTATCACTAAAATAAAAGCCAATATTTTTTTCACGTTATAACCCGCTTTCTACCTAAATTAAATTTGTTTTCTTCTACCATAAAGTGTAAATTGAAAAGCGTTTAATTTCAACGAACAGCAGGATTATTTTTTTCTACGTCTCAAGTCGTAAAAATGAAATCTTTTTTTGAGGAATTAAACGAAAAGCGAAGTAGATATTTAAGCATACTCATTAAAGAATCAATTTTTTTGTTTCAAAAATAGGAAAATAATTGGGTTGAAAGGACGATTAAATTCACTTTTTTTGTGTAATTTTCCGATGGGTAGTTCAAAAGAAGTGATAAATAAATAGAATTTTCATACCAATTTTATTATTCCGAAAAACTTTTAAAGTGTTGATTATTAAAAAAATAAAGGGTAGAATTTGTTCATATCAATTGAATACAGCTAAGATTACGATCTTGTATATTATCAGTAATATGGTCTGATAGTCTCTACCTAGTAACCGTAAAAAACTAGACTACAAGAAAGTTTGGATATAAGCAGCAAAAAGAAGAGCGTATTCTCATGAGTACAGTCTTCTTTCAAAGCTCTTACTTTTCATACTTTCTGTTATTGTCAGAATTTATGAAAAGTAAGAGCTTTTTTTGTTTTTCAAATACACACCTGGGAGTGGCTTGCATGTACTTTTTATTAAATTTATTAGGCGTTTTTGTCGTAATGGGTGTCGTCTTTTTATGTTCTCCTAAAAAGAAAGAGATAAAGTGGCGTCCAATTGCTTCACTGTTAGTCGTTGAAGTCCTCATTACTTGGTTTATGTTAGGAACTTCAATCGGAACATGGATTATTAATAAGATTGCTTCGTTCTTTACTTGGCTAATTTCCTGTGCTAACGATGGAATTGCTTTTGCGTTCCCATCTGTAATGGGAAATGAAACGGTTGACTTTTTCTTCAGTGCATTACTGCCTATCATCTTTGTCGTGACATTTTTTGATATTTTATCTTACTTTGGTATTTTAACGTGGATTATTGATAAAGTAGGCTGGGTCATTTCGAAAGTTTCTCGTTTGCCTAAATTAGAAAGCTTTTTCGCTATTCAAATGATGTTTTTAGGAAATACAGAAGCATTAGCGGTTATTCGTAATCAGCTTTCTGTGTTAAAAGACAACCGTTTGCTTACGTTTGGAATTATGAGTATGAGCAGTATTAGCGGATCTATTATCGGTGCTTATTTAACGATGGTTCCCGCTACGTACGTGTTTACAGCAATTCCACTGAACTGTTTAAACGCGCTTATTTTAGTGAGCTTATTGAATCCAGTTCATGTTACAAAAGAAGAAGATATGATTTACGTACCGCCAAAGTCGGAGAAAAAAGACTTTTTCTCTACCATTTCAAACAGTATGTTAGTCGGAATGAACATGGTTATTGTTATTTTAGCGATGGTTATTGGATATGTAGCTCTTACATCTGCGCTTAACGGTATTTTAGGCGTTATCGTAGACGGCTTGACTGTACAAAAGATTTTCTCTTATATCTTTAGTCCATTCGCATTTTTACTAGGGCTAACGGGACATGATGCAATGTACGTAGCTCAGCTGATGGGTATCAAGCTAGCAACAAATGAATTCGTGGCAATGATGGATTTGAAGAAAAATCTAGATACACTTCCACCGCATACGATTGCAGTTGCTACAACATTCTTAACATCTTTTGCTAACTTCAGTACGGTAGGTATGATTTATGGGACGTATAATTCTACGTTATCAGAAGGTAAATCAACGATTATTGGAAAAAACGTATGGAAACTGCTTGTGAGCGGTATCGCTGTTTCGTTATTAAGTGCTATGATTGTTGGATTGTTTGTTTGGTAAAAAGTGTGAAAAAGCTGTGCTTTCGTCTTCGAAAGCACAGCTTTTTTCTTGTTGCATCCTCTATTCATTTAAAGAAAAACGGTTATGAATATCAACAGTAAAAGAAAATCACACTATTCAAGAAAAATTCATTTTACTTTTGCAGAAAAACATTTTAAATCTAGTGAGCATTATGTTAAGATTACAAAAGGCTGTTTCATTTAAATTGAGAACACCGCATAAATATGTAAGTAAATATGCATAGAAAACAAAGGTTTATTAATTTTTTTCTAGGTAATATCTCGTAATAAATAGGTTGAAAGGAAATGTCGTTAATATGATAGAAGGACAACAGCAAACAAATGAATTAAAAAAGACGATGAAAAGCAGACATTTGTTTATGATTTCGCTCGGCGGGGTTATCGGTACAGGGTTCTTTTTAGGAACAGGATACACGATTAGCCAAGCAGGAGCGATTGGAGCTATCCTTTCGTTTATCGTAGGTGGCTTCATTATGTACTTAACAATGCTTTGCTTAGGGGAACTTGCAGTAGCAATGCCAGTTTCGGGTTCGTTTCAGACATATACAACAAAATTTATTGGCCCTGGTGTTGGTTTCGCTTTTGGATGGTTATATTGGTTGGGCTGGGCTGTAACGGTTGCATTAGAATTTTTGTCAGCAGGTCAGCTTATGCAAAGATGGTTTCCTGATTCTCCTGTATGGATCTGGTGTGCTATATTTGCCCTTTTATTATTCTCATTAAATGCACTGTCAGCTAAAGCGTTTGGTGAAGCGGAGTTTTGGTTTGCCAGCATTAAAGTGTTAGCTATTATTTTATTTATCGTGCTTGGTGGAGCTGCTATGTTTGGTTTTCTTCCACTAAGTAATGGAGACAGCGCACCGCTTTTCTCTAATTATACGGCTCATGGCGTGTTTCCTCACGGAATTAGTGCCGTGTTGATTACCATGATTACAGTTAACTTTTCATTCCAAGGCACGGAGCTTATTGGTGTAGCGGCTGGGGAAAGTGAAAACCCAGACAAGACTGTACCAAGAGCCATTAAACAAACGGTATGGAGAACGCTTGTATTTTTTGTACTAGCTGTAGCTGTCTTAGCGGGTATGATTCCGCTTGAAAAAGCAGGCGTAGTTGAGAGTCCATTTGTTGTTGTATTTGACCAAATTGGTATTCCATATGCAGCAGATATTATGAACTTTGTTATCCTAACGGCACTGTTATCTGTAGCTAACTCAGGTCTTTATGCAGCAACGCGTATGCTGTATTCATTGTCAAAAGATAACATGGCAAGTTCAGCTTTCATGAAAGTAAATAAACGCGGTGTGCCGATGAATGCCCTGCTTTTAACATTAGGCATTGCGCTTTTATCTTTACTTTCAGGATTCTTTGCTCAAGAAACAGTATTTGTATGGCTCATTTCTGCAGCGGGTTTAGGTGCACAAATCGGCTGGATTACGATTGCTGCATCACTGCTTGCATTTAGAAAAAGATATATAAATCAAGGAGGGCAAATCGAGGATTTAAAATTTAAAGTCCCTCTTTACCCGGTATTACCTTTAATCGCATTAGTATTAAATACAATCGTATTGGGAAGCATGGCATTTGATGCAGAACAGCGAATGGCGTTGTATGTCGGTATTCCACTAGCGCTGCTGTTTTATGCTTATTATCATGCACGTGTAAAAAAGAAAGTTGATTTATCTATCAGCCGTCAAGAAGTGCAGCTTAAAGACGACAAAAAAGTAATTTTATAAAAATCAAAAGACGCAAAAGCCTAGGTTTTTGCGTCTTTTTTTATTGTTTATTTGTCAACTCGGAATAAAATTAAGTTGACAAATAAAAAGAAATTATTGCAAACTTAAAGCAATGAAAAGAGAAAGGAGGGTGAATATGAAACCGAAAACAATGGCGTATGTTTCCTTATTTGCAGCTTTAACGGCGATTGGTGCATTTATAAAAATTCCTATTCCCTACATACCGTTTACTCTTCAAATTGTTCCTGTTTATTTAGCCGGTGCGCTGTTAGGTCCGCGTTTAGGTTTGTATAGTCAGCTATGCTACATAGGTATTGGGTTAATCGGTGTTCCGGTTTTTGCAGAAGGAGGAGGTTTAGGGTATATCTTCAAACCAACGTTTGGCTATTTAATTGGCTATGCTATGGGTGCATTTATGAACGGCTACCTTATTCAAAAATATGACTTAAAGAAACCTTTTTCTATCTTTTCAGCTAATTTATCTACGTTAGCTATTGTGTACGCAGTCGGCTGCTTCTGGCTTTACGGAGCAATGAAATGGATAATTGAAAAGCCTCTTTCACTGAGTGATACACTTCTTTTTGGAGCTGTTTTGCCAATGCCTGGAGATCTTTTGTTATGTATTTTATGTTCAGTGCTGATTCACCGAATGCAGCCTCAATTTAGTCGTTTGTCATCAAAGCGGGTCAAAGCGGGGTAACTAAGACATAGAAAAAAAGGAGAGAAAAAAATGGGCAAAGCGTATTTTATTACGGGAACTGGAACAGATATTGGAAAAACCCTGGTTACAAGTATTTTGTATAAAGTACTTGGTCGTCTAGGAATAAAAACGACAATTTGCAAACCATTTCAAACCGGCTACCAAGACGAAATTGGAGGTTATCCAGATATTCACTGGTTTGAAACAAGGCTTGGAGTAGCAGATACGGGTATTTATCAGTTAAAGCCGGAGACGTCTCCTCATTTGGCTATTGCACTGAGCAACAAGCAAGTGGAGCCTTCAATCGTCTTAAAACGCATTAATGAATTAAAAAAGAAATTTGATGTAGTGCTCGTAGAAGGAGCGGGAGGTCTTGCCGTGCCTTTAATTGAGGAGGAAACAACGTTTTATATGACAAAAGATTTGATCATAGATGCACAAATGCCGGTTATTGCTGTTGGAACGACGGGATTAGGAGCTATTCATGATGCGCTTTCTACCTTTTCATATGCAAGTGAGCATCACCTTAAAATCAACGGACTCATTTTTAATCGTTTTAATCACAGCAGTATCATTCATAACGACAATGTTCGAACGATTGAAAAGCTGCTTCAAATATCATCTCTAATGACCGTTCCAGTATTCACACATATCGATGAAGAGTTAGATGCATATATTGAGAAAATGATGAGGCAAAAAAGTGTTATTCAACATATTCAGGAGGTGTTTGACTGTGCCGTATCAAAAAGCTGAGCTGGAGAAATGGGATAAAGAATATGTATGGCATCCGTTTACACAAATGAAAGCTTATCGTCAATCCAACCCTCTTATTATTGAAAGAGGAGAAGGAAGCTATTTATATGATGTTGAGGGAAACAAATATTTAGATGGATACGCTTCTCTATGGGTGAACGTGCATGGACATAATGATCCGGAATTAAATACAGCTTTACATATACAAGTGGAAAGATTAGCGCATTCTACGCTGCTTGGATCGGCAAACGTTCCATCCATTTTGTTAGCCAAAAAGCTAGCGGAAATTACTCCTGGCAGCTTATCGAAAGTCTTCTACTCTGATACAGGCTCCGCCGCTGTTGAAATTGCGTTGAAAATTGCCTATCAATATTGGCAAAATCTCGACTCTGTAAAGTACAAAAACAAAAGTAAATTTATCTCATTGAATGAGGCATATCACGGAGATACAATCGGGGCAGTCAGTGTAGGAGGCATGGATTTATTTCATCGCATCTTTAAGCCATTGCTGTTTGAACGAATTCCCGCACCTTCTCCTTATACTTACCGTATGGAAGGATTTGAAACGGAAGAGCAAGCTTCAGCTTACTGTATTCACCAGCTAGAGAAGCTCTTGCAGAACAAAGGGGAAGAAGTAGCCGGGTTGATTATTGAACCGCTTGTGCAAGGAGCAGCGGGTATTATTACCCATCCTCCCGGTTTTTTAAAACAAGTAGAGCTGCTGTGCAAAGCGTACGGGGTATTGCTGATTTGTGACGAAGTAGCAGTTGGATTTGGACGAACAGGAACGCTGTTTGCATGTGAACAAGAAGATGTTGTACCGGATATTATGTGTGTAGGAAAAGGGATAACAGGAGGATATATGCCGCTTGCTGCTACGTTAACAAGCGAAAAGATATTTAATGCTTTTTTAGCTCATCCGGATGAAAATAAAACGTTCTTCCATGGCCATACGTATACGGGAAATCAATTAGCCTGTGCAGTAGCGCTTAAAAATATTGAACTGATAGAAGAAAGAGAATTAATCCGTAGTGTAAAAGAAAAGGAAAAAGTTTTTAAACGCTATCTATTAAAGCTTTATGAACTGCCTAATGTGGGAGACATTAGACAACGAGGTTTAATGGCAGGAATCGAGATTGTGAAAGACCGTCAAACAAAATCGATTTTTGGAGATAAAAAAGTGATGGGAGACATTATTTTAGCCGCTCGCCAAAAAGGTTTAATTATTAGAGAGCTAGGTCCTGTGATTACGATGATGCCTATTCTTTCAATGACAAACGAAGAATTAAAAACAATGGTTGAAATTGTATATGAATCAATTAAAGAAGTAATCGCACGTCATACAGTGAGTTAAATAACAAGAGGATAGGACAAAAGTTTTTTATTTAGTTGAAAAAAGATCCGAACGATGAAGCGTTCGGATCTTTTTATGGTTATGATAACGTGAATGTACTCTATTTAGCTGCTTCTAGCGGTTGATTGGTGTAGTTATCTCTCAATCTCTTCTTTTTTTTATCAATAAATATTCTTATAATACTTGATAGGCGAAGTGATCGTACATGCTGATTTTCATCTTTTAATAGAAGAGTTTGTTCGAGTAAGTTTAAGTTTTGAATATAACCTTTTACCGTTTGAACAAAACCGTTGTTTTGATAGTTAATAGTTAATAATTTATTTGTTTTTAGCGCTTTTAAAATCATACCTATTTTCTCCTTTCTTATATCGTAGCTGACGAAAAACTACAAAATAACGAAGAAGCATTGGAGGCTTGTATTATTTATAAAAATCACTCTATTTTTTATAAATGCTCTCCTGCTACTAATAGTAGAGAGCGATGGTGAAAAATAGATGAAAGATAAAGGATAAGGTTTGATTTATTGTAATGAACTGACTTTTCCTTTACAAATACCTATTTCAAATTTCTTTTTAGTGATAAAATACTGTTAGTGAAATAACTACTTCTTTTCATTAAAGGGTAAGAACGGGTTATATTGATAGAGTTTTAGTTCTCTATTTCTAGTAATGAAATAAGAGATAGAGAAATAGACTAATAAAAATCAATCAAGGAGTTTTTTTATGGATCAGAGTTTTATTTTAAATCTTTTAGAAATTTTACTGATTAACATTGTACTGAGTGGCGATAACGCAGTCGTGATTGCTTTAGCTTGTCGGAATCTTCCGGACGAGCATCGAAACAAAGCGGTTGTTTTCGGTACATTAGGAGCGGTTGTATTACGTGTAGGGCTAACGTTTGTCGCTGTCTATTTATTAACAATTCCATTTTTAAATTTCATCGGAGGCCTGCTTCTTCTATGGATTGCGATTAGTCTTTTAAAAGGTGAAGATGACGGAGATATTAAAGCGAATTCAACTCTAGCAGGTGCTATTAAAACAATTATTATAGCGGATCTTGTTATGAGTTTAGATAACGTAGTAGCGGTTGCGGGTGCGGCTAACGGCAGTATTCTACTCATTATCCTTGGTCTTGTTATCAGCATTCCGTTAATCATTTGGGGAAGTCAGCTTTTAATGAAAATTATGGAAAAATTCCCAATTATCATCATTGCTGGAGCAGCGCTTCTTGGCTATACTGCTGGTGAAATGATCTTTAAAGACAAAGCGGTGGGACACGTATTAGAAGGGTTAAATCCGCATTTGCATACGATTATTCCTATTTTGTTAGCTATTTTAGTTGTTGTTGTTGGGAAACTTAGCGGACGTTCTAAAAAAGAAACGCATTAATCCTAAAAAAGAGGTTGGGACAAAAGTATTTAAGATGAAGTGAAAAACGAACCACTAATCAAACATTTTGATTAGTGATTCGTTTTTTTGTTGGGATGAACGTAGGCTTCATTTGTTTAGATCCATCTAGCAGTTGATTGGAGGACAAGGCGAAGACTCCTGCGGGAAAAGCGGAACAGATGAGACCCCGCAGGAGCGTACGCGACGAGGAGGCTCATCGGCCGCCCGCGGAAAGCGAAGTCTTGTACGGAAATCAACTGCGGTGTCATAAGCGGTTCAGCTCATGTATCCCATTTATTCGTCTTTAGATTGAATTCATCTGGCTATGTCTCAACCTCTTTTTTTATTACTTAGCTAATGGAGGTGCGGAATTAACGTCTTGTACTGTTTCTACAGGAGGATGAAATTCATTTTCCATTTTCGATACAACTACAGTTGCTACACCATTTCCAATTAAGTTTGTAATGGCACGAGCTTCCGACATAAAGCGGTCTACCCCAATTAACAGCGCGATTCCTTCAACTGGAATCATCGGGAATGCAGCAAGCGTAGCTGCTAGTGTAATAAATCCAGAGCCAGTAACTCCGGCAGCTCCTTTAGACGTTAACATTAAAATACCAAGTAGCGTAATCTCTTGCATTAACGACAGGTCGACTCCATACGCTTGAGCGATAAAGATAGCAGCCATTGATAAGTAGATTGCTGTTCCATCTAGGTTAAATGAGTAACCAGTTGGAATGACAAGTCCTACTACAGATTTTGAACATCCGTACTTCTCCATTTTGTCCATCATTTTTGGCAGTGCAGATTCCGAAGAAGACGTACCTAATACAAGTAGAATTTCTTCTTTAATAAAAGCAATGAATTTAAAAATATTAAATCCATAAATCTTAGCAATGGTTCCAAGTACAAATACAATAAATAAGAACATAGTAATGTAAACAGATCCCATTAAGAAACCGAGTTTTTGAAGAGAGCCTATTCCAAAGTTACCGATCGTATAAGCCATCGCTCCAAACGCGGCAATAGGTGAAAGTTTCATAATCATATTAACAATTCCAAAGAAAATATCTGTACAGCGTTCAAAGAATGTAATGACAGGAGCCGCTTTTTCGCCGAGTGTAGCTGTAGCCATTCCAAATAGTACGGCAAAGAATAAGATTGGCAATAATTCACCATTTGCCATTGCGCCAAATACGCTGTCTGGAATAATTCCCATGATAAACTCCATAAAGCCATGCTCCGCTTCAGCTGCTTGCTGCGTATATTGAGTAACATCAGCTCCGCTTGCGCCATTGATATTAAAGCCAGCCCCAGGTTTGATAAAGTTTACAACGATAATTCCAATTGCTAAGGCAAAAGTAGTGACAATCTCAAAGTATAAAAGAGCTTTACCTCCAATTCGTCCCACTTTCTTTAAATCTCCCATGCTTCCGATACCGATGACCACTGTTAAGAAAATAATTGGGGCAATCACCATCTTAATTAATTTAATGAAGATATCAGCCAATACTTTTAATTTAGCTCCAAATTCAGGAAACATGAAGCCAATTGCAATACCAAGAAGGATACCGATAACAACTTGAACAGTTAGATTTTTAAAACTTAATTTCATACGTAATGCTCCTTTCGAGAATGTTTTTGTTAACGTTTACATTATTCTTATCCTTATATTAACTGATAATTTTAACTATTTATATTTCTGGTGATAATGTTCTTTTTGGTCATTTTGGTCAAAAAAAGTGATGAACATATAGTCATCACTTTTTGCTTTCGATATTTTTTATTTGTTGAATGATATCAAGCGTTTGTTTTGTGGCATTGTTTTCAAACGATTGATAAAGAAAGTTAAACTGTTTTTTCCATTCAGCTTTTTGTAAATCATTTAAGTAATAAACGCGCATGCCAGATTTATTTTTTATTTGCTGCAGCTGTTCATCGTTCATCATTTTTGATTGAGTCCAAATCCAGTTAGTTGTTTCTACCATTGCATCACTTAATAGTTGTTTTACATCTTCAGGGAGGCTGTCCCAATACTTTTTATCCATTAGAACAGCGTAGCCCAAGTATCCATGGTTGCTGATGGTCATATATTTTTGCAGCTCGTACAAACGTTTTGAATAAATATTAGAAATGGTATTTTCCTGTCCATCAAATTCCTGTCGTTCAAGGGATTGATATACTTTATTAAACGAGACAGCCTGAGGCTTGGCGCCAAGAAGTTCAAATTGTTTTTTGATTACTTCACTTGGCATAATGCGAAATGTTTGACCTTGAAAATCTGCTGGATGGAGCAAAGGTTTCGTATTGCTAGTCATTTGTTTAAAGCCGTTGCTCCATAAAGCAAGCCCTTTAATGTTTTTCTCTTGCAGCGTACTCAACAAATCCTGTCCGATTTTACCGGTAAACACTTGTTTTGCCTCGCTGTAATCATCGAAAATGAAGGGAAGATCAAAAAGTTGCCACGTAGAGGAGAGGTCGCTTAGCTTTGAAATGGAAGGTGCAATCATTTGTACATCATTTCGGCGAAGGGCGGCAAGTTCTTCGTCGTCTGAATACAATACGCCGTTTGAATATACTTCAATTTTAACTTTACCATCCGATTTTTGATTAACGATTTCAGCAAATTTTTGAGCGGCTAAGCCTTTTGGAGTATTTTCAGCTACCACGTGGCTAAAATTAATCACAATTTGCTTATTTAATCCTTTTTGCTCATCGTCATGATACACATTATCCTGATTTATAACCGTATACTGCAAAAAAACATAGATCATCAAGAAAACGCTAACAATGATACTTGCCCCTATAAACATCTTCAAAATGTCCAACCCCACGATTCAATAATTTTTCTCTACAAATATTCTAACACGCAATTTCTCAACGTGGTAAAATTAAAATAAACTTCAATCAGCAGTAGGTGTTCCGCTATGATGCGCTTATCGATGCAAACGAAAATGACGGGGTTAATCTTTTTTATCGTGGCCTTTTCGTTGTTTTTAGCAAGTATCGTGGTAATTAATAATTTTGTACAGTCAAAAGAAAATGATTTAGAGCAAAGGGCTTTAATCACTTCGAGAACAGTTGCTGAAATGCCTGAAATTCGAGAAAAAATTGAAAAAGATAGTAAGAACATTAATCAAATTGTAGAGCCGATTCGCATTATTCACGGTGCTTATTATGTAGTGGTTATGAATATGAATCATGAACGTTTGTCTCACCCTTTGCAAAGCATGGTTGGAAAAACCTCTAAAGGAGATGATGAGGGACAGGCGTTTGCAGAACATACCTATACCGATAAAGCAAAAGGAGAAGGCGGAATGGTCATTCGCTCTTTTGTGCCCGTTGTAAACGATCAGCATGAACAAGTAGGAGTGGTTGTCTCAGGCTATCTTCTTCCGAAATTTACAGAGGTCATTTTAAGTTTAAAAAAAGAAATCTTTCTTATCTCAGGTCTTGCTCTTTTCTTTGGAGGATGGGGAGCGTGGGCGCTTGCATCTCGTATCAAAAAAGAGATGTTTGAACTTGAACCTCATGAAATTGCTCGTTTGTTCGTAGAACGAACGGAGACCTTTAATGCCATGCATGAAGGAGTCATTGCCATTGATAAAGAGGAGAACATCACTATTTTTAATCATAAAGCGAAAATTATGATGGATGTACCCGATGAGGTAATTGGAAAAAAGATCTATGATGTGATTCCAGATACAAGGCTTCCAGAAATTCTGCAGCTTAATCAGCCTGTTTATAATCGAGAGCTTCAAGTTCGAAATTTGAATATTTTAAGCAATCGTGTGCCGATTAAGGTTAATAATCACACAGTCGGTGCGGTCGCTGTTTTTCAAGACAGAACGGAAGTTAAAAAATTAGCTGAAGAGTTAACAGGAGTTAAATCATTTGTAAGCGCTCTTAGAGTTCAAAACCATGAATACATGAATAAACTTCATACGATTGCAGGGCTTATCCAACTTGGAAATAAAGACAAGGCTCTTCAGTATGTTTTTCAAGTGTCTGAACAGCAAGAAGAGCTCACCCAATTTCTTCATAAGCATATTAAAGATGAAAGTATATCGGGATTGCTGTTGAGCAAAGTCAGCCGTGCCAAAGAACTTGGAATTGAGTTAGCTATCGATCGCCACAGCGAGCTTCACTCATTTCCTCCTTACTTAGATCATCATGATTTTGTGATTATTATTGGTAACTTAATTGAGAACGCTTTTGATTCGTATCAACATATGGAGCGTCGTGAACGGAAGATCTATATAAGTATGGAACAAAATGACGGCATTCTTTCTATATTAGTTGAAGATAACGGGTGTGGCATGAATGAGGATCAGGTAGCGAGAATCTTTGATGAAGGTTTTTCAACCAAAGCAAAGGAAAATAGAGGAATTGGTTTGCATTTAGTAAAACAAATTGTTGAAAAAGGAAACGGTCAGATCGAAGTAGAGTCAGAATTAGATGTTGGAACGACTTTTATCATTACATTCTTTTTATAGGGGGAGTGGGAAATGAATAAAAAAGCATGGACCGTGCTTCTCATAGAAGACGATCCTATGGTACAAGAAGTGAACCGCCAATTTATTGAACAAGTTGAAGGGTTCACCGTTATCGCTGCAGCTTCGAATGGTTTAGAGGGGGTACAGCTCATTAAACAGCATCAGCCTGATTTAACGATTATTGATATGTATATGCCTAGTCAAGATGGCTTAACCACCTTACAGCAAATTCGAGCAAATGGCTATAAAACAGACGTGATAGCAGTTACGGCTGCAAGTGATATTGAAACCGTACGCAAAGTTCTTCAATATGGCGCTGTGGATTATATTATGAAACCGTTCAAGTTTGAACGAATGAAGCAAGCGCTTGAGCAGTATCGTTCGTTTCAAGTTAAAATAAGTCAAAAAGAACATATTACTCAGTCTGAATTAGATTCTATGCTGTTTCAGCAATTCGAAGAAAAAGCCGATTTGCTTCCCAAGGGGCTAAATGCGGTTACGTTAAGGAGGATACAACAATATCTTTCCGAACAAAATCATCCAATTTCTGCTGAAGAAGTGGCGGACGGCGTAGGAATTGCGCGTGTTACAGCAAGAAGGTATTTAGAGTTTTTAGAACAGGAAAACGAGCTGAAATTATCAGTTGAATACGGCAGAGTGGGGAGACCTATTAATCGCTATATGTTAAAAATAAATTAAACCATACAGAACAGCTTTTATTTGGAAAAGCTGTTTTTTTGCGTTAGAAAGTATATCTTTTTCTCTCCTAGAACAAATTAAGGTATACAGTTTTCGCTACCCAAAGAATATTTCGTGCGGTCATTAATCCATAAAATGTCCCTGAAAAGGGATTAATGGCGGAAAAATTGGGGAATATGCACTTTGACATTTAATTTTAACACAGGAAGGTTTTGAAACATGGACATATTTTTAGCCGTCTTACCAGCCATATTTTGGGGAAGCATTGTGCTTTTTAATGTGAAACTAGGCGGAGGACCTTATAGTCAAACGCTTGGAACCACATTGGGAGCTTTGATTTTCTCCATCGGTATTTATATTTTTGTACACCCTACGTTTACACCTTTAATCTTTGGGGTTGGAGTTGTATCGGGGCTATTTTGGGCAGTTGGACAAAGTAATCAGCTGAAAAGTATTGATTTAATTGGAGTTTCTAAAACGATGCCTATTTCAACTGGGCTTCAGTTAGTTTCCACTTCATTATTTGGAGTAATTGTGTTTCACGAGTGGTCTACAAAAACTTCAATCATTCTTGGTGTGCTCGCTCTTATCTTTATTATTGTAGGGATTGTTTTAGCATCACTTCAAAGCAAAGAAGAGAAAGAGGCTGAAGAAGGAAAAGGAAACTTCAAAAAAGGAATTGTTATTTTATTAATTTCAACCGTTGGTTATTTAGTTTATGTTGTAATAGCCCGTCTATTTAATGTAGACGGATGGTCGGCCTTATTACCTCAAGCGATTGGTATGGTTATTGGAGGAGTATTGCTGACGTTTAAGCATAAGCCATTTAATAAATATGCAATTCGCAACATTATCCCAGGTCTTATTTGGGCCGCTGGTAATATGTTTTTATTCATCTCACAACCTAAAGTGGGTGTAGCGACAAGCTTTTCGCTTTCCCAAATGGGAATCGTCATTTCAACATTAGGCGGAATCATTATTTTAGGTGAGAAGAAAACGAAGCGTCAGCTAGTTGGGATTATTATTGGGATTATATTGATTATCATAGCAGGAGTCATGTTAGGGCTCGCCAAAAGCTAACTAGGAGGTTATTAGCAATGTATAAAGATTTAGAAGGAAAAGTAGTTGTCATAACAGGTTCATCTACCGGTTTAGGAAAAGCAATGGCGATTCGTTTTGCGACAGAAAAAGCTAAAGTAGTTGTGAACTATCGTTCGAAAGAAGAAGAAGCTAACAGCGTTTTAGAAGAAATTAAAAAAGTGGGCGGAGAGGCTATTGCCGTCAAAGGTGATGTAACAGTTGAGTCTGATGTGATCAATTTAGTTCAATCTGCTATTAAAGAATTTGGAAAGCTAGACGTTATGATTAATAACGCAGGAATGGAAAATCCGGTTTCGTCTCATGAAATGTCTTTAAGCGATTGGAATAAAGTCATTGATACGAACTTAACGGGAGCATTTTTAGGCAGCCGTGAAGCGATTAAATATTTTGTGGAAAATGATATTAAGGGAACAGTTATTAACATGTCGAGTGTTCACGAGAAAATTCCTTGGCCATTATTTGTTCATTACGCAGCAAGTAAAGGCGGAATGAAGCTCATGACCGAAACACTTGCATTAGAATACGCTCCAAAAGGTATTCGTGTAAATAACATTGGACCGGGAGCGATTAATACACCGATTAACGCTGAGAAATTTGCTGATCCTGAGCAGCGTGCAGATGTAGAAAGCATGATTCCAATGGGATACATTGGAGAGCCGGAAGAAATTGCAGCGGTTGCTGCATGGCTAGCTTCTTCAGAGGCAAGTTATGTAACAGGGATTACACTCTTTGCTGACGGCGGTATGACACAGTACCCATCATTCCAAGCAGGACGCGGATAAGAAAAAACGCACTCTATGATAGAGTGCGTTTTTTAGTTTTCCTGAGCTTTTTTGGGATTCTTAGGAGCTGATGACTGGTGTTGAATTCGTAAAAAAAGCAAAATCAAAACGATGCAGCCAGTGATGCTGTACATCCCAAGAATAAGCGGCTGCTGTGTATCTGTTCCAGAAGTAATGCCGTGATACAGTGCGAGCAAATAGCCTGGAAAAGCAAGAAAATGAATGGCTTTCCATGTTTTTCTCCCCAGCTGTCTTATAAAATCGGATGTGATAATCAGTACAAATAAAATGTAGAGTGAAATAGTACCAAGACCTGTGCTAATTGGTTTGTAATCGGAAGTGAACGGAATTAAAATGTCAGAAAGTGAAAAATGAATAGATTGATCCAATGATAAAACAAGTCCGTGAATCATGCCAAATAATAATCCGAACCACCCTGATGATTGATGAACCAGCAAAAGCTGTTTTTTTCGTTTTGGTTTAAAAAATGAAAAGCTGTGAGAAATGCCAGCGGCAACCGATACAAACATGAGCAAATAAGAAGTTAAGCCGGCTGCCCGAATGGTATTCCAAACGGGAAAGTGGGCACTAAATTGCGCGAGGAGAGTAGCCATAATGGTATACCTGACCTTTCACATTTTTTTCGATTAACACTTCGCCTTCTTTTGTAACCGCAATTACCTCTAAAGAAGGGTGATGCATTTTAGCTAATCTTAATCCGGCGTCCCACCCGAGAATAAGCATGCATTTTGCATAGACTTCAGAAACGGTCAAGTCTTCTGAAACAACCGTTACTTGCAGAAGCTCTGATGAACTAGGCTTGCTGATTCTGCCGTCAATAATATGATGGTGAGTGTGTCCATTTACTTTCCACAATCGCTTGCCCACACTGCTTGTGGCAATGCCGCTGTTGCTCTTTACTTTAATACTCATGAGATTTTTTGATAAATCAAATGGATGAGAGAGCGCAATGGACCAGTGCTTGCTAGCAGGCCCCCACGTTACAATATCACCCCCTCCATCGATTCCACCAAGTGAAGTTCCTTTTTTCTTTAATTGATTCGCCATTTGCTGAATGCTCCAACCTTTTGCGATTCCGCCTAAATCCAGACCGACATTAGAAGCAAGCTGAATACTTCTCATTCCTTTGTGAATCATAATAGGGTTAACAGCATCAAAAGCTGCTATTTCTTGAGGAAGCTGATTGTTAGGCAGTTGTTCAAAACTTTGGTTATATCCTAGAGTTTGAATAGAATGATAAAGAAATGGGTTGAAAATTCCGTTTGTCTCATTGTAATAGTAAGAGGCTGTTTTTACAGCTTCATACAACATTTTTGACGGTAAAAATAATCTTCCGTTCAGCGAATTAAGCTGTGAAAGCTCGCTTGTTGGAAGAAAGCGGCTTAGGGTTTCTTCTACAAGATAACACCAGCTCTCCACTTTTTTGATTACAGGTGTTTCCAGCTGATATACATTAAATTCGGTATTCATCGCTTTAAATGAGTAGCTCATTACATCACATCCTTAAGAAGGTCTTGATTGCATAGAGGAATCATTATTATTCCCCCAGTTATCCTGGCCATTGGAGGAATTATCATTTGACCACTGGTCTTGCTGATTACTCGAATCATCGTCTGACCATTGATCACTTTGCTCATTAGAACTGTCATTTGACCACTGATCTTGCCCGTTAGTTCCATTGTCCGTATTGGAGTCAGGTCCTGAATTTGGAAATAGGTCCGTCTCATCTTCCGTTTGGGTTTGCGATGAATTACTGGCTGATGTATCGTTATTTAGTGCTGTAGCTGTTGAATTTGTTTGATCATATTTTTGAGAAAGTCCTACAAAAGTGGTAAATGCAGCAACGCTCGATAAACCAACCATCCATTTTGTCCATTTATTAGCTGCCATTGATATGCTCCTTTTATCTTTCCTATTTTGCAACTGAACACTGAAGAAAAACTGCAATGGAAGGTAACATACATCGTTCAATTGTTATAGTTCAATATAGACAGAGAAAGTGAAAAAATAGTGAAATAGATGTAGGGCGGATTATTTTTGTGGGGGAATTCAGCGAATTATTAGATTAAAAAAAGGTTGTTCTTTTTAGAACAACCTTTTTTTAATCAGCGGTAAATCTTACTAATTGATACGTAATAAACCGTTAACTGCACAAGAGAAAGAAGCAAAAGAACGGCAATGGGATAGAAGCTAAAAGAATTAGGTAGCAGCGGATAAAAAGCTATTAATATAGCACCTATAGGAATAGAAAATAGGAGAAAAACAAAGGCTTTCTTACAAGCTTCTGCTGTTATCATCTTTTCACGTTCATCTTCTTCTGCAAATTCAAAAGGGAACAATAAAGGCGAAACATTCTTCGTCTTTTTACGCGCGCGGTAGTAAAAAAATGAGACGATTAAAAGCACAATTAAAGAAGCAAAAGACCCTATAGACATAGTAATTTCCCACGGGGGTTCAGGGTGGGTCATAACTTCACTAAATTGAATATTTAGGCTTAAAAAATCATATAAAAACCAACCTACGCACAACAGAGACACTACATTCAACAAATAAGATTTAATAACATTACTCAACATTTTTCTCCTCCTTTTGAAGTGTAAAAACATCTTCCATTTTTAATTGAAAGACATCACAAATTGTTAAACCAAGTAGTAGGGAAGGAACGTAATTTCCCTTTTCAATAGCTGCGATGGTTTGGCGAGTGGCTCCAACTTTTTCAGCTAAATCTCCTTGCGTATATCCATGTTTAGCTCTAAGCTCTTTTACGTGATTAATAAGAGTCAATATGATCCCCCGCTGACTTTTTAATAAATTTGTTAAGTTGATTTAACATTATGTAAAGTTAATTTAACATTAATTGGATTATTTTTCAATAATTAATGGATAAAAAATACAAAAAAAGATCCTAGAAGAGTTCTTCAGGATCTTTTTTGTTAATAAATTTCTTTAATGCCAGACAAACGAATGGAAAAAATGTTTTGTTTTTCATCTCGTAGGGAGAGGGTTTGGTCGGTTAGGTTTAAATTTTGGATTTTTCCTTTGAAGGTTTGAAGCAGGCCATTTTCGTAATAATTCACGGTTACATGTTTGTTTTTCTTTAACGCTTTTAAAATCATTAATTCATCTCCTTTCATGTGTGCATCTGTTATGAAAAGAAAGCTGTAGCTTAAGCATAAGAATTTGGAGAATGCTCAAGGCAGAATTATTATTATACAGCAAGATGAGAATAGTTTGTAGATAAATTGTGAAAAAATGCACAAGTTTGCAGTACGGGTGTTGCAACAGAATACAGTATATGAGGGAAGAAGGGGTTTTATGATAAAAAAGGTGATTTTAGTTTATTTATTTGTGGGTATTAGGTAAACTAGTAGATGAATTTAAAGAATCTATCTATGGTTGTGAAGGCTAGGATTTCATTTAATTTTCATTTTCTATGAGTATAATGATAAAGGTTTTCTATATGTTCTTTGTGAATCTACTCATAAACTAATCGAGAAAGGAAAATCAAAATGAAGCGAATCGTTTCTAAGCCGCTGCACTATTTCATATTAGCCGCTGTTTTAATGTGGATAAAGTCGTATGTGGCTTATAAAACTGAATTTAACTTAGGCGTAAGCGGCGTAATGCAGCAAATGCTGTTGTTCATAAACCCTGTGAGTTCAGTGCTGATTTTTTTAGGAATCGGCTTATTTTTTAAAGGAAAAAAAGCAGGAGCTTGGATTCTTGCAGGCAGTTTCATTATGACGCTGCTGTTATACAGCAACGTTCTCTATTATCGCTTTTTTAACGATTTTGTAACGCTTCCTACACTGTTGCAGACAAGTAATGCAGGAAGTATGGGCGGAAGCATTATGGATTTATTAAAAGCGCATGATGTTTTTTATTTTGTTGATTTTATTATTTATTTTTTCTTCTTTTTTAGTAAAAAAATTGACTGGCATAATGAAAAAGTATCGGTTAAGAATGCTGTAACCATTCTTTCTTTAGGATTCATGGTCTTTTCTGTCAACTTAACATTAGCAGAAATTGATCGCCCGCAGCTTCTATCTCGAACTTTTGACCGCAATTATCTAGTAAAGTATTTAGGCGCCTATAATTATACGATGTATGACGGTGTTCAGACTGCTCAAAACTCTAAACAGCGAGCTTTTGCAAGCAGCAATGATTTAACAAACGTCGTTAATTTTAAAAACAGTCATTATGCGGAGCCTAATTCCGTTTATTTTGGAAAAGCTAAAGGGAAAAATATTATTAAAATTCATTTGGAATCATTTCAGTCTTTTTTAATTGATTACAAATTAAATGGTCAGGAAGTGACACCTTTCTTAAATTCGTTGGCCCATGGAAATGACTTTACGTATTTTGATAACTTCTTTCATCAAACGGGACAAGGAAAAACATCAGATGCTGAGCTGATGATGGACAACTCTCTATACGGCCTTCCTCAAGGTTCTGCTTTTGTACTGAAAGGAAGCAATACGTATCAGGCAGCACCAGCTATTTTGGATCAAAAAGCTGGCTATACGAGCGCTGTGCTGCACGGAGACTATAAGACGTTTTGGAACCGTAACGAAATTTACAAGCAGTTCGGTGTGGATAAGTTCTTTGATGCAAGTTATTACAATATGACGGGTGAAAATAAAATTAACTATGGTTTAAAAGACAAACCGTTCTTTAAAGAATCTGTTCCAATGCTGCAGTCTTTACCACAGCCGTTCTATGCGCATTTAATTACGTTAACAAATCATTTTCCATTTTTACTTGGAAACAATGAGGCAAGCATACAGCCTGCTAACACGGGCGATGCAACAGTTGACCGTTATTTCCAAACGGCTCGTTATTTAGACGAATCATTGCAATCTTTCTTCCAAGAACTGAAAGCTTCTGGGCTTTATGATAATTCTGTGATTATGATTTATGGAGATCACTACGGTATTTCTGAAAATCATAATGCGGCAATGGAAAAAGTAATGGGAAAAGAAATTACGCCTTATGAAAATGCTCAGCTGCAGCGTGTACCTCTATTCATTCACGTTCCTGGAGTAAAAGGCGGAGTTAATCATACGTACGGTGGAGAAATTGACGTTGTGCCAACTCTTCTTCATTTAGTAGGGATTGACAGCAAAGAGTTTATCCAATTTGGCACAGATTTATTTTCTAAGGATCATGATGATGTAGTGGCATTCCGCAATGGCAACTACGTATCTCCTAGATATACATTAGTGGATGGAACGTATTATGATTCTAAGACGGGCCAAGCGCTTAAAGAAAATAATCAAATGAAAGCTTATAAACAGAAGGTAGCGAAAGAATTGGAGTTATCTGATCAAGTGCTTTATGGAGACTTGCTTCGTTTCCACAAGCTGAAGGATTTCCAAACAGTCGACCCTTCGAAATATATGTACGGGAAAGAAGAAACAGAAACATCAGCTAAATAAAGCTAAAATCAAAAGAACATGATGACTTCTGCAAAGCAGAATGAACATCATGTTCTTTTTTACTGTAAACTATTCATCAATAAATTTCTTTAATTCCCGATAAACGAATAGAGAAAGTATTTTGCTGTTCATCTTTTAATGAAAGCGTTTGGTCTGTTAAATCTAGGCGCTGTACTTTTCCTTTAAACGTTTGAAGCAAACCGTTTTTATAATAGTTAATTGTAACGGCCCCGTTTTTTCTTAATGCTTTTAAAATCATCTTCAAAACTCCTTCCATATTTAAAATGTTTATGATTAACGAGCTGTAACATTCATTTTCATTTGCATATTTTTATTATACACAAAAATAGAAAGCGTTTTCACTTAAAGTTTGAACACTTTGTGAAAACTTTAACAGAGAATGTGACAAATACATACAGAAACTAATTTATTTGTCGTATTCATCATAAAACACATTTATGAAAGGAGTGTTAAGAACGTGTTAAAACTTTATGGATGGAAGAATATTATAAAATATCGTTTGAAATGTCGTAGTGAATCCATTCATCGTTCGTTACATTTCCGCCCATTTTTCTGTAAAGCATTTGGGCTCCTGTGTTATCATAAGCCGTTTCCCAAGACATAGCTGCATACTGATGTTCTTTTGTATACTGGTGACTAGTCGAAAATAACTTTTCTCCAATTTTTTGTCCTCTTGCTTTTTCAGTAACGTATAAGTCATTTAAAATCGCTACAGGCTTTACACGCGTGGTGCTAAATGTAAAATAAAGTGTCGAAAAACCTACTGCTTCGTCATTTTGAGTCGCGATAAACTGAACGCCAGCATCCGGATGCTGAAATAAGTGATTAATTAAATTTCTCAGCTGCTTTTTGGTAGGCTGAGGGCGCTTGTAAAAATCAACAATGTATTCGTTCATTAATGAAATAAGTGCTTCCATGTCAGCGGCATTAGCTTGACGAATTGTAATAGTAGTCATTAAATCTTCTCCTTTTTAATCAAATGATCTACACTTATAGTAAAAGAAATGTATCCCCTCTAAAAGAGCCAGATTTGAAAAATAAAATAGGGACAGATGAAAGGAAATAGCGTGAAGTTCACACCTTTATTAAACCGCAAAGATGATATGCCTTTGTATCAACAGCTATATGAATATATAAAAAAAGAAATTGTATCCAGCAGGGTGGAAGTAAATGACAAACTGCCTTCTATCCGGTCTCTTGCTGATTACTTAAACGTAAGTCGAAATACTGTAGATGTGGCCTATCAGCAGCTTTTAGCTGAAGGATATGTAGAAAGCAGGCCCAAAAGTGGAATGTACGTAACGAATACACAGTTTGATTTACTGCAAATAGATAAAAAGCCGGCTGTATTTTTACACCCTCACTCAGAAACAAAGTCGTGTACCTATGATTTTCGGTATGGAAAAGTTGATAGCCGTTTGTTTCCCTTGAATGAGTGGAAAAAACGATACAATGAGAGTCTTCAAACTTATAGAGAATCTCTGTTTACTTACCAAGAAAGTCAAGGAGAAGAATCACTGCGAAAAGAAATTGCGATGTACCTTTATCAATCAAGAGGAGTGGTTTGTTCAAAACATCAAATTATTATTGGAGCAGGTACGCAGCAATCACTCAGTTTATTAGCGCAGATGCTAAAACCAAGAATCAGGGACATTGCCTTTGAAAATCCTTGTTATGACGGGGCTAGCTTTGTATTTAAGCAGCATGGATTCTCCTTAAAACCCGTGTCGCTTAATAACAAAGGGATAAACATCCAGGAGCTTTATGACAGCCTAGCACGAGCTGTTTATGTCACACCATCTCATCAGTTTCCATACGGAATGATCATGCCTGTTTCAAGAAGAATAGAGCTTCTTAAATGGGCGAATGACCGCAACGGGTTTATTATTGAAGATGATTATGACGGAGAATTTCGTTATAAAGGCTCTCCCATCCCTTCATTGCAAAGCTTAGACACTAAGGGGCGCGTCATTTATACAGGTACATTTTCAAAATCTTTTATGCCTTCTTTAAGAATCAGCTACCTTGTATTACCTGAAGTTCTTCTAAAGGAATATCATGAACATTTCTCATTATACGAGCAAGCTGTTCCAACTCTCCATCAGCGGACGCTCGGGCTGATGATGAAAAATGGAGAGTGGAGTAAGCATTTAAGAAGAGTGAGAACTGTTTATCAACTGAAACACGTTACTCTTTTAGCAGCTTTACAGAAAGAGCTTAACGAAAACATTACGATATCAGGTGAATCTGCAGGTTTGCATATACTTGTACGCGTGCACAACGATATGACCGAACAGCAGTTAATTAACGCAGCTCGAAAGCAAGATGTCTCCGTCTACGGTACCTCTCGTTATTGGCTTACGGAAGTACCTAAACAAAAGCCTCATGTTTTGTTAGGCTTCGGAAGTTTGGGGAGAGAAGAAATAGAAGAAGGAATAAAACGATTAAAAAAAGCTTGGTTATAAATCCATGCTCGTTTTTTCGGTTTCTTGACAAAAGTTGCCTATTCCTTTAGACTTTTTCGCATATATTTTAAATTATCTGAAAGGAGGATAGGGTAATCGAAGCTAACTGCTAGTGGACAACCCTAGGTTAAACAATGAATCCTATCCAACAAATTTTACATACATTCCCTGTGATTGTACTAGATGGTGCAATGGCAACTGAACTGGAGAGATATGGTTGTGATTTAAACGACAGCTTATGGTCTGCAAAAGTGCTGATGGAGCAGCCGGAATTGATTAAGAGAGTGCATCAAGATTACTTTGCAGCAGGAGCTGACTGTGCAATTACAGCAAGTTATCAAAGCACATTTGAAGGTTTTGCTAAACGTGGACTGAGTGAAGCAGAGGCTCGCGAGTTAATTCAAGCATCTGTAAAAATTGCGGCTGAAGCGAGAGATGAATTTTGGCACCAAGAAGAGAATCGTCTTAATCGTCCAAAACCAATTGTTGCCGCTTCGGTAGGGCCTTACGGAGCATTTTTAGCAAACGGATCGGAATATACTGGACAGTATGACGTAACAGAAGAAGAGTTAATGGAATTTCATCGTCCTCGTATGAAAGCATTAATTGAAGCAGGAGCGGACGTATTAGCTTGTGAAACTATTCCTAATTTAATGGAAGCAAGAGCCATTGCGAGGCTGCTAGAAGAGTTTGAAGGAGCGTACGCATGGATTACGTTCAGCGCAAAAGATGACCTGCACATTAGCAGCGGAACATTAATCTCGGAGTGTGCACGCTATCTGGATTCCTATGAGCAAGTAGCGGCTCTTGGAGTTAACTGTACGCCGCCTCAATATATTTCTTCACTTATTAAAGAAATTAAATCTCAAACGGATAAGCCAGTCATTGTGTATCCAAATTCAGGGGAGCATTATGATGCTGAATCTAAAACATGGAACGGGATATCTGCAGGCGAAACGTATGGCTGCAGCGCTCACAGCTGGCATGAAGCAGGTGCTCAGTTAATCGGAGGGTGCTGTCGTACAACTCCAGATGATATCAAAGGCATTGCAAAATGGGCTAGAAAATAACGGATTAAAAGAAAGAGAATGTGAGAAAAGTTGTTTCGCTAGCGTTAAACACGAACGATCTATCAAAAATAGATCGTTCGTGTTTTTTTATGGTCATGGTGAACGTAGGTTTCGTGTGGGCAGGTCCTTCTAGCTGTTGCACGGAAATCAACAAAGGTGTCATAAGCAGTTCAGCTCATTTATCCCCATTTTACGTCTTTAGATTCATTTTATTATGTTCCAATCTTTTTTTCTTGTAAAATAAAAGAATACAAGTTAAAAAATCTTTATTTGAACGAAAGAAGGGATGATGAAAGTGAAAGATATTAAAAATATTTATTGTGTGGGGCGGAACTACGCACTGCATGCAAAAGAATTACATAATGATATTCCAACATCACCTTTTTTATTTTCCAAACCTACTCACGCTCTCGTTGAAGCAGCTGGACAATCAATCACTCTTCCTAGCGACCAAGGAGAGGTGCACTTTGAAACTGAACTGATTCTTCATATTGGACAATCTTACAAAGAGGGCATAATAGTGGATGAACTTGTTGACGAGATGACGATTGGATTAGACTTGACCCTTCGAGACGTGCAGAGTGAATTAAAACAAAAAAAGCACCCTTGGCTGCTTGCAAAAGGATTCAAACGTTCAGCGGTCGTGGGAAACTTTATTCCATTTGAAGGAGTAGAAGCATCTAAGAAGAAAGACTTTTCGTTAGTGAAAAACAATGAACGCGTGCAGCTGGGGAATATTAAAGATTTGATTTTTGACTTACAAACGATTATTGATTTTACAGGAAAACATTTTGGTCTTGATAAAGGAGATCTTATTTTTACAGGGACACCTGAGGGAGTAGGTCCGCTTACTCATCATGATGAGCTTTCACTTAAATGGGGACAGCAAGAGCTTGGTTCTTGCATCATTTCCTTTCGTTAACAAAAAGAAGCGGAAACAAAAGTAGTTTAGTTGAAGGAAGATCCGAACGATGAATCGAGATTCTTGATAGAGAATCTCGATTCATCGTTCGGATTTTTTATTGTGATGGTGAACGTAGATTGTATATATTTGCTTCTAGCTGTTGATTAGAGGGCAAGGCGAAGACTCCGTCGGGGAAAGTGGAGTGGCTGAGACCCCGCAGAAGGGTAAGTGAAGTTTTGCACGAAAATCAACAGCGGCGTACCACGCAGTCCAAATCATTTATCCCATTTGTTCGTATTTAGATTGGCTTGATTTCGTTATGCCTCAATCTCTTTTTTTACGAAGTTTTAATTTTTTAGCCTTCAGAATGAATTTAATATCCAATGGGAAAGCTGTTTCTATCTCCTATAGAAAACGAGGTCCTCAGCATGGTGCTCTTAATCCTTACAACGGTGATTTCTATTCTGAGTGTACTAGTTATGCCAAAATGTATCAGCTGGATAGAAATGTACACAACTTCTTTGTTTGTTATGTTTTTAGGATCGGTAGGAGATGTATATCTTGATGTTAAATATGATCTTTATGGATTCTTTACAAAAGGAGTATCCAAACAGAAGTGTTTTATTATAATGCATGGAAGACGCTATACTCGTTGTTTTGCTATCCTTTTCTTTATATAGCAATGGTTTTAAATTTAAAAATGATACGCAGGCTTCAGATTATCGATAAACAAAAATAGAAATAAAAAAAAGTAATGATAAATCATAAAAAAATGATATTTTATTAATGGCTACATATGTAATATAGTAAAAATAGAAAATAAACGAAGCAGCATATAAGCAGGGTTAAAAAACATCAAAACGGGAATCTTGACATTAACTTCATGTTTTTAACCATGTATTGTGAATGAATATACTTATTGCTAAATAATATGTTGTAGAAGGAATTTAGTAAAGGAGGCAAGAAGATGTTTAAGCGTAGTGAAAAAATCCAAATTCATGGTGTAACGTTTCACGGAGTCATGAGCGCGAAGCAAAAAGCCGCCCTGCAGGAAATTGCTAATGTAACAGACGAAAAAGACTGGGAGGGGCTAAAAGGTGTGTATTGCTTAGGCAGTGTAAAGGTGCAAGGAAAAGATGTGCTAGGCGTGTACTATGGCCAATTTAATGATAACCTTCCAAAAGAGAAGCGCAAACTTCAGTTTGAAATTGATTATATTAAATATACAGTAACGGAATGTCCTATTGTCTTTATCGATACAACAAAAAATAAAAAGCCTCATCAATTTGCTTTTATCATTCTGCATGAATTAGGCCATCATGTGGATCGTATGACAAATGGAACGCTTTTAAAAGAAGGAAATAGAACGCAAGAAATGTTTGCTAATACGTATGCTTTAGAGAAATATTCAAAAATAGAAAAGTTCCAAACAAAGAAGTTGAAAAACATTCCATTTTTAGAGGAATCTCTTACTCAATGGAATAAAACTCCTCATCTTGGCGCTTATTCTCTTAGAGTTCAAATTGAATAATTCACGAGAATAGTTCCTCTCTCTCCGTTTTTTTATTTTCCTATCTTTTTCCTCTTACTTTCTTTTATCCTTCCAATGAACAAAAAGGATTTAATTACCCATAAAGTTTTAAAAGTTTTTATAGTACGAATTATTTACACTATACCCTCCTGTAAATTATGATTATTTTAAGAAAAAACAGAAAATTTTAAAGTTTTAAGGTACAACTTAATAGTGAACAAGCGATGTTGTAATCGTATAGACGAACTGGCATACATATGCGGGTCATACATACAAACGAATCGCTTCCACTGTTATGAAAGCGGATTCAAAAATAGGAGGGGTAATAATGTTAGCTATTCTTGGGTTTTTGATGGTTTGTACATTTATGTTTCTAATTATGACAAAACGATTAACGCCGCTTATTGCTTTAATGGTTATTCCAGTATTGTTTGCAATCATAGGGGGATTCACAAGTGATATTGGAGAAATGGCTTTAAATGGTGTAAAAGAATTAGCACCTACAGGCGTTATGTTAATGTTTGCTATTTTATATTTTGGGATTATGATTGATGCTGGTTTGTTTGATCCAGTTGTAGGAAGAATTTTAAAAATCGTAAAAGGTGATCCACTAAAAATCACAATTGGTACAGCTATTTTAGTTCTTATTATCTCATTAGACGGAGACGGAACAACAACATATATGATTACGCTCTCAGCGATGCTTCCGCTTTATAAAAAGCTAAACATGAAGCCTATGATTTTAGCCTGTATCGCTATTATGGGTAGTGGAGTTATGAACTTAACGCCTTGGGGCGGACCTACTGCTCGCGTGATGAGCGCATTGAAGTTAGATGCTTCCCAGGTGTTCACACCAATGATTCCAGCCATGATTGGTGGAGCTATTTGGTTATTATTTACGGCTTACTATTTTGGGAAAAAAGAGCGCCAGCGCTTAGGTGTTATTGATATTCAAGACGTTACAAATGCTCAAGTAGCTTTTGCAGAAGCAGCCGCTGCTGAAGGAATCGAGTACAAGCGTCCGAAGCTTTTATGGGTAAACTTTGCTTTAACAGCTCTCTTATTAGTAGGACTTATCACAGCAGTTATGCCGCTTCAAATTCTGTTTATGATTGGATTTGCAATCGCTATCATGATTAACTATCCAAATTTAGAAGTTCAAAAAGAGCGTATCACAGCACATGCTGGTAATGTACTTGCTGTTGTATCTCTTGTATTCGCAGCAGGCGTATTCACAGGCATTTTATCAGGTACAAAAATGGTAGATGCAATGGGTAACAGTTTAGTAGGATTAATTCCAGATGCGCTAGGGCCTTACATGTCTGTGATTACAGCCATCACAAGTATGCCATTTACGTTCTTTATGTCAAATGATGCTTACTACTATGGAATTTTACCAATTATTGCTCAAGCAGCTTCAGCATACGGTATTGATGCTGCAGAAATTGGCCGTGCTTCATTGATTGGTCAACCTGTTCACTTACTAAGTCCTTTAGTTGCTTCTACGTATCTATTGGTCGGTATGGCAAAAGTCGAGCTTGGTGAATTCCAGCGCTTTACTTTAAAGTGGACGATTGGAACAGCGATGGTGATGCTTTTAGTAGCTATTATTACAGGAGTTATTACGCTGTAAAGATCATGAACTTAAAAACTTATCAATTCCGCTTTTGGGATTGATAAGTTTTTTTGTCTAAAAAGCTTTTGGAATAAGGAGCGGATATACAAAAAATTTTGATAAAATAAAAGAGGAATAGAACTATAAGGTAAAGGCTAAAGGTGCGATGAAATGAAAAAATGGTTTCAAGTATCGCTGCAAACAAAAATCGTAGGTTTATCCGCAGCATTAATCATAACTGTTATTGTTCTTTTAGCGAGTATTTTCTCTTACATGCAGTTTGTAGAATCTAAAAGGCAAGCCGAGCAGCTGGCTCTTCAAGCAGCCAAATCAATATCATTTATGCCGGAAGTCAAAGCTGCTTTTCAAAAAAAACAGCCCAGTCGCTATATTCAGCCCCTTGCCGAGCAAGTGAGGGAACAAATCGGAGCAGCAAGTATTGTAGTTCAAAACCGTGAGCAAATCATCTATTCTCATGCTAATCAAAAATGGATAGGAAAGAAAGACAAAGAGGCGGTTAACGATAGAGCACTATTATTCGGCGGATATTATACGCTTGACGGAGAGGGAACCACAGGTCCTGCAATTATGGGGAAAGCGCCTATTGTCATCAGTCACGGAAAGTATACGGACGTCGTGGGAGTAGTGACGGTTGAGTTTTTAAAGTCTCATGTTCATGCTCAGCTCATTGCGCGCATTCAGCAAATTATCCTATTTTCACTAGCTGTTCTATTGCTTGGTATGATCGGGGGTATTTTTTTAGCTAAAAGTATTAAAAAAGATACTCTCGGTCTTGAGCCCCATGAAATCGCTTCTTTATACCGTGAACGAAATGCGATTTTACTTTCGATAAAAGAAGGAATTATTGCTATTGATCATCAAGGCTTTATTACGATGATGAATACATCAGCTAAAAATATGCTAGGACTACAGACGGAATATTTACATCATCATATCATTGAAGTATTTCCTTATACGAATATGATTGAAGTGCTAGATACGGGAATAGCCCGAAGCGACCAAGAGATTTTTCTGAATGAAAAAACGTTTATCTTAAACTTAACTCCTATTATTGAACATCAGCGAATTGTAGGAGTGGTCGCTAGTTTTCGTGATAAGACAGAATTAAAAAGCTTAATCAATACGATTTCAGAAGTACGAAAGTATTCAGAGGATTTACGAGCTCAAACGCATGAGTTTACGAATAAGCTGTATGTTTTGTCGGGTTTGCTGCAGTTAGGGCAGTACAAAGATGCATTTGAGTTTATTCAAAAAGAATCAGCCGTACACCAAACACAAAACCGTATTCTATTTGATCAGATACTAGATTCTAAAGTCCAAGCAATATTGCTTGGGAAGATTGGAAAAGCATCTGAAAAGAAAATTCACTTTTCGGTTGATTCGGAGAGTACACTCGATACGCTCCCAGAACATATTGAAATTTCTCATCTCATTATCATTATTGGGAATTTAATTGATAATGCATTTGAAGCGGTGAGTCAGCAGTCTGAAAAAGAAGTGTCGTTTTTTATTACCGATATTGGTCATGATTTAATTATTGAAGTGATGGATAATGGACCTGGTGTATCAGAAGAAGTACTAAATCAAATTTTCACAAAAGGTTTTTCAACCAAAGGTACAGACAGAGGATACGGACTGGCAAATATAAAGAAAATGGTAGATGAGCTTGGAGGATCTATTGAAGTGTATAATCAGCCAGAAGGAGGAGCTATTTTTTCAGTTTACCTTCCAAAAAACTGAATCATGAGAAGTAAGGGGAGAGTTGAAATGTTAAGAGTCGCAATTGCAGAAGACGATTTTCGAATTGCTCAAGTTCAAGAGCGATTTTTATTAGAAGTAGATGGTGTGGAAG
This sequence comes from Priestia sp. JV24, assembly GCF_025910025.1. Classification (NCBI taxonomy): domain Bacteria; kingdom Bacillati; phylum Bacillota; class Bacilli; order Caryophanales; family Bacillaceae; genus Priestia; species Priestia sp. JV24. Next base: position 261,767 of record NZ_JAPCIN010000010.1, read on the forward strand.
TTGTAGGTAAAGCGTTGAATGCAAAAGAGACGCTTGAAATGCTAAAGGAGAAGAAAGTTGATTTACTTCTTTTAGACATCTATATGCCAGATGAAATGGGAACAGATTTACTGCCAAAAATCAGAGCGCGGTTTCCACACGTTGACGTTATAGTGGTAACGGCTGCCACCGAAAAAAACATTGTAGAAATCTGTTTGAGAAACGGCGTCGTTAATTATTTGATTAAGCCGGTTATGATGGAATCCTTCATTAATGCTATTAAACAGTATCAAGAGAAAAAGGAACTGTTTAGTACGCATGAAGAAGTAGATCAATCATTTATTGATGCGTACTTTGGACATGTCAGGACAAAGCCAAAAGCGGATAAATCTCTTCCTTCAGGTATTGATGGTATCACATTACAAAAGTCAAAAGATATTTTAAAAAGCATCAAAGGAATTACGATCGAAGAGATGGGGCAGCACATGGGAGTATCTAGAACGACAGCTAGACGATATTTAGAGTATCTAGTATCAACTGGTGAATGTCACGTTGAATATGATTATGGGATTATTGGACGGCCAGAGCGCAAGTACTATTTAGCGTAGCATTAGCCTTGAAGGATGGTATATATGATCAAAAAGCTCATGATAGTGTTTATAAGTGTATTGCTTGTTAGCTGTTCTTCTCCCTCTAAAAAAGACCGTATTGATATGGGGGAAATTGAAATTGTGGCAGCCGGTGCAAAAGGCGGAGGAGCAGACGCAACAGTAAGAGCCATTCAACAAGTGCTAACGGAAAAGAAGATTGTGAAGGTACCCGTTTCTGTTAGTAATAAAATAGGTGGGCAAGGTGAAGAAGGATGGAAATATATTAAACAGAGAAAAGAAGGGAATATTGTTTCCGGAAATTCCAGCTTGCTGATTACAAATAATTTGCTAGGGCAAAGTCAATTAACATATAAAGACTTTACTCCGCTCGCTATTTTAACATCTGAATGGGAGGTCATCGTAGTTCCTGCTAACTCTCCTATATATAATTTAAAACAGCTCATACGCACGTTAAATCAAAGTGAATCCAGCATGAAAGTGGGAATATCACCTCGCTTAGGAAACGACGATCATTTATCGTTCATGCAGCTAAATAAAAAAGCAGGCGTAGACTCTTCCAAGCTTGAGTTCTTCGTTTACAACAGCAGTCATAAAGTGATCGATGCACTCGTTCATCATCAGCTAGATGTAGCACCTATGTCATTATCAGAAGTGAAAAAGCAGTATGAACAAGGGCAGGTAAGAATACTCGCCGTTTCTTCTCCCAGCAGGCTAGAAGAGTTAAAAGAGATCCCAACGTGGAAAGAAGCGGGAATTGACGTAACGTTTAGCCATTGGAGAGGTCTAATGGGACCGCCTAATATGACCAAAGAGCAGGTAGCATATTGGAATAAGACAGTGTATGAAATGGTTCATACAAAAGAATGGGAACAGCTGCTTAAAGATAACGATTTAACCTCTTTTTATAAAAATAGCAGCGGTGCTAAAGTCTTTCTTGAACAGCAAAGCAAGCTGTATTCTGACTTAATGGGCGGAACAAATGATGAATAAATATAATAGAAAGAGGTTGGGATAAAAGGATTTTAGACGGAGTGAAAAACGAACCATTGATCAAGATTTTTGATTCGTGTTTCGTTTTTTTGTTTTGGTGAGCATAGTTTCATCTGTTCTGTTCCTTCTAGCAGTTGATTGGAGGGCAAGACGAAGACTCCTGCGGGAAAAGCGGAAGGGGTGAGACCCCACAGGAGAGTAAGCGACGAGGAGGCTCACCGGCCGCCCGCGGAAAGCGAAGTCTTGCACGGAAATCAACTGCGGAGTCAAAAGCAGTTCAGCTCATATATCTCATTTGTTCGTCTTTAGATTGAATTCATTTCGGTATGTCTTAACCTCTTTCTATCAGTGTACATCTTTTAAATCCAAGTTTTGAATGAACTCAATAAAAGCTTTTACGATGTTAATCTTTAATGAATCCTCATGATAAAACATCCATGTACTGCGCGTTAAAGGCTGCTGGTCTTTTGTTTTTAACGTGTATCTGTAAATCTCGGCTGCGTCATCAAGCAGCATACTCGGCAAAATCGCGTAACCGAGTCCGTTTACAACCATCTTTTTGCATGTTTCTGCTTTATCCACTTCAATACTGACAAGGGGAGGCTGAGAGTAATTTTCAGCCCACCAGTTATCAACAGATGTTTTTAAAAAACGATCTTGGTGATAGTCAATCCGAGGTAGATTGGGAAGGTTGTTTATGTCGACAGGCTGTGCAGACGCAATGCAAATTGTTTCTTTAAAAAGCAGCTCTTTCTGATCTTGCCAGTTATAATCACCTTTTACAAACGCAATATGAACATCGTGCTTATAAAGAAGATGAGCCATGTCGCTGCTCCATCCGGTCGTGACTTTGAATTCCACGTCGGGAAATCGCTCTTTAAATAAGCGTAATAGCCCAGGTAGCTTGTAGTCAGTGAAAAAGTTAGACACTCCTAGACGTAAAGTACCGGTTAATTGATCATCCATGTTTAACACATTTTCTTTTATTTTTTGAAGCGTGAGCAGCATTTCTTCTGCGCACTTCACTAAATATTCTCCCTGCGGTGTAAACTGAACTCCGCGGCGTCCTCTGTTCACGATCTGAACATGAAATTCCTTTTCCATCTGCTGCAGTCTATGCGTAAGCGCAGGCTGAGAGATAAACAGCTCCTTGGCTGCTTTTGTAATGTTTTTTTCTCGATACAACACTTGTAGAATAAGCCAATCTCGATCGTCCATACTATCCCTCCAGAAATAAAAAAAATGAATGGTTTATAATAAAATTTCGATATTTTAATTATCTCTAAAATTATACTATAGTTAAGAAGAAGAATGTTCGGCGTAAGAAAGAAAAGCCTTGTAGAAGGAAGGAAGTAGATATGAACGCAAGAATTATTTTTTTACAATCTATATTTTTTATTTTATTAACATGCGTGGGAGGATTTCTTCTATCGTTAACAGGCTTATCCATTGGCTGGATGCTTGGGACCCTCATTTTAGCTGCTATTCTAACTTTTCGGAAGCCGCGTTTTTTATCTCAAACAAGCAAAAAAGGTATTCCAAAATATTGGCTGTACGCAGGACAGTGTATTTTAGGGATTGAATTAGGTCAAAAGATTAACTTGTCTGTATTAACTACGTTTCAATCTCACTGGTCCACCATTACGATCATGCTTTTGCTGTCCGTTGTTTTTTCTCTTTTATCCGGTTATTTGCTATGGAAGTTCAGTTCCACAGATTTATTAACAAGCTTTTTCGGCACGACTCCTGGAGGAATGAGCGCAATGCCAGGCATGGCTGAAGAGGTAGGAGCCAATACGGCAATTGTAAGCATTATTCAAACAATGCGCGTGTTTTTAGTTGTGCTTGCTGTTCCTTTATTTGTGGTTTATTGGGGAAGTAATACAGGACGGCATGCAGTGTCAGTTACCCCAAGCGTTTTTCAATGGGGATCACTGTTATGGACAGGCGTTTTAATCGTTACAGCAGTAGTAGGCTATTATATAGGAAAAAAACTAAAGTTTCCTGCGCCTTGGTTAGTAGGAGGGATGCTTACTGTTGCGATTGTTCAAACAGCTGCTTCATCGTACGTAGGGTATAATCTTCAAGCATACTGGCCTCATTCTGTGATGATTTTATCGCAAATTTTTATTGCTTCAAGCATTGGTTCTCGCTTTCATAAAGAAATGTTTATTGGCGTAAAAAAAATTATGGTTGTTGCGCTTATTAATACAATCGGTTTGATCGCCGCTATGTTCGTATGTGCACTAGTAGTCTCCAAAATAACTGGAATTGAGCTTATCACGTCTATTTTAGCGTTTGCTCCTGGGGGCATTGCAGAAATGGCGACTACATCCATTGTATTGCAGGCTGATTCGACGTTAGTAGTAGCGGTCCAAGTGCTTCGGATTTTAACCATTTGGCTGCTTCTTCCTCCGCTGTTTCGATTGTTTCATCAGTGGGGAGAAAGAAAAAGAATACATTCACACGTTTCATAATAAATATGTGAATGCACTAGGCAAAGTAAGAGAGAGTTTTAAAGAGAGAAATGGGGGGAGAAAAGATGAGTAATAAAGAAATGGTGGTCAGTCAGTTCGGGGGGAATGCCGGAAAGTATGTCAAAAGTAAAGGTCATGCAAAAGGCAAAGATTTAGCGGTTTTAGCGGAAATTGCTGAAGAAAATAGAGGAGGAAAGCTGCTTGATGTAGCGACAGGAGGAGGACACGTGGCAAATAAGCTAGCACCTGTCTTTCAAGAAGTAACGGCTTTTGACTTAACTCCTCAAATGTTGCAAAGTGCTGAAGGCTTCATTAAAGAAAATGGTTATGAAAATGTATCGTTTGTTCAAGGAGATGCTGAAGATATGCCATTTCAAGATGACGAGTTTGATACAGTAACGTGCAGAATTGCACCGCACCATTTTCCTAATATTAAACAGTTCATCAAAGAGGTGTACCGAGTGTTAAAGCCAGGCGGACAGTTCTTGCTCATTGATAATGTAGCACCGGAAGTGAATGCTTATGACGAGTTTTATAATCGAGTTGAAAAGACAAGAGATCCAAGCCATTATCGTGCTTATAAAAAGACAGAGTGGCTTTCTATGCTTGAAATGCAAGGATTCCGTACAGAAGTGCTGACAACTTTCTCAAAGCGCTTTTTATTTGATGACTGGTGCGGGATGATGAATGTTTCGGAAGAGACAAAGCGTGAGCTTACTCAATATATGCTGAATATACCAAGCGGGTTTAAGCAGTTTTTTGATATCAAAACAAATCAACAGGGAATTGAATCGTTTCAAGGAGAAGCAATCTTTGTAGCGTGTTGCAAAAATAAATAACAAGAAGCCAACTCACCGGAGTTGGCTTCTTGTTTTACTTATGCTCGTTGGTTTGAACGATTTCCAAAATATTGCGTAATACGGTCTAAAATAATCGCTAAAATAACGATTGAAATTCCGGCTTCAAAGCCCGTGCCGACTTCAAGTCGAGAAACTGCACGATATACTTCCGCACCAAGCCCCGGAGCACCTACAAGAGAGGCAATAACAACCATTGAAAGAGATAGCATGATGCTTTGGTTAATTCCGGCCATGATGGTTTTTGTAGCTAATGGAAGCTGTACTTTAAATAATTTTTGTTTTGTTGTTGAACCGTAGGCATTTGCTGCTTCTACTAAGTCAGCGGGTACTTCACGAATACCTAGATTCGTTAAGCGAATCGTCGGAGGCATTGCAAAGATAACAGATGAGATAACGCCTGGTACCACACCAATTCCAAAGAAGAAAAGTGCTGGAATCAAATAAACAAATGCGGGCATTGTCTGCATAAAGTCTAAGATTGGCGTAATAATTCGAGCCGTCTTTTCGCTTTGAGATGCCCAAATGCCAAGCGGAATTCCTACTATAATCGAAATCAGTACGCTTGTTAAAACGAGGGCTAGTGTGTCCATGGTTTCTTGCCAGTAGCCAAGATTAAGAATAAATAATAGGCCAATCATCGATAAAATAGTAAATGACCATTTTTTACTTGAAAACCAAGCAATGATTCCGACAATTAAGATTAAAATCAATGCGGGTGGAAAGGTTAGCACTAGTACAATAAAACTTACAATACCATCGACAATAGCTGAAATAACATCAAAAAACCCTTTGATATTATCGTTTAAAAACGTCACAAAATGGTCAATCCAATTGCCAACGGGAATTTTAGGAATACTATTCATTTACGTTCACCTCATTACTATCAGTACCAGCGAGTGCTTCAATTACTCGTTCTTTTTTTATGATGCCGCGCAGACGATGGTTTTCATCTACAACCGGTAGTGGAAAGCGGCTGATAACCATTTTGTCGTACAAGTTTTCTAGTAGCGTATCTGTTGTAACAGTTGGAATATCCGTATCTAATACGTCTGCTGTCAGTTTATCTTGTTTAATGGCGCGGATAATATCATCTGCCGTTACAACTCCTAGAAGCGTTTTTTTCTTGTCTACGACGTAGATGCTTGAATAACCAGCTTCTTGCATAATTTTAAGCGCCACGCGCGGACCTCGGTCTACGGTAATAGATTCAGCACGGTTCATCACGCTTTCAGCTGTGTATACTTTAGCTACATTAACGTCTTCTACAAAGCGCTCAACATAATCATTGGCAGGGTTTGTCATAATTTCTTCAGGTGTTCCTACCTGAACAACACTGCCGTCTTTCATTAAAACGATGCGATCTCCGATTCGAAGAGCTTCATCAAGATCATGGGTAATAAAAATGATTGTACGTTCCATTTTTTCTTGAAGCTCCAGTAAGAAATCTTGCATGTCTTTACGAATAAGCGGATCTAGTGCACTGAATGCTTCATCCATTAATAAAATGTCAGGGTCATTGGCAAGTGCTCGGGCCAGTCCGACGCGCTGCTGCATACCGCCGCTCAGTTCACCAGGGTATTGATTTTCGTACCCTTTCAAACCTACTAATTCAAGCGCTTCTTTTGCTTTTTTTTCACGTTCGGCTTTTGGTGTACCTTGAACTTCTAATCCGTATTCTGTGTTATCAAGAACCGTACGGTGAGGGAATAGGGCAAAGTTTTGAAAAACCATGCTCATTTTTTTTCGGCGCATGTCGCGAAGTTCCTCTTTGTTCATTTTTACTACATCGTCACCGTCTAAAATAAGAGATCCAGATGTTGGTTCAACAAGGCGATTAAACATACGAACTAAAGTGGATTTACCGCTTCCAGACAGGCCCATAATAACGAAGATCTCACCGGATTTAATTTCGAAGTTTGCTTGATTAACCCCGATTGTCATTCCTGTTTCTTCTAGAATTTCTTTTTTTGTTTTTCCTTTTTGAAGTAAATCAATCGCCTTTGACGGATTCTTACCAAACACTTTGGTTATATTTTGTACTTTTAATTTTACGTGTTCCATATGTCCACCTCAATTGTTGTTTTCATTTACGTTCATTACTCTTTTGTCCAACTGTCGATTAATTTTTTATGTTTTTTTACCCATTTCTGTGCTGCTTCTTCAGGGTTTGAAGATTTTTCGACTTGTGACAGAAGAGGACTGATTAATTTATCATTCATCTGTGCATTATTCATCCATTTTATAACTTGAGGATTTGTCTTTTTAAATTCCTTGCTTGTCATTGTGTAAATGTTGTCAGGATCTCCAAACGAATTTTTAGGATCTTTTAAGTATTTGATATCAAAGTCTGCAAAAGCCCAGTGCGGATTCCACATAGTCACAACAATTGGTTTTTTTGCATCATAGGCTTTGCGCAGTTCGCTGAGCATAGCTGCCTCAGACGATTTTACAAGCGTATAGTTTTTAAGGTTATAGTCCTTTAACGCTTGTTCAGCTAATCCGTTAATACTGGAGCCCGGGTCAATTCCAATGACTTTGTTATCGACATCGGAAGCAACTTTAGCAAGATCTTCTGTTGTATTCACGTCTTTCATATAGGTTGGAACTGCAAATCCTAAGCGTGCATTTTTAAGCCAAGGATCTTCAATGTTCACTTGATCTTTATACTTTTTGTAAAAAGGCGCATCTGTTGTAGGGAGCCATGGTGCAAATGAAATATCAATGTCGTCATTAGCTGTTCCTACCCAAACACCAGCTTTCTCTAAGAAAACGGTTCTAACCTTGTAGCCTCGATCTTCTAAAATGTGTTTCCACACGTACGTGTAGGCAATGTTTTCAGTATAGTTATTCATGCCGATGGTAATGGTTTTTTTATCTTTAAATGCGCCATTACCGTTGCCGCAAGCTGAAGTAATAACTAGAAGAAAACAAATCATGCTGATTAACAATAGTTTCTTCATGCAGTGTAACTCCTTTATAAAGTTTTAAATCAATCTGACTGATATGTAGAACGGATGCTAAACACAACGAAGTGTATACCCGGTTTTTTTAGATGGTAAACATAGAAAATATAAAATGTGAAATAGAGTGGGTGATTTTTCGGCGTTATAAAGTTATTTTTAGCTAAAAATGCACATCGTAGTTGCGAGAAATTATGGGAAATAAATGGATAAAATAAGTGACTGTAGAATCAGTTTTACATGTTATCACTCTTTTTTTTACTCCGTCAACTTCAAGTGAAGAGTAATTAGCCGATAAAGCTTTATAAATAAACGCAGAAAAGTATCTTTCTATTAAAGATACTTTTCCAGAAAAATAGTTGCTTAAAGAGCGTTGTATCAGCTTTTACTTTGGATGGTGAAAGGAGGAGAAATAACAGTGAGACATATAAAAAGAGCGAGGATAAAATGATAAAATAAAAAAATATTTTTGAAGCCGGCATGCGACCGATTTTTAATTAAATTTAAAGATTCAGAAAATTTTATCTTGCATAATTTGCGTTGCTTATAGTAAAATGAATGAAAGTCATTCATTTTATAGGTGGAGGGAAAGAGTTGGTTACAAGCACAAGTGAAAAATACGATAAAATCTTACAGGCGGCGATTGAAGTTATATCTGAAAAGGGGCTTGATAAAACGTCAATTTCAGACATTGTGAAGCGTGCAGGTGTAGCTCAAGGAACTTTTTATCTTTATTTCAGATCTAAAAATGCCCTTGTTCCTGCTATTGCAGAGAACTTACTTTCTTTGTCACTTGAAAAAATTAAAGAAAGAGCTAAAACAGCAACAGATTTTTTAAGTACATTAGAGGTAATGATTGATGAAACGTATAAAACAACAGATGAATATAGAGATGTTCTTGTTTTATGCTATTCGGGGCTCGCCTTTGACTATTCATTAGAAACATGGGAAGCTATTTATTTACCTTATTACAACTGGTTTGAACAGGTATTAAATGAGGCAGTGAAAAAAGATGAAGTCATCAAACAGCTTAACGTTAAATGGACAGCTAAAACGATGATCAATTTGATTGAAAATGCTGCTGAACTTTTTTATATTGGGCGAGAGCAAGATGTCACACTTGAACAATCGAAGGAAGAACTTTTTCAATTCTTAAAGCGTTCTCTTGTGCCATCTATGTAATATTAGCACTGCTGATATTACACCTATCAAAATGACTGACATTCATTCAAAATATACAATTAATTATCAGAATTATAAGTTTTTAAAAGTTTAAAATGACTGACAATCAGTCGTTATTTAATAAGGAGGTATCTTATGGATCGTACAGCCGTTAAAACGTTAACTTTAAATATGTACATAAACGGAGAGTGGAAAAAAGCAGAGAAGCAGCGTCCTACTGTTAATCCAGCTACAGGTGAAGTGATTGGATATGCTGCAGAAGGCAGCATAGAAGATATGAAAACAGCGATTACAGCAGCACGAGAAGCCTTTGACAGCGGAATTTGGTCTGAGACTTCTGCATCTGAAAGAGCAGCTATCTTATTTAAAATTGCCGATAAGCTTGAAGAAGCGAAAGAAGAATTAGCAGCGCTAGAAACAATGGATAACGGAAAGCCATATCGTGAAGCGGAGGCTGATGTGGAAGATGCGGCTGCTTGTTTTAGATATTACGCTGGATTAATTACAAAGCCAGACGGTCAAACGTACAGTGTTCCTGCACCTATACAAGCAATGGTTATAAAAGAACCAATTGGGGTGTGCGGGCTGATTGTACCTTGGAATTATCCGCTGTTGATGAGCGTGTGGAAAATTGCACCTGCTTTAGCTGCAGGAAACACGATTGTATTTAAACCTTCTGAAGTGACACCGGTTACTCCTACAAAACTTTTTGAGATTTTAGAAAGCGTAGGATTGCCAAAAGGAGTAGCAAACCTTGTTATGGGAGCCGGAGATACTGTAGGAAATACGCTTATTCAAGATAAGCGTGTTGATAAGATTTCCTTTACGGGCGGAACGGTAACTGGAAAACACATCATGCGTCAAGCAGCAGAGAATGTAACGAAAGTCTCTTTAGAACTTGGAGGAAAGTCACCGAACATTATATTTGCTGACGCTGATTTTGAAACAGCTGTAGATTATGCCTTATTTGGAATTTTTGCAGGGAGCGGCCAAATTTGCGCTGCAGGTTCTCGTATTTTAGTAGAAGAAAGCATCGCTGAGAAATTTATTGAACGTTTTGCAGAGCGTGCTCAAAAAATTAAAGTAGGAAATGGAATGGATCAAGAGATTGAAATGGGCCCTCTTGTAAGTGAAGACCATATGAAAAAAGTATTAAAGTACATCGGAATTGGAAAGCAAGAAGGCGCCCGCCTTGTATGCGGAGGCAATCGAATCACCAGCAGTGGATTGGAAAAAGGATTCTTTGTAGAACCTACGGTTTTTAGTAACGTTACGTCAAATATGAAAATTGTGCAAGATGAAATCTTTGGACCCGTTGTTGTTATTCAAACGTTTAAAGACGAAAAAGAAGCTATTAAGCTTGCAAATGATACGGAATACGGTTTGGCAGGCAGTGTGTTTACAAACGACGGCGCAAAAGCTCTTCGGGTGATTAAAAAGCTGCGTGCGGGCATCACTTGGGTAAACACATATCATTTTACATTTAACGAAGCGCCTTGGGGCGGATATAAGCAGAGCGGAATTGGTCGAGGGCTGGGCACGTTTGGATTGGAAGAATTTCAAGAAGTAAAACAAATTAATATTAATTTACAAGTAGAGCCAATCGGCTGGTTTAAAAATTAAAAAGTAGAGAAGGAGCGATATTAAAATGAATACAGTGACGAAAAATCAAGAGGTAAACAAAGCATATGGTGAAGTAAACGAATATATCAACAAAGTGCTGGGACTTATTGAAAAAAGCGAAGTGTCAGCTGAAGAAGCACAGTGGATTACGAAAGAAACAGTAGACGGATTTCGTGAGCATGTCAACCCAGGCTTTTTAGAATATCGCAAAACAGTAACGGTGGATACGCAGTTTGCAGCTGTGGAATGGTCAGATGAAGGCTCTTGTTTTACGGATGTAAACGGTAAAAAATACATTGATTGTTTGGGCGGATTTGGAATTTATAACGTGGGGCACCGCCATCCTAAAGTAGTCAAAGCTGTTCAAGATCAGCTTCAGCGTCAAGCGCTCCATAGCCAAGACTTATTAGATCCACTTCGTGCGATGCTTGCGAAAATTTTAGCAGATATTACACCGGGGGATTTGAAGTATTCCTTTTTCACAAATAGCGGAACAGAAAGTGTAGAAGCCGCTTTAAAATTAGCGAAAATGTATAGTGATCGAACAACGTTTATTTCCACAACACGTTCTTTTCACGGAAAAAGTCTAGGTTCTTTATCAGGTACGGCAAAAGGAATGTTCCGCAAACCATTTCTGCCGTTAATTCCAGGTTTCCGTCACGTACCGTTTGGTGATATTGACATGATGCGCAAAACATTTGAAACGTGCGTGCTTGTAGGGGAAGATGTGGCAGCTGTTTTATTAGAACCAATTCAAGGAGAAGGCGGCATTATTCTTCCTCCTGAAAATTATTTAAAAGAAGTGCGTGCACTATGTGATGAGTACGACGCTATCTTAATTTTTGATGAAGTTCAAACAGGTATGGGACGTACCGGTGAAATGTTTGCATCAGAACTATACGATGTTGTACCCGATATTTTATGTCTTGCTAAAGCGTTTGGAGGAGGAGTTATGCCTGCTGGGGCAGTCGTAGCAAAAGAAAAAGTGTTTTCAAGTTTCTTTGATAATCCGTTTATGCACACAACAACGTTTGGAGGTAACCCGCTTGCCTGCGCAGCCGCTATTGCCACCATTAACGTGTTGATTGAAGAACAGCTGCCAAACCGTGCAAAAGAGCTGGGAGAATATTTCCTTGCTGGTTTAAAGAAAGCAGCTGAAAAACATGGAGATAAAGTACTTGAAATCAGAGGGCAAGGTTTAATGATTGGAATTGAGTTTCACCAAGATGAAATTGGCTATGCACTCTCTAAAGGTATGTTTGATGAAGGGATTCTAGTAGCCGGAACGCTTGTAAATTCTAAAACAATTCGTATTGAGCCACCGTTGACTATTTCAGCGGAAGAAGTAGATCAAGTCATTTCTACATTTGAAAAAGTATTAAATGAGCTGAACCACCAATAAATGTAACAAGGAGCAATGAATATGAGTCGGCAAACGTTTCTTATTCCCGTATTGCTTTCAATGATTTTAGTAGTAGAAATGCCTAGTGACTAATTGAAATCATTGAAACGGAGGAGTAAATTATGAAATATCCATTGTCCCCAGATGTCAAACCAGAATTTTGTACAACGGGCTCATTTATGAGGCTGCCAGCGGAAAGAGAAAATGCAAAAGTAGGGCTAGTAGGGATGCCGTTTGATACGGCAGCATCTTTTAGAGTAGGTGCGCGCTTTGCACCTCAGGCAATTCGGCAAGCTTCCATGACGCTGTTTCCTTATCACCCGGTACACGACGTATATCCATTCGATGATACAAATGCTATCGATATTGGTGATGTGTCCGTTATTCCGCATAATATTCACAGAAGCTATGAATTAATGGAAGAAGCGGTAGGCACTCTTATGGATAGAGGAATTGTTCCAATTGGAATTGGAGGAGATCATTCGATTACCTTAGCAAGCCTTCGTGCTGCTGCTAAAAGATATGGTCCAGTGGCTATGATTCATTTTGATTCTCATACAGACACGTGGGATACGTATTACGATGAAAAGTATTGGCACGGATCTCCTTTTATACGCGCATATGAAGAAGGGCTAGTAGATCCAAAGAAGGTCTTTCAAATCGGTATCAGAGGAACATTAAATCATCCGGGAGATGTTCAAGAAAGCAAAGACCTCGGTTATCATGTAGTAACGGCAGGAGAGCTTGAACATCAAGGATTTTCAGTGGTTTTAGAGCAAATGAAGACAGCGATTGGAGATACGCCGTGCTTTTTAACGTTTGATATTGATTTTGTTGATCCTTCTTGTGCACCAGGAACAGGAACGCTTGAAGTAGGCGGATTCAGCAGCAGAGAAACGCTGAAAATGATCCGTTCTCTGGCGGAATTTAACTATGTTGGATTTGACCTGGTGGAAGTGCTGCCTTCTTATGATCCAACTCAGATAACCTCGTTGCTTGCAGCTACAATCATTCATGATTTTGCTAGTTTAGTTGCAGTGAAAACGAAAAGAGAGTCATTGGATGCGATGATTGAATAACGGCTTGTAAGCAGAAATCCCTCTTATTCAGAGGGTATTTCTGCGTTGATATAGCAGGAGATTAGGAACATATAGCTATTTAAAATAAAGCGCTTTCATAATATGATAAAAGAAAAAGATAGTTTGTTAGCAACCCTTACCAACTTAAAGAAATAAATCATATATTTGTTATAGTAAATGTAACTACTCTTTATATAAAAATGAATGAAAGTCATTCATTTTTATATAAAGAAATTAAATACAGGCATTTATGGATTTAATTGTCAGAATGTTCTTAATAAATAGAAGGGGGAAGATAAATGAAACATGAAACAGTAACATTAAAAAGGTCGTTGAAATTATGGCAGATTGTATTAATGGGGATCGGATATATGACTCCGATGGTAGTGTTTGATACGTTTGGGATTGCATCTGATATGACGAATGGACACGTTCCCACGTCTTATATCATAGCCCTTGTCGGGATGCTTCTCACAGCAGTAAGCTACAAAAAGATGATTCAAGTGTTTCCAAATGCAGGGTCAGCTTATACATATACGCAAAAGACAATCAATCCACATTTAGGATTCTTAGTTGGCTGGTCTGCACTAATGGATTATCTCTTTTTACCGATGGTTAACGCACTTATTTTTCAAATTTATTTATCATCTATTTTTCCTTCGGTACCATCGTGGATTTGGGTTGTCAGCTTCGTCATTATCGTTACGCTGCTAAATTTACGAAGCGTTAATTTCACCGCCAATTTCAATACGTTTCTTGTTGTATTTCAAATGACGATTTTAGTATTGTTTGTTGCTGTTTCAATCAAAGCCCTGCTAGGAGGAATGGGGGAAGGTACTCTTTTTTCTATGAAGCCTTTCTTTAATCAGAACATGACGTCATCAGGGCTAATAGCGGGAGCCACACTTATGTGTTTTTCCTATTTAGGATTTGATGCAGTGGCTATGTTATCAGAAGAAACGCCTAATCCTAAAAAAACGATTCCGCAAGCTATTTTTTTAGTTGCGTTAATCGGAGGAGTCATGTTTACCGTGACATCTTATTTTATTCAAGCGGTTTTTCCAACGTTAGAAGGATTCAAGCATCCAGACGCTGCGGCTCCTGAAATTGCTATGTATGTGAGCGGTACGCTGTTTCAAATTGTCTTTTTAGCTGGAGGAATTGCAGGAACATTATCGTCAGGCATGTCATCGCATGCAAGCGTTTCGCGTTTATTATACGTAATGGGACGCGATCGAATTTTACCTCAGTCATTTTTTGGTTATGTTCATCCTAAGCTGCGCACTCCCTCTCGAAATATTGTATTAGTCGGAGTTGTATCAGCAACTGCCATTTTCTTCAGTCTGGCAACGGCTACGTCATTTATTAATTTTGGAGCACTCATTGCGTTTTCTTTTGTTAATATTTCGGTTATTGCGCACTATGCTGTTCATCAAAAGCAGCACCGGTCGGCTAAGGGTTTTTGGTCATACATTATTATGCCACTATTAGGAGCGGCAGCGATTGGCGTTTTATGGCTTAACTTGGAGCGCAATTCATTTTTACTTGGTATTGGCTGGGCGATTGCTGGTTTAGTTTATTTAGTGTATGCAACGAAAGGTTTTAGAAGGCAGCTGTCTTCCATTGAGTTTAAGGAAACAGAAGAAATGTCACCTTTGATGAAAGTCGGAGAAAAGTAAGGATAGAAACTACCTGTTTAAGCCTATCTTATTAAGGAAGCCACATTTATGGATTACGTATTTTGAACGTGTTACTATGTAAGAACGATAAGATAGAAAAAGGTAGGTAAATTATGATTAAAGCAGTTGTGTTTGATTTTGATGGATTAATTATTGATACAGAATCTGTATGGTACGAGGTGTACCGCGAAATGTTAGAAGACAGGGGAGTAGATCTACCGATTGCAACGTTTGCTTCTTATGTAGGAACGGATGCTACGGCACTTTACGATTACTTGCTTCAGCAGTTTAACAATGAGTTCACAAAAGAGGAACTAGCTCAAGAATCGTTAAGACGTCATCAAGAAAAAATGAAATCATTAGTAGCCCGAGAAGGTGTAGCGGAGTACTTGGCAGAAGCAAAAGAACTCGGATTGAAAATTGGTTTAGCAAGCAGCTCATATCGTGACTGGGTAACAGCTTTTTTAAAAGAGCTAGATTTGCTGCACTATTTTGAAGTCATTCAAACGCGCGATGATGTAGAAAAAGTGAAGCCAGATCCCGCTCTTTACCGAAATGTAATTGAAAAGCTAGGAGTAGATCCTTCTGAAGCTTTGGCATTTGAAGATTCTTCTAATGGAGCAAAAGCTGCTATGGCAGCAGGCTTGCGCTGTGTGATTGTACCAAATCCGTTAACTAAACATCTGTCGTTCGAAAGATATCACTTACACATCGAATCGATGAAAGAGAAAAGTTTAAAAGAAGTGATTCAGTATCTTTGTATTGAAGACTAACGCTAAAAGCGCCACATTTTTCAAAAGAAAATGTGGCGCTTTTTTTATTGTTTTACTGCTTCTTCAGTCAAATAAAAAGGGTTATCTACAGAGGTATAGACGCTGTCGTAGTGTTTTTTTAACTGTTGCAATAATAAGTCAATAACCTTTAAAGAAATCCTAATTCAGCATTAGTAATAGCTTCATTTATGTTTCATTATAAAGAGAGAAGTTTCGTTGACACCCTGGAAGAATATGTTTTAAGATTACTTCCAAACAGATTTAATTCTTAGTTAATTTATGTATTTAATTAGTTTTGGAGGTTTCTATGGGGAAACATATTTATTTAAATGCGTTTGATATGAATTGTGTTGTACATCAGACACCTGGTTTGTGGACGTACCCAAGTGATCAGGCGGCTGAATATAAAACGTTAGATTACTGGGTGAAGTTAGCTAAGTTATTGGAAAAAGGAAAGTTTGACGGTTTGTTTTTAGCCGATGTATTAGGTATTTATGACGTTTATAGGAAAAGTAATGAAGGAGCTCTTAAACAAGCTGCTCAGCTTCCGGTGAATGAACCAACTGCGCTTATTTCCGCTATGGCATATGCAACAAAGCATTTAGGGTTTGGGGTAACGGTGTCTACTACTTATGAGAAACCTTATGCGTTTGCGCGAAAATTTTCGACGTTGGATCATTTAACAAATGGACGCATTGCATGGAATGTTGTGACTTCATATCTTGAAAGCGGGTCAATTAATCTAGGATTAGAAGAACATTTTACGCATGAAACCCGCTATGACATTGCCGATGAATTTTTAGAAGTTTGCTATAAATTATGGGAAGGAAGTTGGGAGGAAGGAGCTGTTGTAAAAGATAAAGAAAAAGGGATCTTTACACTTCCAGACCGGGTTCATCCGATTAATCATAAAGGGAAGTGGTTTAGTGTTCCAGGTGTACATTTATCAGAACCTTCTCCGCAGCGAACTCCAGTTTTATTTCAAGCAGGAGCTTCTGCCCCAGGAAGAGTATTTGCCGCCAAACATGCTGAGTGTATCTTTACAAGTTTTCCTACTAAAAAAGTAGCCGCAGATTATGTAAAGAAAATGCGCGCTCAAATCGCTGCAGAAGGCAGAGACCCACAGAGCGTATTAATTTTTAATTTATTTACACCAATTGTTGGACGAACAGAAAAAGAGGCTGAGAAGAAGCTTGCTCGTTTTGAAAGCTATGTCAATTTCGAAGGAGCAGCCACGCTGTTTAGCGGCTGGACAGGAATTGATGTTTCTGTCTATGAACCAGAACAGCCTATTGAATTTATTGCGACGAATTCAGTTCGTTCCGCTTTAGAGAAATTTACAATAAGTGATCCCGATAGAAAGTGGACGGTAGAAGAGGTAGTGAAATTTGTCAGTATCGGAGGAATGGGACCGGTTACTGTGGGTAGTCCGGAACAAGTAGCTGATTTTATGGAAGAGTGGATAGACGATACGGGCATGGATGGATTTAATATGGCTTATGTGACCACGCCGGGAACGTTTGCTGATTTTATTGATTTAGTGATTCCTGTTTTGCAGGAAAGAGATTTATTCAAAACAGATTACAGTGAAGGAACTTATAGAGAAAAGTTATTTAAAAAATCCCATTTCTTGCCTGATGAACATTATGGCGCTCAGTATCGAAAGACGAGCCAAAAGGAGAGTTTAACATGACTGCGACTACTGTAAAGGAAGAAATTTATCTTGATCAAGCAAAAAAGCTGTCCGTTTCTTTTGCAAAGGATGCAGCACAAAGAGATAAAGAAGGCGGAACACCTAAACAGCAAAAAGATGCTATTCGCCAAAGCGGGCTGTTAAATTTATTAATTCCTCAAAAATATGGCGGAGAAGGCGGGGAATGGTCAACGGTTTTAGCTATTGTTCGAGAGTTGGCGAAAGGCGATGCAGCATTGGGTCACTTATATGGCTATCACTCCTTGTTTGTCTCAGATGTTCGAATCAAAGGCACAGAAGAACAGCAGGCCTATTTTTATCCTTTATCTGTTCAGCAGCAAGCTTTTTGGGGAAATGCCTCTAATCCTTTAGTAGAAAGCCTAAAAGGTGACAAGCAATCACAAGGTTATCTATTAAATGGAACGAAAGCGTTCGGTTCTGGTTCACCGGATTCTCAGTACTTATGGTTATCATTTAATGACAGAGAAACGGGGCAATATTTAAACGGAGTCGTGCCTACTGACAGAACAGGTATTACCGTCAAAGATGATTGGAATGCGATGGGACAAAGACAGACGGGAAGTGGAAATGTAGATTTTAAAAATGTACGAATAGAAGAACATGAAGTGATTCAATATTTTGTTGAAAACCCTACTCCTTTTTCAACTATTGGAGCCTCGCTGTCGCAAATTATTTTAACGAATGTCTTTATAGGAAGCGCTTTTGGAGCAATTGAAGAAGCACAAAGCTATACGGCTTCTAAAACAAGGCCTTGGTTAACATCAGGAGTAGAAAAAGCTTCGGATGATCCAGGTATACTGCGAAAATACGGTGAACTCTGGATTCAAGCGAAAGCAGCCAGTGCACTTGCAGATGAAGCAGCTCTCGTATTGGATGAAGCGTGGGAAAAAGGCAGAAAATTAACGGAAGAAGAACGTGGAAACCTAGCAGTTCACGTAGCGGCTGCCAATGTTTTTGCTGGTAATGCTGCACTGGATATCACAAGTAAGATATTTGAAGTTATGGGAGCGCGTTCGGTTCATGCTGAATACGGATACGATCGATTCTGGCGTAATGTAAGAACTCATACTCTTCATAATCCAGCTGAATACAAGCTTCGAACGGTTGGGAACTGGGTGTTAAATCAGCAGTACCCTACACCTAATCCGTATGCTTGATTTAAAAATAGTAAAAAATGAAGCTATCAGACAACTGAGGCTCCTTATTGCAGTTTATTTGTAATAACGGAGTTTTTTTATGTAGCTTTAAAAAGGGGCGAGTACAAGTGGAGTTATTTTGGTTTATTCCAACGTATGGAGATGGACGTTATTTAGGAAGCCATGAAGGAGCCAGGGCTGCAAGCTATTCTTATTGCAAACAAGTTGCACAAGCTGCGGATGAGCTAGGCTATAGCGGGGTCTTGCTTCCGACGGGAAAATCATGTGAAGACGCGTGGATTGCTGCATCTACTTTAGTGCCAGTCACTGAAAATCTGAAGTTTTTAGTAGCAGTACGCCCGGGTTTAATGTCGCCTACACAAGCCGCAAGAATGGCTGCAACATTTGACCGCTTTTCGAAAGGAAGGCTTCTCATTAATGTCGTAGCAGGAGGAGATCCCGTTGAGCTAGAAGGAGACGGAGTGTTTTTAAACCATCACGATCGCTATGAGCTGACAGATGAATTTTTAACGGTATGGAGAAGGGTATTAAATGAATCCGATGTTCACTTCGACGGAGACTACTTGAGTGTGAAAGGTGGCGACATACTTTATCCGCCAGTCCAAAAACCGTATCCTCCCCTTTATTTTGGAGGTTCTTCTCCTGTAGCGATGGACGTTGCCTCAAGGCATATAGACGTCTATTTAACTTGGGGAGAGCCTCCTGCACAAGTCAAAGAGAAAATTGAACGCATGAAAGAAAAAGCAAAGCAGACAGGAAGAGAAATTCGATTTGGCATCAGGCTTCATGTCATTGTTCGTGAAACTGAAGAAGAAGCCTGGAAAGCTGCAGATGAACTGATTAAACATGTAGATGAAGAAGCTGTTAAATCAGCCCAAAAAGTATTTTCTCGAATGGATTCAGAAGGTCAAAAACGTATGAGCGCCTTGCATCAAGGTGACCGTTCAAACTTAGAGGTAAGCCCTAATCTATGGGCTGGTGTAGGGTTAGTTCGAGGAGGAGCAGGGACTGCTTTAGTAGGAGATCCTGATACGGTGGCACAACGAATCAAAGAATATGCAGAGTTAGGTATCGAAACATTTATTTTATCTGGATACCCCCATTTAGAAGAAGCATATCGAACAGCAGAGCTTTTGTTTCCAAGGCTTCCAGTTAAGCATAAGCACGATGAGAACGAGCGCACATTTATCAGTCCATTTGGTGAAGTGAAAGTGAATGATAAAACACCCGTTAAAAGGTGAGAAAGGAGGGTAATCATGAACAACACCCAAACGATTGCAGCGTCTCAAGAGAAGATCCTTGAATTGGCTAACCAGTTGGCTAAAGAGTTTTCCAAAACTGCTGCAAAAAGAGATAGGGAAGGTGGAACGCCTCTCCATGAGCGTAATCTGCTTAGAAAAAGTGGGCTTTTAGCTCTCCCGATTCCTAAAGAATACGGGGGTTATGGAGCCGGCTGGCCGATTGTTTTTAAAGTCGTGAATATCATTGCGAAAGCAGATAGTTCACTTGCACACTTGTTGGGGTATCATTATTTGACGGTTTGTTCGACTTTTCTATTTGGAAGTACTGAGCAGTACAAAATTTTTTACAAAGAAACATCAGCTCACCAGCTATTTTGGGGCAATGCCTTTAACCCTAGAGATTCAGGACTAAAAGCAGTTCGAGAAAATGGAAGATTAATGCTCAGCGGAAGCAAGAGTTTTTGTTCCGGGGCAACCGATTCAGACCGGTTATTAGTATCGGCTCAAGAAGAAGGAAGCGGTGAGGTATTGTTATGTGTACTTCCTACTTATAGAGCCGGAATCGTTACTGAAGATAATTGGGATGGATTTGGCCAGCGCCAAACGGATAGCGGAAGTGTAAAGTTTGAAGATGTTATCGTTTATGAAGAAGAAATATTGCGTAAAGCAGCTGAAGAGCAAAAGGTTTTTCCTACGGTACGAACGCATTTGGCTCAGCTTATGCTCACTCACTTATTGTACGGTATTGCTCAAGGCGCTTTGGAAGAATCAAAAGTTTACGTGAAGGCTCATACAAAGCCGTGGATAAGTTCAGACGTTGAAGCAGCAGAGCAAGATCCGTACATTATTCAGCAATACGGTGAAATGAGTTTAAACCTTCATGCTTGTTCAGCACTTATAGAAAAAGCTGTTGCAGAATTTGATCATGCATGGAAAAAAGAAGATGCGCTAACGAAACAGCAGCGGGGCGAGTCCGGAGTTGCGATTGCGTTGGCCAAAACATTTACTGTCAAAACGGTCTTACATATTACTTCTACTATATTTGACGGGATGGGAGCGAGAGCCACGTCTGATCAGTATAAATTTGATCGATACTGGCGCAACGCCCGGACAATTAGCTTACACGATCCTATTGCTTATAAGCTGCGTGACATAGGGAAATGGTGTCTCAGCAGTGAACTGCCGCCTATTACACCATATTCATAGAAAGTCTGCTAAAAAGCGGCTGGGATAAAAGTAGTTTAGTTGAAAGAAGATCCGAACGATGAATCGTTCGGATTTTTTTATGGTGATGGTGAACGTAGGTTTCATATATTGAGTTGCTTCTAGTGGTGTCTCAAGCAGTTCAGCTCATATATCCCATTTGTTCGTCTTTAGATTGGGATAATATAGCTATGTCTCAATCTCTTTTTTGTAGAATAGATATAATTTTTTTAATTAAAAAATAACGAATCAGCTTGTTTAAATAGATAAAACTGATATAATGATAACGATTATCAGTTTCAAGAGTCGATTATCTACATAAAGATACAAGCAGGAGGAATGACATTTGAATAAGAAAAAAATAGGACTGCTGGCTTTTATTACAATGCTGGCAATCGGAATGCTTATCGGCTGCAGCAGCACGAATAAGGGTAATTCAGCTGATGAAAAAAGTGAAAAAACAAGAGTGGTCAAGCATGAGCTTGGAGAAACAAAGGTAAAAGAGAATCCAAAGCGAGTAGTCGTATTAGAGTTAGGCTTTATTGATGCATTGTTAGATGCTGGTATCAAACCTGTAGGAGTAGCTGATGATGATAAAGCAGAACAGCTTATTGATAAAGATGTACTAAAAGAAATCAAAGGATACAAATCAGTTGGCACGCGAGCGCAGCCAAGCTTGGAATCGATTAAACTGCTGAAGCCCGATTTGATTATCGCCGATTCAGAACGTCATAAAAGTGTATACAAAGAATTATCGAAAATTGCACCAACGATCGAGTTAAAAAACTTAAATGCTAATTACGATGATTTACTAAATACAGAGTTAAAAGTAGGAGAAGCGGTTGGCAAGAAAGCAAAAGTTGAAAAAGTGGTAGAAGAGCATAAGCAAAAAATGAAGGATTTAAAAGCAAAAGCACCAAAAAATCCGGCCAATGTACTTGTTATCGCTGATGCAAATGGTAATATTAATGCTAGAACTTCAAATTTCTTTACAACGGGTGTTCTTGAACAATTAGGCTTCAAAAATGCATTAACAGATCCTACAAAAGAGTACAGTGTAAAAATGACAATGGAACAGCTTGTAAAAGCAGATCCGGACAAACTCATTGTTATGCGAAATGAAAAAGGTCATACGCCTTTAGCAAAACAGCCATTATGGAAAGAGCTAAAAGCGGTTAAAAATAATCAAGTGTATGAAGTTGATGTATTTAAATGGTCTCTTCGCCGAAGTGTACAAGGTGCAAATGGTATTGCAGATGAAGCAGAAAAGTTATTATTTGAAGGCAAATAATAACGAAGAAAAGAACAATCCAGCGGGATTGTTCTTTTCTTTTTAATGAAATTTCAAATGGAAGGAGGCGCATTCTACTATGAAAGCTGTTCACGGCTTATCCAAAAGAAACAAATCTCCGCTTCGTATAATAGCTACTTTTCTTGCGGTTATTATTCTTTTACTGATTTCAATGTTTTTATCTATTTCCATCGGTTCTATACATATTTCTTTTGGAACGATTAAGCAAGCTATACTAAATTTTGACGGATCAAAAGAACAGTCTATTATTCAAACTGTCCGTCTGCCTCGCTTATTGGTAACGGCATTTGTTGGCGCTAATTTGGCTGTCGCTGGAGCGTTGATGCAAGCATTAACTAGAAATCCGTTAGCTTCTCCTGGAATTTTTGGTATTAATGCCGGCGCATCAGCGGCAATGGTATTTTTAACGGTTTTAGTGCCTAGTGTAAGCATGATTGGCGGGGTATTTGGTGCATTTTTAGGAGGCGCATTTGCTGCTGTTATTGTTTATGTCATGAGTTCGTTGATTAAAGGAGGCGACAGTGATGTAAAGCTTGCTTTAACAGGTGTTGCTATACAAGGTATGCTTATGTCTCTCACGCAAACGCTGCTGATTTTTAATGAAAGCAAAACAGAAGGCGTTATGTTCTGGCTCACCGGTTCAGTTATTGGGCGAGATTGGGGACATGTTCATGTATTGGTTCCTTTTAGCATCGCGGGCCTGCTTATTGCGTTTGGTCTGGGAAGAGCGTCTTCTTTATTGTCTTTAGGAGATGACGTAGCTAGAGGACTCGGGCAGCGAGTCTTTGCCATTAGAGCGTTCACTGCAGTTGTTGTGATTGTATTAGCAGGTGTTTCGGTGGCAATTGCGGGTCCCATTGGCTTTGTAGGGCTTGTTGTTCCTCATATGGTACGCTATTTAATAGGTGTAGATTACCGGTTCGTTTTGCCAATGAGCGCGCTGCTTGGTGCATCTTTATTGCTGCTAGCAGACGTATTATCACGATTTATTACATACCCGTATGAGACTCCTGTAGGTGCAGTAACAGCATTGCTCGGAACGCCGTACTTTATTTACTTAGCGAGACGCAAAAAAACAGAAAGGAAGGCATGAGTTATATGCAGACTGTCAATAAAACAAAAAAGCAGCCATCTCGATTCAAGTCTGTCGGCCTGTTTATCATTCTTTCTGTCTTAATTATAGCGCTGAGTGTGATAAGCCTTAGCTTAGGAGACATTAACATACCTCCTCTAGACATTATTACGTCTTTTATTGGTATTGGCGATCCTGACTTGACGTCCATTTTAGTAGAATTTCGTCTGCCTCGTATTTTGCTGGCTATTTTAACAGGAGTCGGCCTAGCTGTGTCCGGAGTCGTCGTACAGTCCATTATGAGAAATCCGCTCGCTAGTCCAGATACATTAGGTCTATCAAGCGGATCAGGATTAGCAGCTGTTGCAGTCACTATTTTACTGCCTTTAGCAACCCCATCCGTTTTATCCGTCGCTGCGTTTGCAGGAGGCTCGCTTGTCTTTGTAATCGTCTATTTGCTTGCTTATAAAAAAGGAGTAGAACCTATTCGATTTGCATTAATAGGTGTAGCAGTCAGCGCTTTTTGTTCATCCGGTATTCACTTGTTAATTTCAAAAGCAAATCCAAACGTAAATGCGGCACTGATTTGGCTGAGCGGCAGCTTATGGGGAAGAACATGGGATCAATTAATTGGTTTACTTCCCTGGGTCGTTATATTAGTACCGCTGATTTGGCTGTTAGCTGCCCGGTTAGATTTAATTCATCTAGGTGATGAAGTGGCTCGAGGACTAGGGGCTAGAGTAGAGTTAATTCGTCTAGTATTGCTGGCAAGCGCAGTGGCAATGACGGCTGCGGTTGTATCGGTGGTTGGCACAATTGGCTTTGTAGGGCTTATTATTCCTCATGTGGCCAAGCGGTTAGTGGGACCGAGACACAAAAAATTGATTCCTACAGCCGCTTTGCTTGGCGCTTTGTTTGTACTAGCAGCAGATTTAATTGGGAGAGGAATTGCTCCTCCGATTGAAATTCCGGCTGGGCTAATCATCGGCATTATCGGCGCTCCGTATTTTCTTTATTTATTGTGGAGAGAATCTAAAAAATAAGCTCGCGCTAAAGCGCGAGCTTATTTTTATTCCAAATGAATTTTTTGGGAATGGAATATGCGGAGGCTCTTCTAGCCATCCTTGTTCAATACTTATTCTTGATACTTCTTTGGCGTATTCCAAAATTTCATTCGTGAAGTTTGTATAGTTTAAAGCGAGATCTAAACGCGGGCTCGTTGACATCGCCAGCCCGTATCCACGTACATTTTCAGTAATCATCGCGGCCAGGTGAAACATCATGAGTTTTTCTGAAAATGGAGGAATGGAAGACTTTTCTACTCCGTAATCCCACTTCATTGTGACCGGTATGTTTTCTACCATTAGCGGTTATGACAGGGATTCAATGTGTTGCTGTACCTGCTCTCTACCTTTTAACAAAAAAGCTTGAATTTCCTGAGAAGGAGCTGTTTGAGCAAACCCTAAAATTAAATCCTTTGCAATTAAGTTCGTCTGTATGCTTGACACGATATGAGAAATTTCAATGACCGTTAACGGCCGCTTTTCATCAAAATAGCTTCCTAAGAAGAGTTCTTTATCGTTTGAAATATGCTTCAAATAAAGCAAATAAAAAGAATCCGAAAATAATTTTGGAGCTTCAACATTAAGGTCTTCTTCGCCGAAACCTAGCGGGATTGGCATATTTTCTTTTAAAAAGATAGCAGTGAGCGCATCACTGTTTTTTGTTGTGATGCAGTGTACCTTGAATCGCTTTTTGAATATCTCAATCGTCTACATGACACAGAAAATGGTTAATCATACAAGAAATTGCTTTATCGTTCATATATTGCTTCCAAATAACAGCCATCTCGGCGGCTGATAGTGGAGAAAATGATTGATTGTTCATAATAAACTCCTCATATATAGATAATTAACAAGTTTCTAAAAGATTATCAACTAGTATAAGTCAAAGGAAGTAAGATAAACACTATAGAAAGTAAAAAAAGTATCAACATTTTACTATAAGAGTAACCGTCATACATAATTTAAAGGTTCTTTTAGGAAAAGAAGAGTTCAACCGCTTCTTTCTTGCAAAGCAGAAATAAAACCGAAATAATAAATGAAGAAAGTTAGGCAAGAAAGGAGTTTCATTATATGCCAGAAGGTCCAGAAATTAGACGAGCAGCCGATGAAGTGGAAAAAGCGATTATTAGTCTTCCCGTTAGCGAGATATGGTTTGCTTTTCCATCTTTACAGCATTACGAAGAAGTATTAACGGGTGCTCGTATTAAAAGGGTAGATACAAAAGGGAAGGCTATGCTTATTCGTTTTGACAATGGCTATACCATTTATTCACATAATCAGCTTTATGGAAAATGGTATGTACGTTCATCTTACAATTATCCATCTACAAACAGACAGTTGCGTCTTGCTATTCATAATGAAAAGAAATCAGCGTTGCTCTATAGCGCTTCTGATATTGAAGTATTGCGTGATGAAGAAGTTTCTGCTCATCCTTTTGTATCAAGAGTAGGTCCGGATATTTTAAGTGAAGAAGTAACGGCAAATGAGCTTTTAGATCGCTTTTACTCTAAGCGATTTTACCGCAGAAAATGGGCGTCGCTGCTGCTAGACCAAAGCTTTATAGCGGGGATTGGAAATTATTTGCGCAGTGAAATCCTATTTGTAGCGGGAATTAATCCTGCATCTCGTCCGGTAGACTGCACGGAAGAACAGCTTAAAAAGGCAGCTGAAGCAACCATTTCTCTTGTCAAACAGTCCTATGAAACGGGTGGCATTACAAATGATGTGAAGCTTGCTGAAACGTTAAAAAAGAAAGGCCAAAAGCGCTCTGAATACCGCCACTGGGTTTTTAACCGTGAAGGAGAAGCTTGCCGAATTGACGGCACGCATATCTTAAAAGTGCAAGCAGCTTCTAGAAGGCTTTATTACTGTCCTACTTGTCAAAAATAGCAGGATATATTTATTCTGCTATTTTTTTGATGTGGGAATGAATGACTGTTCATTTTTTGTGATATAGTTAAAAAGTAAAGTCTTAATCTTAAGGGGAGGGATAAGATGGAATGTAAAACAGGAGATACATTTACGTGGCAAAGAACGTTTCAAGAGGAAGAAATCATGCAGTTTGCAGAGATGACTGGAGACCGGGGCAAACATCATATAGAACGTGACGAAAAGGGGCGGCTAATGGTGCATGGACTTATGACTGCTAGCATTGGAACAAAAATAGGAGGAGACTTAAACTATATTGCAAGAGAAATGGTGAGTGAATTTCTTCGTCCAGTTTTTGCAGGAGATACAGTTACCTGTGAATGCATATTAACTGAAGTAGAAAAAGCAGATGGTTTTCAAAAAGTGAAAATTAAATCAGTATATCGAAATCAACAAGGTAAAGAAGTACTGATAGGGACAAGTAATGGAATTATTAGAGATTAAAATGAAAACGTTAACAAAAATAAGTTATGAAGGTTGTTAGAAAAGTCACGGATTCGTGACTTTTTTATTGTGCAAGTTCCTTCTTTTATTGTTTACCATTTAAATGTAAATATGGTAATTTAATAAAGTTGGGTTTTATAAATGGTAAAAATGTGTATTTACTAAGTACATAGATTCTTATTTTTGGAAAAATATTTAAAAAGGAGTTCTTACATGAAAAAAATAATGAATACCAGCTTAGCACTATCATTCGCTCTATTGCTTTCGGCATGTGGGATGCCGTCTTCAGAGGAATTAACGGGTGACGTGAAAGAAGCACAAGAAAAGGTGAAAAATGTTCAAGTGAAGGTCACTGGAAAAGAAGAAGGATCCTCTGATTACCAAGTAAACGGAGTACAAGAGTTTGATTTTAAAAGTAAAGCAGGTTACATTAACACAAAAATGAACGGCGAAGAATTGAAGATGTATCATGACGGTGATGAAACGTTAGCTGTGGCTGGAGAAGAAAGCACAAAAGTACAGGGGGAAGAAAAAAAGTACGTTACGGCTTTAATCAATAACGCTAGGGAGCTTCAACAAAATCCAATACGCTACTATCAAAAATATGATAAAAATCTTCCAGATGAATTTGACGTCACTGAAAAAGACAAAGAGTATGTATTAACATTTAACGGAGAGAAAGACAAAAAGCAAAAAATTGTAGCAGGTGATGCTAAAGCTTATTATAAAATAACAAATCAAGGCAGCGATACCGCTGTAGACCTTGACCAAGTTAAAGGAAAAGATTTTTCGCTTGTTGTGACAGTTGATAAAGAAACGAAGCAAATAAAGAAAGTAGTAAAAAATCAGTCGTATTCAGTTAACGTAGACGGAAAAACAGAAAACTCAAAGTCTAAGCAAACGTATACGTATACATACAATCAATTAGACAATGTAACAAAACCAAAAGTGGAAGCAAAAGCCGCTGCTGCTTCTACAGATAGCAGCACCGAAACACCAAATAAAGAAAAGCAAGCTGCTTATGCCAAGGAAGCAGGACAATACGTAGATGCTTTAATTCAAGCAACTGTTTATCAAAATACAGATCAATTTGTTGCTAAACATCCGAATCAGCAAGATAAGAAACAGGTGAAAGAAAAAGGGGAGTTCCAAAAGAGTTCGTTTGTAGAGTTTTTTGAAACGAATTTTAAAGGTGCCTTATCATCATTGAGCTCAAATATAACCGACGAGCAGTTAAACGAAGTAAGCAGCGCGTTTCTAAAAGCTCTTTCATCTACAAAATATACCATTAAAGATGCAGCGTATAGTGATGAAGATGATGCGTACGTCGTACAAGTCGAAATTCAAGGATTTAACGATGCAAGTGTATTAGCAGAAGTCATGACACCACTTGCAGAAAAATATCAGGCGGGTGAGCTGAGTAACGAGCAGTTAGTAAACGAACTTATTGACGGAGTAGCAAAACGTTATCGTGAGCCAGTTGAATTACTTCCGGCAAAAACAGTCCCTGTACACGTCGTAAGAAATGGTGAACAAGATTACGAAGTTTTAATGCAAGATGAGTATCTGTTAACATTTGCTCAACAATCATAAATAGACATAAAAAAGATTTCAGCTATATGCCTGAAGTCTTTTTTTATGTTAATTTAAAATATAATTTTAAAAAATAAAATAATTATTGAAATTATATTTTAAACAAATTATAATAACCATAACTTCACTACATGATGAAAAAGAAGCCGAAAAGATGAATGAACAGCTTACGTTATTAACAACAGAGTCCCAAAACGAACAGACAATGAAGATCGATACAGCTAGTACAAAAGAAATTTTAAACATAATGAATACAGAAGATCAAAAAGTGGCGCTGGCTGTACAAAAAGTACTTCCAGACGTAGAGGTGGCAGTTGAATTTGTAAGTGAATCGTTTCAAAAGAAAGGCCGGCTTATTTATGTAGGCGCAGGAACAAGCGGACGACTGGGAGTATTGGATGCTGTTGAATGCCCGCCTACTTTCATTACCAATCCTGATCAGGTACAGGGATTGATGGCTGGAGGAGAAAAAGCATTTGTTAAAGCAGTTGAAGGTGCTGAAGATAAAGAAGAATTGGGAGCAGCAGATTTACAAAAAATTCATTTGAATGAACGAGACACAGTCATTGGAATTGCTGCAAGCGGACGCACTCCTTATGTGATTGGTGCATTAAGATATGCAAAATCTGTAAAAGCTAAAACGGTGGCGCTGTCTTGCAATGGTAATTCTCTTATTGGAAAAGAAGCGGACCATAGTATTGAGGTGGTAGTAGGGCCGGAAGTGCTAACAGGTTCCACAAGGTTAAAAGCAGCAAGCGCTCATAAAATGATTCTCAACATGATTTCTACAGCGGCTATGATCAAAGTAGGAAAAGCGTATGAAAACTTAATGATAGATGTTCATGTGAGTAATGAAAAGCTTAAAGAACGAGCAATAGGTATTATTTGTAAAATTACAGGTGTTTCTTATGAGCAAGCAAGTCAAACGCTTGAAGAAGCAAATAATGAGGTAAAAACAGCAGTGGTTATGATCAAAACAAATGAAAATTATGACACCGCGAAGATGTTACTGAATAATGCGGACGGTTATGTGAGAAAAGCGATTGAACATTACGTATATAAAGGAGAGAAACGATGTCAACAGGCGGATTAACAATGATTAAAAACACGGTGGCTAAGCTTCCTGATTCGGAGAGGAAAATTGCTGAATATATTTTAAACAACCCGCATACTGTGGTAAACAGTACGGCTGGAGAATTAGGTAGACTAGCGAATGCGAGCAGTGCTGCTGTTATTCGTTTGTGCAAATCTATCGGGGTTAGCGGGTTTCAAGAATTAAAGGTAAGAGTAGCCGGTGATTTAGCCAGAGATACGGAGCAAGGATACCGCGATATTGAAACAAATGAAACGATTCAATCTATTGTCAAAAAAACGGCAAGCAACAGCATTCAAAGTCTAAGTGATACGGCCGAGCTTGTGAATTATAAAGAAGCAGAGCGGGCTGTTTTGGCGCTGATTGAAGCCAAAAACATTCATTTTTTTGGAATCGGTGCTTCACATATTATTGCTATAGATGCGCAGCAAAAATTTCTTCGAATTAATAAAAATGCCACGGCTTTTGCAGATAGCCATTTAGCAGCTACACTCATCGCAAATGCAAGTAAAGACGATGTAGTTGTGGGTATTTCTTTTTCAGGGGAGACTCCTGAAGTAAGCAACGTCTTATCTTTAGCTAAAAACCGCGGAGTAAAGACGATTAGCTTAACCAAGTACGGACAGTCCACCGTTTCGTCTTTAGCTGATATTTGTTTGTATACGTCTTATTCTCAAGAAGCGCCGTTTCGAAGCGCAGCTACATCGTCTCGTTTAGCCCAGCTTTACGTGATTGATGTGTTATTTTTAAGTATTGCAGCGCAGCAGTATGACCAGACGATTGAGTATATTGACAAAACAAGAGATGCCATTCAGTTTTTGAAAGGTAAGAAATAAAAAAGAAAGCGATTACAAAAAGGGGATTTTGTGGTCTGTTTCCTCAGTACCGTATCCATCTAAGAGGAAAATACAAAGGGGGATTAACATGTCTTTAGATAATCATCAATTAGCAAAGGCTGTTTTGGAGATGCTTGGGGGAGCATCCAATATTGAAGCGTATACGCATTGTATGACGCGGCTGCGTGTGACGGTAAAAGATGATTCAATTGTAAAAAAGACGGATATACGAAAACTTGAAGGCGTGCTCGGATTAGTGGAAGAAGAAACGCTTCAAATTATTATTGGTCCTGGAAAAGTAAACAAAGTAACAGAGGAATTCGGAAAGTTAATTGATGAATCCGGCGGTATTAATTTAGAAAATCGTGCGGCTCAGCGGAAATCAGAGCTGAAAGAAAAAAATGCAACTCCGTTTAAGCTTTTGCTTCGCCGAATTGCAAGTATTTTTATTCCGTTAATACCTGCTCTTGTAGCATCTGGACTTATCACCGGAGTGACAAAAGCAGCAGTTCAAGCGAAGTGGCTTCCTGCAGATTCACAGATTGCTATTCTATTAACGGTTATCGGAAGCGGCTTATTTGCTTATCTTGGTATTTTAGTAGGTATTAATGCCGCAAAAGAATTTGGTGGTTCACCGGCTCTAGGGGGCTTAGCGGGTATTTTAGTCATTAATCCTGCCGTAGCTGATATTAAACTTTTCGGTGAAGCACTTTTGCCGGGACGGGGTGGCTTAATAGGAGTCTTGCTTGCAGCAATCTTTATGGCCATGTTAGAAAAACGAGTACGCAAATTTGTCCCTCAGTCACTGGATATTATTATTACACCAACCGTTACGGTATTAATTACAGGCATTATTACGTATGTAGTATTCATGCCAATCGGCGGCTTGATTTCAGACGGAATCACAAAAGGTCTTTTAGGAGTTTTAGAGATTGGAGGAGTTGTAGCAGGCTTTGTGTTAGGAGCAACATTCTTGCCGCTCGTCATTACAGGACTGCATCAAGGTCTTACTCCTGTTCATTTAGAGCTTATCAATTCAATTGGAGATGATCCGCTTCTTCCTATCCTAGCAATGGGCGGAGCCGGTCAGGTCGGTGCAGCTTTTGCTATTTATATCAAAACAAAGAAAAAACGTTTAAAGCGAGCAATTGGAGGCGCACTTCCTTCAGGACTGCTCGGAATCGGAGAGCCGCTTATTTTTGGAGTCACACTTCCTTTAGGACGGCCATTCTTAACCGCTTGTCTTGGAGCTGGAATCGGCGGAGCGTTTCAGGCGCACTTCCATATTGCAACTGTAGCAGTGGGAGTATCAGGTTTACCGCTTACGTTTTTAGTTCATGCGCATCAAATTCTTCTTTATTTACTTGGATTAGTTATTGCTTACGCGGCAGGCTTTATTTGTACCTATTTCTTTGGATTTAACGATGAAATGGCGAGGGAGTTTGAATGATTGGCATTTCGTTTTATTTAAATGATAGTGATGCCCCCAAAAAATTAATAGAAGCGAGTGAGTGCGGCGTCACACGTGCATTCACTTCGCTTCACATTCCAGAAGAAAAAGGAGATTTGGCTGAACGGGCAAAAGAATTGCTTCATGTGGCTAGAGATTGTGGAATAAGCGTGTATGCAGACGTATCTAAGCATACGCCAGTTCATTTAGGTATTGAAAGCCTTATGTCGCTATCTTCACTTGGCGTATCTGGTATTAGACTAGACGATGGCTTTAGCGCAGAAGAAACTCTTTCGCTTGCGAATGAATTTTATATTGCTGTTAATGCAAGTACGTTATCCAAACAAGAAATTGAAGCACTCTTATCTGCAGGTCTTCATCATCATCAGCTGCTTGCATGGCATAATTTTTATCCGCGGCCTGAAACAGGGCTTGAAGAAACGTTTTTTCAACAGCAGACAGATTTATTTAATGAACTTCGTATTCCAGTCTGCGCTTATATTCCTGGAGAAGACGAAAAAAGAGGCCCTGTTTATCAAGGTCTTCCTACTAGAGAAAAAGACCGTAATAGATGTCCTTTTACTTCTGCAGTAGATTTATACGGATGCGGAGTAGCAGAGGTTTATATTGGAGATCCATGCGCCGGTTCAAGTTTATTAAAGCGTTTGGTTCAATATCAAGAAAGCCGCATTATTCCGCTGCGCATTCGTTCACCTCATATAGAGGGAACGTACAGCGTGCGTCCGGATGTATCAAGAGACGTTCTGCGTTTAGTTGATACTCGATCTGTAAAACCAGTGCCGCCATTTCATACAGTAGAACGCAGAATGGGAGCAATTACAATGGACAATGATGGCTACGGACGTTACAGAGGAGAGGTTCAAATAGCTAAAACGAATTTGCCTGCAAATGCTAATGTGAATGTGATTGGGTATGTGATAGAAGAAGATCATGAGCTGCTTTCGTTAGTGAGACCGGGGCAAAAACTTGCGCTTCTTCCTGTCTGAATGGAAAAACGATGTATTTTTAAAGAAGCCGATAGTTAACTAGTAAGCTTATAAAAGTAAAGAGCACACACTGCTTGAAAAGGTGTGTGCTTTTTGTTTTCCTAAAAAGGAAACTATTTTCATTGCTGAATAATGAACCTTTCTATTGAATAAAACGCTTTACTATGATAAAACTATTACAGGTAAACATATGATAATCGTTTAATTTTATAGAGATACAACGCCACTAGGGGTGCTTTCTAAGCTGAGAGAGACGAGAAGTCTTAACCCTTATAACCTGAACTAGGTAATACTAGCGTAGGAAAGAGGTATTGTAATGGATGTTTTGTATGGTATTTCCTTACGAACTCGTTATAATAATTTTTTGTATATAAACAAAAACACTTCTTTCCTGCGAAAGAAGTGTTTTTTTATGCGTAAAGGAAGGTGTCATACATGGAAGAAACAATTGATTTGCTTGTCAAACAGGTAGAGGAGCGCAAAGGGGAGCTAGTCCAGTTATTAAAAACGCTTGTTTCATATAAAACGCCGGCGCCTCCTGCACGGAATTCTCATGAAGCGCAGCGCTACGTAGCGGATTTCCTTAAAAACTGCGGTTTTTCCATCGATATGTGGGATTTATATTGCAACGATCCTATTGTAGTGGGCACGTTAAAAGGGAAAAAATCAGCTGACTATCAAAGCTTAATTATTAACGGGCATATGGATGTAGCTGAGGTACAAGAAAATGAAAAGTGGGAGACAAATCCGTTTGAAGCTGTGGTAAAAGACAACATGATAATCGGACGCGGAGTTGCTGATATGAAAGGCGGCTTGGCAGGAGCATTATTTGCAGTTCAGCTTCTAACAGAAGCAGGAATCGAACTGCCGGGAGACTTGATTTTTGAATCCGTTGTAGGAGAAGAAGTGGGAGAGGCAGGTACGCTGCAATGCTGTCAGAAAGGATATACAGCTGACTTTGCGCTTGTTGCCGATACGAGTGATTTACATATTCAAGGTCAAGGCGGAGTGATCACGGGATGGATTACGATAAAAAGCAGTAAAACCTATCATGACGGTACACGCCGAAGTATGATTCATGCTGGAGGAGGGCTGTTAGCTGCGAGTGCTATTGAAAAGATGGCAAAAGTGATCGGAGGGCTGCAAGAATTGGAGCGCCACTGGGCTGTTACAAAAAGCTATCCAGGATTTTTGCCGGGAACAAATACGATTAATCCAGCAGTAATCGAAGGGGGAAGGCATGCTGCGTTTATTGCAGATGAATGCAGGCTGTGGATCACCGTTCACTATTATCCCAATGAATCATACGACCAAGTATCAAAAGAAGTGGAAGAATACATTTTAGCTATTGCAAAAGCAGATCCATGGTTAAAAGATAACCTGCCAACCTTTGAATGGGGAGGCACATCAATGATTGAAGACAGAGGAGAAATCTTCCCGTCATTAGAAATTGATGAAAATCATGCTGGAGTACAGCTGCTTGCAAATACTCATGAACAAATTGAAGGGAAAAAGCCTCCAATCGATGTGTCAACTAGCGTAACAGATGGCGGTTGGCTAGCTGATGCGGGGATTCCTGCGGCTATTTACGGTCCGGGGAATTTAGCAAATGCACATGCTGTGAATGAACAATTAGATATGAATCAGCTTATTCAATATACAAAAGTGATGGTGCAGTTCATTTATACGTGGCTGCATACGCATAAGGAGTGATCATCATGAAATTTAGTGAGCGATTATACGAAAAGCTGCAGCCTATTTGGCGTCAAAATCATAATCATCCCTTTGTACAGGGAATGGGAGACGGAACGCTTGAAAAGGAGAAGTTTCGCTTTTACATGATTCAAGATTACCTTTACCTAATTGATTATGCCAAATTATTTGCGATTGGAGCCATGAAAGCTACCGATCTTCAAACGATGGGGAAATTTGCTGCACTTTTGGATTCTACATTAAACGAAGAAATGAGCCTGCACCGTGAGTATGCCAAGAAAATTGAAATCAGCGAAAAAGAATTAGAAAAAGCGCAGCCATCTCCTACAACGCTTGCATACACACACTATATGCTGCACGTTGGTCAAAGCGGAACATTAGCTGAATTAGTGGCGGCTCTTTTGCCTTGTATGTGGAGCTACTGGGAAATAGGAAAAGAACTCAGTGAAAAGCCTGGAGCTAACAATGAGTTTTATCGTGAGTGGATTGAAATGTACAGCTCAGAAGAATTTGGAGAACTAGCGACATGGTGTATTAATTTATTCGACTCACTTACTGAAGACAAATCAGAAGCGGAATTAGAAAAGCTCGAAGAAATTTTCTTAAATACAACGCGTTTTGAATATATGTTCTGGGATATGGCTTATAACGAAGCGATGTGGCCAATTCATGAATAAGTCTGTGTTATCTTTTCAAAACGTCAGTTTTACGTACAAAAACGGTGATCAACCGATTTTAACATCATTAAACTTAGATGTGAAAGAAGGCGAGTTTGTCAGTATCGTTGGAGCGAGCGGTTCTGGGAAAAGTACGTTGTTTCGTCTCATTACAGGTCTTGAACAGCAGAGTGAAGGCGATATCGTGATTAACGGACAGTCTTATGAAAAACGGCTTGGAAAAGTAGGCTACATGCCGCAGCAAGATTTGCTTCTTCCGTGGCGCACGATTTTAGACAAT
Source organism: Priestia sp. JV24 (assembly GCF_025910025.1). Taxonomy (NCBI): domain Bacteria; kingdom Bacillati; phylum Bacillota; class Bacilli; order Caryophanales; family Bacillaceae; genus Priestia; species Priestia sp. JV24. Next base: position 297,167 of record NZ_JAPCIN010000010.1, read on the forward strand.
GCAGCGCTGCCGCTTGAGCTTCACAATGTGTCAAAAGCAAGTGCTCATAGGCAAGTATCTCAGCTGCTCGAAGAGTTTGGTTTAAAAGGGTATGAAAATCGTTTTCCAAGTGATTTATCTGGAGGGATGAAGCAGCGTGTTTCTTTTCTGCGAACGGTATTAAGCGGTTCTAACGTGCTGCTTTTAGATGAGCCTTTTAGTGCGCTTGATGCCATTACGCGTTTGTCGATGCAAGAATGGCTGCTTGAACAATGGCAAAAGCGTAAGCACACCATCTTATTTATCACTCATGACGTAAACGAAGCGCTTTTTTTATCAGATCGTATTTTTATCTTTTCAGACAAGCCGGTAAGTCATCTTGAAGAGATTCAGGTGCCGCTTAGCAGACCTCGAACGCAAAAAGATTTGAATCAACAGCGTGTGCTTGACGTGAAAGATTACTTAATTGAACAGCTTAGATCGAAGGTGAACACATGAAAAAGTACGGAGCTTCAGTGATATTAGTAGTCATTTTACTGGCTGCTTGGGAAATTGGAGCACGCATTGTAAACTATCCGTTTATTTTACCAACGCCCACCGGTATTTTAACGAAGCTTTGGGATTTGCGAATGGATTTATTGTTTAAGCATTTACCAGCTACGTTATCTATTGTCGTAATTGGGCTGGTTATATCCGTTGTGCTAGGGGTTCTGCTGGCCGTGTGGATGAATTGGAGCCCGCTTATTGAGCGTGCTTTCTATCCGCTTATTATTGCGTCACAAATGATCCCGACCATTGCCATTGCTCCTGTATTTGTTCTCTGGTTTGGCTACTCCATTTGGAGCAAAGTGATTGTGACCGTATTAATTACGTTTTTTCCCATTACCGTTAGCACGTTTGACGGGCTTCGTTCCACAAACAAAGAGTTAAAAGAACTCATGTTAACGATGGGAGCAACAAAAAAAGATATTTTCTTTAAGTTGAACATTCCTTCTGCACTGCCTCATTTTTATTCAGGGCTCAAAGTAGCGGTTACCTTTAGTATAATAGGTGCTGCCATTGGCGAATGGTTAGGTGCACAAGCAGGCTTAGGATATTTCAGTCGTCGCATGATGACACAGTTTGATGCAGCTGGTGTATTTGCACCAATTGTAATTTTATCCGCGCTTGGTATTTTATTCTTTATTATTGTAGCAGGTTTTGAAAAACGTTCATTAAAGTGGAGGAAAACAGAATGAAAAAATGGTTTGTAATTGGCTTAAGCCTGATGCTTGTTTTGATGCTCGCTGCTTGTGGTCAGAACAAGGAAAATAAAGCTGGTGACAGTAAAAAATTAAAAGACGTTACAATTATGCTTGATTGGTATCCAAATGCAGTGCACAGCTTCATTTACGCTGCACAAGAAAAAGGATATTTCAAAAAAGAAGGGCTGAATGTAAAAGTACAGTTTCCTGCTAATCCAACAGACTCGCTTAATTTAGCAGCTGCGGGGAAAGTTACGCTCGGCCTTTATTATCAGCCTGATGTAGCAATGGCACGAGCAAACGAAGATGTGCCGGTAAAGTCGGTAGGAGCGATTGTAAGATCTCCGCTAAACCGAGTTGTGGCATTGAAAGATAGCGGTATTAAGCGTCCTAAAGATTTAGAAGGAAAAGTAGTAGGCTACAGCGGAACACCATTAAGTGAATCTGTTCTAAAGAAAATGGTGAAAAGCGATGGAGGAGATCCGAATAAAGTAAAACTAGTAGACGTAGGATTTGAGTTAAATTCATCGCTGATTAGTAAAAAAGTAGATGCCGTAATAGGGGCATATATTAATCATGAAGTACCATTACTTCATAAAAAAGGATATAAAACGGTTGACATTGATCCTTCAGATTACGGCGTGCCATCTTATTACGAGCTAGTGGCAGTTACTGGGGATCAAACGTGGGCAAAAGATTCTGATACGATTAAAGCGTTTTGGCGTGCCGCGACAAAAGGGTATGAGTACACAGAGAAACATCCAAAAGAATCACTTCAAATTCTATTAGATAACCAAGATAAATCAAACTTCCCTCTTGAAAAAGACGTGGAAACAAAAAGTTTAAATATTTTACTTCCGAAAATGAAGTCTGAACAAGGATTTGGCAGTCAAACGAAAGAATCATGGCAGTCAAATGTGGACTGGTTAAAAGAGTCAGGATTAATTAAGAAAAAGCCAAATGTAGATGAAATGTTTGAGAATATCGGAGAATCCAAGTAAATAATTTAAGACGAATTTAAAAAAACCTTCTTATACTGAACGTAACTTTCTGAAAGAGAAAGTGAAAAGGTAAAGGAGGTTTTTTTATGGCTTTTACGATGGTAGATAAGGAAACATGTATTGCTTGCGGAGCATGTGGAGGGAGCGCACCAGATCTTTATGATTATGATTCAGAAGGTCTTGCTTATGCAGTGCTAGATAACAATGAAGGAACAAAAGAGGTTCCTGAACATCAGCAAGATGAGATGATGGAAGCGTATGAAGGATGCCCAACAGAATCCATTAAAGTCGCAGGGCAGCCGTTTTATAGAGATGCAACAAAATTCGAATAGGGTTTTTGAAGAAAGTTAACGATAGAGTACATTTAGTTATGCGATAAATAAATATTTGGTGAAATAGAAAGTTTCAAAACAAAAAAGGTCTTGCCTAGAGCAAGACCTTTTTTTATTCTAAATTTGCATGCTTTCCGTACATTGTATGGGTATCAAGTTCTTTCTTCTCCATGAAGCGAAGAATCAGCGCATCGTAGAAGAGAAGAAGCGTTTGTTCAAACAGTGACGCCATAGGCTGTACTGTTTGATAACTGTTTTGCTCTTGATCCTTAGGAGCACCGGGCAGCTTCACGATAAAATCAGCCAGCTTGCCAAGCGTGGAATCGGGAGAAATTGTGACTACTCCAACTTTTCCTCCAAGTTCTTTTGCTTTTTGAGCGATAGGAATCAAGCTCTTCGTCTCCCCAGAACCTGATCCGATGATTAATAAATCATCCTGCGTGAAAGTGGACGTCACGGTTTCTCCAATAACATACGCATCAATGCCCATATGCATCATACGCATAGCAAATGACTTGCCCATAAGACCTGAACGCCTGCTCCAGTGACAAACACTTTTTTAGATGAGATGATGCCATTTACAAGCTGTTCAGCTTCATCGTCAGCGATTAGAGCCGTTGTTTGTAAAAGCTCATTCATAACCGTTTTTAAATGTTCGCTCGTCTGCATAGAAAGCTCCTTAATTTGTAATAAGCTCTTTCATTTGAGAAGCAACTGATTTTTTATCGTCTTGGCTCGTGATGCCTCCGCCAACGATAACAAGATCAGGCTGTGCTTTTACTACTTCAGGTAAAGACTCTAATTTAATGCCGCCAGCAACAGCTGTTTTTGCATTTTTTACAACGCTTTTGATTGTTACTAAATCTTCAAAAGAGTTTTGGCCAACTGCTTGAAGGTCGTATCCTGTGTGTACACAGATATAGTCAACGCCAAATTCGTCTAGCTCTTTTGCGCGTCCTTTAATATCTTTTACCCCAATCATATCGACTAGAATTTTTTTACCTTGTTTTTTCGCTTCTTCAACTGCACCTTTAATTGACATATCTTCAGCCACACCTAAGATGGTAATGATGTCTGCTCCGGCTTGAGAAGCTTGCTGTACTTCATAGCCAGCTGCATCCATAATTTTTAGGTCAGCTAATACTTTTAAATTAGGAAATGCTTCTTTAATTTCTTTAACGGCGCGAAGCCCTTCATTGATTACAACGGGCGTACCGATTTCCACGATATCAATATGTTCTTCAACTTCTTTTACTACCTCTTTTGCTTGAGAAATATTAACAAGATCTAATGCTAATTGTAATTCCATTCTACTCCACTCCTTATAGAAATCTATAGATACCTTTTGTGCTTTTTTACATAAAAAGCAGCTGGTGTAGTTATTGTACCCGCAGTTTGAGGTTCTTAAAAGTACGCACTTTTCCCACAAATAGTGTGGGGAATGATAGTATACAGAAGTATACTAATGGACATATCAGTCTTGTAACCGCTTAATTTTCATTGAAAATGCGGATGATATTGATTAATATCATCCGCATAAAAAAATAAAAATTATGGAATAGAAGGATTAGTTTCCATTATTTAATCAACGTTTCTGCCTTTTGTTCTTGATTGATCAGCACTGTATCACGGTAATTTTTACCCCAATCGTACATGGCTGTCAAAATGGGCATTAAACTTTCTCCTTCTTTTGTAAGTGAGTATTCGACTTTAGGTGGTACGACAGGATAAACTTTACGGTTAACAATTAGATCTTCTTCCAGTTCCCGCAGCTGATTAACCAGCATGCGCGGCGTAATATCAGGAATAAGCGATTTTAGTTCCCCGAACCGTTTTGTTCCTTCACGTCCTAAGTGCCATAGTATCAGCATCTTCCATTTTCCGCCGATAATAGCAAGCGTTAATTCTTTTTCACAGTTAAATTCTTTATTAAGCTGGCTCAATTGCTTCACCCCTATGACCAATAGTATAAGATTTCTTTTAAAGTACTTCTTATTATACCGGTGCTGACAATCCTTTTACAAAAATCCGGCTTGCGCTTTTCTGTTAAAAAAGGGGAGCTTTTTTATTACATAGTTATTCTTGACTAGTGGGAGCTAAAAGGTGGCCTTTAGTCATGTTTTTTGTGTTCAATTGTTTAAAGATAAAGAAAGGTGGGAAATCACTCAATAACAATGCTAAAGGAGGCAGTAAAAATGGAAAGAAACCGATCTGAATTACAAAACCCTGCTTTAAGCAACAGCGCAGGCATTAATAACGATGTAGGAATCAATAACAATCCACAGACAGCTAATAGCCCTACTGCTGTTAGCGCTGGAAAAAGCTGCAGCAGCAAGCTAGTAAAAGGTGTTGTTGTCGGGGCAGTTGTGGGTGGATGTATAACATTACTTGATAATAAAACTCGCTCATCTGTTAAAAGAAGAGCCGTTACATTAAAGGACTCTTCTGCAAACATGATTAATCAAGTAAAAGAGAACCCTCAAGAAACAAAAGAAAAAATGGTGCAGCAAATGAAAAACGCATCAAATTTGCTAAAAGACGCAATTAATGATGCTAAACATTTGTACGAGCGTGTAAACGAAGATTTCTTTAAGCAAGCAGAAGATGTGAAAAGCGTTACGCATGATGCAAAATCGACGGTAGAAGATGCTAAAAGTGATTTACAGCAAATTGGTGAAAAAGTGAAAGATGCAACTTCTGAAATAAGTAAGGAAAAGATGACGCCAGACGAAAAACCAGAAGCTGAGCGTGAAAGAACATACCAGTCTATTCACTAAAAGGGAGATGTTAACTGTGAGTCAAATGAATGAAGGAACTACAAAAGACATGAATAAAATTGAAGATACGGTAGATAATTTAGGGACGGAGAAAAAAGAAGCAATTTTGCAGAATTTTGATACGTTTACTGATTATTTAACTCAAAAAGTCCATGTCGGTAAAAAACTCGGGTTAAATGAGGAACAATTAGCAGCTGCTACAAAAAAAGTGGCTAGCTATTTAGCCAAAAATGAGGAGCCTCGAAACCGAGAAGAAAAAGTCCTTCATGAATTATGGAAAGTCAGCAGTGAAGAGGAAAAGGAAGTCCTTTCTCATCTCATTTTAAAACTAGTTGCGTAACATTAAAAAAGCATCCCATCTATTAGGATGCTTTTTTAATGTATTAAGAAGATTGATTTTGAGCCTCTTGAATCGTTTTATCCCAGTCAATGCCGCAATCATCCGTTGCACAAGAAGATTGCTGTGCGCAGCTTGCACATTTTCCCTGAGTACTCTTGCGGAAGAATTTTGTCATATGATAAAGGGCATATCCAAATATTAAAACCCCAATTAAAATGTTAATAATCAATGTTATTCACTCCTTTTAAGAAAAACCAAGTACTTTTCCAATAGTGTGTACAAGCAAAGCTACGAGATAAGCGACAACCAAAGGGTAGGCCACAGCAAATGCTGTCCATTTCAATGAGCCGGTTTCTCGTCGAATAACAGCGACGGTTGCTAGACACGGAACATAAAGAAGAACAAACACCATAAACGTATAGGCTGTTAGCGGTGTAAAGAATGTCTTCATTGTGTCGCCAAGCTGTCCTTCTTGTACTTTATAAATGATGCTCATAGTCGAAACAACCACTTCTTTTGCTAGGAAGCCTGTAATCAGTGATGCTACAGCTTGCCATGTCGCAAAACCTAAAGGGATAAATAGCGGAGCGATAGCACCTCCAATAATAGCCATAAAGCTATTTTCCATATCTACTCCAAAACCGCCAGGGCCAGCGTAAGATGATAGCCAGATAAATACAGAGCCAGCTAAAATAACCGTACCTGCTTTTCGGACGAAATTTCGGCCTTTTTCCCACGTGCTTCTCCAAAGAGTCTTAGCTTGAGGTACGCGGTAAGGAGGAAGTTCAACAATAAAAGTTGATTGTTCGTCTTTAAGAAGCGTTACTGATAAAATTTTCGTTACAACAAGTGCTAAAATAATGCCAAGCAAGTACATAGAAAACACCACAGCTGCTCCGTTTTGCACAAAAAACGCACCTACAAACAAAGCGTATACAGGAAGGCGTGCTGAGCAGCTCATAAATGGATTTACTAAAATGGTCATAAGACGCTCTTTTCGCTGTTCAATTGTACGTGCGGCCATGATCCCCGGTACGTTACATCCAAAGCTAATAATCATCGGAATAAATGCTTTTCCGTTCAAACCGAAAAATTCCATGATACGATCCATTACTACAGCAATTCGAGCCATGTATCCTGAATCTTCAAGCAGTGAAATGAAAAAGAACAGGACAAAGATTTGTGGTACAAATACTAATACGCCGCCTACGCCTGCGATGATGCCGTCCACAATTAAATCATGAATAAATGGAGCAGCACCAGCTGCATTTAGAAGAGAATCAGCGCCTTTACTAAGCGTTCCGCCAAAAAAACCGTCCAGTTTATCAGAAAGAGGAACGCCAATCCAAGTAAACGTAATATTAAAAATCAAATACATTAAGCCAAGAAAAATAGGGAGACCAAGCCACTTATGCGTCACAATTCGATCGATTCGATCTGTGAAGGTTAGAGGTGTTTCGCTGCCCTTTATGATACACTCGCTGGAAATGCGCTCGATAAATGCTGTACGCACGTCGAAGAAATGCTCGCTAAGCGGCTTGGTTAATTTTTGTACAGCCGCTTTTCGAAGCTCAAGCAGCTCTGAGTAACTCGTTTTTTCTTTTAACGTTGATTCGATTACGCTATTTTCCGCTAAAAATTGAATGGCAATCCATCTGCTGACATCCGCTTTTGTTTGAATCATATGAATTGCTTGTTCAGCGGTTTCCCCGTAATTTAATTGAAATAACGGGGCTTTTAAATCTTGCTTCAAAGTGGAGAGAAGCTCATTAATTCCTTTTCCATTGCGGGCAATAATTGCAGAAACTGGAATATGTAATGATTTGCTAAGCTTTTCCAAATGGAAAGTCAATCCGCGTTTTTCCGCTACATCAATCATATTTAAGCCGATTACTAATGGCTTTCCATATTCCAAGGCTTGAATAGTGAGATGCATGCTTCTTTCAAACTGAGAAGCGTCTACAATATTCAGCATACTGTTAAATTCTCCGGTTAACAAAAAGTTAGTTACCACTGCTTCATCTGAAGAAAGAGGAGTAAAATCATACACACCCGGCAAATCAACCAGCTGGCTGTTTTGCTTTTTAATAGACCCAACTTTCTTTTCCACGGTTACACCGCTCCAGTTTCCTACGTATTCATAGGAATCTGTTAATATATTGAATAAAGAAGTTTTTCCTGTGTTTGGATTTCCTAAAAGTGCAATTGTACTCATGCTGTCTCAACCTCAATTTTAGCCGCATCGCGTTTTCGGATGCTAATCATTTGACCTTGACATTCAATAATACAAGGTCCCCCTAAGATGGTTTTTTGCTTCATGCATAGTTCGCAGCCTTTTTTTACTCCAAAAGAAAGAAGGCGGCGTTCTAATGATCTATCTAAAAATTCAATGTTTTTAACTTTTACTTTGTCGCCAATACTCACGGTAGTTAAATTCATCATTCAGCACTCCTGTTAATGATAATCATTTTCAATTTGTATCTATCTCGATTATACATAAGGTTCTAAAATCAATCAATGCTTCTAGAGCGTTACAATTAAAAATATATATTTATAACTATATTTTTCAGGTGAAATTATGTACGATTTTAGCAGCAAATTGTCAGGAGGGATGTGAGTGGAGGTAATCATTCGCAAAATGAGAAAAGAAGATATTACGTCTGTTCAATACGTCGCAAAGATGAGCTGGTATGATACATATGAAGGAATTATTCCTAGAAGCGTTCAGAATCGGTTTCTTTCAGAAGCATACTCCAATAAAAGGCTGCTGTGGCGCTTGCGCAATTCGTTCATTTATGTAGCAACTATTGATGAGAAAATCGTAGGGTACGCTAACTTTTTCCGACTGAAAAACAGAGGGGAAATAGAACTAGGATCTATCTATATACTTCCTGCTTATCAAGGGAAAGGAATCGGTTCGCAATTGTTAGAAAAAGGAATGAAGCGCTCGAAGGAATTAAAAATCGTTTACATTAACGTAGAAAGGGAAAACGGAATAGGCCGTGCATTCTATCAATCAAAAGGTTTCCAGCTTGTGGATGAATTTGATGATGAATTTGACGGGCATTTATTAAGAACGATGCGAATGAAGCTCATGATTTAAGCTTGATATTTAGTGTGAACGTTATCTTAAAAAGCTGATTTTAAACTTTCTGCTAAAATCAGCTTTTAATTACAGAATAACGATTGACCTTATTCTTGTGAATATGGTAACATTAATCAGAACTTAATGACCGAAAATGTTTTTCGGTCAAACGGTCAAACGGTCAGACGGAAGTAAGGATTATTGGAGGCTAAAAAACATGAATATGATTAAAGGAGAATGGAAAAAAATCTTTTCCAAACCAATGACTATTGTTGTGATTTGCGGATTGTTATTTGTTCCATTACTTTATAATGTCATCTTTTTATCTGCTTACTGGGATCCATATGGAAAAACAGATCAAATTCCAGTTGCAGTGGTAAATGAAGATAAAGGTGCTACATTAGATGGAAAGAAATTGAATGTCGGTCGTGATTTTGTTGATGATTTAAAGAAAAACGATAAATTTGACTGGAAATTTACGAACAAAGAAAAAGCGTTAGAAGGCTTAAAAAATGAGGACTACTATTTAGTTTTAGAAATTCCAAAAAATTTCTCCAAAAATGCAACAACATTAATGGATAAAGATCCTAAAAAAATGAAATTTATCTACCATACAAATGCCGGAAAGAACTATTCAGGCGCTCAAATTAGCTCAAATGCAGTGGCTAAAATCAATGATCAAATTAAAGAAGCAGTCACAAAGCAGTATGCTGAAACGGTATTTGACAGCTTTAAACAAGTAGCGGACGGTCTTCAAAAAGCAAGTGACGGTGCAGGAGAGCTAGAAAATGGCTCGAAAACGCTGCGAGATAACATGAAAAAATTAGCAGACAGCACGGTTACATTCGAAGACGGTACAGCTAAATTAGCAAATGGGTTAACGGATGCACGAAAAGGAGCAACAGATTTAAATGCTGGTGCAGCTAAGCTACTAAACGGTGCGGACACAATTAATGAAAACTTAGGTAGCCTAAACAGCGGTTTAGGAAAGTTAGAAAGTGGGAGCGGACAGCTTTATGCGGCTTCTAAAGAACTTGAAACAGGTGCAGGAAAGCTTAGCAATGGATTAGGACAACTACAAGACGGAACTGCTAAACTGCAAGGTGCAACACAGCAACTCAATGAAGGAACAAAGACACTTCAAGGAAAACTACCGCAGTTTACAAGCGGCTTAAATCAAGTGGACGCTGAAGTGAGCAGCGTTACGCAGCAAATTAATCAAGCGGAACAGGAAATTACGCAGATTAAACAGCAGGTTGATTCAAAAAAAGCAGAGTTTGAACAGCAGCAGCAAGCCCTCATTGACAGCATTAACAGCAACGAGTCCATTCCTGATGAGCAAAAACAAACGCTGATTGCAGGAATTAAAAAGCTCACGTCTCAGCAGTTTATGGATGAACAGCAGCAAAAAGCAGAGCAGTTAAAAGCAAAAGTAGATAAAGTGCAAGAGTTATCTGCGGCTCTTCAAAAGCTCTCTAAAGGTGGAGAAGATATTCAAAGCGCTATTAATAAAATTGCTGATGGACAAAGTCAGCTGTACAATGGCCAGACAAAATTATATAATGCTCAAACTCAATTATACAACGGTGCTGTTAAACTAGCAGACGGAGAAAAGCAGTTCAACAGCAAATTTGCGGAACTAAACAGCGGTATTGCTGACGCTCATACAGGAGCTGGAAAGCTTGCTGACGGGCAGCAGCAAATTGTGGATGGACTTAAGAAGTCTGAACAAGGAAGCGCAGCGCTAGCAAATGGTTTAACACAGCTAGAAAACGGGGCAACCAAATTAGCAAATGGTTCTAAAGAGTTAACAAATGGTTCGTCTAAACTATATGATGGTTCATCTAAATTATCAGATGGAACAAGCGAGCTTCATTCATCTTTAGCAGATGGTGCAAAAGATGCAAAAGATGTTAAAGCGGATGATAAAACATATAGCATGTTTTCAAATCCGACGGATTTAAAATCAGATAAACAAAACAACGTAGATAAGTACGGTGTCGGATTAGCTCCATACATCTTATGTATTGGCTTGTTTGCGGGAACGTTAATGTTTTCAGCGGTATATCCAATGAAAGAGCCATCAATTCGACCGACATCAGGCATTTCGTGGTTCCTAAGTAAGTTTAGTGTCATCACTATTGTAGGTATGCTGCAGGCAGCGATTGCTGTTACAGCTCTTCTATGGGGCTTGCATTTAAACGTAACAAGCATTTGGCACTTCTATATCTTTACCATGATTACAGGTGTGACGTTCTTTACACTTATCTTGTTCTTAACAACAGGGTTAGGAAAAGTAGGGCAGTATTTAGCCTTCATTATTCTGTTGCTTCAAATTGGCGGCAGTGCAGGTACATTCCCTAAAGCACTTGTGCCGGAATTCTTCCAGGCAATTAATCCGTACTTGCCTATGACCTATGCAATTCGCGGTTTCCGTGAAATCATTTCAATTGGTGATGATTTCGGCTATGTATGGCATCAGGCTGGCGTACTTGGAATCTTTGCAGCAATCTTCATCACTCTTTCATTGATAATGTTTTATATCAATGCCAGAAAAGAGAAGCATCACACAGAGGAAGAGGCAGCAGCATAATTTAACTAATAGAAAAAGAGAGTTCCAGTTTAAAAAGGAACTCTCTTTTTCTTTATGATAGTATAGGTTTACGTATAAAAGAGGGGAACGTGAAGGCATGCAGCTTACAAAATTTTCGGTATATGAAAGTGATCGTGTAAAAAAGTGGCAAGAAGGACTGAAAGAATGGGACGGTTCAATATCGGAACGGATGATAAACGACCGAGCTGAAGATGAATTTTGGCAGCAGTATTTAGAGAAAATGTCTTTTAATTCAGTAAATGACCCTGTAGTAAAACAGCTTCAACAAGAACTTCTTGCTTTTTTGAATCCAAATGACTCTGTTATGGAAATTGGCCCTGGCTGGGGAAATTATACGTTTTCGATTGCTGATTATGTAAAAGAACTTACGTGTATGGATTGTTCGCCAAGCATTATTCGCTACTTACAAAGGCAATCAGATGCCCGCTCTAATCTAAAGTTCATAGAAGGTAAATGGGAGTATGAGCGTCTAACAGATAACTACGATGCCGTAGTAGGAATAAACTGTTTTTACCGTATGCATAATATTGTCGATGGTCTCTTAAATATGAATGATTCGGCTAATCGTTTGGCGGTTATAGGCATGTCAACGGGTCCAGAAAAGCCTCACTACGTAGAGTTACATAGAAAGCTTGGGTACGAGATTAAATGGCGCCGTAAGGAATATATTGACTTACTAAATATTTTATATGAACTGGGTATTTACGCAGATTGTAAGCTGGTTCCTATAACCAAAACGGTAACCTATGAGACGTACGAAGATCTCATCAAGAAGAACTCGACAAAGGTGCTTTCTAAAGATATTGACAAGTTAGAAACTGAGAAGATTATTTTACAGTATGCAAAGAAAATAAATGGCACATATGAATATACGTATCAATATCATATGGCTTTTATTTATTGGAAACCGATAAAAAGAACCCGTTGAGTAAAATCAACGGGTTCTTTTTAGTAGGGATAAAGCTGTAATTTAGAATAAGCAATATTAAAATCGTCGCCGCTTAGAAGAACTTTCAATTCCTGCTTCTTCACGGTATTTAGCTACTGTTCTTCTTGAAATTTGAATTCCTTCGCTGGAAAGAAGAGACATGAGTTTTTGATCTGAAAGAGGTTTTAATTTATTTTCTTCGGCAATTAATGTTTTGATTTTTTCTTTTATAAAGGCAGTAGAATTGCTTTGTTCGCCATCAGTTCGCTCTAAAGAATTGATGAAAAAGTATTTTAACTCAAACAGCCCGCGTGGCGTTTGAATATACTTTCCGTTAGTCGCACGACTTACCGTTGATTCGTGACAGTCTATTTTTTGAGCAATATCTTTTAAGGTAAGCGGCTTTAGCCCCGAAATACCCATTTCAAAAAAATCTTGCTGATGTTCCACAATGGCTTTGGACACGTTGTAAATCGTCGCATTACGCTGCTCAATACTATTGATTAGCCAAGTAGCTTCATGAATTTTTTCCTGTACGTATCGATCGGTTGTTACGCATGCAGAGCGATGAACCAGCTTTTGGTAGGTGCCGTTAATTTCGATGGGCGGAAGCAGCTCGCTATGAAGAATAAGATGATAGCGACCGTCAACTTTTTGGACCGTTACATCAGGCGAGATGTACTTCGTAAGCGGGACATGGAAATCTCCTGCTGGACGAGGATTTAATGTCCGCAAGCAGTCAACAATTTCTTGTACTTCACGCATCGAAATAGAGTATTTTTTTGAAATGTTCCGATATTTTTTGTTGGCAATATCTTCAATATCGTGTTTTACCACGTCGTATAAAAGAGGAGGCTTTGACTTTTTGGCCTTAATTTGAATAAGCAGTGAATCGACAAAATTTTGAGCGCCCACGCCAATCGGATCAAAGCTTTGTAAAACGTGAATCATATCGTTGACTTCGTTAATTGAAACATTCAGCAGTTCGGCTGCCAATTTTGGCTCAATTGCTAAAAAGCCGTTTTTATTTAAGTTTCCAATTAGAAATTGAACGATGTGTTTTTGGTGTGTGTGTAAATGATTTAGCATAGACAGTTGCTCTAATAAATGACTCTCTAATGTCACAGTTTGATCAGATATATAATTAAACGGATTATACTCGTCATCGGTATAACCTTTTGAATATGAACGCTGTTCTCGAGTATCAAATGAATCTTTTTGCTGAGAGTCGCCAGCAGACAGTTTAATTACAGGATTTTCATTGACTTGTTGATGAAGATAATGAACTAAATCGGCCGTAGAATAATTTAAAATGTTGATAGACTGACGTAATTCAGGTGTCATGGCCAATTTTAATAGTTGTTTTTGGGATAAATCTAAACCTAATTGCATCATTGGATCACCTATCATTCTTGAGTTTTATTTCGACAATTCTGGCTGCATCGTTCGACATCATCATAGCTGAAAATGAGAAAGAATTCTATAGTGTTGTCAGATGTTCTTACACAGGGGCGAATCGCAAGAAAGAGTAGGAGAATAGATAAAACAAAAACGAATAGCTTCTGGCAATAGCTATTCGTTTGTTTTAACAGAGCCGCTAGGAGAACTTAGCTGCAATTTGGGGTGTTTCCCATTCTTCTATCTCCCCATGCGCACATCATATTTAAAATTTCTCGTAAGGTTTCGCCTTCTTCACTGAGTGAGTACTCTACTTTAGGAGGAACTTCATTGTATACTTTTCTATTGACCACACCGTCTTTTTCTAATTCTTTTAGCTGTTGAGACAGCATTTTTTTGGTAATAGCAGGCATAGCTCGCTGAAGTTCACTAAAACGTTTTTCACCTTCTTTTAATAGGCATAAAATAACGACTTTCCATTTCCCGCCGATTACTTCAAGCGTTGCTTCAACAGGTACATTATAGTGAGGTGCTTTCACCGTTAATCCTCCATTCATAAACAGATATGAAATATGGATATAATAATTTAATATCCATAGACCTAGGTTACCGGTAAGGTACCTGGTTACATGAAAGTGCCGTCTTTTGTAAACAACATGTATTTATTATACTGAAAAAGAACTTTTAATTGAAGGAAGAAATGTAAAAGGGGAGATCTTGATGAAAGCTTTACTGCTAGAAGGCAAAGGGAAAGTAAGTGAGATGAAAGTCGGAAATATCCAAAAGCCGCATCCAGCTAAAGGTGAAATTTTAGTTAAAATTAAAGCTACTGCTTTGAACCCTGTAGATTATAAAACTGGAAACGGCGGTAATCCTAGTTGGACATATCCTCACGTATTAGGACTTGATTCAGCGGGCGTTGTCGAGGAAGTGGGAGAAGAAGTCACAACTGTCAAAGTCGGAGACCGCGTTGTATATCATAGCGATTTATCAAAAAAAGGCGGGTTTGCACAATACGGAGTGACAACAGCCCACACAGTTTCTCTTATTCCGCAAGGGGTTTCATTCGAAGACGCTGCGGCTATTCCATGTGCGGGATATACAGCATATCAGGCATTGTTTCATAAAATGAACGCTTCAAAAGGGCAAACGATTTTAATTCACGCAGGTGCTGGAGGGGTTGGAGGGTTTGCCATTCAGCTTGCCAAAAATGCAGGCCTTACAGTGCTCACAACCGCATCTTCTGCCAATCATGAGTTTGTAAAAAGTTTAGGTGCTGATTATGTAATCGACTACCGTAAAGAAGACTTTGTGAAAAAAGTGCTGGAGCTTACCGATGGAATCGGTGTAAATTTAGTCTTGGATACCGTTGGACGAGACAATGCAGACGAGTCGGTAAAGGCTCTTGCTTTTAATGGTCAAATTGCATTCATCGCAGGACCGCCTAATGTAAACGAGGCGATTTCGTTTGCGCACCCACTATCGTTTCATCAAGTTGCATTAGGAAGTGTACATCAGTCTAATAACGTAAAAGAACAGCAAAAACTTGCTGAGATGGGAAATAGAATGCTTTTGCTTTTACAAGAAAATACGCTAAATGCACTCGTGGAAAAAGTCATTTCACTAGAAGAAGTGCCAGCAGCATTAGATGAACTGGCGACTCGTCGAGTAAAAGGGAAAATTGTAGCTGTAATAGATAAATGATAGAACGAAAAAGAGATTGAGACATAACTACATCAATTCAATCTAAAGACAAACAAATGAAATAAAGGAGCTCGTATCGACCATTTATTATACCGCTGTTGATTTCCATGCAAGGCTTCGCTTTCCGCGGGCGGCCGCTGAGCCTCCTCGTTGCTTGCGCTCCTGCGGGGTCTCATCCCTTCCGCTGTTCCCGCAGGAGTCTTCGCCTTGCCCTCCAATCAACAGCTAGAAGCAACTAACTGGATGAACCCTACGTTTACCAACACAATGAAAAGGTCCGAACGAGTACTCGTTCGGACCTTCCTTAAACTAACATACTTTTTATTTTAGCCGCTTTTAAATCGTAAACTGCTGCGTATAGAGCTTGTAATAAAACCCTTGTTTCTCTAGCAGCTCGCGATGATTTCCTTCTTCAATAATTTGTCCGTCTTTTAAGACAAGGATTTGATCTGCATTTTCAATCGTTTTAAGGCGGTGGGCAATGACAAAGCTTGTTTTTCCTTTTAATAGATTACTCATTCCTCGTTGAATATCAATTTCTGTTTTTGTATCAATGTTGGAAGTAGCTTCGTCTAAAATTAAAATATCACAGTCAGAAAGCATGGCTCGAGCAATCGATAAAAGCTGCTTTTGACCTTCACTTAAATTTCCTCCGCCAGCTGAAATCACGGTATTGTATTGCTGGGGCAAATGTTTGATAAACGAATGAGCATTGGCCATCTTTGCGGCGCTTTTCACTTCTTCGTCGCTGGCATCTAACCGGCCAAATCGAATGTTATCCGCAATCGTACCGGAAAATAAATAGGTATCTTGAAGAACAATGCCGATTCGGTTTCGTAAATCATGAATGTTATAGTCACTGATGGAACGTCCGTCAATTTTAATGTCTCCGTTTGAGATGTCATAGAATCGTGTGAGCAAGTTAATGATGGTTGTTTTACCAGAACCTGTCGGACCGACCAAAGCAACCATTTCACCTTTTTTTGCTGTCAGTGTAACATTTTTTAAAATCATTTTTTCATCGTTATAGCCAAATGATACATTCTCAAAAGCAACGTCTCCTGCAAATTTTGTAACAGAAAGAGCGTTTGGCTTGTTTGTGACGTCCGGCTGCTCATCCATAATCGCAAACACGCGCTCTGCGCCGGCAATAGCCGAAAGAATGGTGTTTACTAAGTTTGCCATTTGACTGATTGGGCGAGAGAACTGACGTGAGTAGTTAACAAATGAAGCAATCATCCCAACTGTAACGCTACCTTGAACAGCCATAAATGCTCCCGCTCCGATCACTAGTGCTAAGCCTAAGTTGTTAATAAAGTTTGTGACAGGACCTAAAAAGCCTGAAAATGTTTCCGCTTTTGTTGCTGAACTTCTCAGCTGTTCATTTCGTTCATTAAAAACAGTTAAAAAGTCTTTTTCCTTACTAAAAAGCGTAACAACTTCTCCTCCAGAGATTGCTTCTTCTACAAAGCCGTTTAGCTCGCCTAAGTCTTTTTGGCGTTTGACAAAATTTTCACTGCTTCGTTTTAATATTTGTCGAACGATTATAACCATCAAGGGAATAACAATCAGCGTGATAATGGCAAGAATCCAGTTGAGCGAGAACATCGCAATGGTAATGCCGACTAAAGACAAAATAGAGGACAGAGCCTGAATAACGCTTTGACTTAGAGCGCTGTTTAGATTATCAATATCATTTGTGACTCTGCTCATTAACTCTCCGTGAGCTCGTTTGTCAAAAAAGCGAAGGGAGAGAGTCTGAAGCTTTGCAAATAAATCTTGTCGAAGCATTCCAATAGTCGTAAACGAAACGTTCACCATTAAATAGGTTTGCAGCCATGTTAACAAAGATGTCGTAATATAAATTCCTGCAAGAATAAGGGACATTCGTATCGTTCCGCTGATATCTTTGGGAATAATATGCTCATCAATAATAACCCCAATTAAATAAGGGCCTAATAAATTAAGTAGGGAAGTCACAATAACTAAGATTATCGCAGCCGCAAGCGGAGGTTTTCGTTTCCCCATATATGACCAGATTCTGTACAGTGTTTTTTTCGCATTTTTTGGCTTAACTACAGGGCCTTTCATCATTCCTCTAGGGCCACGAATAGAGCTCATTTGATTTTTACCTTGGTTATTCACTAGGCAACGCCTCTTTTCCGCCTTGTGCAAGGTAAATGTCGTAATAAAGAGAGCGATAACGAAGCAATTCTTCATGAGTCCCTTGTTCAGCAATTTTGCCTTCATCCATGACGATAATATGATCAGCGTGGAGAAGAGACGAAATTTTAGAAGCAATAATGATAACGGTCGCATCTGCAAACTCTTCTTTTAAATGTTTTAGTACCTGCGCTTCTGAGACAGCGTCTAATGCCGAAGTTGCATCATCGATGACCAGGATAGCGGGCTTTCTAACAAATGCACGCGCGATTGAAAGACGTTGCTTTTGCCCTCCTGATAAATTGGTTGCTCCTCGCGTTAAAGGATACTCATATCTTTCTGGAAGTTTTTCAATAAACTCCGTTGCGCATGCAAAATCCGCAGCATCTTCAATTTCTGAGGAAGAAGCCTGATCTTTTCCCATTCGAATATTCATATCAATCGTGCCGGTAAACAGCGTAGCTTTTTGAGGAATAAACCCAATGGATGAGCGAAGCACTTTTACGTCATAGTCCGTAAGGTTTTTTCCATCTACGAAGATTTCGCCGTCATCAGGATCATATAAGCGGGAAATAAGTTTTGCAAGCGTCGACTTCCCGCTTCCAGTAGAGCCGATAATGCCAATGGTTTCTCCGTGTCTAGCAGTGAACGAAATATCTTTTAATACGTTTTCGCCATTTTTACTATAGCTGTATGTAACGTTTTGAAACGATAGATCACCTTTAAGTCTGTTGATTTGAGCAGCAGAGTTTGCTGGAGGGATGTCTATTTTTGTTTTTAAAACAGAATCGATTCGTTCAGCTGAAGGGAATGCGCGTGTAATTTGCATCAGCACCATGCTGCTTGACATAAGTCCGTTTAAAATAATCGTTAAGTAATTAATAAAAGCTAAAATCACACCTGCTTCAATTTTTCCTGCTTCGACTTGAAGTCCTCCCAGCCATAGAGTAGCTACCATTCCGATATTTACTACAAATAAAATAACGGGCATTAAAAGCGAAATAAGCTGAACAGCACTCATATTAGCTCGCGTCAAGGAACTGTTTGCTTCTTTAAACTGATTGATTTCATACGATTCTCTTACATACGCTTTTACTACACGCATCCCTGATAAATTTTCTTGGACTTTTGTATTTACACGATCAACGCTTTGCTGAACTTTTTTAAAAAGTTTTCCAGCTTTCGTGATCACAAACCAAATGCATAAAAATAAAATAGGGACGACCACGACGATAATAGGAAACAAAGAACGAGCGGTTAATAACACGATCACAATACTTCCTGCAAAAAGTAAAGGACCTCTAACTAATACTTTTAGCGTCATATTCAATGCGTTTTGAATACTCGTTACATCATTTGTCATGACGGTAATTAAGTGACCAGTCCCTAGTTTGTCTCTGTTGCTGTTTGAGAGGTTTTCAATTTTTTCAAAAAGCGATTTCCGAATATCGGTAGAAAAATTTACTGCCGCTTTTGTGCTAAGGATGGCGCAGACGATACCGGCAGCTAAGCCAATGACTGCTAACACAAGCATAAGGATGCTTCGAGTGATAACATATGTTTGATCGTTGTTTGCAATGCCATAATCAATGATATGCTGCATAATAGTAGGCTGAAGAAGGTCAGCTAACACTTCAATTACCATCAATAGCGGGGCAAACAGCGCGAGCCATTTGTAAGGTTTTAAGTAAGGGTACAAAGATTTAATTGTATTCACACATTGTGGCACTCCTTTCTGTAAAAAATATGGTAACATAGAATAAGTTTAGAAGTTTGTTTCAAGCACCATTTATTATACGCCAATGCAAGCAGAAATCCACTTTTTGAGAGGGTCAGGTATGCAATGAATCAAACATTACGAGTACATCATCCGCTTTTTGGATCTTTGTTATATGACTCGGCCTGGGTTGGAGAAAAACAGGTCACTTTCTTTGGACAAAAACAACAGGTGTTGCTGACAATTGATGGAGATAAAGAGAAGCCATTTCAAAAACGGCAAGAAGAGGCTTTTCAAGCATTTTGGCTTCAAGGTGAATTATTGTTAAAGAGGACGGAAAAAGCTCTTTTTGATTATTATCAACAGGTGCGAGATGAATACAGAACTCAAGTTGAAAAAGACGTGGTAGACTTATTAGTTCCGAATGTAAAAAAGCGAAAAGACATCGGGTTTTTAGTTGAGTGTATTCAAATCTTTGTTCCTGAAGCACCTGATGATACAAGAGAACTTGGTTTGTTTTTTGAATGTACGTGGGAAGAAGAGCATATGTTAGCTGTAAAGTTTAGAAATGAACAAATTTCCGCTATTGGTTTACAAGAAGATTTATTCTAGTAAAAAGCCTTGAAGCAAAGTGCTTCAAGGCTTTTTGGCATTAATGTTTGACGGGCTCTTCGATTCCCATACCTGTATTTGCTTTTACTAAAATCTCATCAAATTTCTTTTCGTCTGCTTTTTTAGACGAAAGAAGTGTTCCTATAAAAGCAGCTAAGAAGCCTAGAGGAATAGAGATAATACCAGGGTTTGTTAGCGTAATGAGCGGTTCACCTACAAAGATAGCAGCTCCCGGCTCAGGTGCCCACACGTTTGGACTAATGGCAACTAAAAACAGGGAGCTGAATAGTCCAACCAGCATGCCAGTGACTGCTCCTGCTGTATTAAAACGTTTCCAAAAAATAGTGAGAAGAATAATTGGCAAGTTAGCGCTCGCTGCTACCGCAAACGCAAGTGCCACTAAAAATGCCACGTTCATGTTTTGAGCAAATAATGCAAGAATAATAGATAAAATGGATACCCCAATAGAAGCCCATCGTGCAGCCACTACCTGTTCTTTTTCAGTAGCAGCTCCTTTACGCAGAATATGACTATAGAAGTCGTGCGCGAATGCTGAAGCTGCTGAGAGCACCAGTCCAGCTACAACAGCTAAAATTGTAGCAAACGCTACAGCTGAAACGAACGCAAAAAGAAAGTCTCCGCCAAGAACTTGAGCGAGCAGAGGAGCCGCCATATTTCCTGCTGCATTTGCTTTGATAATATCATCATATCCTACAAAAGCAGCAGCACCGAATCCTAAAAAGATTGTCATAATGTAAAAAACGCCAATGATCCACGTTGCATAAATAACAGACTTTCTTGCGGTGATGGCATCTTTTACTGTGAAGAAACGAATAAGGATATGAGGCAGGCCTGCTGTACCAAGAACAAGAGCTAAATTCAACGAAATCATGTCCAGCGGATTTTTGAATTTATTTCCTGGATTTAAAAAGCCGTCACCAAGAGGAGTTGCAGTTTTCATCTCGGAAAACATTTTAGCTAAGCTAAAATCAAATTTTGAAAATACGATAATGGAAATAATGAACGTACCAATCATCAGAAGCAAGGCTTTGACAATCTGCACCCAGCTAGTCGCTGTCATTCCTCCAAATACAACGTAAACCGTCATCAAGACGCCGACAATCAAGACAGAGTACACGTAATCTAGACCGAGTAATAAATGAATTAATGCTCCTGCTCCAACAAGCTGCGCAATCATATAAAAAATGGAAATGGTGATCGTGTTTAACGCAGCAACTCCTCGCACTTTCTTTTCGTTAAAACGAGCTGCTATCATATCTGCCATTGTGTACTTTCCTAAGTTGCGAAGTGGTTCAGCTACAATGTATAACACAACCAGGTAGGCAACTAAAAAGCCGATGCTGTAAAAAAAACCGTCAAATCCAGAAAGCGCTACCATTCCAGCTATACCTAAAAATGATGCAGCAGACATATAATCTCCGGCAATCGCCATACCGTTTTGCCAGCCGGTCAAACTTCCATCTGCTGTATAAAAGTCACTGGTCGTTTTTGTCCGCTTGGATGCCGCATACGTAATGATTAGCGTAAGACCTACAATGGCTAAAAAAAGTGAAAAAGCTAGTACGTTCATTCATTTAACCCCCTATTTAATTTGCAGCTTCTTTTTTAATCGTGTCAACAAGTTCATCAAATTTCGAGGCTCTTTTTGTGTATAAAATGCATAGGGTCCAGGTCATCACAAACTGTGCAAAAGCAAATACCCACGCCCAGGTCATAGAAGCAAAAGCTGGTTTGTTTAAGACGGTTGTGTAAGCCGTTAAAATAGGCAAGGTAAAATAAAAAGCAAGAAAAAACAGAGAGAGCGGTAAAATAAAATTGCGTTTTTGTTTCAAAAGCTTTTGAAATGAAGCAGACTGTGCAATTTCTGTGTAATCAGGAGAGGAAGAAGCATTGTTTACCTTCTTTAAAGAATTTTCATTCATCGCCAAGCGGAATTCCCCCTTTGATAATAAATAGATGAAGCGAAAAGCTTCATATCACTTGAATTATATTATTTTCGGAATAAAAAGTAAATTCTGTCTTTTTTGTGAGAATGGTAACTGTATAAGTTTTTTAATATACTGAAGGTTCACACTAAATGCATACTGCCATAATAAAAAAAGAACAACATTCAATACAAAGGAAGAATCATTCGAAAAAGAAATATTGAAATTAATCCTTAGTTTCTTTTACATATAAGGCTTTTCTTTATTATTTAGACATTATTTTTTTGTTTGATCTTTTGAAAAAGAAAAGAAGATAATGATAAAATCATATGCCCACAATAATGCTTAGATAGGAAACAGGTTGAGAAAGTACGCTATTATTTAGAGATGGTTATAAATAGACAAGATATTATGAAAGATTTCTATATGAATGATATTTTTTCTTTATAGCAAACAAATCATGTGACTACTTATATAAAAGAGAAAAGGTGAAATAATGGCATTTGGAATTAAACGCCCGGAACTAAACGCATGGAAAGCAGCTGTTAAGCGAGGAGAGATCGCATTTTTAACTCATTATTGGCTTGATGAGCGTTTTCCACATGCAACTACTGTAACAAAAGTAGGTTGCAGTGACTTAAATAAGCTGATTAAGTGGGGAAAAAAGTATGGTATTCCCGCTAAGTATATTGATAATCGATCCGGCTATCCTCATTTCGATTTACTAGGTGAGCGTCAGAAAGAAATTATGAAAAAGGAAAATCAGCTGGAGCAGCTGAAGCGATTTGAAGAAGTTAACGAGTGAAAAGCAAAACTAATTTAAAAAACTGTAAAAAAATTCTATTGTTAAGGCTTTTTTTATGTTTAAATAGAAAAAACAGTGGAATAGATTAAGAAGAACAATTACGTCATATATTCTCTCTTATAGGGAAAAACCTTAGTTAAGTTTCCTTATTTGATACGATAAAGAGCTTTGCTTTATAATAAAATTGTGGTTCGGATAAAAGGAGGAAGAAGGGCATGTCCGAGGTTGGAACTTTAAAAAAAGGATTAGATATCTTCTCTTTGCTTTTAAACCGTCCGAATATGACTATTCCAGAAATGATGGAAGCGCTCGGTTTTAATAAGAGTACGATGTATCGTCTTGTGAGCACGCTTGAACAAAACGGATTTATTGTAAGAAACCCGTCTAACCGCTATACGGTTTCACCACAACTGGTGCTGGCACTCGTGCAAAATACGATGCATACGAACTATGAAATGAATTGGCTCTCTGTTCCTGCTATGCAGAAGCTGAGTGAAGAGACCAAAGAGACCATTTACGCGGGAATTCTCCATCATAAACAAATGGTTACAACTCAGGTGGTCAACGGGCAATATAGCACTCGTACGCATTCCGAAGTAGGAAATAAAAAGCCACTTCATGCAAATGCTATTGGAAAGTGTATTCTTGCTTATCAAGAGGACAGCGTACAAAAATCTATCCTTCATGAACTTTCGCTTGAAGCTTATACAGATCGAACGATCACCGAGCTGGACGAGCTTGAAGCTGATTTGGCTTTAAGTAAGGAAAGAGGATATGCTGTCGATGATGAAGAACGGGAGCCGGGCGTTCGCTGTATTGCAGCTCCTATTTTCAGAAAAGGAAAAATAATGGCGGCTATTGCTTTATCAGGTCCATCCTTTCGTATTTCACAAGAGAAAGACGAAGAACATGCTGCACTTGTTAAACAGTGCGCAGAACAAATTTCACAAGCAATTACTCTTTACGAATAATTCAATAGTAAAAAAGGGGATGAACAGCAACATGGAAAACTTACAGTCAACTACGACCTTAGCAAACGGCGTTAAAATGCCCTGGTTAGGTTTAGGTGTTTATAAAGTAGAAGATGGTCAAGAAGTTGTAGATTCAGTTAAATATGCAATCAAAGCTGGATATAAAAGCATTGATACGGCTAAAATTTATGAAAATGAAGAAGGCGTGGGACAAGCGATCAAAGAATCAGGTGTTTCTCGCGAAGAACTGTTTGTTACATCAAAAGTGTGGAATGCAGATCAAGGATATGACACAACTATTCAAGCGTTTGAAACAAGCTTAAACAAGCTAGGTCTTGAATATTTAGATTTATACTTAATTCACTGGCCAGTTGAAGGTAAGTATAATGATACGTGGAAAGCACTTGAAAAGCTTTATAAAGACGGGAAAATTCGTGCAATCGGCGTATCGAATTTCCAAGTACATCATTTAGAAGACTTGATTGCAGATGCAGAAGTCAAGCCGATGGTAAACCAAATCGAATTTCATCCACTTTTAACACAAACAGAAGTGCGTGAATACTGCAAAAAACAAGGAATCCAAGTGGAAGCATGGTCACCGCTTGCACAAGGTGAGCTGCTTGATAACGAAGTGTTAACTCAAATTGCTGAAAAGCACGGAAAATCAACTGCTCAAGTTATCTTACGTTGGGACTTGCAAAACGAAGTAGTAACTATTCCTAAGTCAACAAAAGAACATCGTATTATCCAAAATGCAGACGTATTTGATTTTGAATTAAATGCAGAAGAAGTTGAAAAAATTAACGCATTAAATCAAAATCATCGCGTAGGTCCAGATCCAGATAACTTTGACTTTTAATTTTAAAGCAAGACTAAAACGTCTTGTAAGATAAATAATAAACAAAGCGCTATTGTCATTCATGCAGTAGCGCTTTGTTTATTAACAAATAAATGTGATAGTCGAACGAGGAGGAAAAGTAATGAAGATGTCAGGAAACACTATTTTAATTACGGGCGGAGCGTCCGGAATTGGGTTGGCGCTTGCAGAACGGTTTTTAAATGAAGGAAATGAAGTCATTATTTGTGGAAGAAGGGAGTCAAAGCTGCAAGAAGCAAAAGAAAGATTCCCTTCATTACATACAAAAGTGTGCGACGTATCAATGGAAGAAAGCAGAGTAGAGCTAGTAAAATGGGCGACTGAAAGGTTCCCGAAATTAAATGTTATTGTGAATAATGCAGGCATTCAGCAGCGCGTAAATCTTTTACACATGCACGAAGAGTGGCAGTATTACGAAAAAGAACTAATGAGTAATGTAAGTGCTCCTATTCATTTAACGTCATTATTGGTTCCTCATTTTGTTCAGCAAGAACGTGCTGCGGTTATTAATGTAACGTCCGGGCTGTCTTTAACACCTGGAGCATGGGTACCAATCTACAGCGCAACAAAAGCGGCGTTGAGGTCGTTTACGATTAGTCTAAGACATCAATTAGAAGAAACAAATACCGAAGTGATAGAAATTCTTCCTCCAGCCGTGAACACGGATTTAGGAGGACCGGGACTTCATACATTTGGAGCACCGCTTGATGACTTTGCTGATTCGATATTTGAAGAATTGAAAAAAGATAAAATCGAAATTGGCTATGGAGACAGCGCTAAGAGGCTTCATGCTTCCAAAGAAGAAATTGAGAAAGCTACAGCACAGGCTTGGAATGGATTTTTGAAAAATAATCCTGAATTTTAAAGACAGCAAACAAAAAGCTTCCTAAACTCGTCAATAGTAGCGGGTTATAAAAAGCGTGTGTCCATAAATAAATGAACACACGCTTTTTAGCATTAACGATCTACAGTTTGTCTAATTCGTTTTTCCATTTTTTCAAGCATGCGGAGGTACTCATCCTGTTCTTCAGGAGTTAGAGCAAAAAGCATGTCTTGCCAAAATAAATTTCGCTGCTCAATTACATAGTTCACTAATGTTTCGCCAGCCTCTGTTAAGGATATCCATACAATTCGGCGGTCTTTTTGGTCACGTACGCGCTTAATGAGTGCATCATCTTCTAATTGATTTAATAAAATGGTAGTAGCTCCGGAGGTTAGCTTTAGATTTGAAGAAATTTCAGCTACCATACGTTTGGAGCTGACTCCAATGAATTTTAGAATTAAAAATTTCGTAATGGTCAAATTATAGGGCTGCTCACTGATTTTATCTTCCAAGAGCTTTCGCTTGAGTTCAAATAATGAGGTTTTAACTTGGTCAAGTTTTTCTAGTTTATCTATTAACTGCTGATCCATTATAATCACCTTTTCTTTATCATTATAGGTGTTAAACAATTGCTGCTAGTTACCTATTGTGGTTTATGTATATAGGGAGTTTGTTCCGAAAAAAAGAAGCTGTTTTTGTGGATAACCCTATGCTTATATATCTAACTTTAAAGTAAAGTAAAGTACTTGTAAAGAAACCAAAACTTTTAAGTTGTATTTCAGTTAAAGATGTAGTAAAGTATTCAGTCGGGAAAACTTTATGAAACATAAATGTTTAGTTTTAAAAATAAATTAAAATCAAAGTTATTTACAACTAAATATCTTTGTGATAAAGTTATCTAGCGTAATACTTAACTGAATGAAATATTAAGGAGGTAAAATAAATGTCAAGAGGGCGTTTAATTTTAATGAACTTTATCGGAATTATTGTAGTATTAGCTTTAATTATTGGTGGGGGATACTATTATATTCAAAAATCTAATTATGTATCCACAGACAATGCAAAAGTGTCCGGCGACCTTTATACAGTAGTAGCGCCAGCGGCAGGTAAAGTAGCAAGCTGGAACGTTGAAGAAGGTAAAGATGTTTCAAAAGATGATGAGGTAGCTAAAATCCAATCAGAAGATGGAGAAAAAACAGTTACAGTACCAGAAGACGGTAAAATCATCAAAACACAGGTAAAAGAAAATCAAATGGTTCAAGCTGGTCAACAAATTGCTAGCGAAGTAGATATGAATAACTTATTCATCATTGCAAACATTAAAGAAGACAAATTAAAAGATATTGAAGCTGGCGATGACGTTGATGTAACAGTTGACGGAGATACTAAAACAACAATCGATGGAAAAGTAGAAGAAATCGGTTATGCAACAAACTCAATTTTCTCATTAATGCCAAGTTCTAATTCAGACGGCAACTATACGAAAGTATCACAAACAGTTCCTGTTAAAATCTCTATTTCTAACTACTCTGAAAACGTACTACCAGGTATGAACGCAGAAGTTAAAATCTCTAAAAACTAAGAACGTACATGATTAAGAAGAGAAGAAAGGAGGAAGGAACTGATGTCAGCAAACACGATACAACCAGAGGAAAGCTCAGTTAAAAAGCATATCCCGCTGCTAGTCGTACTTATGCTTGGATTGTTCTTAGCAATTTTAAACCAAACGCTGCTAAATGTTGCGATTCCGCATCTGATTACAGAGTTTGGCGTTACGGCTAATACCGCACAGTGGTTGCTTACAGGATATATGCTTGTCAATGGTGCACTTATTCCATTATCAGCCTATTTAATTGAACGTTTTGGAGTTCGTCGCTTATTCTTATTTGCAATGGCCTGCTTTACAATAGGTGCACTTATCTGCGGGATTGCGCCTACTTTCTCGATTATGCTAATCGGACGTCTGGTTCAAGCAGTCGGAGGCGGAGTGCTAGCACCTCTAGTTATGACCATTATCGTATTTATTTTCCCTCCTCATATGCGCGGAAAAGGAATGGGTATCTTTGGTTTAGCCATGATGTTCGCTCCGGCAATTGGACCGACGCTTTCAGGATGGGTTATTCAAAACTATGACTGGCATATTTTATTTACGGGAATGGTGCCACTAGGTGCGCTCGTACTTATTATTGCAGCTTTTAAATTAAAAGATATTAAACCACCTCAAAATGTAAAAGTAGATCTAATTTCTGTGTTTACATCTCTTGCAGGTATGGCTTTACTTCTATACGGCTTCAGTGAAGCTGGAAACGATGGCTGGACGGATTCAGTTGTATTGTCAACGATGATTGGCGGTATTGTCTTATTAATCATCTTTGTCGTGCAGCAGCTTCGACTTAAGAGTCCATTACTTGATGTGAGAGTATTTAAATACAGTATTTTCTCATTATCTAATATCATTAGTATTGCCATTACAATTAGTATGTATGCTGGTATGTTCTTATTGCCAATTTACTTGCAAAACATTCGTGGCTATTCAGCATTTGATTCAGGTTTATTAATCTTGCCTGGTGCACTTGTTATGTTAGTTATGTCACCAATTTCTGGTACGCTGTTTGATAAATTAGGACCGCGTCCACTAGGGATTGTCGGGATGTTGATTACAGTGGTGACAACATTTGAATTTACAAAATTAACGCTTGAAACACCGTTTAGTCATATTGTTATTATTTATATGATCCGTGCATTCGGTATGTCATTATTGATGATGCCAATTATGACGGCTGGTTTAAATCAGCTGCCGGCAAAATTAAGCAGCCATGGTACATCAATGGCGAACACGCTTCGTCAGGTGAGTGGTTCAATCGGTATCAGTTTAATGACTACAATCTTTACAAATCGCACAACATATCATGTGAATGAAATGAGCAGTTCCATGACTACATCCGATCCATTCTTTATGAATAACTTCCAGGCATTTGTGCAAAAGATTGCTCAAACGCTTCACCTTTCTCAAACAGAGGCGCAAAAACAAGCTTTAACAACATTAGCTGGAAAAGTTCAAGCGCAAGCAACTGTACAAGGAATTAACGACGCGTTTTATTGGACAGTTATTATTGCCATTATTGGATTGATTTTAAGTTTCTTCCTACGTGATGTTCGTAAAGATGCAGTAGTAGAAGTAGAAGAGACAGAAAAAGAAACAACAGACGATATTCGTATGTTACCGGCACCAAAAGATATGAACTCATAAGCAACGGAGGGATAAAGGATGAAAATTTGTATCGTATATGATAGTGAAGGCGGACATACAGAGGCATTAGCAAAAGCGATTGCTTCTGGCGCCGAGCTGTCTGGAGAAGCAACTGTATATGTAAAGCATGTAGAAGAAGCAGATGTACGTGAACTGCCTGAAATGGATGCTATTATTTGGGGCTGCCCAGGGCATTTTGGAACAATCAGTTCAGGGTTAAAAACGTGGATTGATAAATTAGGTTATTTATGGGCAGAAGGTAAATTAATTGATAAAGTAGGTGCGGTGTTCTGTACAACAGCTACAACGCACGGGGGCTTAGAAGCAACGCTTTTAAATTTAATTACACCGATGCTTCATCAAGGAATGGTTATCGCTGGCTTACCAGGTAACATTCCAGAAAATGCGCTGTACGGTACTTATTACGGTGTGGGAATTACTTGTCCAATCGAAGGTGACGAATTATTAACAGAGAACGACCAAGCGCTAGGTAAAGCGTTAGGAGAACGTGTTGTTCAAGTGACTAAACGAATGACACAAGGACAGTAGGTGACAGTATGTTAGGTATTTTACTGATCGTTGTAGCTGTGATTCTGGTTGTACTAATTATTACAATGAATGCTAAAGCATCATCTTCTAAGCGCCAGCGTACAGTTCCACCTAAAAAAGAAGCGGCTGCTTCAAATGCTCCTAAAGAGCCAAAAGTAGAAGAGAAAAAAGTGGCAGAAAAAAAACCTGCAGCACCAAAAGAAGCACCAAAAGAGCCGCAGGCCAAGACGGAAACGAGAACATCTAGACATAAGAAAGAAAAAGATGTCATGAACGATGATATGTATCGTCAAGTGCTGCAAAAGTTTAGAGAAGGCGAAAAAGACGACACGGTTTTTACAAAAGAAGAACGTGACGTTATGAATGATGACGCTTTTCGTAAGGCTTTAAGATCGTTTAAGAAAAACGATAGTGAATGAGTTTCTTCTATTATAATAGTACGGAATAAAATAGATAGAAAATAGGTTATAAGCATTCCGCGAAACCAGCCGCTCTCCCCAGGCTAGGTTTCGCTTGGAGTGCAGCAGGGGGCTGACATGTTAACATCGACTCCCTGATTATAAGAAAGGGGACGTCAAAACATGGAACAGCTCACATTTATTGAAGAGGTCCAGAGAATTTCGATATCCCTTAACAAAAAGGTAATGACAGAGATAAAAGAAAGGTTACTTTCACAAGGGATTACACCTTTTCAATATCATATCTTATTAATTATCGGTAAGTGCAGTCACATTGGGGTAACCAAGCTGGCAGAAGAGATGCGCGTCAAGCCTAGTGCGATTACTCCTGTTATTAATCGTTTAATAGACTTAGAGTTAGTTTCACGCTATCACTCTAAAGAGGATCGCCGCAAAGTAAACATTGAGTTAACAGCTAAAGGTGAACAAGTGATTGAAGAAGCAAATGAAATTGTGCAAAAGATGATTGCTCATTTCTTTTCTTGCTATGAACCGAAAGATCAAGAGCAATTTTTGAAATTATTTAAGAAACTAGACGCTAATATCTAATGAAAGAAAAATCACTTCTTAATGAAGTGATTTTTTTAATAAAAAGATTGTCAACTTCACTTTTCCATGTTATCATTTGTGTAAACGGTTACATATATGAAGGGAGGGAAATAAAGTGGTAACAATTCGTGATGTAGCAAAAGAAGCAGGCGTGTCCGTTGCGACCGTTTCGCGCGTTTTAAACAGTACAGGATATGTAAAAGAAGACACGCGTGTGCGAGTAATGAATACAATTCAAAAATTAAACTACAGCCCTAACGAGGTAGCCCGTTCGCTTTATACACGTGAATCGCGTTTGATTGGTCTCTTGCTTCCAGACATTACAAACCCTTTTTTCCCTCAGCTTGCACGAGGAATAGAAGATGAAGTACATAGCCATGGATTTCGTTTAATTCTTGGCAATAGTGATGAGCAGTTAGAGAAAGAATTAACCTATCTCCAAATGTTTACGCAAAACCATGTAGTAGGGATGATCACGGCAACAACAAGTCTAGCTCAGAAACTATATGAAGGTCTTACATTTCCCGTCGTGTTTTTAGATAGAAGTTCTGATCAGTATCCATCCGTTTATGCTGATGGTTTTGAGGGTGGAAAACTTGCTGCAGAAGAAATAATCAAAAGAGGAAGTAAAAGAATTACACTTATCAAAGGTCCAGTAAATGTAAAGCCTGCTCAGGAACGCTTTCAAGGCTCTCTGTCTGTTTTGAGTCAGTCTGATGCAGACTTTTACGTATTAAATACAAATTCTCTAGCGTTTGACGATGCACAGAAATGGGCAAAGGAAATCTTTCAAAAGTACCCTGAAACGGACGGGATTATTGCAAGTAATGACATTGTAGCCACAGCCGTTTTACACGAGGCGTTTCGATTAGAAAAAAGCGTGCCCGATGATCTACAAGTAATTGGTTTTGATGATATTCCGCAAAGCCGCTTTTCGTTTCCAGCGCTGTCTACAATTCGTCAGCCTGCTTATGAAATGGGCAAGCAAGCAGCAGGTCTGTTAATGAAATGTATTAAGAAAGAACCTTTAATTCAAAAGCAAGTACAACTACCGGTTACGTTTATTGAACGAAATACGACACGAAAGGTTGAGGAACATGGCTAAAGTAACTGTGATTGGAAGTTCATCAATGGATTTAGTAGTAACATCAAATATTCGTCCTGGAGCTGGAGAAACAGTGTTAGGAGAATCATTCAAAACTGTTCCTGGAGGAAAAGGAGCGAACCAAGCTGTTGCAGCAGCCCGTCTTGGAGCTGATGTGAGTATGATTGGGTGTGTGGGCGAAGATCATTACGGAAAAGCAATTCTGGAGAATTTCAAATCAAACGGTGTATCCGTGAAAAATGTGAAACCGGTTACAGATTTAGATAGCGGAACAGCTCACATTATACTCGCTGAAGGAGATAACAGCATTGTAGTTGTCAAAGGAGCAAACGATTATATTACTCCAGACTACGTAGAAAAAGCAAAAGAAAAAATTAAAGACGCGGATATCGTACTTATTCAGCAAGAGATTCCAGAAGAAACGGTTGAATATGTTGCTCAGCTTTGTCAGGAACTTAAAGTACCGCTTTTGTTAAATCCAGCGCCTGCAAGACCATTAAAAGCAGAAGTGATTGAACAAGTTTCTTACATCACTCCAAATGAACATGAAGCAGAGCTTTTATTTGAAGGAAAAGAAAAAGAAGAAGTATTAAAACAATATCCAAATAAATTGTTTATTACAGAAGGAAAACAAGGTGTGCGCTATTTTAACGGCGAGAAAGAAGTATTGGTTCCTTCTTATCAAGTAGAAACGATTGATACAACAGGAGCAGGAGATACATTTAACGCAGCGCTTGCTGTGGCACTTGCCGAAGGAATGGGTTTTGAAAAAGGAATTCAGTTTGCTAATCGCGCAGCTTCGCTATCCGTCACTAAATTTGGTGCGCAAGGCGGTATGCCGACTCGAAAAGAAGTGGAGGAGAGTCTGTAAATGAAACGTCACGGAATGATTAACAGTCATATTACAAAAATACTAACAGATCTAGGTCATACAGACACTATTGTCATTGCAGATGCAGGGTTACCTGTTCCGAGTGACGTGCCTAAAATTGATTTATCTTTAAAGCTAGGGGTGCCTAGCTTTGAAGATGTAGTAGTAGCTGTGTTAGAAGATATGGCTACAGAAAAAATAGTGATTGCTTCTGAAATGAAAGAAAGAAATCAAAAGGCTTACGAGTTGATGGAGAAGCAAAACATCTTAGTAGAAGAAGTATTGCATGAACAATTAAAAATGCTGACAAGCAAAGCGAAAGTTGTGATTCGTACAGGAGAAGCAACTCCTTATGCAAACTGCATTTTACAAGCGGGAGTTATTTTTTAAAAGAGGTGAACAGCATGCATATTGCAATGAGAGGGATTCATAAAGCCTTTGGAGCAAACCGTGTACTAAGGGGCGTGGATTTTGAATTACATGAAGGTGAAGTTCACGCACTAATGGGGGAAAATGGAGCGGGGAAATCTACGCTGATGAATATTTTAACCGGCCTTCACAAAAAAGATGAAGGGCAGATTCTGATTGATGGCAAAGAGACGTATTTTCAAAACCCAAAAGAAGCAGAACAAAACGGAGTTACCTTTATTCATCAAGAGCTGAACGTTTGGCCTGAAATGACGGTGCTTGAGAACTTATTTATTGGCAAAGAATTAAAAACGCCTTTAGGTTTTTTAAAAACAAAAGAAATGAAAGCGTTAGCAAAGAAGCAGTTTGAAAAATTAGCTGTGACCATTCCTCTTGACCAAGAAGCGGGACTTTGTTCTGTCGGACAGCAGCAAATGATTGAGATAGCCAAAGCGCTGATGACGAATGCAAAAGTCATTATCATGGATGAGCCAACCGCAGCGCTTACTGAAAGAGAAATTCAAAAGTTATTTGACGTAATTAATGCGCTGCGAAAACAAGGTGTATCGATTGTCTATATTTCACATCGTATGGAAGAGATTTTCGCTATTTGTGATTCCATTACGGTCATGCGTGACGGACAGACGGTAGACAAAAAGCCGATTCCAGAAACCAGCTTCGATGATGTTGTTCGCAAAATGGTAGGAAGAGAGCTAACGGATCGATTTCCTGCTAGGACATCTCCTAAGGGAGACGTTGTATTTGAAGCAAAAGGCTTGGAGAGAAAAGGTGTATTTCAAGACGTTCATTTTTCAGTGCGATCAGGAGAAATTGTCGGTGTTGCGGGGCTAATGGGAGCTGGCAGAACCGAAATTATGCGCGCTATCTTTGGGCTTGATCCGTTAGAAAAAGGCGAAATTATATTAAATGGCAAACGGGTCAGTATCACAAAGCCCGACCAAGCCATTAAATTAGGTCTCGGGTTCATTACAGAAGATCGTAAAACAGAAGGGCTCGTCCTGGATTTTTCTATTCGAGAAAATATTGCGCTTCCAAGTCTATTCAGCTTTTCGCCAAAAGGCTTTATTGAACAAAAAAGCGAGCAGCAATTTGTAGATTTACTTATTAAACGTTTAACGATCAAAACCGAGTCGTCTGAGACGAGTGCGGGTAACTTATCGGGAGGAAATCAGCAAAAAGTAGTTATCGCCAAGTGGATTGGCATTGGACCAAAAGTGCTGATTTTAGATGAACCAACTCGAGGAGTTGACGTCGGGGCAAAGCGTGAAATTTATCAGCTTATGAATGAACTGACAGACAGAGGCGTGGCTATTATCATGGTGTCTTCAGAGCTTCCAGAGGTACTCGGCATGAGCGATCGCATTTTGGTTGTGCATGAAGGGAAAATAACAGGTGAACTGACAAGTGAAGAAGCAACTCAAGAAAAAATTATGACATTTGCAACAGGAGGTCAGTAAAATGAAAGCAAACACAGCGATCAAAGAAAATCGCGTTGATAACGTGATGCAAAAGCTAGGTCCGTTACTAGGTCTATTTATTCTTATTGTCATTGTATCGATTTTAAATCCAAGCTTTTTAGAACCTTTAAATATTTTAAACTTGCTGCGTCAAGTAGCCATTAATGCCTTAATTGCATTCGGTATGACGTTTGTCATTTTAACAGGCGGAATTGATTTATCGGTTGGCTCTATACTTGCTTTATCAAGTGCGTTAATGGCAGGTATGATTGTGTCAGGTGTAGATCCTATTTTAGCTATTTTAATAGGATGTGTGTTAGGAGCTGTAATGGGTATGATTAACGGCTTGCTTATTACAAAAGGAAAAATGGCGCCGTTTATTGCAACGCTAGCGACGATGACAATTTTTAGAGGGTTAACGCTTGTTTATACAGATGGAAATCCGATTACGGGCTTAGGCGAAAACTATTACTTCCAGTTATTTGGCCGCGGCTATTTTCTAGGTATTCCTGTCCCGGCAATTACGATGGTACTAGCATTTGCTGTCCTATGGGTGATTTTGCATAAAACGCCGTTTGGCCGTAGAACATATGCAATCGGGGGAAATGAAAAAGCAGCATTTATTTCAGGAATTAAAGTACCAAAAGTTAAGGTTATGATCTACTCACTAGCAGGATTATTGGCAGCGCTATCAGGAGCGATTTTGACTTCTCGTTTGAACTCTGCTCAGCCAACGGCAGGTACGTCTTACGAGTTAGATGCTATCGCTGCAGTAGTACTGGGTGGAACAAGCCTTTCTGGAGGACGTGGACGCATTGTTGGAACGTTAATTGGTGCGCTGATTATCGGAACGTTAAACAACGGCTTAAACTTACTCGGCGTTTCGTCCTTTTACCAAATGGTCGTAAAAGGAATTGTTATTTTAATCGCGGTATTAATTGATCGCAAAAAGTCAGCTTAGGAGGGAAAAACATGAAGAAAATTTGGCTCGTGCTATTATCATTTTCATTATTACTGTTAGGGGCTTGTTCACTTCAGCCTCCTGAGTGGGCGAAACCATCTGAAAGTAAAAATTTAAAAGATATTAAAATTGGTTTATCCGTTTCTACATTAAACAATCCGTTTTTTGTTTCGCTAAAAGAAGGGGTACAAAAAGAAGCAAAAAAACTGGGCATGGAAGTAGTTGTAGTAGATGCTCAAAATGATTCAGCAAAACAAATTAACGATGTAGAAGATTTAATGCAGCAAGGTGTTAACATTCTGCTTATTAATCCAACGGATTCAGCTGCTATTTCAACAGCTGTACAATCGGCTAATAATGTAGGTATTCCAGTTATTACACTAGATCGTTCAGCAGAAAAAGGAAAAGTAGAAACCCTAGTAGCTTCAGATAATGTAAAAGGTGGTCAAATGGCTGCTGATTACATTGTGAAAAAAGTAGGGGAAAAAGCTCAAGTAGCAGAACTTGAAGGCGTGCCGGGAGCTTCAGCAACTCGTGAACGAGGAAAAGGGTTCCACAACGTTGCGGATCAAAAGCTAGATATTACGGCTAAACAGTCGGCTGATTTTGACCGTACAAAAGGCTTAAACGTTATGGAGAATGTTCTTCAAGGAAATCCTGGTATCAAAGCCGTATTTGCTCATAATGATGAAATGGCATTAGGAGCTATTCAAGCGATTAACAGCTCAGGAAAAGATGTGCTAGTAGTAGGGTTTGATGGAAACGACGATGCAATTAAAGCGGTAAAAGAAGGGAAGCTAGGAGCAACTGTAGCTCAGCAGCCTGTTTTAATCGGTAAACTTGCCGTAAAGTCTGCTAAAAATGTTCTTCAAGGCAAAAAGGTAGATAAGCAAATTCCAGTGCCTTTAAAACTAGTAACCTCTGACAAATAATGGTTTTATACGTGTGCAGAAAAAAGACGCTCATTTGATTTATGGGCGTCTTTTTATGTATATAAAGTGTAAAAAAGAAGTGAAAAAGTCATAACTTTATAAATAGTGTAGGAATTATGTAGGTGGAATTTATGTAATAAAAAGTAAAAAACACCGAAAAAAGACGGTGAAACACATAATTTTCTGTGAAAAATTTGTAATATACCTGTAATAATAAGCGTTTATTTCTATTTTTAAAGAGCAAATATGCCCTGTTTATGACAAAAATATATCTTTTTTAATAAACAGTAAACCTCTCTATCAAGGGATTTTGGTGATGAATTCCCAGAAAGAGATTCTTGGTTATACAGATTATGGGAAACTTTTAACTGTATTGTAACATAAACAGATAGTTTTTTATGGTATAACTATGTCTATGAGGAAAGGGGACTATTACTTTATGAAAATTTTTAAGCGTATGACTCTTGCAGCAGTCACAGGAATTTTCTTCATGACCGGCATCACAGAGACTCACGCCCAATCGAATGAAGAAGCGCTCCAGAGTACTGAAAATAAAATTAAAGAAACAGAAAAGGCTGTTCAACAAAAAGAGAAAGAGAAACAGTCTATCAATTCAGATGTTCAAAACATTCAATCACAATTAAATTCATTACATACAGTAATCTCTAGCAATAAAAAAGAGTTAGCATCGACTGAAAAGCAGATTTCAGAAGCGAACAAAATGATTGAGAAAAAGAAAAAAGAAATCGTTTTGCTTCAGGAAAAAGTGTTAAGTCGTAAAGATATTATTGAAAATCGATTAGTTGCTTTACAGCAAGACGATAAAACAAGCGTTGTTATTGATACATTAATGAATGCTGATAACTTTGGAGATTTTGTCGCGCGTATGGGTGCTGTCACAACGTTATTGTCAGCAGATAATGATATTTTAAAGCAGCATCAAAATGACTTAGATCAAATTGAAAAAGATAAAAAAGAAATTGATAAGCAAGAAAAAGTATTAGAAGCAGCAAAAGGTAGCCTAGCAGCTAAACAAGCTGAATTAGATAAAAACGTTGCGAAACAAACAGCAACGTTAACAACTATGCAAGAAAAATACAGCACGGTCGTAAATGAAATTGATGCAGCTTCTTCAGAAAAAGCAAATCTTCAGTCTGAACTAACAGGCATTCAAGATAAGATTGCAAAAGAAAAAGAAGCAGCTCAAAAGCAAGCTGAGCAAGTGGCAAAACAGCAGGCGACTGAAAAGGCTGAGGCTGATGCAGAAGCAAAGCGTCAAGCTGAACTAGCAACAGCTAAACAAGAAGTAAAAACAGAGCCAAAACAAGAAGTAAAAACAGCTGCAGCTACAGAGAAGAAAGCAGCCGTTTCTTCAGAAGCAAAAGAAACGAAAAAAGAAGAAAGCACACAAAAGCATTCTGGAAAAGAAATGTATGTAGAAGCAACAGCTTATACAGCTAATTGTGCAGGCTGCAGCGGTGTAACAGCCACTGGACAAAATGTAAGTTCAGGCACTCATAAAATTATTGCGGTAGATCCATCCGTTATTCCATTAGGTTCAAAAGTATACGTAGAAGGATACGGAGTGGCAACAGCAGGTGATACGGGCGGTGCGATTAAAGGATATCGAATTGACGTATTAGTACCTTCCGAGTCAGCTGCAAAAGCATTTGGACGTCGTACAGTGAAAATTACGGTGTTAAATTAACGAAATAGGCTGAGACAAAAGCAGTTTAGTTGAAGAAAGATCCGAACGAGTAATCGTTCGGATCTTTTCATTGTATTGGTGAGCAAGTTGCTAGCTAATCTATGCTCTTTTCGTTACCATACAATAAAGTAAATGGAAGAAAAGGAGTGGGTAAAATGAAAGTAGTGGATCCAGCGGTACAAAGTGCAAAAGACAATTATCATTTGCTAACAGGTGTCGTCATTCCTCGGCCAATTGCGTTTATTACAAGTCAAAATGATGACGGTGTAGTGAATGCCGCGCCGTTCAGTTTTTTTAATGTAGTTGCGGCAGAGCCTCCGCTGATTGCCGTTTCGGTTTCGAGAAGTGAAGGTCAAATGACGAAAGATACGGCCAAAAATATTAGTGCATCTAAAGAATTTGTAGTTCATCTTGTAGACGAAAGCTTAGTGGAACAAGTGAATCAAGCGGCATCTTCTTATCCTTCTTCCGTGAGTGAAGTCGAAGAAACAGGGTTAACACTAGCACCCAGCAAAAAAGTGCAGGTTCCCGGAATTCAAGAAGCAAGCATTCGAATGGAATGTAAGCTTCACCAAATTGTTCCATTAGGAACGGATGAGGCATACAGCTCAGATTTGTTTATCGGTGAAGTTGTGATGTTTCATATTAGTGAAAAAGTGATAGAAAACGATCGCGTTTCTGCAGAACGTGTGAAGCCAGTCAGCCGGCTTGCGGGTTCTAACTATAGTAAATTGGGGCAATTATTTTCCTTAGAACGTCCCAAATAAGCAAGAAAGTGTTACTTATGTAGCAAAAAAATAGTATACATTGGATTTTTTTAAATAAGCGATTGTGTTCTGTTTCAACAACGACAGTACATTCGCTTTTTTTCATGAACGAAAAAGTTAATAGAAACCATAATAACAAAATCAATTTAGAAAAAGGCAAAAATGTAAGGTTTTTGCCTTTTATATTTACCATTGAGGAAAAAGGTATTCATTCATATAATTTAGATTAAGTAAATTGTATACGCTTTCAATATACAGAATTATTTTTCAATAATTCTCTGGAGAAAGAGTCATGAGCGTCTACAAAAAAACTTGCCACACTAGGAGACGAGATTATAGGAGGGGTATTCATTGAAACGTTGGTTTAGTTTAATCAGTTTTGCACTCATTTTAACCCTAGTACTTGCAGGATGCGGAGGAAAGTCCGCTAATGAAACAAGTGGTAGCGGTGAAAAAGAAGTTGTTGCATGGGCTTGGAATATTAACGTACCGGTATTAAAGAAAGCAGCAGCAGAATACCAAAAAGAGAATCCAGGGTTTAAATTAAAAGTAGTGGATATGGGACGTGAAGATGTTTATTCAAAACTAACAACAGGATTGCAAGCTGGCGGAAAAGGCCTTCCTGATATTGTATTAGTAGAAGACGATCGTTTCCAAGGATATTTAGATGCATTTCCAAAAGCATTTTTAAACCTATCTAAAAAAGGATTTGATAAGCAAGAAGATAAGTTTCCTGAGTTTAAGAGAGCCCTTTTATCAAAGAATGGAGATATGTACGGCTTCCCGTTTGATGCAGGTCCAACAGGCGTATTCTATCGCACAGATTACTTTGAAAAAGCAGGCGTAGATCCAAACAGTATCAAAACATGGGATGATTACATTGCAGCTGGTAAGAAAATTAAAGAAAAAGTTGGCGTTGATTTACTAGGTTTAGATTTTAATAATGACGATGGCTTATTCCGAATGACGCTGACACAGCAAGGTACGTTCTATTTTAATAACAAAGGAAAGCTAAATTTAACTTCTAAAGAAGCGAAAAAAGCAATGGAGTTAAATAAGAAGTTAAAAGAAGCAGGCATTGTTAAAAATACAGTGGGCTGGGATGCTTCAATCAGTGCCTTAGCAGAAGGTAAAGTAGCAAGTTCACCATCTGGTGCTTGGCTATCCGGTTCTATTACACAGCAGGCTCCGGATTTAAAAGGAAAATGGGGAGTGTTTTTATTACCTTCGTTTGAAGAAGGAGGCAACCGTGCTTCTAACTTAGGTGGAAGCAACTATGTGATTTCAGCAACTAGTCAAAAAGCAGATGAAGCCTACAAATTTATGGAGTATTTCTCAACAACGGATAAAATTCAAGAAGAAGCGATGAAGGGCGGATTATTCCCATCATTAAATACCGTATACTCTTCAAAATTATTCACTGCACAAGATGAGTACTTTAACAATCAGACGATTTGGAAAACATTCGCAGATGAAATGAAAGATATTAAGCCGGTTAATTTTACGGGCAATTACTCAGTTGCAAACAGTGAAGCAGTCAAAGCTGTGTCAGAAGTAACAAATGGTAAGGGCGTTACAGACTCGCTTCAAGCAGCTCAAAAACGCTTAGAAAACCGAATTAAAAAATAATCAAGAAGCATAGAAGGTGATTTATGGAAAATTGCCTTCTATCTCTTCTTCTTGCGGTACTAGGAGGTCATCATGAAGACAAATAAATCGTTGCCTTACTTATTTATTGCTCCAGCACTTTTGCTGTTCGCGCTGTTTACAATCTATCCTATTTTTTCATCGTTTGTTCTAAGCTTTCAGAGTATGGAAGGCGGAAAGTATGTATTTACCGGGTTATCAAACTATACACGCTTACTAGGAGATGATATTTTCTGGAAAGCGCTTGGAAATACGGGAATTATTTTAATCGTTCAAGTACCCGTTATGATTTTATTAGCGCTTGTACTAGCTAACGCGTTAAACAGTCAGCTTTTAAGACTAAAAGGTTTTTTCCGAGTTTCATTTTTCTTGCCGGCAGTAACGTCACTAGTTGCCTACTCTATTTTGTTTTCAATCATTCTTCAAGATGAAGGAATTATGAATACTATTTTAGGGTTTTTCGGTATCGATGCCATTCAGTGGCTGGGGGATCCATTTTGGGCTAAAGTCTCAATCATCGTTGCGATGACTTGGAGATGGACAGGTTATAACATGGTTATTTTTCTAGCAGCTCTTCAAAGTTTATCTCATGAAGTTTACGAAGCAGCTGATTTAGACGGAGCAAATCGTATTCAAAAGTTTTTCCACGTAACGGTTCCACAATTAAAACCCGTTATCTTGTTTGCTACTATTTTATCAACAATTGGCACGCTTCAATTGTTTGACGAACCTTTTAACTTAACAAAAGGCGGCCCTGCTGATTCAACGATGACGCTAGGCTTATATATTTATCAAAATGGCTTTAAATATTTTGATTTTGGATATGCTTCAGCTATTGCGTACGTTGTTGTATTATTAGTTGGTATTTTAACGTTCTTCCAATTTAAATTTACGGGTGATAAATCATGAGTGTATTAGAGAGAGTAGAAGCAACCGCAGTAGTTACCGTTCCTAAGGTCAAAAAGAAAAGGCACATCATGCGCAAAATAGGACTATACAGCTTGCTTGGGCTGTTTACGATTATCTCAATTTTTCCTTTTTACTGGATGTTTATCGGCGCTACGAATGAATCAGGAAAAATGTTTACAAACCCTCCAACGCTGAAGCCTGGCGATCAATTTATGACAAATCTACAAAATTTAAATGCTTCAATTGATTTAGGGCGCGTCTTTTTTAACTCAGTATTTGTTTCAGTCGTGTATGTGATTGTAGCTTTAATGGTCTGCTCCACAGCTGCATATGCGTTATCTAAATTTGAATTCAAAGGCCGCAACGCAATTTTCACTACGCTTTTATTGTCTATGATGATTCCATATCAAGCAACGCTCATTCCACTTTTTCAGCTGATGTCGAATTTTAATTTGCTTGATACGTATTTTGCACTTATTGTTCCGCAGCTGTGCTTTCCGTTTGCTATCTTTTTATTACGTCAGAACTTTTTAGCTTTTCCAACGGAACTTATTGAAGCAGCTCGTTTGGACGGAGCTGGAGAGATGAGAATCTTTTTAACTATTGTGCTTCCTTCTATGAAGCCTGCTATGGCTGCAGCAGCTATTTTCTTATTTATGACACAGTGGAATAACTTTATGTGGCCTTTAGTTGCGACTACATCTAACGAAATGGCTACATTGCCAGTTGCTCTTTCAAGCTTAATTGGCTTATCGATTATTGATTACGGCCAAGTAATGATGGGAGTAACGATTGCAACCATTCCAATCATTGTCTTCTTCCTAGCACTTCAGCGTCATTTTATTTCCGGAATGCTTGGAAGTGCAGTAAAATAAAAAGCAGCAGATGTTGAAAAAAAGTATGTTAGTTAAAGGAGGATCCGAACGAATCTTATTGTTGATTGAGAATCAAATTCGTTCGGATTTTTTCCTTTCTAGGATGAACGTAGATTTAATTGTAGTTAATTGCTTCTAGGTGTTGATTGGAGGGCAAGACGAAGACTCCTGCGGGAAAAGCGGAACAGGTGAGACCCCGCAAGGAGCGTAAGCGACGAGGAGGCTCACCGGCCGCCCGCGGAAAGCGAAGTCTTGCACGGAAATCAACAGCTGTGTAATAAGTAATTCATACTAGTTCAATTATTCAATTTGTTCATCTTTAGATTGGGTTGATTTAGCCATAGTTCAATCACTTTCTTAATGAACAGGGGGAGAGAAAATGGGAGAAATACCTGTAGGAGTTCAGCTTTATACGCTGCGTGAAGAAACGAAAAAAGATTTTAAAGGAACGCTTCAAAAAGTAGCTGCTTTAGGGTATCAAGGGGTAGAGTTTGCGGGGTACGAAGGATATACAGCGCAAGAAGTAAGAGCATGGTTAACGGATTTACAGCTGAAGGCAGCTTCTAGTCACGTGCCGCTTGAACAATTAGAATCAAATTTAGAGCAGGTGATTCACTTTGAGCAGCAAGTTGGAAATTCACATATTGTTTGTCCTTATTTAATGCCTGAACGACAAACTGAAAAAGGATATTTCGAACTTATTGATTCTTTAAATTACATTGATGCTTATTGTAAAAAAGAAGGCCTGTCGTTTAGCTATCATCATCATGATTTTGAGCTAAAGAAATTGTCAACTGGAAAGTCAGCTCTCCAAACAATCTTAGAAGAAACTGAGGTAAACGTAGAGTTGGACATTTATTGGCTGACTAAAGCAGGCGAAGATCCAGTGGAGTGGATGAAGCATTATCAAAATCGTACGCCTTTTATTCATTTAAAAGATATGACAACAGACGGCGAACAATTTTTTGCTCCTCTTGGTACCGGAGGAGTAGATGTAAAGGCTGTAATGCAAGAAGGACATAGAGCAGGCGTAAAATGGTGGATCGTTGAACAAGATCACTGTATAGAAAGTCCTCTTAGCAGCATTAAAAAAAGCTTAGCATATATCAAATAAAAAACGAACAGACAGCGTCTGTTTGTTTTTTTATTGATAAGCTGGAGTCCACTCAATTTCTCCGCACTTATTTGTATAATCAATATTCACCTCAAAGTTATGTTTTTCATAAAAATGAATCAATCTTTCGAGATGATCCCAATCGCGCTCAGCGATATCGCCTTTAATGACATGAACATTTTGATCAACCGCTACTTCTTTTAAATAATTCATACATACAGAGCCATATCCCTTATTAGCGGGCCCTTTAATGTCACCAATAAAAATCGTGTGATTATCTTCATATACGCCATCGATGGCAAAATCCCAAGCCCCTCTATAGGCTTTTGTACATTCATTTAGCATAATTTTACATGCGTTTCCGTCATTTTGTGCCGATACAATAACTAACTGATTATCTTCAGGCTGATCGACACCAATAACTTCATACTTTTTAGCAATTTCTTTTAAATTATCCTGCATGCGAAATAGCTGAAACTCTAAATCATCAAGTGTTTCTTTTAGTTCTTCTGCATTCTGATTTTTTTCTGTAAGCTGAGTAAACATTTTATACTCCTTTCCGTCTGTTTTCGGTCTAAGTGCGCCTATGACAAAGAGGACACGGTGTATAAAGCGAAACTTTATTTAGCAAAGTATCTACCTTAGTAAAAATATAAAAAGGAAAGAACCTGATTTGATTGATTATTCATCAAAACGGCTGCTTTCCTTAGCATTCACTTTTAAATTTTTCACAACGTGTATAAGGGTAACAAAGACTCATTAATTTTGTCAATAAGGTTGTAGGTCTATTTATAAAGAAGATAACAGGTCATTTTGCTTATTGGGAAGAAAAAATAATGAGTGAAAAAAGAATCATTTTAAAGTAAAATCATTGGAGGAAAAGTATGGTTAAAAAGGAATTGCTTTTCATTTTAAAAAAACATACTTAAGATAAAAGTAAGAAAATATTTCATTTACTTACAAAATATTATAAAAAATGGATGGAGTAATATGGGGTAAATGTTAACTATATCGAACAAAGGGTGTATAAGATGGATAAATATCAAATTGCATTATTAGCTAATGTGCGTAAGCAGCTGCAAGAGTGGACCGATCAAAATGAAGAAATACCTCATGAAGAAGTGTACCGCTTTTTGCATTCAATTTCTGGAACGTCTGCAACCATTGGACTGAATTATTTAGGAGATCGTTCCCGCGAGTTAATGGAAGCTGTTGAAAAAAATCAGAAAAAAACCTGGGATTACGCGGAGTTGAATACATTTTTATTAGATATTATTAAAATTTGTTATCAAGATGAAATTCAATCCGCAGAAGATATAAATAAACCGATAGAAATTAGTGAACAAACAGCGAATGTTTTACTTGTGGATGATGATCTTTCAATGCTGATGTATTTAAAAGAACAG
The DNA here is from genome assembly GCF_025910025.1 of Priestia sp. JV24. Lineage (NCBI taxonomy): Bacteria > Bacillati > Bacillota > Bacilli > Caryophanales > Bacillaceae > Priestia > Priestia sp. JV24. Next base: position 341,470 of record NZ_JAPCIN010000010.1, read on the forward strand.
TTTGAAAAACAAGGTTGGTACGTATTAGCAACTGCCTCTAAAGAAAAAGCCATTACGGCTTTTTACGAATTAAAGCCGGATTGTTTTGTTGTTGATGTACATATGAAGGACTGTACAGGCTTTGACATTCTGTCATTTTTACGTGATAAAACAAAGCAACTGTTCGTCCCCATTGTCATGATGAGCGTTGATAATCAAAGAGAGACGCGTTTGAAGGCTTTTAAATTAGGGGCCGATGATTTTTTTGTTAAACCTCTCGATATGGAAGAAAGTCTGCTTCGAATTGGTCACCATATTGAACGAAAGCAGATGTTTAACTCCTATTTAATGTTTGATGAATTAACAGGAGCCTATAACCGAACGTATTTAAAAGAAATCTACAGTCAGCAGCTATCCAGCTACGACCGTTTAAAAGATCCTTTTTGTTTAGCGATTTTAGATTTAGATTTCTTTAAGAGAATAAATGATCGATATGGACATCTTATGGGAGACCGCGTGCTGCAAGCATTTGTAGAGTATATGAAGCATGAAATTCGTCCAACAGATCACATTTTTAGATATGGAGGCGAAGAATTTATTCTTTTACTGCCAAAAACCAATATAAAAGAGGCAGAAACAGTATTAAATAGACTGTTGGATTCCTTTGTGAAAAAAGTGTTCACACATCAAAGCACTTCGTTTTATTGCAGCTTTTCCGGCGGAGTTGTAGAAGTTCATAACACTGAATGGCCGTTAGAAAAAGCTCTTCATCAAGCTGATGAGGCATTATATATAGCGAAGGAATCAGGACGTCAAAAAATTGTAGCTTCTTCTGAAAGCAAGCTGGTTAAAAAGCGAACGCTTCGTATGGCTATTATTGATGATGATTCTATCATTCGAACGATGCTGAAAGAGCTTTTAAGTAAGATTGATGTAGGAGATCGCTATGAAGTGAAAATAGAAGTGTTTAAAGATGGCATCGAATTCTTTGAGTCCCAATGGATTCATTCTAGCGATCAGTACTTTGTTATTTTAGACGGAATGATGCCTAAAATGGATGGCTTAGAAGTGCTGCAAAAATTAAGACAGAATAAACGTCACGATCAGTATACGGTTATTATGCTTACATCAAGAAACAGCGAACAAGATATTCAAAGAGCATTAGAACTTGGGGCAGACGATTACATGACAAAGCCATTTAAGTTAATGGAGCTTGAAGCGCGCGTGCGTCATTTAATGAAGAAGGTGAAATAAATGGCGATGTCAATTCAAGTGGTATATGTCTTATTTGGCGGGTTGCTATTGCTTTTAGTCTGTTTTCTGAGTTATTTACTTATTCAAAAAGCGCGTTTAAACGCTTTTCGAGCAAAAGTAGAATCCTATAAAGATAGTATGAAAGAATCTCTTTTTATTTATTTATACAGAAAAGATGAAGAACATCGGGTAGAGCCTAAAAATAGAATAGAGCTGGCGGGTGTAGAGGAACTATTGAGCGGTTTTTCTGCAGCTGTACAAGGCGATGAAATTCTAAATAACATTACGCTCTATGCGGAGAAGGTGTTTACACCCAAATATAAAAAAGAGCTGCATCATTCTAGATGGAGTGTCAGAATGAATGCCCTTTATGCTATTGAAGATTTTGGGCTAACTACGCTAACAGACCAATTAGTAGAAATATATGAGAAAAAAAATAGTACAGCGGCTGAAAAAAATCAAATTTTAAAAATTTTAGTTAAGCTGAATCGCCCTGAGTTTGTTATGTACATGACAAACGCTTCTAGACCGCTGTCTGAATTCATGTACCGCTCTTTGTTTGGAACTATGAACAGTGAGCAGTTTCAGCAATTTATTAATAAATTTGAAGACCTGCAAGAAGAAACTCAGCTGCCTCTTATCGATATGATCGGTATCAATCATAAGTTAGAGTATATAGATTTCTTAAAAATGCACATGAAAAGTTCATCAGAAGAACTGCGAATTCGTTCATTGAAATCACTTAATGCTTTATCTTTTCCATTAAGAATAGAAGAGCTCACGAACCATCTTCAGTCAGGTATTTGGCAAGAAAGAATGATGGCTACAAAACTAATAGGCAAAACGAGAGATGAGAAGGGATTGTCACTTCTTGAGCAGTCTCTAAAAGATTCTCATTTTCTTGTGCGTTCAAATGCTGCTCAGTCAATGATGAAAATCCCAACAGGTAAAGAATACTTAGTTCAAGTATACAAAACGACTGATGACAAGTTTTCGAAAGATATGGCAGCAGAATGGCTTGAAAAAGGAGGAATTACGGTTGTGGAATAGTGTTTGGCATCTTTTATTGTCCATTTGTGGATGGGCTGTATTTGCTTATATGATTTTTGTGCTTTGTTTTTATTTTATGATGTTTATCATCTCGGCTTTTCAACTGCGAAAGCAATATCAATTAAATGATGAAGAACCTTATGAAGATTTGCTTGCGGTCAGCTATACAACGCCGTTATCTATATTAGTTCCCGCTTATAACGAATCTGTCGGGATTATTGGAAGCGTGCGTTCGCTGCTTGGAATTGAATATCCGGAATATGAAGTAATTGTAGTAAACGACGGATCTTCAGATGATACGTTAGAAAAGCTAATCGAGGAGTTTTCTCTTGTGAAAATGAATCGAGTTGTGAGAAAGCAAGTAGAGACGAAAGAAGTAAAAGCTGTATATCGTTCTAAATTATACGATTATTTATATGTAGTCGATAAACAAAATGGGGGAAAATCAGATGCATTAAATGCAGGAATTAATTTATCCAACTATCCTTATTTTTGTTCGATCGATGGCGATTCAGTGTTAGAAAGAGATGCTTTTTTAAAAGTTATGAAGCCAATTATTGATTCAGACGGAGAAGTAATTGCTTCAGGGGGAAGTATTCGAATTGCAAACGGATGTAAAATCGAAAACGGTGCGGTCGTATCGATTGGACTTGATACGCAGCCGCTTGTTGTGATGCAGATTATTGAATATTTACGTGCCTTTCTTATGGGGCGCATTGGTCTCAGTCGCCATAATTTATTGCTTATTGTGTCAGGAGCATTTGGCGTATTTTCTAAACGCTGGGTGATTGAAGCTGGGGGTTATTCTCATACAGTCGGCGAAGACATGGAGCTCGTTGTTCGCCTGCACCGACTGATTAAACAGAAAAAAACCAGCAATCAAATTGTTTATATTCCAGATCCCGTATGCTGGACAGAAGCACCCGATGAAATCAAATATTTGCGAAGACAGCGGAACCGCTGGCACCGTGGTTTATTTGATAGTCTTTGGAAGCATAAAGAGATGCTGTTTAATCCGAAATACGGAAGCATCGGAATGATTTCTATGCCTTATTTTGTGTTTATTGAACTAATCGGGCCGGTCATGGAAATGTTAGGCTATTTGTTTATTGTTATTTCTCTAGTTGTAGGCGGGATTTATGTAGAATTTGCTTATTTGCTTTTTCTTTTAATGGTTGTATATGGTTCTCTTTATTCAATGGCGGCCGTTTTGCTAGAAGAGTGGAGCCTTCGTAAATATCCAAAAGTATCCGATATTGCTAAGCTATTTGTCTTTTCCCTGACTGAATCCTTTTGGTATCGCCCTCTAACTGTTATATGGCGCTGTCATGGATTGTTGGATGTTATTCGCAATAAAAAAGGCTGGGGAGACATGCAGCGAAAAGGAGTTTCACAATGAAAAAATGGTTATTAATCGGCGGCATTATTTTGGTTATGGGAATAACGGCTTCTCCATTTCTTATTTGGCAGCTAAAGAAACCAGCTGATTTGAATATGCTTGTCATTGATAAAACAGTGCCAGATCAAACGTTTCGAGAGCATCAAGGCTTAATGTGGATGCTGAATCAAGCGAAAGTACGCAAAGACGGGAAGCCTTATGAAATCTCAAAAGATTATGCAGGGTTTTACCCGAAAGGAGATAAAACATACAGCATTAAATCTCTGCCAAAAACAAACTCTGCAGATATGATTTATATCACCGACACGTATGGTGTATACAAAGAAGATTTAGGCGTAAAAGCTAAAAGAGGAGATCGCTCTCAATTGGTGTATGGCGGCATGACTTCTGAAGACGTGAGCTACGTTAAGAAAGCGCTGAATGGACGTACAAAAACGCTGATTGGAGAGTTTAATACATTTGGAAGTCCTACTTCCTTAGACGTTCGCAAAGAACTGTATGAATTGTACAATGTTACGTGGTCCGGCTGGATTGGTCGCTACTTTGAGGAATTCGGCAGTGAAGAAGTTCCTGCTTGGGTGAAAAGTGGTTACAAAAAGCAGTACAACAAAGAGTGGAGCCTTACAGGAAAAGGCTTATTATTCGTTAATGAATCCAATAAGCTCGTTATTATAACGGAAAAAGAATTAAAAGAAAATCCAGTATGGTTTCAATATACAAAACAAGGAAAGAAAACATTGAATTTACAGGATGAATCTGCTTATCAATATTGGTTTGACGTAATTACACCCCAGCAAAAAAGTGATGTGCAGGCTCAGTTTGTCTTTCACTTGGATTCTGAAGGAAAAAACAAGCTAAAGGAAAATGGTATCCCTTTGTCCATACCAGCAGTCGTTCATCATAATAAAGAGCGATATGATACTTATTACTTTGCAGGAGATTTTGCAGATCAAGGAGAAGTACCTTCCATTTATCAAACCTCTTTTTACCCGGTGTGGAAGAAATGGACAGAGAAAATCGGAAAAGAAGATGAGTCTTCTTTTTACTGGACTGTTTATCTGCCTCTTATGAATAAGATCATAGATCACCAGCAAAATGAATCTCAGCCTGCTTCTGTTACTTTTAATAAAAATATGGAAATCTATGAAGATGCTGACCTTAAAGTAGCAGGGAAAGTAGGAAAAGATTATTTGCAAGTTTATCAAAATGGCAAGTGGCAAGATTTGCTGATTAAAGGAGTAAATATGGGCATTAGTAAGCCAGGACATTTCCCCGGTGAGACTGCTATTTCGAAAGAAGAATATTTGCGCTGGTTTAAAGAAATCGGAAAGATGAATGCAAACTCAATCCGCGTATACACCATTCATCCTCCCGCCTTTTATGAAGCGCTTGCTGAGTATAATCAAAAAGCCAAAGAACCCATTTATCTTTTTCATGGAGTATGGGTGAATGAAGAAGTTTTCTATGATTCACAAGATGCTTTTGCAAAGGAAAATACAAAAGAATTTGAAGCTGAAATGAAAAGGATTGTAAACGTTATTCATGGAAAGGCAACACTGCCAAAACGGACGGGACATGCTAGCGGAACGTATACAGCAGACGTTTCTCCTTATGTTTTGGGCTGGATTATAGGAGTTGAATGGGATCCCACGGTAGCTCTTTCGACAAATGAAAAACATAAAGGAATGAAAGATTTTAAAGGGCAGTATATCTATACCGAAAAAGGCAACCCCTTTGAAATTTGGCTTGCTCAGCTTATGGAAAAAACAATTTCCTATGAGCAGGATAAATATGATTGGCAGCGGCCTATGAGCTTTACAAACTGGGTGACGACGGATTTGCTGACTCATCCATATGAGCCTTCTGAAGACGAAGATAAAGTGTCTGTTAATCCTAATTTAATTCACACAACTAAAAAATTTGAGCCGGGATTATTTGCCTCTTATCATATTTATCCGTACTATCCTGATTTCTTAAACTATGAACCTCGTTATCTCGCTTATCAAGATCATCGAGGAGAGAAAAATAACTATGCAGGCTATTTGCAAAATATGAAAGAAGTTCATCATATGCCCGTTCTTGTTGCTGAATTTGGCATTCCGGCTTCGCGAGGACTCACTCATAGAAACGTATACGGGTGGGATCAAGGCTTTCACACGGAACAAGAACAAGGAAAGATTCTGTCACGCTTATATGAAGACATTGTCGAAGAAAAAATGGCTGGCGGTATGGTCTTTACATGGCAAGATGAATGGTTTAAGCGAACGTGGAATACGATGGAGTACGACAATCCGAACCGAAGGCCATTTTGGACGAATTTGCAAACGGGAGAGCAGCATTTTGGACTGCTGAGTTTTGATCCGGGAACGAAGCTGAAAGTCAAAGTAGACGGTAAATCAGATGATTGGAAAAAGCTGAACAGCAAGTCGGTATATAAGCCGTCTAAGAAGTTAAAAGCATTGAACATTACAAGTGATGAAGGTTACTTATACCTACACGTGAGTGCAAAAGAACTGGAAAATCAAAAGCTTTATTTCTTGTTTAACACGATTAACAATCAGGGACAGTCAAAGATTCCTCAAATTCCTTCCTTAAAAACAAAAGGAATTGATTTTGTAGCAGAATTAAACGGGAAAGAAGACAGTCATTTATGGATAGACAGCTATTACGATACGTATTATTTTTCATATGCTCATCAGCTTCAAATGATTCCGGCCGTAAAAGGAAGCGATACAAAAGACAACGGCATGGTTAATCCAATCAGGCTCGCCCTTAACAAAGAGTTAGCGATTGGAGAGGGGAAAAACAAGAGAACCATTCCTTTTGACGCCTATGAAACTGGTAAGCTCCAAGAAGGAAACAGCGATCCTAATTCTTCTTCATTTGATTCGCTAGCAGATTTTAAAGTGAATGAATCAAGTGGAATTGCTGAACTTCGCATTCCTTGGGCGCTTTTAAATGTAAAAGACCCGAGTCAAAAAGAAATAATGGGAGATATTTGGTCCAAAAAAGGATTAGAATCCAGCGAGAAAATAAAAGGAATTCAAGTGGGAGTCGTAGCTATTAATAAGAAGAGCAATGACGTGGAAGATACGTTTCCGACTCAGAAAAAAGGAGAACTTTTATTAAAAGATTTTTACTTATACAAGTGGAAAAATTGGGAGTATCCAACTTTTCACGAACGAATAAAGCCGTCCTACTTCATATTGCAAAAAACGTATGGACGACTACAAGCGGAGGAATAACAATGGCAAAAATTTTATTAGCGGAAGATGAAGAAGTGCTTCGTATGTTAGTGGTAGATACCCTTGAAGATGAAGGACATGATGTGACGGAAGCAGCAAATGGCGAAGAAGCTTTGGAATTTATTAAAGAACGTGATTTTGACTTAATTATTTTGGATTATATGATGCCCGTGTTCACCGGGCTTGAAGTCATTCAGCAGCTGAAAGAAATGAAAGATAAGCGCCATACAAAAGTATTGATGCTTTCAGCTAAGAATCAAGCTGCTGATCAAAGCCGGGTGTTAGAAGCAGGGGCTGCGTATTTTATGTCTAAACCGTTTAGTCCCCTATTGCTAGCCGAACGTATCGAGGAAATTTTAGATGAACAATAAACTAAAACGAAAAAGTATTTCAACCCAGTTCATCCTCTTAGCAAGTATCCTTTTACTTGCTTTTGCGGCGGGTTCAACTGTACTTGTCGTACGACAAAAAGAAATTACAGCTGATTATGCCCAGTACAGGGCACAAGTGCGGGAAAAGACACAGCTGCTATCTACAATTGATAAATCAATGAACAAGGCTTTTTTGCAGGCTCGTGGGTTTATTGCATTTGATTCAGAGGATATGTATAACGAGGCTGCAAGTCAGCAAAAAATTATCGAAGAAAATTTTGCTCGACTTTCAGGTCTAGCCGCAGATAGACGTGAGCGTACGTTTGTAAATGAAGCGACGGTAATGCTAAACACGTATTTTAATCAAACGCTTCCTTATTTTAAAGATATTTACGACAAAAAAGGTATTGAAGGAGTCCGCTCTAGTCCTGAGCGGAATGCTGCTTCTAAATCAATAGAACAAATGCAAAAAGAACTTGATGACTACCAAAATGAATTAACTAAAGACTTAAATACACAGTACGATGATACGTCGAGTGACATGCAGAAAAGTCAAACGCTCTTTATTTTATTTTTAGCGTTTACAGTGGTCATTTTATTATTGCTTACACGGATACTGCTAAATAAGTTTGTAAAGCCACTGAGTCAGCTAGCATATACGGCAAGCGAAATTGCTGCCGGAAAAGAAATGCCTATGATATTTGATGAACATAGAAGAGATGAAATTGGTATGCTATCTCAAGCCTTTTACAAAATGGTATCGACTTTGCAAAATAATGAACAGGAGTTAACGGCTCAAAATGAGGAGCTGATTGCACAGCAAGATGAATTGCACAGTCAGCAAGATGAACTTCAGCACGCATTAGAATTGACCAAGGAACGAGAAGGAGAGTTGGAATTGCGCAATTTATTTGTGCATGGACTAACAAATTCTCTTCACAAGCAAGAGGTTCTCAAGAGTGCTGTCACAAACATGAGCCGGGTGATGAAAGCTGATCACGGGTTTATTATGCTAGCCGATGAAAAGACACATGCTTCATTTGGTCTATCTTCATCAAGTGTTCAACAGATGGTGGCAAATCCTCATAATAATTACGTTGATCATGTGCAAAAGACAAAAAAATGTATGGTAATAAAAAGAGAGTGTATAGAACATGAGCGCCTATATCATCAGCAAACGTTTTATTTGTATGATGTTATCGTACCGGTGCTGTCTTCACAGGGAGATATGCTAGCCTATATGTTTTACAGTCGCTATGCGGATGGGTACACAGAGCATGAACTACAGACATTTGAAATACTGGCCAAACAAATCACAATTGCTCTTGAAAAAATTTATATTTACGAAGAGTCTGAGCACGACCGACTGCTATCTCAAGATATTTTAAATTCGATTCAAGAAGGAATGCAGCTTGTAGATACAAGCGGTACGATTCTACAAGTGAATACGAAGATTAGCGAATTGTTTCAATATGAGCATCAAAGCGGGCTTCTTCAGCTCTCTCTCGATCAATGGCTAGATGCTCTCTCTCAAAAAGTCGAAAATATAGGGCAGCTAAGACAATACGTTGAAGCTATTTGTAAGGGAGAGCAAGTAGAAAAGTCTTTTATTTATTACCTGCACACGGAAGGTAAGCGAAAAGTTATAAAAGTTTATAGCGAATACGTGTATCGAAACCGTCAGATGTTTGGCGTATTGTTCGTTCATCGTGATATTACGAAAGAATTTGAAGTTGATCAGATGAAGTCGGAATTTGTAAGCACTGTGAGTCACGAGCTGCGCACACCTTTAGCAAGTGTATTAGGGTTCACTGAGCTTATGCTAAACAAAACATTAAAAGAAGAAAGACAAAAGAAGTATTTAACTACTATTTATCAGGAAGCACAGCGGTTAACTTCTTTAATCAACGATTTTCTGGACGTCCAAAGAATGGAAGCGGGGAAACAAACCTACGATAAAAAGTATCAAGACATTCTTCCGCTTATTAAGCAGGTGATTGAAGTCCAGAAAATACAAACAAGTAAGCATGAATTTGATATGATTTCCGATCAAGAGCATTTTACAGTAATGGGAGATAAAGATAAGCTGCTGCAATTGTTTAATAATGTAATTAGCAATGCAGTGAAATATTCGCCCGATGGAGGGAACGTTACAGTTAAAGTGTATCAAAAGGAACACGCTGTTTATATTGATATTCAAGATGAAGGAATTGGTATACCAAATAAAGCGCTAGGTCAATTGTTTACCAAGTTCTACAGAGTAGATAACTCCGATATGCGCAAAATTGGCGGAACGGGTCTAGGATTAGCAATTGTAAAAGAAATTGTAAAAGCTCATGGCGGAGACATTACTGTACAATCGGAATGGAAAAAAGGAACAACATTCACGGTTGTTCTGCCTCTTCTATATGAAGTTCAGTACGACGAAGAGATGATAAGTGCGAATGATAACCGTAAAAGCGTAGTGATTGTAGAAGATGATAAAAGTTTAGCGACGCTTTTACAGGTAGAATTAAAAGAAAGCGGTTTTCATGTTCGGTATTTTAACAACGGAGAAGACGCATTAAACTCTATTCATCAGCAAAAGCCTGAAGTGGTTGTTCTAGATATTATGTTAGGAGAAAATAAGTTAGACGGGTGGGATGTTTTAAGACACCTCAAAGAAAATATAGAGACAGAAAAAATTCCTATCTTAATCTCATCTGCTTTAGACGAAAGAAGCAAAGGGTTAGAGCTTGGAGTGTGTGAGTTTCTGATTAAACCTTATCAGCCTAGTAAATTATCCAAAACGATTCTCCAGCTGCTTTTGAAAAAACAAGAGCACGAAGGAGAAATTATGATTCCATCAGATAAAGAAGAGTAGAAATTTGGTGAGGCTTCGTTATATTTACGGAGTCTCATTAAACGAAAAGAAAATTAGTAAAGTAATAAAAAAACGTTGAAAACGCTATCAATTTGTGGTTTTATAGTAAGTAGGCATAACATGATGACCTTAGAATTACCTTTTTTCACCTCCTTACATGCGTAAGGAGGCTTTTTTGTATAAATATAGTAAGATAAGATAACAAAACCTGATGCAGAATCGTTTATTGAATTTCAGCTAGTTAAGAAACTGCTCAAGAAAGTTTGATAGTGAAAGGAGTGAAGCTCTGGAAATCATTTTACCAAGGGAGGATAGTCTATCCCAGAAGTGAAGGTAGTTCAATTTTTATAATCATAGTATAATAAAAAATACGGTTATAAAAGCTGTGTTTATTATACATCTTTTATATAGAAGGTAAGGTTGAATTTTATATTTTCTTAAAGGAGGTCTTTCCTTGGATATTGCGTATATAATTGCTGAAGAAAGAATTAGACAAGCAATAAAAGACGGTGACTTTGATAAGCTGCCTGGGGAAGGAAAACCATTAAAGTTAGAAGATTTGTCACACATACCTGAAGAACTGCGCCAAGCGTATAGGATATTAAAAAATGCAAACATGATAACGGATGAACAAGAGCTGAAACGAGATATAGCTACAATAGAAGAATTGATTTCTATATGCACGGATGCTAATGAAGAACAAAGGCTAACAGAGATGCTTACGGAAAAGCGTTTGCGCTTTGAGCAGCTCGTTGGCAAGAAAAAGATGACAAGTTCTGCAGCTTACAGGACGTATCAGAATAAAATTTACTCCAAATTTTTTTATTAATGAGTGTAATGGACCAGACGATCGGAGGGTGAGAACTTGCGGCTGTTAATTTTATTGATCAGTATCATACTATTTATTTCGCTTTGTTTTTATATTTTTGCTCCACAAATAAAACGAGGTGCCCAATCGAAAAATGTGCCGGTTTTATTTATTCATGGCTATTTAGGCAGTCAAAAAAGCTTAGGGAAAATGATTAAACGATTTGAACAAAACGGATGGGGAACTAAAGTAGGTTACTGCGTTGTTCAAAAAGATGGAGCTATTCAGTGGAAGCATATTATGAAAGCAAAAGAGGGAAAACTTCCGCTTATTCATATCGTCTTTAAAAAGCCAGATGCCAGTATTGCACAGCAGCAAAAATGGATTGAAGCTATTATGCAAGATGTACGTGATACATATAAAGCATCTTCTGTTGATTTAGTTGGACATAGTATGGGAGGAGTAACAGCAGCAGCTGTTAGTTTGTCTAACCCTCAGCATATTCAAAAGTTAGTTACGTTAGGATCGCCAATTCAAGGATTAGATTATCAGGAATTAATGGAGATGTATCCTCATGCACGCAATCATATTGAATCTATGGGTGCTCGTGATTTAGCTTTTCACTCTATAGCGTTAAACAAGCTTTATGAAAGTCGTCAAGATTTCTCAAAAGAAATCGACGTTTTTTCAGGAGCAGGAGATGTGGGAGATAAGACAGATGGAGTGGTAACAGTAGAAAGTGCGTACGGACTGCAAGAGTTCACCGAACACATTCATCTCCAAACGTTTCATGAAGCACATTCAGATTTACATGAAAGCTCAGAGGTTGATAAAGCTGTCTATCAATTTTTAAAACGGGATTAAAGGGGGATTACGATGCTTTACTTAATTAGACACGGCCAAACAGATTGGAATAAAAACAAACTTATTCAAGGGCATGCTGATATTCCGCTCAACGAAGCGGGAAAGCAACAAGCTAAACGCGTAGCGGAACGTTTTCGAGATATCCATATTGATGTAATCTATACAAGCGATTTGCTTCGTGCGCAGGAGACGGCTAGGGAAATTGCAGCAGCTGCTAAAGTAGAAAAAATTGAAGTTTGTGAGCAGCTGCGTGAGCGCTCTTTTGGAGAACTAGAATCAAAGAACGTAGAAGTTTTGCATGAGCTTGTGCCAAACTATGTAACAAATTGGGGAGAAGAACCTTTATATAATATCGAAACACTCGAAGCCGCTCAAGAACGGATGGTTCGGCGGTTAACGGAAATTATGAAGAAGTCTATCGGAAAGAAAGTAGCAGTTGTTAGTCACGGGGCGGCAATTAATACATTCATTCATCATGTAACAAGCGGAGAACAAGGAACGGGGACTACTATTTTACAAAATACATCGATTACAACTTTTACTTATGAAAGTGGGAAATGGCGTCTTGAAACGATCAATGATGCCAAACATCTTGAATAAATATACTTAAAGAGGCTGTGGCAGTAGTATTTTAGTTGAGGGAAAATCCGAACGATTAATCGTTCGGATTTTTTTATGGTGATGGTGAACGTAGCTTTCCTATATGTAAGTACTTATAGCTGTTGATTGGAGGGGAAGGCGAAGGCTCCTGCGGGAAAAGCGGAAGGAATGAGACCCCGCATATTAATTTTATATATAAATATTTATACAATTGATTTTAATAAAAATGCATAGTAAAATAAGTTTTATTACTATTCTATTAAAGCGTTTAGTATAACTGAATTTCCTAATATTGTTTAATAAGTAACTATATTTCGGAATAAGTTTAATTGATTTGTATAATTTCAAGGAGGATGTAGTATGTCAAAAGATTGGAGTCACTTATTTGAAAGAATGCCTGAATTGCTAGCACCGACGATGGCTAAAGACCATCCGAATTTGCCCGTTGTGAAAGAAGAAGGATGCTATTATTATGGATTGGATGGTAAAGAATATCTCGATTTTACTTCTGGAATCGCTACGACAAATGTAGGACACAGACATCCGAAAGTAGTAAAAGCAATCAAAGACGGAGCAGATCAATTATTGCACGGTCCTTCAGGTGTTATTATGTACGAATCGATATTAAAGTTAGCGGATGAGTTAGGAAAAGTAACGCCGGGCAATTTAGACTGCTTTTTCTTTGGAAATAGTGGCACCGAAGCAATTGAAGGAGCCTTGAAATTAGCGAGACATGTCACAAAGCGTCCGTATGTTATTTCTTTTTTAGGATGTTTTCATGGCCGCTCGATGGGAGCTTTAAGTGTTACAACCTCGAAAAGCAAATATAGACAATTTCAGCAGCCTTCGGGACTGACGTATCAAATTCCATATGCCAATCCAAAAGAGTGCCCTGCGGAGCTAGACAGCGATGTGTACTTTCCTGAAAAGCTTGAAAAAGATTTTGAAATACTCTTTAAGCACCAAGTCACGCCTGAAGAAGTGGCGGCCGTTATTTTGGAACCAGTATTAGGAGAAGGCGGCTATATTATTCCTCCGAAAAGTTGGATGAAGAAATTAAGAGAGATTTGTGATCGTCATGGAATATTACTTATTTTCGATGAAGTCCAAACAGGGTTTGGCCGTACCGGCGAATGGTTTGCTGGACAAACGTTTGATGTCGTGCCAGATATTATGGCTATAGCAAAAGGAATTGCTTCTGGAATTCCGCTTAGTGCAACGGTAGCTTCTCAAGAATTAATGAAGCAGTGGCCCCTTGGCACACATAGTACAACATTTGGAGGAAATCCTATTGGATGTTCAGCAGCCCTTGCAACTCTTGAAGTGATGAAAGAAGAACAACTGCTTGATAACACAAGAAAAATGGGCGCTTATGCGTTAGAAAAGCTGCATCTTTTAAAGGACAAACATTCAGTTATTGGGGATATCCGTGGTTTAGGGCTTATGATTGGAATTGAAATTGTTAATCCGGATACGGGAGAAGGAGATGGAGACGCCTTATTTGAGATTCTGGACTTAGCTTTAGAAAAAGGCGTGTTATTTTATTTTTGCGGAAATGCAAGTGAAGTTATTCGTATGGTACCTCCGCTTACTGTAACAAAAGAACAGATAGATGCCGGCATTCGTATGCTAGATGAGGCTATTACTTCTTTTGAGAAAAAGTCAGCTGTAAAAGCGTGATAAAAAAATATAAAAAATTTATATATTTGTAACCTAGTTGTCATAGTAATGGCAGCGATATCATAGTTTTAGAGGGAAAACAATTTTCTGAAAAGTAGTTGACATCTGTTTGTGCAGCATGTAACATAATATTTATCTTATCAACAATTATCAACAAAATTCGACAAACTTCTTATCAAGAGAGGTGGAGGGATAGGCCCTTTGAAACCTCGGCAACGGACTTTATAGAACCGTGCTAACTCCCACAAGCAGTGCTTGAAAGATAAGAAGAGACCAGGCTTACTAACAATTGTGATCCCAACCTCTTCTTACAGGCACTTAGACACTGTAAGTGGAGGTTTTAATTTTATGACAAGAAGATGACATTTAGATAAAAAACAGCAGGTGAAATTACCTGCTGTTTTTATATGCTGTAAAATGATAAATAACCTACCAGAATTCCTAGTGAAAGTACTCCAATTGTAATACCAACAATCCACCACATCATTTTTTTCATTATTTATTCCTCTTTATCAATTAACTATAGCTGTTGATCCGCCTGAAGCGCCGGAAGCTGTACCGTAAGCAGTTTGTCTTTTAATTCCGGCATTTTTAGCTGCAATTTTCCACTGCCAGTCAATTTGCCCGTAGGCTCGATTATTTTGCACCCAAGATTTTGAACTCTTTTTTGAAATAGACACAAGGGGGTTTACATTTTTCGTGACGACGCCTCGTACACTTTTGACTGAAGTCACCGATGAGTTTTTCGTGTAATAGTCTACATACACCGTTAGTTTTGTTGTTGTAAATCCAGCCGCTTTATAAGAAGCCGTATAAGCTGCTGTTTTGAATAAAGGTGAAGCCGTTCTTGCTCCGTATGCTGCTGTACTTGCAGCTTCGACCGTGCCGCTAGTCTCTTCAATATCCATTTTTAACAGAGATGGATCCTTTAGTGATTGTACAACTTTTTGTTTTTGCTGACGCGACAGTTTTGAAAATTCATACAGTGAACTTTTATCACTTTGCGCTTTCAAGAACTGCGTGTAAGAAGCAACCGTTAAATGTGCAGGTTTTTCACTAGCCATAACAGAGTTTGGCACGACTAATAGACATAATAACGCACTTATCAGGAAAAAAGAAAAAAACGTTCTGTTTGTAGCCATATTTATATAAATCCTTTCTAGTATTCTATCTTTATAAATAGATACGAAGTAATTTATCGTTTTGAAGAAGGACTGTGTGCTGACATATTAACTGTCATCACGACACGAGCTTGCTGTACAGATTTCATAAAACATTCGTATAGAGAAGCGAATACTTTGTCCACATCTCCTTCTAAAGCTGTTGCAAAAGGCACGGTTTCGGCAAATACTCCCTGTTGTTTAACTGCGCCAATTCCGCTTTTGATGATGTCTACATAATGCGGCGTATCTAATGGATACAAAGAAAATTGAGTGGATACAGGGAACGAAGCACAAAGCTGTTGGTTTGAAGACGTGTTTTCTTTTGGTTTTATTTTTGTTTCTTCGAAATATTCTTCGTGCTGCCCTGTTGAAAACGTGGCATTCAGCACAATATGCTTTCCTGATTTTCCAGCACTTTTATAAACGGCTTGCACAACTTCAAATACGTCTTTGGCAGTTCCTTCAATAAACGTACTAACACGGTCCGTTTTTCGCTGAACTTTAGACATATCCACTTCGTTTAATGCGCCTAAAATAATATCGATAAAGTTATCACTCATAACGGAAAGCGTAAAACGGCAGCCAACATTTATTTTTTCCAAGTTAATCACCTCTAAAATATAGATTTGTAGTTTTTTAATCATACAAATCATAAAATAACTTTTCTGTTTTGTATAGAAACAGAAGATAGATTCTTTATTTTTAGGAAATATTACATAGAAGAAACGAAAATAAATTGCATAACATGAAAAATAAGGGTGTTAAGAAAAGTCACATAATAAAAAAGAATAAAAAAACAATGTTAGAACTTCTGACAAAAAGCTGGTATATAGACTGAAAACACCATATTATAAATACAAGATCACATTATTCTCCTGCGATTTCGTATAACCTCTTGAAAAAGGGACTTGGGATTTTATCATAAATCCAACCTCCTAGCTGTATAATCAGCTAGGAATTTTTTTTACCCAAACTCTCTATCGCCCATGAGGTTACCTACACTTATTCAACTCAGAGCATACACCATATATATAAGACCAGTGTAAGAAAGATTGCTTGAAGATGTTAGTGTTCGGCTTGAGCTAGAAATAGATAGATGTTACGAAAGAGGGGAAAGAAGGTATGACGCACACATTAATTAAAAATGCAGAGATTATTACGATGAATGAGAAGAATGATATTATTTACGGTGACCTTTATATTGTTGGAAATCGTATTGCAGCCATCGGGAAAAACCTGCATCCGGAAAAGGTAGATAAAGTCATTGACGCAGCAAATAAAACGATTGTGCCGGGCTTTATACATACTCATATTCATTTATGCCAAACGCTTTTTAGAGGGCAAGCAGATGATTTAGAGCTGCTAGACTGGTTAAAGAAGAAAATATGGCCGCTTGAAGCTTCACATGATGAAGAATCTATCTATTATTCAGCACTGTTAGGGATCGGCGAACTCATTCAAAGCGGAACTACAACAATTGTAGATATGGAAACTGTTCATCATACGGACTCTGCTTTTCAAGCTATATCTCAAAGTGGAATCCGAGCTCTTGCAGGAAAAGTAATGATGGATAAAAAAGGCGATGATCTGCCAAAAGCTCTGCAGGAGACAACGGCTGACTCGATCAAAGAAAGTGTAGAGCTGCTTGAAAAATGGCATAATTCAAATAACGGTCGTATTCGATACGCATTCTCCCCAAGATTTGTGCTGTCGTGTACGGAAGATTTGCTGCGTGAAGTGAGCCATTTATCAGCTGGATATAATGTCCATGTACATACTCATGCTTCTGAGAATCAAGAAGAAATTCGCATCGTAGAAGCTGAAACGGGTATGAGAAATATCATGTACTTAGATCATTTAGGATTAGCCAATGAACGCCTTATTTTAGCGCACTGTGTGTGGCTAAATGATCAAGAAAAGCAAATTATTAAGAATCAAGGAGTAAAAGTTAGTCATTGCCCAGGCTCAAACTTAAAACTTGCATCGGGAATCGCAGATGTGCCCGGTTTATTAGAGCAAGGTGTATTTTTAAGTCTTGGCGCTGACGGTGCTCCTTGTAATAATAATTTGGATATGTTCAACGAAATGAGGCTGGCCGCTACGATTCATAAACCCTCGCACGGACCAACGGCCATGAATGCAAAGCACGTGCTAGAAATGGCTACAATCGGCGGAGCGAAAGCAGTCGGGCTTGAAAAAGAAATTGGAAGTTTAGAGGTTGGGAAAAAAGCGGATCTTGCTATTTTAAATTTAAATCAGCTTCATACTTTTCCATCTTACGGCGTAGACCCTATTTCCAGAGTTGTGTATTCAGCAACGCGAGGAGATGTAGAATTAACGATGGTTGATGGAGAAATTGTGATGGAAAACCGCGTGTTAAAAACCATTGACCAAGGAATTGTGCTGAAAGAAGCAAATCATTCGATTGATCGTCTTTTAAAAAGAATCTCGCTTTTGATTTCATAAGATGTAAAACAAAGAAGAGGCTGGAATAAAAGTATTTTAACAAAAGTAAAAATCGAATTATTAATCGGAGTTATTGATTAATAATTCGATTTTTTGTTGTCAAGGTGAACGTAGGTTTCATCTGTTTAGTTGCTTCTAGCTGTTGATTGGCGGACAAGGCGTAGACTCCTGAGGGAAAAGCGGAAGGAATGAGACCCCGGCAGGAGCATAGGCGACAAGGAGGCTCATCCCCCCGCCCTCGGAAAGCGAAGCCTTGCACGAAGATCAACAGCGGTGTCACAAGCAGTCCAGATCATTTATCCAATTTGTTCGTCTTTAAATGGGATTTATTTAGTGATGTCTTAATCTCTTTTTTGTATATATGAGTAAAAAGAGTACTCTTGCAACAGACTAAAAAGATAAGAGAAATAAATTTTCAAAATTCCAAACTAACGGAAGATAAAAATTTTTATAATGATAGCGTTTTCTACCTTTGCATATCTACAAATTAAGACTATAATAGGACAAAAGATTTTACTTTGCAACGTAAAATCCTCCTAAATCGTGTCTTTTTTAGGACATTTGAATAGGTAGGATTTTTTATTTTTTTTAGAAGTAGGGAGGCGCGCGTGTTGGAGCGTAACGGAATATTAGAGCGCTTGTTTAAACTATCAGAGCGCAACACAACACCAAAACAAGAAATACTAGCAGGACTTACAACTTTTATGACGGTCAGTTATATGGTAATTGTCAACCCCATTATCATGTCTGACGCTGGTATCCCCCGAGAAGCGGCTCTTGCAGCTACCATTTACGCCATTGTATTTAGTACGTTACTGATGGCTCTGTGGGCAAATTTCCCGATTGTAACCGGTCCAGGGATGGGTTTAAATGCGTTTTTTACGTATTCAGTAGTATTAGGACAAGGATTGTCATGGCAAACGGCACTTGGAGCAGTTTTTATATCCGGGGTCTTATTTTTTGTTTTAACGGTAACAGGAATACGCGGAAAGATTATTGATGCCATTCCGAACGTATTAAAGTCTTCCATAGCAGTTGGAATTGGTCTTTTTGTTGCGTTTATCGGTTTGAAAAACGCTGGATTAGTTGTGGCAAACGAGTCTACTTTTGTAGGGCTTGGAAATGTCATGGATAAGGGTCCCTTACTGGCTATTTTTGGGCTGATATTAGCAGCTGTACTGATGGCTAAAAATGTAAAAGGCGCTCTCATTATAAGTATTTTTGCTACGACAATATTAGCGATGATTGTAGGAGTACAAGCAGTTCCTCATTCCTTGAAAGACGTCTTTTCAGCTACGCCGCCGAGCGTTGGAGAAACATTTTTTCAAATGGATTTAAAGGGTGCAGTTGCCTACGGCATTTTTTCAGTTGTATTTTCTTTCACCATCGTAGAATTATTTGATACACTAGCGACATTGATTGGACTATCTAAAAAAGCAAACTTAGTAGATAAAAACGGTAAAATTCCAGGTTTAAATCGCGCGCTTGCAGCAGATTCAATCGGTACAATGGCGAGTGCTATTTTTGGAAGCACTGCGTTAAATACGTATATTGAAAATGCAACAGGTATTGCAGAAGGAGGGCGTACCGGCTTAAAGGCATTAACGGTTGCCATCTTATTTATATTTACTTTGTTTTTTGCACCGCTTATTCAATTTATCCCGAGCGTTGCTACTGCTCCAGCACTCATTATTATTGGTTCGCTTATGCTAAGTGACATTCGAAACGTTAACTTCGACGACTTTACTGAAGTTGTTCCCGCTTTCTTAACAATTGTCATGATGCCGTTAACCTACAGCATTGCAGAAGGTTTAGCGTTCGGCTTCATTTCATACACAGCGATTAAACTGTTTACAGGACGTCATCGCGAAATTCATTGGATGATGTATGTGATCACGATTGCCTTTTTTATCAATTTTTATATGAGTTCGCATTAGGAAGAAAAGACGTAGCCCCACGCTGCGTCTTTTTTTGTTACTGATTCCTTGTCAGAGAACATCGTGAAAGGATGAAGCTTTTCTTTTATTTTAGATAATTGTAAAATAATTATAAAAGGTGCGTTATAAAGGGTTGGTGGAATAAATTGAAACAAAGTAAACGCAAACGTGTAACCTTACAACAAGTGGCAGAACACGCGGGAGTATCTCGAGCTACCGCTTCGCTTATTGTGCGAAATAGTCCAAGTGTTTCTGAAAAAACAAGGAAAAAAGTTCTAGCTTCGATGAAAGAGTTAGGATATGTATATGACCGTATTGCAGCAAATTTAAGATCTCAAACTTCATCAACAATCGGAGTTATTATTACGGATATATCTAATACGTTTTTTACAGAATTGTTAATTGGAGTACACGAGGAGCTCGAGAAAGACGGATATACGGTGTTTTTAGGTACAACGTTTGATTCGGATAATCGACAGGATCAGCTGCTTTCTACGATGCTAGAGCATCGGGTAGGAGGCATTATTTTATGTCCTGTTGCGGGTACATCGGAAGATACGATAAGAAAAATTCAGCATTTAGATGTTCCTTCAGTACTAGCAGTAAGAGAATTGCCTGAGGTGGAGTCAGATTATGTAGGGGTAGATTATAGCTTAGGCGTTCAAAAAGCGGTTCAACACTTACTTGAACAGGGACACAAAAGAATCGCATTTTTAGGAGGAACAACCGGTTCTACAACGTGGAAAGAAAGAATGGAAGGTTACCGCTTGGCTTTAAAGAACGCAGGAATTTCTATTGATGAAGAGCTTGTTATTCCGAGCGGTCCGACAAGAAGCGGCGGTGTAGAAGCTGCACGTCAAGTGCTGGACATTTCTGAGCCTCCAACAGCAGTTTTTTGTTTTAGCGACTTAGTTGCATTTGGTGTTATGCAAGGTTTAAAAGAGAAAGGGATTGTTCCGGGAGAAGATATAGCGGTAGTGGGATTTGATAATGTCATGGAATCATCCGTATGTCACCCTACTCTAACAACCGTCTCTTCTTTTGCAAGACAAATAGGAAAAGATGCTGCACGGTGTCTTCATAACCAAATTGTTGATAAAAAAGAACATCATCATCGCATTATTTTAACGCCTCAGTTAGTTGTTCGAGAATCCTCATCAAAAAAAAGAAGCAGTTAATGAACTGCTTCTTTTTTTGTGAATTATTTAGACGGTTCATAAATATCCCAAGCCATTTTCAAGGAATCAACAATATAATTTGCTACTTCTTCAATATCCAAATTGTCAGTTTCTACTTTGGAGTGGTGGTTGGAATAAATTGCTTGTCGTGTATAAAATAATTCTTCAATATCCTCTAGACTTCTTCCTTGTAAAACAGGGCGACTGTCAATAATGAGACTGATGCGCTCTTTCCATGAATCCCATGAAAGGTCTAAAAAGAATACAATACAATTTGATAAGCATATTTTTTGAATTTCTTCTTGAAGAAATGCGCCTCCGCCAACGGATATAATTTTTAAACGCTGCTGAGATAACTGGCTAATTACTTCTTTTTCTTTATTTCGGAAAAACTCTTCACCAAACTCTTTAAAGATTTGTGATGTAGGCATTTGAAACATTTTTTCGATTTCTTGGTCTATATCGACAAAATCTCTGTATAATTTCTTAGCGACTAGTTCGCCGATTGTTGTTTTACCTACGCCCATAAAGCCAATAAATACAATGCTTTTTTCTCTAAGAGACATCTCGCTGTAAGTCATTTTTCAAAGCCTCTTTCTGTTTTTAACAATAAAAAACTTATTATTTTGTATTTTAGTTATTAGAATTATAATACAAATTTTACTGTTTGTAAAAACAGTGAAAGGTATATTATGTCCTAAGAAGCAAGTATCAGCTCACGTTTATAAAATTCTTGTTAGTCAACAGATGGTGATACGCTGTAACCAAAACAAATAAGTAATAGTTAAGCTCGAGCATAGTCATAAATCTTTGTCATATTGACAGTGCTGCTATCTTACATGCTCCTACAGTGTATGTAAGAAAAAAAAGGAAGTGAATGTGAAACTACGTAAACGAGTATAAGCAAACTGGACTCAGGATCAATAAATATTTTTAGAAAATTCTTTAATTTCCTATTGCTAGATTAAAATTTCTGTTGTAGGATTATGATAACGTTTACAAATTGAGTTATTACTTTAAATCAATAGGATTTATAGAAAACTGCATCAAAATTTAGATCGATCTAACATAAAATTAGATCGATCTAAAAAGGGTCAGGTCAATTGTTAAAAGGAGAGATCACAATGAGCTTTAGACGAGCAAGACCTTATGTAAATAAAGAATGGCTTGAAGGTAATCGATCAGCAGTAAGTATTAAAAGTCCGTATTCGCAGAAAGTAATTGGTGAGCAAATTATAGCAACGCCAGAAGATGTTGAACGAGCGCTATCAGCTGCCTATGAAGCTAAAAAAACAATTGCGAGTCTGTCTTCATATGAAAGGGCCAAAATTTTAAAAGAAGCAGCACGGCTTTTGGAAAAGCAAAAAGAAAAGTTTGCTTCTCTCATCTCAAATGAGTTAGGAAAACCCCTGAAGAATACGTTGGATGAAGTATCTCGATCTGTAGAAACATTAGAGCAATCTGCGGAAGAAGCAAAAAGGCTTATCGGTGAAACGATACCAGGAGATGCTTCCGAACGAGGGGGAAAAGCGATAGCTTCCACATTCCGTGTGCCTGTCGGGGTTGTTGCTGCTATTACTCCTTTTAATGCACCTTTGAATTTAGTATGCCACAAAATTGGACCAGCTTTTGCTGCTGGCAACAGTGTTATTTTAAAACCAGCTCCGCAAACAGCCCTAGTTGCTTCAGAATTTATAGCTCTATTATTAGAAGCTGGAATGCCTGAATGCGCTATTAATATGGTTTTAGGGGGAGTAGAAACAGGACAGCAAATCGTAAAAGATGACCGTGTAAATATAATTTCTTTTACCGGTGGAACAGTGGCAAGCAGAAATATATGTGAACTGGCTGGAATGAAAAAAGTGCTTCTAGAATTAGGAGGAAATGCTTCAACGATTGTTCATGAAGATGCCGACATTAAGAAAGCTGCTGAAATGTGTGGGAGAACAGGGTTTAGCAACTCCGGTCAAAGCTGTATTTCAGTTCAGCGTATTTATGTACATGACTCAGTTGTTTCTGAATTTACAGAGCTTCTGAACAATGAGGTAACGTCTTTAAAAGTTGGTGATCCTCTGCTGCCGCAGACGGATGTTGGATGTTTAGTAGATGAAAAAGCAGCAAACCGAGTTTTGGCTTGGATTGAAGAAGCAGTCGCTCTAGGTGCAAAGCTGATATGCGGTGGTAAAAAGACAGGGGCTTCTATAGAACCTACTGTTCTATTAAATCCTCCTAAACAAAGCAAAGTGGTGTGTCAAGAAGTGTTTGGGCCTGTGGTGAGCATCATTCCTTATCAAGATATTGAAGAAGCTATTCGGGAAACAAATGATTCATCATTCGGTTTGCAAGCAGGGCTGTTTACAAATCAAATGGATTTAGCTTACCGTGTTGCTGAATCTTTAGAAGTAGGAGGAGTTGTGATTAATGGGACCTCTAATTTTCGGCTCGACCATTGGCCGTACGGCGGGATAAAAGACAGCGGCGTTGGTAGAGAAGGACCTCGATTTGCGATTGAAGATATGACAGAAACAAAAATGATTGTCCTGCAGCTATCGTAGCTGAGTTTATTACCTAAAAAAATAAATAGTGAATTTAAAGGGGGATATAGAATGGAAAAATTAATATCACATCAATTAGTAAATTATCTTGAGGAACGAGGCATTGAGCATATTTTTGGTTTGTGTGGTCATACAAACATAGCGGTACTAACAGCCTTAGAAGAAAGCAAAATTAAATTTATCAACGTTCGACACGAACAAATTGCAGCGCATGCAGCTGATGGCTATGCACGTGTGACGAAAAAAGCAGCAGTAGTATTAAGTCACTTAGGTCCTGGCTTAACAAATGCTGCTACAGGTGTAGCCAATGCAGCGTTAGACTCAATTCCAATGGTGGTCATCGCTGGTGATGTTCCTACTCATTATTATGGAAAGCATCCGCATCAAGAGGTAAATTTACATGCTGATGCTTCCCAATATGAAATTTATCGTCCATTCGTTAAGCGTGCATGGAGAGTTGACCGGCCAGATTTATTTCCAGAAATATTAGAGAAAGCATTTTTACTAGCGGAAAGTGGAAATCCTGGCCCTGTATTAGTATCTGTACCTATGGATATCTTTTCAAAAAAGATCGATGTTGCTTTATTTGATCGATTGCATCGCCAAACGAAATCTTTGCAAAAACCTTCTATTGATGATGAAACGGCAAAGAGTATTGTACAAAAATTAATTAATGCTAAAAATCCAGTGTTATATGTAGGCGGAGGCATCCTATTAGCAGATGCAGCAAATGAATTAAAAGAGCTTGTGGACCACTTGAACATTCCGGTAGCCCACTCCTTAATGGGCAAAGGAGCACTTCCAGATGATCATGACTTGACTCTAGGGATGACTGGTTTTTGGGGCACGAAGTTTATCAATGAAAAGTGTCGGACTGCTGATTATATTTTAGCATTAGGAACACGATTTGCAGAAGCAGATTCTAGCTCCTGGGAGCCGGAATATACGTTTGATTTTTCAAAAACAAAATTGCTTCATATTGATATTGATCCTAGCGAGATAGGGCGTAATTACCCTGCCGAAATCGGTGCAGTGGCTGATTTAAAACAAGCCCTTAAAGTCTTAAATCGCGTAGCTAAACAGCTTATTCCGGAAGGAGTAAAAAATGAAGCATTAATCAAAGAGATTGCTTCTTATCGTGAAGAGTTTAAAGCTAGCAATGAAGAATATATTCACGACAATTCATTCCCAATGCAGCCGCAGCGAATTTTAAATGAAGTCCGCGAAGTTCTGCCGAAAGATGCCTATATTACTACTGATGTAGGCTGGAATAAGAATGGGGTAGGACAGCAGTTTCCAATCTATGAAGCTGGAAGTATATTAACTCCAGGAGGTTTTGCCACAATGGGATTTGGAGCGCCGGCAGCTTTAGGAGCAAAGGTAGCTCAGCCTGATAAAGTAGTTGTTTCTCTAGTAGGAGACGGGGGATTCGGCCAAAATCCAGCTGTGCTTGCTACGGCAGCCGAAGAGAATATCCCTGTGGTGTGGATCATTATGAACAACTTTGCGTTTGGTACGATCGCGGGACTGCAAAAAGCACATTTTGGAACTACTCTAGGCACGGTATTTGAAAAAGATGGAGAGGTATATTCTCCTGACTTTGCAAGTATCGCTAAAGCTTATGGAGTAGAAGGTATAAAAATTCAGTCAGCCGAAGAGTTTAAACCGGCACTTCAAAGAGCTGTTGCTTCTAATAGACCAGTTGTAATTGATGTGGCAATGTTAAACAATCCTGTACCAACGTCAGGACATTGGAACATCATGGATATTTACTCACCGGATAAGAAAGTACACCATGTATCTGTTTAACAAGTATGGAACAAATGCTGAAATGAAAACGGAAACATTTAACTTTGATAAAAAGGAGCTGTTCCTATGCTAGAACGAGGAGAAGGAGCTCATTCTCCCGCTATTTGTACGCCTTTAGTGGGCAAAGATCGCAAAGAGCTTTTAACAGAGCTAGCGGAAATTCTATTAAAAAAACCGGATATAATTGAATGGCGCTTAGATTTTTACGAAGAAATTCAAGATATAAACAGCGTCCTTTCTGCAGCTAAGGATATATATGAAAATAGTGAGCGCACACCTATTTTGCTTACTGTACGTTCTCAAAAAGAAGGGGGGCAGCCTATTTCCTTATCAGAAAAGGAAGTAGTAGCCATACTTGCAGAGGTATGTAAGCATCCATATGTAGCAATTATTGATTTTGAAGTATCAAATCAGCCAGAGCATATCCGCTATTTACGTGAAGTTTCCAAGGAAAATAATAAGAAACTTGTGCTTTCTTATCATAATTTTTCTTTTACGCCTCCTAAAGCGGAAATTTTTAAAAGCTTATTTCTAGCTGAATTTTACGGAGCAGATGCAGCGAAAGCGGCTGTCATGCCTCAGAACAATCAAGATGTTTTAACTTTATTGGAAGCTACAAGAGAGGCTGAAAAAGAGCTCACCATTCCTCTCATTACCATGTCGATGGGAGGGTTAGGAGCTATTAGCCGGATCGTCGGGTGGATGTACGGATCTTCTGTTACTTTCGCTGTAGGGAAAAGCAGCTCAGCTCCTGGGCAAGTTCCAATTGATGAATTACGAAAAATAATTCAGTTAACAAAAAAAGTTACGGGTCCTGAGAGCCATTATTCTCATCAAATTGTTTCGATATAAAATAAAAAGCACAAGAGCATAGCATGCTCTTGTGCTTTTTATTTATCCTTTAAATGCATGGAAAGATACACCCGAGTATCTTTTTTGTGCTCGTACTTTGGATTAGCGCTTCGCGTATATTCTTTTGACTGATGTTCTATATGGTAGTTCTGTTCAAACTGTTTGATCGCTTCATTAATTTCTTCTTGTTTTCCCATTAATCTTACTTGCAGCATTGCAACGTCTCCTTCCATATACTTTGCTTTTTGACTATATCATGAAATGAAAAAGAAGTAATTTTATTTTTTGTTGACGAACTTGTATATACAGGTTAGAATAAAAACATAAAACTTGTATATACAGGTTTGTGCTGAGATTTATATAGGGGATAGGAAATACAGGAGTAAAATGAAAACGGAAACAAGGGGGAAAAGACATGAATCGAGAATCTGTTGAACGCATTGTAGAAGCCGTTGGCGGAAAAGAAAATATCTCTGCTGCAACGCATTGTGTAACGCGTCTTCGACTTGTTTTAAAAGATGAAGATAAAGTCAATCAACGTATGCTAGATGAGCACGAATTAGTAAAAGGATCTTTTTCTACAAACGGCCAGTTTCAAGTTGTTATTGGTCAAGGCACGGTTGATAAAGTATATAAAGAAATGGTGACGCTTACAGGTATAGGTGAACTATCTAAAGAAGAAGTGAAAAACGAAGCGGCTAAAAACTTAAATCCGCTGCAGCGCGCAATAAAAACATTAGCTGACATCTTTATTCCCATTTTACCGGCCATCGTAACCGCGGGTTTATTGATGGGAATCAATAATGTACTAACAGGAGCCGGAATTTTTTACGATGATAAATCAATCGTAGATGTTCATACACAGTGGAAAGACTTCGCGAGCATGATTAATTTAATTGCCAATACGGCATTTGCCTTTTTGCCAGCTCTTATTGGGTGGTCAGCTGTTACGCGTTTTGGAGGAAGCCCTTTATTTGGAATTGTCCTTGGGCTCATGCTTGTACACCCTGATTTGCTAAATGCCTGGTCTTATGGAGAAGCATTAAAAAAAGGAAGTATCGATACGTGGAATTTATTTGGTCTGCACGTTGAGAAAGTTGGCTATCAAGGGCAGGTTTTACCTGTGTTAGCTGCTTCGTTTGTGTTAGCAAAAATCGAATTGTTTTTACGAAAACGAATACCGGATGGTTTTCAGCTTTTAATTGTAGCGCCTGTAGCTCTTTTAGTAACAGGGTTTCTCGCTTTTATTGTGATTGGTCCGATTACATTTGCAATAGGAAATGTTATTACAGGTGCAGTTGTATGGCTGTTTAAAACGGCTCCATTTATTGGAGGGCTTGTATACGGAGGCTTATATGCTCCCCTTGTTATTACGGGCATGCACCATACATTTTTAGCGGTAGATTTACAGCTGATTGGAAGCGTAGGAAGTACGTTCTTATGGCCAATGGTAGCGTTATCTAATATTGCACAAGGCTCTGCGGCTTTTGCGATAATGATTCTTTCAAAAAATGATGAGAAATTAAAAGGACTGTCTTTAACGTCAGGAATTTCAGCGTGGCTTGGCATTACGGAGCCTGCAATGTTTGGTGTGAATTTACGCTTTAGATTTGCTTTTATTTCTGCAGTGATTGGTTCAGCTATTGCAGGTGTCGTCATATCCGTGGCGGGAGTGAAAGCAGCATCGGTGGGAATTGGTGGTATCCCTGCTCCGTTATCAATTGTTCCGCAGAGCTGGCCAGCTTTTATTATTGGAATGATAATCGTAATTGTGGTGCCGTTTCTTTTAACGTTAACGCTTGGAAAGCTTCAGAAAAAATCAACCGTTACATCAACTGTCGCGGCTACAGAATCGTTTCAACATAATCCAAAGAATTAAATGGTGGTGTTAAAAATGCAAGAACCTTGGTGGAAAAAATCGGTTGTCTATCAAATTTACCCTAAAAGCTTTTATGATACGACTGGCAACGGCGTGGGTGATATAGCTGGAATTATTGAAAAGCTAGATTATTTGAAAAAGCTTGGCGTAGACGTTGTGTGGCTAACGCCAATTTATAAATCGCCGCAGCGGGACAATGGATATGATATAAGTGATTATTTTGTTATTCAAGAAGAATACGGAACAATGGAGGACTTCGATCGTTTAATAACAGAAGCGCATAAGCGGGATCTTAAAATCATCATGGATATTGTCGTTAATCATACGTCAACTGAACATGAATGGTTTCAAGAAGCTAAAAAATCGAAAGATAACCCGTACAGAGATTTTTATATTTGGAAAGATCAAAAAGAAGATGGAAGTGCTCCGACGAATTGGGTTTCAAAATTTGGAGGTTCGGCGTGGGAGCATGATAAGCTGACAGAACAATCCTATCTGCATTTGTTTGATGTCACGCAAGCGGATTTGAACTGGGAAAATGAGCGTGTGCGCCGCAGCGTGTACGATATGATGACGTTTTGGTTTGAAAAAGGAGTAGATGGATTCCGTCTCGACGTTATTAACTTAATTTCAAAAGATCAGCGCTTTTTAGATGATGATGGTTCTATCGCCCCAGGAGATGGACGGAAATTTTATACCGACGGTCCTCGCGTTCACGAATATATGCGAGAAATGAATCAAGAAGTTTTTTCAAAATACGATAGCATGACCGTTGGGGAAATGTCGTCGACAACTGTTGACCACTGTATTCAATATTCTCATCCGGACCGGGGCGAGCTTAGCATGACGTTTAATTTTCATCATTTGAAAGTCGATTACCCAAACGGAGAAAAGTGGGCGCTAGCAGATTTTGATTTTATTAAATTAAAAGAGATTCTATCAACTTGGCAAAGGGAGATGAATAAAGGAGGGGGATGGAATGCACTATTTTGGTGCAACCATGATCAGCCTCGCGTTGTTTCCCGCTATGGAAACGATGAACTCTATCATAATAAATCTGCCAAAATGCTCGCTGCAGCCATTCATCTGATGCAGGGAACACCTTATATTTATCAAGGGGAAGAAATCGGTATGACAAACCCGAAGTTTTCCTCTATTGATGAATATAGAGATGTGGAGTCATTAAATGTGTATGAGATAAAACGTGCACAAGGAATGAACGAAAATGAAATTTTGGAGATTTTAAAACATAAATCAAGAGATAATTCCCGTACACCGGTACAATGGAGCGATGAGCCAAATGCAGGTTTTACAAAAGGAAAGCCATGGATTAATCCGGCCGATAACTACCGTGAAATTAATGTGGAAAAAGCGTTAGATGATGAAGATTCAATTTTTTATTTTTATCAAAAGCTTATTGCACTGCGCAAGCAGTATGAGATTATTACCTATGGAAACTATGAATTGATTCTTGGAGAAGACGAGCAGATTTTTGCTTATATCCGAAATGGAGCAGGTGAAAAGCTGTTGGTGATAAATAATTTCTACGGCAGCGAAACAGCCTTTGAACTGCCAGAAGATATAACTTTTGAAGGATATCATAGTGAAATATTGCTGTCTAACTACAAAGATTCATCAAAGGAATTCAAGCAAGTCTTACTTCGGCCGTATGAATCAATCGTGTATCATTTAAAAAAATAGAGAAAAAAGTAAAAAGAACGATGGGTGACAATCTATCGTTCTTTTTATACAATTGGGTATATATAGAAAGTAAAATAGGTGATGGCAATTGAAAGAAAATAAATTTATCAGTATTTACGAACAGTTAGTCGATAAAATTAAACGTGGTGACTGGCGTCCTAATATGAAACTTCCTTCTGAAAATGAGCTTGTTGAACAGTATCAAACGTCTCGTGAAACGATACGGAAAGCGTTAAATTTACTTTCACAAAATGGGTACATTCAAAAAATGAAAGGAAAAGGCTCATTTGTATTGGACGTATCACGCTTTGATTTTCCAGTATCAGGACTTGTTAGCTTCAAGGAAATGGCGGAAAAGCTAGGACATACATCGATTACTATTGTAAAAGAATTTGAATTAGTTAAGGCCGATCAAGATTTGTGCACACAGCTTGGGGCGACGAAAAAAGATCTTATATGGAAAGTGGTTCGAGCGCGGGAAATCGATGGGGAGAAAATTATTTTAGATAAAGATTTTTTTCATAAAAAGTATGTTCCTCACCTCACAAAAGACATATGTAAAGGCTCTATTTATGAATACTTAGAAAAAGATCTTGGGCTAAAAATAAGCTTTGCCAAAAAAGAAATTTCCGTTGACGAGCTGACGGACGAAGATAAGTGTTACTTAGATTTAAAAGACTATGAACATATTGTGGTAGTAAGAAACTATGTGTATTTAGAAGATGCAAGCCTTTTTCAATATACGGAATCACGTCATCGTCTTGATAAGTTTCGTTTTGTAGATTTTGCTCGCAGGGGTATATAATGTTTTACTGCCCATGAGTTTTTCCTTTTTGTATATGTTTACAAAAAACTGCTTTGGTATAAAAAACAAAGCAGTTTTTTTATGGAGAAAATTGAAAAAACGTGATCCTTTTGACGATAAAACTTTAAAAAGGTTGAATTTTTCTTTGGAGTTTGTTTTAGTAGAACATAAGATTATTTTATATTTGTATAATGTTATCCATACAAGATAGAGATTTATTGTTCTTTTTTTTATTAGATATATAAGAAAATGTTATTTAAAAACAACAATTACATTAGTAATTCTAATGAATGTATCTAACTACAGCATTAAAGGGAGCTGCTCAAACAATACTAAGTAAAAAGGAGGAGACGGAATGAGTCACGATTATCGACTTTATCCTCTTGGTGACAGCGGCATTGTCGTTTCATTTGGAGACGAAATTAATTTCGGCATACATAAACGTATTCAGCAATTTACTGAGGTGCTAGAGCAATCATTATGTAAGGGAATGATTGAATATGTGCCGGCTTTTACAACAGTTACAATCTATTATGATCCTTGGATAATGAGTGAAAAAGGAAGAAGAAATCCTTACACAGCAATATCTATATATATTGAAGAACTGCTTTTCCGCCAGGAAGAAAAATCTGAAGCAGTCGCTAGACAAATTGAAATTCCGGTGTGTTACGGAGGAAAGTACGGACCGGACTTAGAGAGAGTAGCTGCTTTTCATTCATTAACGCCTGATGAAGTTATCTCCATTCATACAAATGGAGAATATTTGGTGTATATGCTAGGCTTTGCTCCTGGTTTTCCTTACTTGGGAGGGATGAGCGAAGAAATTGCGACTCCAAGAAAAGAATCACCGAGAAACAGCATCCCAAAAGGGTCAGTTGGCATCGCAGGAATGCAAACCGGCGTGTACCCAATCGAGACACCTGGAGGATGGCAGTTAATCGGGCGTACTCCTCTTACACTATTTAACCCAAAAAATGATTCGCCAAGCTTGCTTCAAGCAGGTGATCGTATCCGATTTGTTTCCATTTCTGAAACGGAATATGAAGCCCAAAAGGAGGTGGATGAAGATGAGTATTAAAGTGATACGTCCCGGTTTATTAACAACGATTCAAGATATCGGCAGACATGGATATCAAAAGGACGGCATGATTGTCAGCGGGGCAATGGATAAAGTTGCTTTAAGGATTGCCAACTTATTAGTAGGAAATCAAGAAAATCAGCCGGTTATTGAAATTACGTTAATGGGACCAAAAATTGAATTTCAGCAAGATGCTTTGATTGCCCTGACGGGAGGGGATTTATCGCCAACTGTTAATGATGAAGCCGTAAAGATGTGGCGACCTTTATATGTCAAAAAAGGGAGCGTGCTGCAGTTTGGTGTTCCGATTTTAGGATGCCGTTCTTATTTATCGGTTTCCGGTGCTTTTAATGTTCCTGCAGTTATGGGAAGTACATCTACTTCACTCCGCGCTCGGATAGGCGGGCTGCATGGTAAAGCATTACAGTCAGGGGACGAAGTATTAAGCCACCCTCCTACAGAAACAGGGGAAGCAATTATAAAGAAACTGGTGAAAAAGCAAACGGACCGCTCTTTTCAGCAGGCTTTTTGGACGATTCATCCTAAACTTCTTCCTTCATACGAGACGCCTATTATCCGCACGATGAAAGGTGCAGAATTTGATTGGTTTACAAAAGAAAGTCAACAACATTTCTTTAATCAAGAATTTGACGTTACCCCTCAATCTGACCGTATGGGCTATAGGCTAAAAGGGAAGAAATTAGTTCTTGGTCAAGAAAAAGAGCTGCTCTCTAGCGCTGTGACGTTCGGTACGATTCAAGTACCAAAAGAAGGGCAGCCCATTGTTTTATTAGCAGATCATCAAACCACAGGAGGATACCCTAGAATCGGACAGGTAGCAACTGCAGATTTTTCAGCGCTGGCGCAAATTTCTCCAGGGAAAAAGGTTTCTTTTCAAGCAATTTCACTGGATGAAGCGCAGTATTTATACATGGAGCAGGAAAAGAAAATAAATCATATTAAAAGAGCACTTCGAATGAAAATATAAGGAGGAAGAAGATGGCTACCGTTGATTTGAACTGTGACTTAGGGGAGAGCTTTGGGAACTATAGATTAGGAAATGATAAAGAAATTTTACGCTATGTAACGTCTGCAAACATTGCTTGTGGTTTTCATGCCGGAGATCCTTCGGTTATGAGAGAAACAGTAAAGCTGGCTTTGAGTGAAAATGTGGCGATTGGCGCGCACCCCGGATTGCAAGATTTAGCTGGATTTGGACGTAGATATATGAAAATTACGCCTCGAGAAGCTTATGATTTGATGGTATATCAAATGGGGGCTCTTTCAGCTTTTATACGTGCAGAAGGAGGGGCCCTTCATCATGTGAAACCTCATGGCGCTTTATATAATATGGCTGCAGGAGATCGAGACATAGCTAAAGCTATTGCTGAAGCCGTTTATAATGTTAGTGAGGAAGCTATTTTATATGGTTTGGCTGGAAGTGAATTGATTAAAGCCGGAAACGAAATAGGCTTGCGTATGTCTCAGGAAGTATTTGCAGATCGAACCTATCAACAGAACGGTATGCTGACGCCGAGAAACGTTGAAAACGCCGTGATTCAAGATGAAGAAGCGGCTATTTCTCAAGTAATTAAAATGGTCAAAGAAAAGAAAGTGTTTACTGTGCAAAATGAAGAGATTCCCATTCAAGCAGATACCGTTTGTATTCATGGAGACGGTGCACATGCTGTTGAATTTGCCAAAGCTATTTGTGACAAGCTAAAAGAAGAACAAATTATTATTCAACCACAATGAGGTGACATCATGAAAAAAGAACGCAACTGGAGCGTGCTGCTCGGAGCAGCATTTTTAATGGCTACTTCAGCAGTGGGGCCAGGTTTTTTAACTCAAACAACGGTCTTTACACAAGCTCTCGCCGCAAGTTTTGGTTTTGTCATTTTACTGTCGATTTTATTAGACATTGGCGTTCAGCTAAACGTATGGCGTATTATTGCCGTTTCAGAAAAAAGAGCACAGGATATCGCTAACAATGTTTTGCCAGGCCTCGGCTTATTTATTGCTATTTTAATTGTAATCGGGGGCTTAGCATTTAATATTGGAAATGTAGGAGGAGCGGGTCTTGGCTTCAATGCACTATTTGGCATTTCTCCTAAAGCGGGTGCAGTCATTACAGCCATCATTTCTATCGCAATTTTTTTAGTCAAAGAAGCCGGAAAATTAATGGATCGATTTGCTCAATTAATGGGTGGAATATTAATTGTTTTAATGGTGTATGTTGCAGTTTCTTCCGCTCCGCCATTAGGAGAAGCAGTATCTAAAACATTTTGGCCGGATCACATTGACGTAATGGCGATTGTTACTCTTGTAGGAGGAACGGTAGGAGGATATATTACATTTGCAGGAGGTCACCGTTTATTAGATGCAGGAATCAAAGGAAAAGCCGCGATTCCTGAAGTAACAAGAGGAGCAGTATCCGGTATTACGATTGCTTCGATCATTCGAATTTTTCTATTTTTAGCCACACTAGGTGTGTTGAGTCAAGGACTAAAGCTGAATCCTGATAATCCACCTGCCTCTGTTTTTCAGTTAGCCGCAGGGGATATTGGCTATAAATTATTCGGTGTTGTCATGGCAGCGGCGGCTATCACTTCAGTTATTGGTTCGGCATATACATCGGTTTCCTTTATTAAATCCTTCAGTAAAAGGATTGAGAAATATGAAAACTGGATTATCATTGCATTTATTACGATTTCAACCCTGGTTTTCTTAACGATTGGCCAGCCGGTCACGCTGCTTATTTTAGCTGGAGCATTAAATGGGCTAATCTTACCTATTACACTTGGAACGATGCTTATAGCGGCGTATAAAAAGAAGATAGTAGGCGATTACAAGCATCCAACTTGGCTTGCCGTTTTTGGCGGTTTTGTGGTCGTTATTATGGCTGTGCTAGGAGTCTATACGCTTGTGACTCAAATGGCAAAACTGTGGTAAGGAATTCTATAACCAATTAAAAAAGGGCCAGAAGGCCCTTTTTTAATTGGTTATAGGCAATACATATAAAATGATTGCTAAAAAGTGGAGTACGGTTCCGCCAAGAACAAACATATGCCAAATCATATGATGAAAACGAAATCCTCGCCATACGTAAAAAACAGCCCCGATTGTATACAACACGCCTCCAACTACGAGAAGGACAATTCCTTGATGGGCAATGTTTTGAGTTAACGAATCCCAAGCAAACACAATCATCCATCCCATAAATACGTAAAGAATGGTGGAAATAAAAAGGAATTTCTTTACAAAAAAAGCTTTGAATACAATTCCTGCAAGAGCGATGCCCCATACAATTCCAAAAAGTGTCCAGCCGGTGGTTCCTTTTACTGCGATAAATAAAAATGGAGTGTACGTACCGGCAATAAACAAATAAATAGAAGAGTGGTCAAATATCTCAAAAAGATCTTTTACCTTACCTTCCGGAAAGCTATGGACAAGCGTAGAGGAGACATAGAGAAGCAGCATGGTTACTCCGTAAATAGTAAAACTGATAACATGCCAAGGCGTTCCTTCTAACGAAGAAAGTACGATTAAAAGCGTTAATCCGACAATGCTGAGTACGGCTCCAACGCCGTGTGTAATCGCATTTGCAATTTCTTCTCCTCTTGTAAATGTGTGTGTAGTAGCCATTTACAAAATCCTTTCTTTACACAAAATTATCTTCTATTTTCTCAGAGGATCAGTTTTGAACGTACCTGCTGAGAAAAAATCCGTAACTGTCAAAAACATGAGTGAAAAGGTCATTGGTTATTTCTTTATTATAGACCATTCTTTTGATTTTATCTATTTTGACTGGAGGTCCGAAAAGAGGAAAGATGTATATGTGAATGTTCACTAGCTGTAAAAAGCATGTATAGAAGAAAAAATTGCTTTTTAAAAAAATGGAAGAAAAGTTGTCATGAAGGCATGATTTTGAAATACATATAAAATAAAACTTTTAACAGTCAAGGTTACGATTACTGCTTAGCTCATTTGCAATAGATAAGTAACAAGATTGTAAGAAGGCAGGGGGATGGAAGCAGTGAAAAAAGAAGTTATTTTTGATGAAACTGGCACATACAAATACTCTCTATTATGCAAATGGAGTGAAGTAAACGAACGTAAACTTACGTTTATCTTGTCATTTCCAGAAAATACGTATGAATACAGCGACGATACAGCTGTATCCAAATGCATAGAACTGGCGCAAAAGTGGGGATTTGGAGTCTTAGAAATCGTTTATTTATTCAGCTATCAAACCGACCATGTTTCGTTTTTACGCATGCTTTCAAAAGAAGAAGCTGTTGGAACAAGAACAGGTGAATATATTCAAAAAGCAGTGGAGGATGCTGAACTGGTTGTGGTAGCTTGGGGTGATCATGGAAGCATTTATAACCGGCAAGAGGAAGTAGAACGCTTTTTGAAACACAAGCCGGTATACTGTTTTGGAAAAACGAAGCAGCAATTTCCTCGCCATATTTTATCCGTCGTGCATCGTACAGAATTACAAAAATACGAAATGCCGGCTAATCGTGAAGAGTCGGAAGAAGTTTCTTCGTTTATTGAAGACATAGATCAAAGTTTTGGTGGAGAGGATTATTCGCCAATTAAACAACTAACAGAAGAAGAACCGCTTATGTTTATTGAAGATATTGCCAGTATGTATCGGTAAAAAGAAGAAGCGAGGTTTATATTCCTCGCTTTTTCGTTAGTATAAAACACCAAGTTTTGTCATATGGTTGTATCAAGAAGCGTGTGTGAAGGGGGAACTTTATGAAGTTAAATGAAGTATTGCACCGCATCACAACTATTTATAATGAGTTAGAAGAAGAGTGCTTTCAATATATAGGGACTGTGATCAACGAAAATGCAGAGCTGGATATTTCTCGTCTTGAAGAACTAAGTACGCTGTTAAACTTCGTATATGAATGCTCGCAGGATGTATTAGTAGGTTCTATTTTAACAAAATTGGATTATGGACAACCCATTTATCAATTTGCTATGTTAAAGCCTATTTCCCTTGAAGGAAATGAAGATAAGTTAGATATTTTATATGAAGAAAAGGTAAAAGTAGAAAGAGCTATTCTAGATGTGTATACAGCTCAGCGAAAGAAGTTATTGACTCAAGCAGCTGAAGACTTAAAAGAACTGCACTACGAGCTGCAGACCTATGTGTATGCTTGCAACATATAAGTGAATCTGTTGAAATGGCATGGCATATATACAAATAAAAGGGAACATGTTAGGATAAATAAAAAGAACTCCTAATCAAAGAGTTCTTTTTATTATGAAATATATGATTTTGAACTAGTAAAGCATAAAGACGGTGGTAATGGCAGTTACCCTTTTCTTTGTGCTTTTTTTATCCGATTGTGTTGATGATACTGCTTACTGCGTTAAAAAAGTTCATAAGTACCTCGTTTAGCATGTAATATGCCTCCTCTCTTACTAAATATGTACAATCAAATTATCCAATTGTGTTAATGATGCTGCTTACCGCGTTAAATAAGTTCATTAAAACGTCGTTGAACATGTTTGCAACCTCCTTTATGATAGATTCATATAGTAATACGAGAAAACATAAAGTTTGGATCACATTTTTTAAATGTTTTTTTAGAAAAATAGTTAAAAAGAGAATTTAATGGAGGTTAAAGAAGATGAATTCGTTTACAAACGACGAAAAGCAAGCGGTATACAAAGCGATTTATGGAAGAAGAGATGTACGAACATTTTTGTCTGATGAGATTCCGAATGAAACGGTCTATAACATTCTACAGGCTGCTCACAGCGGACCTTCCGTCGGGTTTATGCAGCCTTGGAATTTTATATTAGTATCTGATACAGAAGTGAAAAATAAACTTGCCTGGGCAGCAGATAAAGAGAGAAGGGCACTGGCTATTCATTATGAAGGTGAAAAGAAAGAAGATTTTTTAGAGCTCAAGATTCAAGGATTAAAAGAGGCG
This sequence comes from Priestia sp. JV24, assembly GCF_025910025.1. NCBI lineage: Bacteria > Bacillati > Bacillota > Bacilli > Caryophanales > Bacillaceae > Priestia > Priestia sp. JV24. The sequence continues at coordinate 378,963 of NZ_JAPCIN010000010.1, forward strand.
CCATTAACTATTTGCGTAACGTGTGATCCAACAAGAGGGGGCTCTCATGTTCTCGGAAGAAACTCAATTCCAGAAACCGATATGATGTCAACTGCGTGTGCGATTCAAAATATGTGGCTTGCTTCATATGCAGAAGGACTGGCAATGGGTTGGGTAAGTTTTTATAAGAAAAATGATGTACGTGACATTTTACATATTCCTCCTCATATTGATCCTGTAGCGCTCATGTCAATTGGCTATACAGATAAATACCCTGAGAAACCAATCTTAGAACAAGCTAACTGGGAAAAAAGAAGGGATTTAGACAAGCTAATTTATCATAATGTATGGGAAAATGAAAAAGAATAGCGGAGAGAAAATAAAGACATAATAAAAAGCGCCGAAATATAGTAAAATTTGAATATTAAATGATACACTATATATAGCGAAAGCGGATATGAGCGTCTAGCGTATCCGTTTTATTTATATGTATACAAATGACTTGGGAAAAAGAGAGATAGGAGAATTGAAGGTTTCATGAATATTGCAAGAAGTTGGCTTCACAACAAACTTACTATTCGCATCATTACGCTTATTATCATTACAGTTTTACTTGTCAGCATTAGAAGTATGCTTCAGCTGCTGTTATTTACGTTTATTTTTACCTTTTTAATTGGTCGTTTTCAACAAACGTTAAGAAGAAAGCTTCCGCTTAATTCAACGCTTATACTCATCGTCATCTATATCGCACTGATTGGGGCCCTCGGTATTGTAGGATATGTATACATCCCGGTTATTATGACGCAAGTTACCGAGCTTGTACAGAAGCTGATGTATTTTTACAAGCACCCCCCTGATAATACATTCGTCACCTATATTATCGATAATCTAAAGAGATTCAAATCACCGGAGAATATTCAGCAGAATATTGATTTAGTATACAGCTATTTATCTAATATTGGAAAAGTAAGTGCACAAGTTTTCTTAGCACTCTTGTTAAGCCTATTCTTTTTACTTGAAAAGTCGCGGATTCACCGATTATTTGTCCAATTGGAACAATCTAGGCTGGGCTGGTTTTTCAAAGAAGCGGGCTATTTGGGGAGAAAATTTGTTAATTCCTTCGGCAAGGTAATAGAAGTTCAGTTTATTATCGCTTTTGTGAACAGCATTTTATCCGTTATTGCGCTGTGGGTGTTAGGGTTTCCTAATTTGCTTGCACTTGGCGTTATGGTCTTTCTACTAGGGCTAGTGCCGGTTCTTGGGGTATTTGTTTCACTCATTCCACTTTGTACAATCGCTTACAGTTTAGGAGGCGGTGTAAAAGTACTATCTGTGTTAATTATGGTGGTAGTACTTCACGCACTTGAAAGCTATGTATTAAATCCAAAGCTCATGTCATCTAAAACAAACTTGCCAACGTTCATTACGTTTATCATTTTAGTGTTTGGTGAACACTTCTTAGGCGTATGGGGGCTGATTCTTGGTATTCCTATTTTTATTTTCTTTTTAGATTTAGTAGGAGTAGATTCAGCACAGCAACTGTCAAAAAAAGAAGAGGCTGGGACAAAATGATTTTAGACGAGGTGAAAAACGAGCCATTAATCAACATGTTTGACTAGTGGTTCGTTTTTTTTTGTTATAGTGAATGTAGGTTTCATCTGTTTTCGTTTCTTCTAGCAGTTGATTGGAGGGCAAGGTGAAGACTCCTACGGGAAAAGCGGAACAGGTGAGACCCCGCAGGAGCGTAAGCGGCCGCACGCGGAAAGCGAAGCCTTGCATGGAAATCAACTGCGGTGTCACAAGCGGTTCAGCTCATGTATCCTGTTTGTTCGTCTTTAGAATGGATTCATGTCATTATTTCTCAACCTCTTCTTTTTTTAACGAGCGTATCGTTTTTTGAATGACTGGATGATCTCGATGCTTAAGTTTATAAGCAAGAAAGATCTGATTTTTTACCGCTAAATGTTCAAGTTCAATTTTCACCTTTTTTTCTCGGAGCGCTTCTTGAATCAAATAGCGGGGAAGCAGGCTGATTCCCATGTGGTGCTGAATGGCTTTTAACACCGTTTGAAGATTTGGAATTACATGATGAGGCTGAATTTCAGGTCGTTTTTTAAAATGCTGCCGCCAAAATCTCCTGATAATAGGAAGTTCAAGACCATAGCTAATCCACCGCTGATTATATAAAAAATCTTCTACGTCTTTACTAGCTGTCATTTCAAAAGAAGGAGGGACGGTTAAGACAAACTCTTCTTCTTCAATGACCGTATATTCAATTCCAGGTATTTGCAATCTTTGGGTTGTAATCGCAATATCAATTTCGTCGCTTTGTATCTTTTCAAGCAAAACAGAAGCAATACCAAACTGGCTGTAGCAGCGGATACCTGCATCTTTTATTCTTTCTAAAGCTTGTTCGGTAAAATACTCTACGGGAGAACCAATTTTTACGACCGGCAGCGCGTCGGGAGATGAAGCGGTCATTTTTAGTTCAATTGAAGCAGCTTCTAGGCTTTCAATTAACGGGACAATACGCGTGTACAGTTCTTTACCTTTTTCTGTTGGAATCATCTTTCTCGGTGCACGGATAAATAAACCTTCGCCTATTTCAGCTTCTAAAGCAGCTAAGTGCTGACTCATGGCCGGCTGCGTTAAGATCCTCGCTCTGGCTGCTTCAGAAACAGATCGATATTTGTAAATGCTAATAAAGCTGCGATACCATTCAAAATCAATCATTTATGTCATCCTTTCTTATAAATTTATTTATGGATATCTATTTATTTTCTAATTTGTATTATAGACAAGCTCTCTTTAAAATAAAAATAGTAAGCAAATCATTTTTAGATAGAATAATTAAAGCAACGCTAGGCAAATGATTTAAAAAGGAGAGTTAGACTGTGAAAGCATTATTATTGCAAGATAAAAATAAATGGACAGAAATGAAAGTAGAAGAAATAGAAAAACCTCTTCCAAATAAAGGGGAAGTAGTAGTTGAAGTTCACGCAGTGGGACTTAATCCCGTAGATTATAAAACGGCTACTAACGGAAACCCTCATTGGACATATCCTCACATTCTAGGTTTAGATGTAGCTGGGACAATTGATGAAGTTGGAGAAGGAGTAGTTGACTGGAAAAAAGGAGACCACGTTGTCTATCACGGGGACTTTATGAAAAAAGGCGGATATGCTGAATATGCGGTTACGACTGCTCATTCAATTTCGCGCATTCCTGATGCTGTTACATTTGAAGAAGCTGCTGCTTTGCCTACTGCAGGTTACACAGCTTATGAAGCACTATTTCGTAAACTTCCAATGAACCATATTCAAACCATCTTAATTCATGGAGGAGCTGGAGGCGTAGGAGGCTTTGGCGTACAGCTTGCTAAAAACGCTGGAAAAACCGTTTTCTCAACAGCTTCATTACATAATCATGAGTATGTGAAGTCGTTAGGAGCTGATTATGTAATTGATTATCGCGAGGAAAACGTCGTGGAAAAAGTATTGGAGCTGACAAATGGCCGCGGCTTAGATGCTGTGCTTGATACGGTGAGCGCAAAGAACGCAACGGATTCTTTAGATATGATTGCCTATAGAGGACATTTAGCACATATTGCTGGTGCACCTGATTATACAAAAGTAAAGCCTTTTACAAAGGTGATTTCTTATCATGAAGTAGCTTTAAATGCTGCACATCACATTGATGACATGATTGCGCAAGCGGATTTAGCAAAAATGGGTGATGAGCTTTTAGCATTAGTAGCAGAGAAGAAAGTAGCTCCGATGATTGAGCGCATCATCTCGTTAAAAGAAGTGCCAAGTGCATTAGAAGAGCTATCAAACCGCCATGTGAAAGGGAAAATTATTGCTAAAGTTAAATAATAGTAGGACAGAAAAGACTCTTTTATTACAACTAATAAAAGAGTCTTTTTTCTGCTATTTTCTTTTTTTGCGTTACTTCACTTATAAACTGCATATGATAGAAGATAATCAAATATAGCAAACGGGTGCGTATGAGCTTTTTTTACTAGTAAAATTGCTTTGAAATCGTGAAATTTTGAATAGTTTGAGTTATGATGAAAGAACGTGAAATTTGTATGATTGAAAGGAGAAAAAAGGTGCAAGGGTTTATTGATTTTGTACAAAATTTAGGCATAGTGGGCATCTTTATTGCTACAGCAATCGAAGCTGCGGCAATTCCTTTTCCGTGTACGTTATCGATTTTGCTTATTGGCTCGGTGCTGCAGCTCTCAATATGGAAAATCCTTATTGTTTCAGCTGTCAATACCGTTATTTATATCGCATTCAACTATATTCCGTTCGTTATGGGATACAGGTTTGAATCTATTACCAAGCGCTGGTTTGGTGAAAAAAATATAAAGCGTGCCCAAAAATGGTTTCATAAATATGGAAAATGGAGTATTACGATTTCTCGTCCCATCAGTATCGCAAACTATATAACCTATTTGGCAGGTCTTAGTAAAATCAAATCTAGGGACTTTGTTTTATACAGCACCTTAGGCATTTTTCCGTGGTTTGTTTTTTTGCTCTATGTAGGAGGACTTGGAGATATTGAAAAAATCCAAAAATATTTGCATGATGTTGATCGTTTAATATTTGTTATTCTTATAATCGGAGTGATAGTTGGTGCAGGCTGGTGGATGAAAAAGAGAAGAGAAAGCCACGCTCAAGAATAAAGCTATAATTATGGTTATAGCTTTATTTTAATATAAAGAAATTCTTTAAATAAAAAGATTTTTCTGAAAAGTAACAAAAAAACATTTTTCCTTTTAAAAAAATGTGATACTATGATACATAAGGTCGCTAAGAGTTGTCTTGGTTCACCGGGTGTTTACTGCATTCATTTAATAAAAGAAGCCAGGTATAGGTGAAAGCTTTGTTTCTAGTAATGTTGAGAAATGCTGCCTTGGGAAGGGAGGTAAAACGTACAGTACGTGTCAAACTTATGTTATTAAAGTCGTAAATTTGTAAGCGGTTTCTTTATTTTTACATGTGAGTAGAGCAGCTTTGGTTTTGAATGCAGCTTGTTACGGATTTGTTGAATAGTCAGTATATCTTAAAATTAGATCGATCTAATTACCTGTATTATATGAATTCGAAATGTGTTTGATTGTAAATGAAGATAAGCTGAAAAAGTACAGGTTAGGTACCACAAATATTTCTGAATTTTAATAAAACAGGAGGTAAAATCATGAAAAGCGTAGGGCGTATTAATGGTAAAACTCAGCTCATCGGCCTTTTAGCAACTCCAATTGGACATTCATTGTCACCATCTATGCATAATATGGCCTTTAAAAAACTGGGATTAAATTATGCTTATTTAGCTTTTGAGGTAGGAAATGACTCGTTAGAAGAGGCAATTAAAGGGCTGAGAGCGTTAAATGTTAAAGGTTTTAATGTATCCATGCCCAATAAGACAAAAATTCTCCCGTTTCTTGATGAATTAGCAGACAGCGCCAAATTTTCAGGAGCTGTCAATACCGTCGTAAATGATAATGGCGTACTAGTTGGGCATAGCACAGACGGCATGGGTTACATTCGAAATTTAAAAGAGCACGGCGTGGATATCACAGGAAAAAAAATGACGTTGATCGGTTCGGGTGGAGCAGCGACGCCTATTGCTATTCAAGCAGCTTTAGAAGGGCTTGAAGAATTAACAATTTTTGCTCGTCATGATGAATTTTATTCAAAAGCTGTAGAAAACGTAAAAATTATTAATGAAGAGATGAAACATGTTTCATGTAAAGCGAAGCTGTATTCTCTTGAAGATACAGACAGGTTAAGAGAAGAAATTAAAACGAGCGATATTTTGACAAATGGAACAGGAGTGGGAATGAAACCGTTAGAAGAATTCAGCATTATTGAAGATATATCAATGCTGCGTCCGGATTTAATTGTAACCGATGTCGTGTATATGCCTATGAGATCAAAACTGTTAGAACAAGCTGAATCAATTGGATGTCACACCATTAATGGAATAGGAATGATGATCTGGCAAGGGGCCATGGCGTTTGAATTGTGGACAGGAAAAGAGATGCCTGTGGAGTATATTAAGGAACAAATGTTTGAACCAAGCTTACAGTATTAAAAACGCGTATCTTCAAATCTTACTAGAATTGTACGAATGAAGTGTCTGTATTTTCTGTTTTTTTAACGCGATAAGAGAAATATTTGTAAAATTAATACAGTTATTTTTGGATTTATTATATTAAAAAGTGTTTATTTTAATTTTCTAAAAATTAAAAATATATATTGCGCAGGCAAATGTAATTCAGTATACTAAAGCTCAAGTTTGAATTGATTTTATATTAGGCTGTGTCAAAATACGACGCTTCGCGAAAAAAGGCAGGTGTTACAATGAGAAATTAAAAAAGCAGACGTTGATCATCATGTTCGGATATTTGAGTAGATCATAAAATATAAGCACCGTTCCGCAATATGTGAAGAGATTTCCGCTGGAATTAGAACGATCTAATAAAAATTTATTAGATCGTTCTAATTAGAACTTTCTATTAATCTTTTTAGTTTCACTAATAAAATGTTTTTACGAAAGGATAAAAGAATAAGTAAATAGCTAGAGGATTAGGTTTTCAGCATTGCCATCTTTCAAATTGAGTTCAGACAGACTTTATGTAAGCAAGTAATTATAAATGGGATCTGAGCAAAGAGATATTTTACAAAAATGAAAGCGCATACTTAAAATCTTATGAGTGAGGGAAAAGAATGAAAAAACATCGTTGGTCGATTGTATTCTTGATTGCGGTTGGTGTAGTTGTAAACTATTTTGATCGAATTAATATGTCCATTGCTATGCCATTGTTACAAAAAGAATTTAACTTGACAGCAGGTCAGATGGGGATTTTCCTATCAGCATTTGCATGGTCTTACGCTTTACTTCAACTTCCTATAGGGCCTTTGCTAGATAAAATAGGCGTAAAATGGGTAACGCGTGTAGCGACCGTGATATGGACAGTAGCTTGTCTTTTAACTGCAGTAGCAAATGGATGGGGGTTAATTATTTTATCTCGAGTGCTGTTAGGAGTTGGAGAAGCACCGTTCTTTCCATCTGCTGCTAAAGCAGTTAGCCATTGGGTTCCGCGTCAGGAACGCGGAAAAGCTATCGCAGCTTATGATTCTCAATCCAAACTTTCCAACGCCATCGGAGCGCCTATATTAGCACTAATTGTAACAGAGTGGGGCTGGCGAGGCGGTTTCTTAGCAACTGCTATTCTTAGTTTCATATATGCTATTGTTTATTGGATCTGGTATCGTGAACCTCATGAAGATGAGCGTTTGACGAAAGAAGAATATGACTACATTGTTCAAGGCGGTTCTCAAAGTTCAGAAGAAGTTAAAGGCAGTGCAATGGAGAACATTCGATATTTGCTAACTAAAAGAAAAGTCTGGGCAGTATTCATTGGATTTGCGGCATACGGCTATTCATGGTTTTTGTTCTTGACTTGGCTTCCTGGATATTTAGCAACAGAAATGAACATGTCTATTTTAAAATCAGGCTGGTACTCGGCCATACCGTGGATTGTAGGTACCATTACTGAAATAGTAATCGGGGGTTGGCTTGTTGATCGTCTTATTAACAAAGGGTATAACCGGACGCGTGTCAGCAAGTTTTTTCTAGTAATAGGTATGGTATTTGGTTTGTCAATTATTGGGGCAGCGTTTACTCACAGTGCGAACGTAGCTGTATTTTGGATTTCAACAGCACTTGGAGGTCTTGTTGTCACATCTGCTGTTGCCTACAGCATTCCTACATTTATTGCACCAAAAGGAACGGTAGGAACATTAACGGGACTTTTAACATTTGGGAATAACTCGATGGCTATTGTTGCACCTATTACGACTGGGTTTATTGTTCAAGCCACGGGTTCATTTATGTATGCTTTCCTTTTAGCAGCTGCTTTTTTAGTGATTGGAATTTTAAGCTATACGTTCCTATTAACAGATTTAGACCCGATTGAAAGCAAAGAGTCTATTCTATTAGAAGAAAAAGAGTTAACTTTAGAAAAATAAATCATCTTAATATTTCGACTAATGATATTCATTTTTAACATATCAAAGGAAATCTACTAATTAATTATCTTAATTAAGCATACAAACAGTTATTACCGGAGGGGATTCAACGTGTTAACCAAAAATTATGGACCTTTAACAGGAGTTCAAATAATAGATATTTCTACTATGATTGCTGCTCCCTTTGGAGCTACTTTACTAGCGGACTTGGGGGCGGAAGTAACCAAAATTGAGCTTCCGGGAAAAGGAGATACGCTTCGGACTGTAGGGCCTTGGAAAGGGACTGAACCTTTAAGATGGCCCGGACTTGCTCGCAATAAAAAGTCTGTTACGCTGGACATTCGATCAGAAGAAGGAGCAGAAATTTTCAAAAAGCTAATTAGTGGCGTAGACATTTTAATTGAAAATTTTCGCCCGGGTACACTGGAAAAATGGAACTTAGGATATGAAGAGCTTAAAAAAGTTAACCCTAAGCTAGTAATGGTGCGCGTATCAGGTTATGGACAAACAGGTCCTTATCGAGAGAAAGCTGGATTCGGCACACCGGGGACAGCATTTAGCGGACATACCTATTTACAAGGATATTCAGATCGTCCGCCCGTCAGTCCTTCTTACTCTTTACTAGATTATGTAACGGGCATATATACCGCGTTCGCTTGTGTAAGCGCTATCTATCATAGAGATGTGCACGAACAGCCGGAAGGTCAAGTAGTAGAAATGGGATTATATGAATCTATTTTTCGAATGATGGAGTTTTTAATCGCTGAATATGATCAAAACGGAAAAGTAAGAGAGAGAAGCCCTGGACTTGCAGGTCACTCAAGCCCAGCAGGCACATATGAAACAAAAGACGGAAAGTTTGTTGTATTAGTATGCAGTACAGACTCTACCTTTGATCGTCTTGCAGAGGCAATGGAAAGAAAAGATATGTTAAAGGATCCGCGATACTATACAAACGTAGAGCGTCTAAAGCATGATCATGAAGTTCAGGAAATTGTATCAAATTGGATTAAGTCCTTCACTCAAGACGAGCTGCAGGTAAAGTTAGATTCATTTGGCGTGCCAGTTAGCCCTATCTACAGCATTGAAGATATATTTAATGATCCCCAGTATAGAGAACGAGAAAACATTGTAGAAGTAGAGCACCCCCGCCTAGGGAAAATTAAGGTTCCGGGAGTAGTGCCAAAGTTTTCACATACACCGGGAGCAATTCGTCATCGTGCCCCTGAATTGGGAGAACATAATGAAGAAATTCTAGGTGGAAAACTGGGGTTATCAAGTGAAGACTTAGCGGTGTTAAAAGAAAAGGGGGTTATTTAATGAATACTATTCAAAAAATAGAATTACCGGAAAAAGTCATAATCTGTGAAGTAGCCCCAAGGGATGGGTTTCAAGCTGAACATGAGTGGATTCCTACAAAAGAAAAAATATCTATTATTCGTCAGCTAGCCAAGACAGGCATTCAATCAATGGAAATTACATCTTTTGTACATCCGAGAGCGATTCCTCAGTTAAAGGATGCCGAGCAGGTCGTAGAAAGTGTTCAAGATTTAACAAATATCAAATTTCGCGCGTTAGTGCCGAATGTAAAAGGTGCACAGAGAGCCATTGACGCCGGAGTGAAAAAGTTAAAGCTTATGCTTTCAGCTACAGATTCTCACAGCTTGTCTAACGCAAATTGTTCTGTAGAAGAAGCCCAAAAAGGTTTTTATCCTATTATCGAATTAGCGGAAAAGCATAACGTTAAAGTGGGAGGTTCAATTTCGGTAGCGTTTGGATGTCCTTATGAAGGAAAAGTTGCTATAGAACGCATTTCTTCTATTGTAGAACGATACAGAATGATGGGTGTCGAAGAAATTTCTTTAGCAGATACAACAGGGATGGCAAATCCTCAGCAAGTGTATCGTATGCTAGGGTTTCTTAAACAAAATTATCCCGGCATTATTTTCTCCATGCATTTGCACAATACGAGAGGAATGGCATTTTCTAATGTAGTGGCTGCTTTGCAGCAGGGTGTTATTCATTTTGATAGTTCTATTATCGGGTTAGGAGGGTGTCCTTACGCTCCAGGTGCTACTGGAAATATAGCTACAGAAGATCTGGTTCATGGATTAAGTGAAATGGGAATTCATACGGGCATTGATCTTAACAAGCTTATTGAAGCAGCAAAAGAGGTGAAGCAAGTAATTGGTCATGACGGTGGAAGCTATATGCTGCAAGCAGGTCCTTGTTCAGAACTTCATGCCAAGCCAAAGGTTCAAGAGAAATTAGTATAACTAAGCCGTGAACATGATAACCTTTTAGGAGGTGATGGGAGCGTTTAAATTAAAATAAATTAGATCGATCTATTTTCCTCTCATGTAAAAACGTTCAGGCCTTGTTTTATATAAAAGTTTGTTTAATAAAAATGAAAAGTTGGTGCTAAACATGATAGAAACTATTCAAAAGAAATCACAGCCTTATATTAACGGTGGATGGATTATTGAAGATCGAGAAGTTGCTTTAATAAAAAACCCCTATTCTGGAGAAGTCATAGGTGAGCAGCTATTAGCGAATGAAGAAGATGTTGAAAAAGCATTAGCATCAGCCTATGAAGCAAAAAAACATGTCGCCGCCCTTTCTTCTTACCAGCGTTCTAAAATTTTAAAGAAAGCGGCTCTATTACTAGAACAAGAGAAAGAAAGATTTGCTCGACTTATTTCTTTAGAACTAGGAAAGCCTTTGAAAAATACGCTGGACGAAGTGGCCCGTTCAATCGAAACATTGGAACTGTCAGGGGAAGAAGCAAAAAGATTGATTGGTGAAACATTGCCTGGCGATGTTTCAGAACGTGGTGCACAAGCTATTGCATCTACTTTTCGAGTGCCCGTTGGTGTTGTAGCGGCTATCACACCGTTTAACGCTCCTTTAAATCTTGTATGCCATAAAATTGGGCCGGCTTTTGCTGCTGGGAATAGCGTGATTTTAAAGCCTTCTTCGCAAACAACTTTAATTGCAACAGAGCTCTTAAAGCTGCTGCTGCGGGCAGGATTTCCTAAGGATGCTGTAAATATGGTGCTTGGTCGAAGACAGGTTGCACAGCAAATTGTAAAAGATGATCGCGTGAACATTATTTCATTTACAGGTGGAACGGTAGCTAGTAAAAATATTTGTGAGCTAGCTGGAATGAAAAAAGTATTGCTAGAGCTAGGAGGAAATGCTGCAACGATCGTCCATAACGACGCAGATTTAAACCGTGCTGCGGCTATGTGTGCTAAAACCGGATTTAGCAATTCCGGTCAGAGCTGTATCTCTGTTCAGAGAATTTATGTACATCAATCTGTGGTCTCTGAGTTTACCAATCTTTTAAAAGAAGAGGTGCTGAAACTTAAAATCGGAGATCCCTTATTGCCTGATACGGATGTAGGGTGTGTAGTAGATGTCCATGCAGCTGAGCGAGTGACGAGCTGGATTGGCGAGGCCGTACAGTCGGGGGCACAAGTGATATGCGGAGGAAAGCGCCGCGGAGCTACGGTGGAACCTACCGTTCTACTAAACCCTTCTAAAGAAAGTAAAGTTATTTGTGAAGAAGTATTTGGCCCTATTATTAGTATTGTGCCGTACGATACGATTGAAGAAGCTATTGAAGAGACAAATGATTCTGCTTTTGGTCTTCAAGCAGGGATTTTTACGAACAAAATGGATTTGGCTTATAAAGTAGCTCATTCTCTTGAAATGGGCGGTGTAGTTATTAATGGAACATCTAACTTTAGATTAGATCATTGGCCATATGGCGGAGTGAAAAACAGCGGTATTGGCAGAGAAGGTCCACGTTACGCCATTGAAGAAATGACTGAAACGAAGATGATTGTATTAAGACTGCCTACAGAGAATTAAAATCAAATCAATATGTAGGACGTTTATAAGCATATATCGTCATTTTGATTAGATCGATCTAATTCGTTTGAATAAAGGAGGAAGTTATAAAATGCCTAATCAATTTTCCCTTGCGTATCTTACTGTTCTTGGATGTTCCCCGCCTGAAATGACGTATATGGCTGCGAAGGCAGGATATGATTTTGTTAGTTTAAGGCCTATTTACATGGGGTTGCCTGGAGAGCCTAACTATGCGTTAGCTGAAAATAAGCAGCTGATGCGAGAAACAAAATCTGCTATGTCAGAAACAGGAGTGAAGCTTCTTGATATAGAGTTAGCACGTATCTATGAGGGAGTTGATCCAAAACGTTACTTACCTGCAATGGAAGCAGCTGCTGAACTTGGAGGACGTCACGTTCTTAGCAGCATTTGGACGGACGATCGCAATTTTGGTATTGAATGCTTTGCTGAACTCTGTGATCTAGCTAAGCCTTTTGGGTTAACCATTGAATTAGAATTTGTTCCTATTGGGAGCGTATATAACCTTAAAGGCGCAATGGATGTTCTTCATACGGCTAATCGTGAAAATGCAGGTCTTATGATTGACATCCACCATTTTCATCGATCAGGAGATAAGGTGGAAGATTTGGACGACGTGCCTCGTGAGTGGTTTCGCTATCTTCATCTTTGCAATGCTTCTGCGGAAATTCCGAGTTCAAAGGAGGAAATGACTCGAGTTCTTAGAGAAGAACGATTGTATTTAAATGAAGAAGGTATTGATGTTGCAAGTATTATTAATCGTATCCCGCAGGTTCCTTATTCCATAGAGTTGCCAAATGTAAAACGTGCCAACGAACTAGGATATGAAGAGTTTGCGCGCCAATGTTTACAAACTGCTAAACAATACTTAGATAAGCATCCGCGCAAGAAGTATGTTTCTCATCAAGATCAGCTGCGTTTCCATTCTACACGATAGGTATTCTGGAGAGCATTGTGCAGCTTACCTTTTAGGTTTATTTAATTGAAGTACCCCTACTTAGCAAGCTTAAAGTGGGGGTATTCTCTGTTAAAACGGTAAACGTAAGAATCAAGAATAAATATAAAAGTGTGACATCATACATTCACTTTGTCATAATTAATGCTAAGTTCTTATTTTTATATACAGTGAAGGTTTGATGAAAAAGAGCTGCTGAGAATGTACTCAACAGCTTAGTAAATAATCGATTTATTAGTAAGTTGAGAGAGCCCGCCAGCTTCTATAAGACGTAATATCCTCCGCATCTTCTGTCGCATGAGCTTCACAAAGAAAACCCGCTACTTCACTGCCGTCTTCAAGAGTGATTTTGCCTAGTCCGAGAGGAGAAGGGATAGAATCGGCAAAAGAGCCGAGTAGTGATAAAGGCATTTCCCAAAGTTCAACCTCAATTTTTTCTCCTTGTTGATGTGTTCGCAACAGCCCCGGTTTTGCTGGAGAAGTAGGCAGTTTAAAAAGCTGGTAATAAGGAGCGGTTTGGTCTTTTCGTACGAACGAAGCTCCGTGTTCACGCATTTGAGATTCAAGTGGAAACCCGCGCATATGCAAACCGCAAACAGCTACTAATGTTGTATCTTTTTTTGAATCAGCCGTTCGTTCCCCATTTAAAAACAATTCGCTGAGTCCGCAAATGAATTGTTCGCCGTCAAATGTAGAGAAAAATGAAATGCCAAACGGTAAATCAAGATCCGCATCTTGAGATGGAAGAGAGACAGCACACAAGTCGAGTAAGTTACAATGATTTGTAAAACGCCCCATGTCACTGTTTGTTTCAATTGGATTTTCTCTTACTTGTTCCCGCGTCCACGTTCCGCCTGCTGTCGGCATAACAAGAACAGCATTTTTAAGTTGATGATATGCTTTATGTTTAAAGGATTGAAGCTTATGTGAAGCTTGAAATAAAGCAGCAGCATCATATTCTGATTTAGCTCCTGAACGAAGCACTTGCTCGGTTACAGGAAAGGCTGTTTCTTCATGAGAAGTGATAAATTCTCCTAAGTCAGCCCAGCGCTCTGCTACGTAAGGGCCCTCATATAATAAAGCAGCTGCTTTACTCAAATACGAGCCGTCAATGTATTCGATGGGAATAGATAAATCTTCAATCTTTTTCACAGCTTGTTTCCACGCTTTTTCGTACTGCTCAGCAAACGGCCCGTAAAACGAAAGCGGTTCTTTTACCATATAAATTTTTTCAGGAAGCGCCGAAGAAGCCCGAACAACAGAGCGTGACCATGGGTCTCGATCGTCTACTCCTCTAATAATGGAATCTACAAGCAGTACGTCACTCCATTCATGAGCAAAAGCAGTGACGCAGTCTAAGCTTTTACATGCCGGAACTACACCTGCAGATGACCAAGCTCCGAGGGAAGGTTTATAGCCGATTAGACGGTTTAAACCAGCTGGAACCCGCCCTGAACCTGCTGTATCGGTGCCTAAAGAAAAAGCAGCATGCCCCCGAGCTACGGATACAGCTGATCCTGAGCTCGATCCGCCGCTAATGAGCTCTGGCTTTAACGCATTGTGCGTTTCGCCATATGGGCTCCGTGTACCGACCAGTCCTGTAGCAAATTGGTCCAAGTTGGTCTTTCCAAGAGGAATAGCACCTGCATCGATAAGGTGTTGAACAACCGTAGCATGTTCAGAAGGGATATACGTATATTCTTTACATCCGGCTGTCGTCGGTACATGTGCTACATCGATATTATCTTTAATGGCGAATGGAATTCCCCACAAAGGCAACGCTTCAGGGCTTAGCGTAGCTAAGCGATCCAGATAAGGTTTTAACTCATCGAGTGTAGGAGGGGTAATCCAAATATTCATGTCTTTGTCAGCTTCTACACGCGTGAAAATTTGATGTACTACATCTTCCGGAGTTAATTCTTTTTTGATATACATATTACGTAACCATTGAACCGAAAATGTTTTAGGCAAGCTCACTGTTTTCATTGTATCCACCGTCCTTAATGAGTAATTGGAGCAAAGGCTTTTATACCGGCAATCAGCTGTCCAGCTTGTACTTCATCGCCGGGTTTTACATGAATCGAACTGATATATCCATCCATAGGTGCTAGCTGCGGAAACTCCATTTTCATGCTTTCTTCGATAATTAACGTATCGCCTTTTTCAACTTTTTGTCCTTCTTCTACAAGAACTTTCCATACGCTTCCCGGCATTGTACAGCGCGCGGCTTCCGTACCTTCGGGCAGTTCTTGTTCCATAATTTCAGCTGTTTCATGTTCAGAGACGTACTCAGCTAAACCAAGTGCTTTCCAATTTTCTCGTTCTGTTTGAAAAGCACCCTGCTGGGTATGACGAAAAGCAGCTGTGCTTTCTTCAATGGATGAAAGAAAATCTAAATATTCTCCAAGTTTAAACGTTGTCTCCGTAATATCTGCTTCAAATCTCCCACGAAGGAAATCTTCGCGCAGTTTTAAAAGCTCGTCTGCTTCTACTGGGTAAAATTGAATTTGATCAAAGAAACGAAGAAGCCACGGTTTTCCTGCTTCAAAACTTTCCGTTTGACGAAGTCGGTTCCACATTTGAATCGTGCGTCCCACAAATTGATAGCCGCCAGGACCTTCCATTCCGTATACGCACATATACGCACCGCCAATACCAACTGCATTTTCAGGCGTCCATGTACGGGCAGGATTATATTTCGTTGTAACTAAACGGTGACGAGGGTCTAGAGGTGTAGCAACAGGTGCGCCTAAATATACATCTCCAAGCCCCATTACAAGATAATTAGCGTCAAATACAATTCGTTTAACATCTTCAAGGTGGTCCAGCCCGTTTACTCGGCGAATAAACTCTAGATTGCTTGGACACCAGGGTGCATCTGGACGAACGTTTTGCTGATAGCGTTCAATAGCTAATTGAGTTGCAGGATCATCCCATGAAAGTGGAAGTTTTACAATACGAGACGGAACTTCCATTTCTTCAAGAGGAGGAAGCGCACGATCAATAGCTGAAATGTGCTGACAAAGTTCAAGAATAGATATCTTTGTTGCATCAATATGAATTTGAAGAGAACGGATACCAGGCGTTAAATCTAGAACCGGTAAATCCTCACGCTTTTGGATAGCATCCATTAAAGCATGTACTTGGAAGCGAAGCAGCAGATCAAGCTCCATTTCTCCGTATTCCACAAGTATATTCGCATCGCCTGAGCAGCGGACGGAAAATGGAAAGCGTCTATTTTCCGTTTCGTTAATCAGCAACGGATAATCGCTTTTGAGCGGCTGTGCTACTGGATTTGTAAGTACAGGAAGTGATGCAGATGTTCCGATATGCTGCAAAAAGTCTTCCTGAGTACATTTGAGTTTTTCAGCTTGTTCAAGGTCAATTAATTTAAACGAAATTTTATCTCCGGGATGAAGTTGTCCTATTTTCCAAAACTCTGCTGAAGCGGTGGTAACAGGGCAAACAAAGCCGCCAAGGCTCGGACCGTCTGGGCCAAGTAAAATAGGCATATCTCCCGTTAAGTCTAAGGTGCCGATGGCATATGCGTTATCATGAATATTTGATGGATGCAAACCGGCTTCTCCTCCATCTTCACGGGTCCAAAAAGGAGCGGGGCCTATTAACCTCACGCCTGTTCTAGAACTGTTAAAATGAACTTCCCACTTTGTATCTGTTAGCTGCTGTAAATATTCTGGCTGTAAAAACTCTTCTGTACAATGAGGGCCGGGAATTACCCCGATTGACCATTCTTTAGACATGGCTGGCTGATAGGGAAGGGCAAGTTCATTTTCAACGTGTGAGTAGTCAGAGACACGCAGTACATCTCCCGTACGAAGTGCTCTACCGCCGTGCCCTCCGAAGCTTCCTAGTGTAAAAGTAGAAGAGCTGCCTAATATTTTAGGCATATCAAGTCCGCCGCCAATCAGTAAATACGTACGCATTCCTTCGGTTGCTTCACTAAATGAAAGAATTTGTCCCGGCTTTGCTCTAATGGTCTTATACATAGGGATTTCAGCTTCGTCTAATGTAGCATGCATATTAGCACCCGTAATGCAAAAAGATAGATTGTCTCTAAATTTATAAGAGCCGCCTCGGAGAGTCATTTCAATCCCTGGTGCATCCGGGGAGTTTCCGAGAAGTTTATTTCCTATGCGAAAAGCAAAAGGATCCATTGGACCGCACGGAGGAACCCCTACGTTCCAGTGCCCGGTGCGTCCCGGATAATCTTGAACAGTGGACTGAACGCCTCCGTCTAAGACTTCGAGTGCTTGTTCGCTCGGATTATATGAGTTAAGCATTTGAGTATACACGTCGCCTGTTTTGCACGCTTTTTCTTCTAGCAGTCCCTGCAAGTATTGAAGATTAGTAGTAACGCCGTATAATCTTGTTTCTTTTAAAGCAGCGCTCAATTTTAGAAGGGCTTCTTCTCGTGTTTTTCCATGAACGATAATTTTAGCCAGCATAGGATCATAAAGTGATGTTACAGTAATCCCGTCTCGTATCCACGTTTCAACTCGAGCACTTTTAGAGAACATTGCTTGGTCGATTTGCCCGCCGCTGGGACGAAAATCATTTAAGCAATCTTCTGCATAAATACGAGCTTGGATACTGTGACCTGAAGGCACAGGAAGCAAAGAAGGAAGGTTTACTAGCTCATCGCATGCTTCTTTAAGCATCCATTCTACTAAATCAACGTTTAACACTTCTTCTGTAACGCCGTGCTCTACTTGAAGGCGAGTATTTACTTCTAAAAAATAAAATTTCTCCGCTTCGGCGTCATAAAGAAACTCTACCGTTCCTGCGCTTCGATATCCGACTTCTTTAGCTAGTCGCGTAGCTGCTTGCAGCATATTTTTCCGTATATATGAAGGGAAGTTTGGAGCTGGACTTTCTTCAATTACTTTTTGATTTCTTCGCTGAATAGAGCAGTCGCGTTCTCCTAAAGCCACTACTTCTCCAAAAGAATTCCCGAAGATTTGAACTTCTACATGGCGAGCTTTTTGAATGTATTTCTCTAAAAAAACACCGCTGTTTTTAAAGTTTGTTTGTGCTAAATGGCAAACTGAGTCAAAAGCTGCTTGAAGCGCTTTTTCATCTTGGCAAACACGCATTCCAATTCCGCCGCCGCCAGCCGTACTTTTTAACATAACGGGATAGCCAATCTCTTCAGCAGCACATACAGCCTCTGATACATCTGTAATAAGAGGTGTACCGGGCAGCAAAGGCACATCGGCTTTTTGTGCAATTTCCCTAGCTGAATGTTTTAATCCGAATATTTCCATTTGCTGAGGTGTAGGACCAATAAATACAATTCCTTCAGCCTGACAGCGACGAGCAAATTCCGCGTTTTCGCTTAAAAAACCGTAGCCTGGATGAATAGCTTCCGCGCCTGTTTTCTTTGCAATATCTAGAATAAGGTCTTCGTTCAAATAACTTTCTTTGACCGGGCCGCTGCCAATTAAAATGGCTTCATCTGTTTCATCAACGTGCAGGCTGTCTTGATCAGCTTCTGTATAAACAGCTACAGATTTCACTCCTAAATGTCGTAATGTTCGCTCAATTCTAACGGCAATTGCTCCTCGGTTCGCAATTAATACTTTTGTAAACATAGATGAACACTCCTTTTTATAATGAATCCCAAATAACTAAGCGAATAGGGGTAGGGTTATAATCGTTGCACGGGTTGTTAAGCTGAGGGCAGTTGCTGATCAATACAAGTGTAGGATTGATAGCTTCCATTTCTACATAGTATCCAGGGGCAGATACCCCGTCGTTAAACGTTAATCCGCCGCTTGGGGTCACAGGGACATTCATAAAAAAGTTTACGTTTGGTGCTAAATCTCTTTTGGTGTAGCGGCTATCATATTTTGATAGCTGAAGCATAAATGTATCTCGGCAGTTATGCATCGGAAGCGTGTCATGTGCATAACGTACGGTGTTGCTTTGTGCCGAACAAGCTCCGCCTAAGGTGTCGTGGCGTCCGCACGTGTCAGCAACAATTTTGACTAGTTCTTTGCCAGATTGAGAAAGCAGCACTGTGCCAGTGGATAAATAAATATTTCCTTGATTAGCAATCGTAGATACTGCACTGTAATGATCTTCTAGGTTTTCAGCATCAAAGAATAAAGTATCCGCTGCTTGATTGCCTTCTACATCTATTATTCTAAGAGTTTGGTCTGGTTTAAGTTCGTGCATCCAGCCGTCCCCAGCCAGTACCGTTTCATCATAAATTGCGTTCTCTATTTTTCTGTTGCTTTCCACTCGATTAAATACAGCCATTATAGAAGCCTCCTTCATTTTTAAATCCTTGATAATGTTTTATTTCCAAGCAATAGGTCATAAGACCATGTGTTTTCAAACGCTCGTTTATTTTCAGGTCTAAAATTTAAACAGTAGTCATCTGAGCTTACAGGAGCCGCTTCATCTACGGTTATTTCAATTGGAACAGAAGGATACGTTCCGCTCGGGTCTAAAGGGTTAGGTGTATTAGACAGTAGAAAGAGCAAATTCATTTCTGTTCTAAGCGTAATAAAATCTCCTTTTTTACAATGAGAAGAAACAAAATTCATATTGCCTTCTTCGTCGCAGTATACTTTTGAAAATAAGTTAAGATTAGGGACTAAATCCCGTGGTGTTAAACCGTTACGCAAAAGCTCCATTGAGAAGTTTTCTTCGCCATTCCTTCTCCATTCATTTCGGGATCCTTGATAAGTAGATACACCGTATTTTTGATGAGTTAAGCTGCGCGTAGTGTAGCCTGAAATGGTATCATGCCAGCCGGTGGTATCAGCAGTGATGCTTGCAAATGCTCTGCCGTTGTCACTCATCAGAACATGTCCTTTTGTTAAGTGAGCAGTGTGCTGAGCTTTTAAGGTATCGGGCATGTTGTATCGTTCTGCTAAATCATAAGCGTTGTATAATAGTAGGGATACATTTGCACCGGATTCTTGTGCAGTAAACGTCACTGATTTTCCTCTTCCAATTCGGCCTGACCATTTTCCACCAGCCGGGATTGTTTGCTTCCAGATAGAACTCATAAAATAACCTCCTTAGAATAAAAAAAGGATAAAAGCCTGGGAGAGTAGTCTCCCAGGCTTTTATCCTTCCGTGTTATACAGCGTAGCGCTATATCGCTCTCTCTCGGACCAGTCTTTAACATATGTTAAACGGTGTTAAACGGAACCCTAGACAGCTTTTTTGTTCTTAACGGCTGTAAGAACCTTTATCCATTTGTGGCTTTCGATTAATCGTAGTATAGTATGAGTGAAAATGAGTTGACAAGCAGTTTGTTAGAATACCTGACATAAAAACTGATTTTTCAGTTTATTTTTCAGGGACCGTCACTTTTGAATGATCTCTCTTTACAAAAGGAGCCGACAGTCGAGATTTTACAAATAAATAGAGAAATCCAACAGTAAGCCAGGCGACACCAATCAAAAGAGTATCTTTGTTTAACAGTGTGAGCAGCCATCCGATAAATGCCGCTCCGATCAAAGGGAAGATTAAATAGAGTATTGTTTCAGTAAACGACCGTTTCTTTAACTTAATATAAAAATGGGCAATGACTGATACATTCACAAATGTAAAAGCGGTTAAGGCACCGAAACTGACAAAAGTGACCGCTGTGTTTAAATCAATGAACATTCCCAAAAACGAAAAAGCGGTAACAAGCAAGATATTCACCACGGGCGTTTTAAACGTTGGATGAATATATGAAAATACCTTTTGAGGCAGTACGGATTCACGGCCTAAAGCATATAAAAAGCGAGTAACGCTTGTGACTGAAGAAACTCCTTGAGTAAAGGTTGCAATAATTAATACCGTAATAAATAGACTGCTTAAAAGATTTCCACCCACTAATTTTACAAGGGTGTAGGCTGCATTATCAGGGTTAGTAAACGTGAATCCCGGATAGGCAATCTGTGTAAAATACGAGATAGCGATGTACATAACAGCTGCGATGCAAACAATAAGAAAAATGGCTTTTGGAATTGTCTTTTTCGGTTGAATCGTTTCTTCCGCCATTGTTGTAACTGCATCAAATCCTAAAAAGCAAAAGCAAATGAGCGCAGCTCCAGAAAAAATAGTCGTAAACGGTACATCTGAAGCCAAAAAAGGATGAAGTGAAAAAAGAGTAGAAGAACTAGCTTGACCTGTTGCAATATTTTTGATGATAAATAAACAAAACAAACTTATAAAGAGAATCTGAACTACAACAGAGATGCCACTTATACGAGCTACAGATTTAATACCAACAATATTGACTAAAGCTAAGATAATGTTCATGACGATGACCCATACGTATACAGGAATAGAAGGGAATTCCGTATGCATAAAAATACCAAATGTTAAAATAGCGATAATAGGGGAGAAAATATAGTCTAAAAGAAGTGCCCAGCCTACTAAAAAGCCAAGGCGAGGATGTATAGCTTTTTTCGTATACGTATAAGCAGATCCTGCTATCGGATATGCTTTTACCATTCGGCTGTAGCTATATGCGGTAAAAAAGATAGCTAAAAAAGCGATTAAATAAGCAAGGACCATTTGCCCTCCAGCCGCATCGTAGGCTACTCCATAAACTGTAAAGAAAATCATCGGAGTCATCCAGGCAAGACCCAAAAACACAATTTGATACACCTTTAGCGATTTACTTAACGCTGGTTGGTTGTTCATATAAATCCCTTCTTTCCTCTATTTTATAGTAGTAAAAAAGAAAAGCCTGGGAGAATGATGTCATTCTCCCAGGCTTTTATCCCTCCGTGTATACGGAACCATTCCGTACGCTCTCTCTCGGACCAGCCTTTAACATGTGTTAAACGGAACCCTAGATCGCTTTTTTGTCTTCAACAGAGTGAAGACTTTTATAGGTAATGTAAGTAGTTCGAAGTATAAGCAGGATTGTAGGAAGATGCAACTACTGTGTTAGATAGTTTAACAAACTTTTTAAAAAAGTAAACTTTTGTAAAAGGCGAACTATATATAATTTTATTAAAAAGATTATTCGTTTATAGTTGACTTACAGAAAGACCTATAGTATATTTGTAGACAAGAAAAAGCTAAATACGGTTCACTCATATATGTTTGAGAATATGGCTCAGACGTTTCTACCTTATCACCGTAAATGATAGGACTATGAGTAAAAAGTGAATCTAGGTTCCCATTTTTACGTTAGTAGAAAGTTTGGTCCAAGCGATTCACATATTCATTTTTGAAAAGAAGTGGATATGACACCGAAGGGATAAAAGCCCAGGCGGGTAGGTTTTTGCTCATTGTATTTGAGAGACCTGCCTTTGTTTGGGCTTTTTCTTATGTGTCTATTTACAGTATGAGCGAGTGATGGAAGTTTCTTGTTTGTATCTGCATTGCTTTCTGGGGAGAATAGCGATGCAAAGCATGAAATCACTCACTGAAGCTTTATCTGTAAGCCCTCATTTAACCATGGGAAGTACATTCTATCTATTTTCTAGCATTTTTTCTTTGATGAGCAGCGTGGGGACGCTGCTCCTTTTTTTGTTCTTGCTTTTTTCTCTGTAAATAAAGGTCTTTAAAGAGAAGGTGATTTGCGAAATTTGGCGAATTAATGCTTTAAACAATAAATGATAGAGAAGATAAAGCGGTCTATGAAAAATGAAGAAGTTGAAAAATTGAGGAGGGAATTATGTTGCTTCACTTAATTAATGTTCGTTTGCCAATTATGCACGACCACGCTCTTTTTGAAGTGAAAATTTCAAATGGAATGTATACTTCTATCGTTTTACAAAACGGTTATCTTGAAGGTGACGAGTTTTTTCCGCTGCACGCGGCCGTGTTAGGAAAAGAAACGTCACTTGATGCACAGGGGCGTGTGCTATTACCAGGATTTGTAGATATGCATATGCATTTAGACAAAGCTCATTCGCTTCCTCAAGTGCCCAATATATCTGGAACTCTTCAAGAAGCCATTAAAAATTACAGCAGCAGCCTGCCGGCATTTCCAGAAGAAGAAATTAAGCAGCGGATGTTAAAAACTGCATTGCAGGCATTGGCTAACGGTACGACTACGATTCGAACGCATATTGATTTTGACTGCAGCATGGAAGAAGATAGTTTATTTCGAAGTTTACAAGCGGCTGTCGAAGTGAGAGATGAATTAAGCCCGTATATGGACGTGCAGGTTGTTCCGCTATTCTCTAACCTAGACATTGATGATATGCATAAGATGAATAAAATTGAACGAGCATTCGACCTTGAAATTGATGCGATTGGAGGCTGCCCTCATTTAGCTAGAAACCCAGAAAAAGAGATTGATGCTCTATTTTCGCTGGCTCAAGCCTATAATAAACCTCTTGACTTACATGTGGATGAAAGCGATGATCCGTCTGTTGATACAATAATTAATATTGCTCATAGAACAATTGAACTAAATATGGAAGGAAAAGTGGTAGTGGGGCATCTTTGCTCGCTTGCAGGAATGACTGATGCAAAAGTGAAAGAAATCTTAAACCTTTTAAAACAGGCGAAAATTGGAGTTGTCACATTACCTGCTTCTAATTTATATTTACAGGGAAGAGAAGATAAAGGAATTGTAAGACGAGGCGTAACGCGTATTCGCGACATACAAAAAGCAGCGATTCCAATTGCTACTGCATCTGATAACGTGAACGACCCCTTTCATCCGTTTGGAAAAGCAGACTTGCTGCAAGTAGGGTTACTAACTGCCTATGCTGCACATATGGGAAGTCCGGATGATCAGCGGCAGTTGCTCCGAATGATTACAAGTATACCAGCCCGGCTGATTGGAAAAGAAAAGTATGGAGTGGAAGAAGGAAACGAAGCAAACTTTGTTCTATTAAATGTGCAGTCTGTACAGGAAATATGGACTGAACTTCCCGAAACTCGCTTTGTTTTCAACAAGCATCGCTGGCTTAGCGTAAAAGAGACGCATCAGCGGCTCGCTGATACGAACTTGACTAACCTTTGGCAGGAAAATCAAATTTTAATTGGTTAAATAGACATAAAAAGAAGCTGTCACATTAGTGACAGCTTCTTAATCAATTACTTTTGAACGTTAGCAGCTTGTGGTCCACGAGCTCCATCTTCGATTTCAAATGTAACTTCTTGACCTTCTTCAAGTGATTTGAAACCTTCGCCTTGGATAGCTGAGAAGTGTACGAATACGTCGTCTTGTCCTTCTACTTCGATGAATCCAAAACCTTTTTCTGCATTAAACCATTTTACTTTACCTTGTACCATTGTAGTACCTCCTGTGTGGAAAATCCACGAATATATTACTATCTCTGCTCAATTTCAATAAGAATCACTTTAAAGAAAGTCTTTCTATTTGTTAACACCGAACAAGAAATAATATACCTAGTATAACACTTTTTTATAAAAAAGAAACCTTTTTTCATAAAAAAGTACTCTAAGATAAAAATAAGTTGAAAATATGGATATATTTTGAAATGGTAAATGAGCTATCGTTTTGTGGATTTTTAGCAATCACTAAAATCTTTTATCACGTAAAAAAAATGAATAGCGAGGTTGACAAATTGAGTAATGTGTAACTATAATGGTTACAACAAGCTGAGAAGAGTTAGCAGTGCTATAAAAAGCTCAAATTTTTTTGTGTTATATGTAACCGTCATGGTTACAACTAAAATAAAAGGAGAGAATAAAAATGAAAATTGGTGTTATTGGAGCAACAGGAAAAGCAGGTCAATTAATTATGGAAGAAGCAAAACAGAGAGGACATGAAGTAACAGCCGTTGTTCGAAATGCTTCTAAACTAAAAAATCAAACAAACGTAATTGAAAAAGATATTTTTGCCATTACTTCAAAAGATATTGAACAGTTCGATGCTGTGGTAAATGCATTTAATGCACCTCCTGGAAGCGAACAGCTCCACGTTGAGTCTATACAATCACTTATTAAGGTATTTCAAGGTGTTCAAACGCGACTCGCAGTAGTGGGCGGAGCGGGAAGTTTATTTGTAGATTCAGAAAAAACAACGCCTTTAATGAGCACAGAAGGTTTTCCAGCAGCTTATTATCCAACGGCTTCAAACATGGGGAAAGGTTTAAAAGAACTTGAAAAGTCGACTATAAATTGGACTTATTTAAGTCCAGCAGCCTTTTTTGATGCAGAAGGTGCTCGCACGGGAGCCTATCAATTAGGAAAAGATCATGTGATCACAAATAGTCAAAATGAAAGCTATATTAGCTATGCTGATTACGCGATTGCTTTAATAGATGAATTAGAGAATGAAAACCATGTGAATGAACGCTTTGCTGTAGTGGGTGAAAAAGCATAAGCTTACGTTTGATTCATATTGAAAAACAGCTTGCATTTGATGTAAGCTGTTTTTTTATGGAACAAAATAGATATAAAGCGATGAAAACCGATATAGATTTTTTATTATTTCTTCGTTTTTCTTTTCAAAAACGATACAATACAACATAGATGATAAAAAGGAGATGAAAAGATGATTCGTTTTGGCGTAATAGGAACAAACTGGATAACAGATCGACTGTTAGAATCAGCTCAGTATGTAGACGACTTTCAGCTTGCAGCTGTTTATTCTCGAACCATTGAAAAAGCAGAAGAATTTGCAGGTAAATATGATATTCCTCATATATTTACTGATTTAGAGGAAATGGCAGCGAGTGCTGAAATTGATGCAGTGTATATTGCTACTCCAAATGCTTATCATGCGGAACAAGCTATCTTATTTTTGAAAAATAACAAGCATGTACTGTGTGAAAAACCGCTCGCAGCCAATGCAGCAGAAGTAACCCGCATGATTCAAACAGCCAAAAATCACAAGGTGTTACTAATGGAAGCGATGAAATCAACCCTTCTTCCTAACTTCAAAGTGATTCAAGAGAAATTACATAAAATTGGTCCAATTCGGAAATACGTTGCATCTTACTGTCAGTATTCTTCTCGTTATGATAAATATAAAGAAGGTATCGTGCTTAATGCCTTTAAGCCTGAGCTTGCCAACGGTTCACTGATGGATTTAGGTGTATACTGTCTTTATCCTTTGATTACGTTGTTTGGAGGGCCTCATAAAATAAAGGCAACGGCGTTTATGCTAGAATCTGGGGTAGATGGAGAAGGGTCAGTTGCTTTCGAGTACGAAGATCGCGACGCGGTTATCATGTATTCTAAAATTACAAATTCGCATTTGCCAAGTGAAATTCAAGGAGAAAAAGGCAGTATGGTTATTGACAAAATACATACCGCTGAAAAGGTAGAAATTCGATACAATGACGGACGGGTAGAAGAGTTAACGGTCGATCAGCCTTATCCTGCTATGTACTATGAAATAAATGAATTCGTAGAGCTGTTAAAGCAAGGAAAGATGGAATCGGACACAAATTCTTATGAGAATTCATATTTAACAATGCACGTGATGGATAAAGTGCGAGAGCAAATCGGTCTTGTATATCCAAATGACAATAAATAACAGAGGCTGGGCAAAAGTAGTTTAGTTGAAGAAAGATCCGAACGAGTTTGATTCTTGATGGAGAATCAAGCTCGTTCGGATTTTTTTATTGATAGGGTAAAAGTAGGTTTCATGTATGAAGTTGCTTCTAGCTGTTGCACGGAAATCAACAGCGGTGTCACCCGTCATCCATACTAGATCATTTTCTAATTTGTTCGTCTCTAAATTAGATTGAGATAGTTATGTCTCATTCTCTTTTATTGTGGTTATAAAAGCATAATTGAGATTCGAAATCTTGCTGCAGCACATTTTAAAAGCAAATATGTTGAAACAAGGGAAGTTTTTTAGTATCTTCTATCTTTATTCATCCCTGCATACATAAGATTAATCAAAGGAAAGAATAAAAAGAGCGGAAAATATTCGATAATCAATCCTAGATTAAAATGATTATAAAAAAGTATTGACTATAATAATAGCTCGTGTATAATAAAGAATGTAATCAATAGTCATTACTAGTTTATAATGATACTAATAATCGTTATCAAATAGAGGGAGTCATTGATTGCATTAAAAATAATACATACAAGCATAAGCTTGTGAAATACATCGTACAAGGAGAGGTTTTGACATGGCAGAACGTATGGTAGGAAAACAAGCACCACGCTTCGAAATGGAAGCTGTACTTGCAAATAAGGAATTTGGAAAAGTAAGTTTAGAAGAAAATATGAAAAACGGTAAATGGACAGTATTGTTCTTCTATCCAATGGACTTTACATTCGTATGTCCAACAGAAATTACAGCTCTATCAGATCGCTACGAAGAGTTTGAAGATCTAGATGCTGAAGTTGTAGGTGTTTCTACAGATACAATTCATACTCACTTAGCTTGGATTAACACAGATCGTAAAGATAATGGACTTGGAGATTTGAATTATCCATTAGCTGCAGATCCAACTCACGCAGTAGCACGTGATTACGGCGTGTTAATTGAAGAAGAAGGCGTAGCGCTTCGCGGGTTGTTTATTATTAATCCAGAAGGTGAATTGCAATACGCAGTTGTAAACCATAACAACATCGGCCGCAGCGTAGAAGAAACATTACGTGTACTTCAAGCCCTTCAAACTGGCGGACTTTGCCCAGCTAACTGGAAACCAGGTCAAAAAACACTTTAATAAATAGCGGTGGAGTAGAGGAGAAATTCCTCTACTGCTGCCATTAAAATAGAAAAGATAGTTTTCTAACTATAAAAGACAGAATATTCAGTTTTATAAATGATGAGGAGGATTTTAAAATGAAATTACGTGAACAAATGCCTGAATTAACTGGAGCAACATCTTGGATTAACGACGAAGTAACAAAGGAAGACTTAGTAGGTGATAAAGCAACGCTTATCCACTTTTGGTCAGTAAGCTGCCATTTATGTAAAGAAGCAATGCCTGAAGTTAATGATCTTCGTGATGAGTATGATGATCAATTGAATGTTGTAGCAGTTCATATGCCTCGTTCGGAAGATGACTTAGATATGGGTGTTATTGAGGCAATGGCAATGGGACACGATATTACTCAGCCAATTTACGTAGACAGTGAGCATAAGTTAACAGACGCTTTTGAAAATAAATATGTACCAGCATATTATGTATTTGATAAAGAAGGTCAGCTTCGTCATTTCCAAGCGGGTGGAAATGGAATGCCGATGCTTCGCAAACGTATTAACCGCGTTTTAGGCGAAGAATAATCTCTACATGAAGAAGAAATAAAAAGGCCGCGATAAAAATATTTTAGCCGAAGTGAAAAACGAACCACTAATCAAAATATTTGATTAGTGGTTCGTTTTTTTGTTGTGATGAACATAGATTTTATCTGTTTCGTTCCTTCTAGCAGTTGATTGGAGGGCAAGGCGAAGACTCCGCTTTTCCCCCAGGAGTCTTGCACAGAAATCAACGGCTGTGTCACAAGCGGATCAGCTCATGTATCTTATTTGTTCGTCTTTAAATTGGATTCATTTCGTTATGTCTCAATCTCTTTTTTATTTTTTACTGAGTCGTTTTGATTATTAATGAGCAATTCATCATATTGACATAAAAAACCTCATATAGTTAAATTTATATAAGAACAAACGTTCGTTTTTGGTGTTGTTATTTTACTCTTTTCTCCCTTTTTAATAAGTATAAGAAAAAAAGGAGGAGATTTGCACAATGACTCAGCTCTATTCGCAGCAAGAAAAGCGGCACGATAAAGAATGTACCTTTCATACATTTCTTACAAACCACAGCGCAACTCTTCAGACTCATATAATGAATACATTTTTGACACCAGAACGCTATGAGCGATTACAAAAAGCGGTTGTTAAACATGATACAAAAGAACAAAGACTTCTAAACAAAGAATTTCATCAGTTTTATAGCGAAGTTAGATTGCTTCATTATATTAACAAGCTTTGCAGACATTATTCCAGAGATGTTATGCGTGTCAAAGAAAAAGAGCGTTCTTATATTCCTCTTCGCCTGCAGCAGCCGGCTGCGCTAGATGGAAATCGAACAGTGGAAGATATGCTAGGAGTACAGGACGGGGCTGTATGGGAGCATGAATTTTTAGGAAATCAACTTGAAAATCGTATTCTTCATCATGCATTTCGCCAATTAACGGCCAAGCAGCAGTGTATGCTGCACTTGATTATTGTTGAACGCTGGACTCATAAAGAAATCGCTGCTTATTTTTCTATTTCTCAGCAAGCGGTTTCTAATCATTATCAACGTGCGCTAAGCAAGTTGAAAAAAATTATGAAGGTGAGTGATAGATATGTTTGATCCTCAGTGGCTTCAACTTGTTGGAAACGTAGGATTTCCCGCTGTCCTTTCTTTTTATTTATTACTGCGTGTAGAAAACAATATAAAGCGACTTGAAGAAAAAGTGGAGAAATTAACAACTGACTTAAGAAAGAAGTGAAGAAATGGAAACTCTATATGAGCTTGTAAATAAAGTGAAAGCTGGAGATGAAGAGGCGTCAAGGCGTTTATTAAAAAAGCTGGAACCAAAACTAAATAAAGCTGTTCAAAGCTTTTCGCTGCATGAGAGAGAAGACGTAAAGCAAGATTTAAAGATTAAAATTCTTTCCGCTGTTAAGACGTTTGATTTTTCCAAAACGCCAGGACTTTGGGAATTTTTACGCCATAAATAAAAAAGAGCGCTCGTTGTATCGACGCTCTTTTTTTATTTTTGCTGAAGTTCGACTACTTAACTTACGAAAATACAAAAAATAGAAAATGGATAAATATTAAAAAAAGGTAAAATATTATGAAAGCCAATAAAAAGCTTGAAATGCTGTCCATGAAAGATGGCTTAACAGGTCTGAACAATCGCCGATCTCTTGATAAACAGCTGGAAATTGAGTGGAAATACGCACAGGAAGAAAAAGAGCCGCTTTCTTTTCTCTTATTTGATATTGATTATTTTAAAGCGTATAACGATACCTATGGCCATATTCAAGGAGACGAATGCTTGAAAGAAGTAGCGAATATTGCTAAAAGCGTTGTTTTTGACGAATCGGCTTTTGTTGCAAGATACGGAGGAGAAGAGTTTGGTATATTGCTTCCTCTAGCTAATCAATATGAAGCGATAAAAATGGCAGAAGCTATTAGACAGCAAGTGGAGCAGCGTGCAATTATCCATCAAGCTTCTGACGTGTTTAAGGGTGTCACAATCAGTGTTGGAATAATGACAGTCGTTCCATCCGAAAACATACAGCTGATTTCAATTGTCCATGGAGCAGATCAGGCTTTATATGAAGCAAAGCGTACGGGTCGAAATCGAATTTCAGTATATTCTCACCACAAAGAAGCTGACTCAAACGTTTGAGTCAGCTTTTAAAAGAGATATAAGCCTCTTATTTAGGAGGAGCTTTTTCTTTTTCATCTTCTTCCATAATTCCTTTTGTAGCGTTTTTAAACTCTTTTAACGTTTTTCCGGCAGCTTTCCCTAATTCCGGCAGTTTCTTTGGACCAAAAAGCAATAGAGCGACAAATACAATTAAGGCAATTTCTCCAAACCCAAGGTTCATTGTCATCGTCTCCTATTTTTTGAAAGTGTTTACAAGTTTAGTATAGCATGAAAAGAAAGGAAGTAGTACATCATTATCCAGTGATTTTAAGACCGATTACACCTGCTACAATACAAAAAATAAATAAAATTCGACGCATGTCTTTTGCTTCATGAAAGAAAAGCATGCCAAGAACTACGCTTCCAGCAGCTCCTACTCCCGTCCATATGCCGTAAGCTGTTCCGATAGGTATCTCCTTTAATGCTAAGGAGAGAAGATAAAAACTTCCTGCACCGAAAAGGATAAATCCAATCGAAGGAAACAACCGCTTAAACCCATCTGAAAGTTTTAAAAAAATCACAAATCCCACTTCGCAAAAACCGGCAGCTATTAATGCAATCCAAGCCATGTTACGATTCCTCTCTTTCTGTTTCTTCAGTAGAAATCAACTTCAAACCAACGATTCCAAAGATCATTAATCCTAAAAATAAAATCTTTCCAATATTTGCTCCTTCGTCTAAAACGGTCATTCCAAGTATCGCTGTGCCAGCAGCTCCTATACCAGTGAATACTGCGTAAGCTGTTCCGACAGCAATTTTTTTTAAGGCATTTGAAAAGAAATAAAAGCTGATCACAATTGTGACGATTGTAATGATTGTTGGAGTTATTTCAGTAAATCCGTGTGAATATTTTAAGCCGATTGCCCATACAATCTCGAGCAAACCAGCGATAATAAGGTAAATC
The DNA here is from genome assembly GCF_025910025.1 of Priestia sp. JV24. NCBI lineage: Bacteria > Bacillati > Bacillota > Bacilli > Caryophanales > Bacillaceae > Priestia > Priestia sp. JV24. Next base: position 410,041 of record NZ_JAPCIN010000010.1, read on the forward strand.
CAAGCCATTCTAATTCCTCCTTGCATAAAATAAGCCCTTTTTATAGGGCTTATTTAGCACGTATGCCTTCCCAAAATATCGTCCAAGCATCGTGAATTTTTTGGTCATAATACTCCGGTTCATAATAAAAGCGCTGGATGAACAGTCCGTCGGTTAAACAATAAAAGCTATTGATATACAAATCAATCGGACGTTCAATTATTTCGCCTTCAGCCATTCCCTGTGTAAAAATAGCATGCAGAATTTGATCAGACAATCGTTCGCTTCTTAAGAAAATAGCTTTTACTTCCGACTGTAAATGTTCAGGTGGAAACAAAATAAGACGACGGTACATCTGGCCGAAAGAATCTTTTTCAATCATCGTGCAGAAATCTACAATAAAGCAGTGAAGCTGTTCTTTAGCAGACTTTGTTTTATGCTGTTCGTATATAACAGATAACTTTGTTAGGAATAAATTCATTAAATCATGCACGGTTAGTAAAAATAAGTCGTCTTTGTTCTTAAAATGAGCGTACAGGGAAGGTTTTTTTATGCCTACTTTTGATGAGATATCAGCAAGCGATGTTTCTGTATAGCCTTTTTCTCCAAAGAGCTCCATTGCTGCAGCTCTAATTTTTTCTACAGTTGATAATTCACTCAAGAAAAGCTCCTCCTCAATCTAACTAACGGTCGTTAGGTAAAAGATATCAAATATAAAAAAAAGAAGCAAGGGAATCGCTTCTTTTTAATGTATTTTCACTAAATGACGCTGAGTTAAAAATAAAGAGAAGATAAACATAAGCTCAAACGTATTTGTTACAGCTGTGCTTGGTATAGGAATTGACACGGCACTTCCTACAATCATCACGGCTACTCCAATCATCATACTGCTCCATCGCGTCTTGCGAAATAAGGAAATTCCAACAAAAAGCAAAATAATCGCCACAATGAGAACCATAAGAGGGGGACCGGATGACCCTACTAATGTATAGCGAACAATGCCATATTCACGTACAACTTCCATACGCTGACTAATCGTCTCGAATATTTCATAGCTAATTAAGGCAAACGTAGTTAGCAAAAAAAGAATGCCGGCAACAGGTTTTTTAGTCCATGTAATCGTCGAATATTTCGCTACGCCATACGCAAAGAGCACCAAAGTAGGGGTAAATAAAGCGTGAAACCAAAAGCGAAGCATGCTGAGTGAACGTAAAGTATCCCCTTCACCGATAAATGAACCGATCCCAATCATTATATTATCGTAAATTAGTCCAGCTATTACTAAAGGAAGAAAAAGCATGTAAAACGGCGAAGTGTTTTTTCGCACTACATATATGCTAAAGAAAAACAGGACAATATAGCAAAAAGAAAATAGAAAATAAAGGGTTGTATCAACCATTGTTTTCCTCCTTTTGATGATACTTCTTCTTTTTATGATAACATCATATGCCAAAAAAGTGAGAAATCATGCATTTTTCTAGGCAATCTTAACGGACAAAAGCTGCCTTTATCGGTAGAAAGATTCAGAAAATATTGAAATAAAAATAGGAAAAGAGGCCATAGTCAAGAGATTTAGATTTACTGAATTGATTATTAAATAAAGGAAATCTATAAAATAACAACAAAAGAACTAGGAAGACATGGAGTCTAAATGCTTATATAATTAGAAAAAAATATTTAATGTCCTTTCTATTTAAGTAAGTTAAATGTAAGCAGAAAATGATAAATAAATGTATTTTTCTTACTTTTATATCTATCTATCATCCTTACAAGTACGGTTGTTAGACAAATTCAATTGGTATATCCATAAAAAGGAATTAATGGGATAAAATATTTTTTATCCCGCCTTTATATTACAAAACGTTTTCTAAAGTTAAGAAATTTTTAATTACGTAATATTTCCGTGTGTTAATTGTAAGAGTGATGTATAAAATATTCCTGTTGTTATGGTAAAAAAAGGTATCGATGGGATTTTTCTAGGTAAATAAACTTTAGACCTATTGTGTAAATTTTAAATAAAACGATGAGTTTTTAATTCTGTAAATAGACAATCGGAATTGTAAGAATATATAACATTTGAGCTATTGACCACTAATGAGCGCAGATGATAGTTTTAGAGCTGTTGAAATTGGTACTCGAGTCCATTTTTCAAAGCAGGTGTTTTAGCAGCATGCTAGCGCTGTTAATTGATTAGCTCCCATACATATATAAAGGGAGTGAAACTATGAAATCGTATATCTATCATTATGAATCAAAAGCATTCATAACGTATCCAACAGGAGAAGTTTGGAAGGAGAAGAATGAAACATGATCTTAATTATCCTATGCTGCCTATTTTTAGTAGGGTATGGCGTTTGGGAGTATCGCAGACATTTACGCAAGCTGCATTCAATTCCTGTACGAGTGAATGTTAATGGTATTCGCGGAAAATCCACCGTTACACGATTGATTACAGGTATTGTAAAAGAAGCAGGTTACAAAACAGTAGGAAAAACGACAGGAACACAAGCGCGTATGATCTACTGGCATACAAGTGAAGAAGAACCAATTATTCGTCGTAAAGAAGGTCCGAACATTGGAGAACAGCGACGAGTAGTAAATGAAGTTGCCGATATTGGCGCGGAAGCTCTTATTTGTGAATGTATGGCTGTACAGCCTGATTATCAAATCACATTCCAAAATCAGCTGATTCAAGCCAAGGTAGGCGTTATTGTAAACGTACTAGAAGATCACATGGATGTAATGGGTCCAACTCTAGATGAAGTTGCTCAAGCGTTCACTGCTACCATTCCTTACGATGGCCACCTTGTTACAATTGAAGGTCCATATTTGGAATACTATAAAAAAATAGCCGCAGAGCGCAACACAAAAGTTATTGTAGCTGACAATGATAAAGTATCTGAAGCGTATTTACGTGAATTTGATTATATGGTTTTCCCTGATAATGCTTCCATCGGTTTAGCAGTAGCAGAAGCACTTGGTATCGATGCTGAAACAGCGATGAGAGGAATGTTAAATGCTCAGCCTGACCCAGGAGCTATGAGAATTACAACGTTTGGCGATGAAAAAAATCCAGCCTTTTTAGTGAATGGGTTTGCTGCCAACGACGCTTCTTCCACGCTTCGTATTTGGGAACGTGTAGATTCAATGAACTATAGTGAAAAGCTTCCTATTGTCATTATGAACTGCCGTCCGGACCGTGTAGATCGCACGGAGCAATTTGCTGAAGATGTAATGCCATACATTGAAGCGGACGTAATGATTGCGATTGGTCAGACGACCTCACCAATCGCTGCAGCATATCAAAGAGGCGAATTGCCAACAAAAGAATTCTGGGATATGGAAGGCGCTTCTACAGAAGAAATTTTAGAGCGCATGAAGCCTTATTTAAAAGATCGTATCGTATACGGTGTCGGAAATATCCACGGTTCAGCCGAGCCGCTTGTTGAAGCTATTGTTGAAATGAAAAAGATGAGAAAAGCAGTTTAATCTAGGAGGCCATTTCATGTTCGGATCAGATTTATATATCGCCCTTGTGTTAGGGGTTACACTAAGCTTAATTTTTACAGAAAAAACGGGCGTATTGCCAGCCGGTCTTATCGTACCGGGGTATTTAGCTCTTGTATTTGATCAGCCAATTACCATTTTAATGATTTTCTTAATTAGTATTTTAACGTATGTTATCGTCGTATACGGAATCTCAAAAGTAGTTATTTTATATGGACGTCGCAAATTTACAGCGATGTTAATTACGGGTATTGTGATTAAAGTTGCATTTGATTATTTCTTCCCGATCTTGCCGTTTGAAGTGTTTGAATTACGCGGAATTGGTATCATTGTACCGGGCTTAATTGCAAATACAATGCAAAAGCAAGGTCTTCCTTTAACAGTTGGAACAACGGTTTTATTAAGTGGTGTAACATTTGGAATTATGCAAGTTTATTATTTATTTTAATACACAAACAAACCGCAGCTGGTAAAGGAAGGTGAAAGCGTTGAAAGAGAAAAAATTAAACTTTCAAGAAAAAGTATTGATGTTTATAAAGAAAACAAAGCCTACAACGGGCAAGCAAGCTCTTATCTTAACGCCAATTTTAATCGTAATTTTAGCTCTTTCAGGATGGATGGAGCGTTCGGATGCTCTTGAAAACCCTGAGACGGCTAATCCAGAGGCCAATAATGATTTAACGATGACTATGGTCGGAGACATTATGATGGGTCGCCATGTAAGAGAAGTAACTGAACGCTACGGAGAAGATTTTGTATTCCGCAACGTGGAGCCGTTCTTTAAAAATTCGGATTACGTAAGCGGAAACTACGAAACACCGATTTTAACAAATGACGTAGATTCATATAAAGCAATGGAAAAAGGTATTCATTTATATAGTAAGCCTGCTGATCTAGCGACTGTTAAAAATGCAGGTTTCGACGTATTAAACTTAGCGAACAACCATTCAATGGATTACAGTGCAAAAGGGTTAGAAGATACGATCTCTACTTTTGAAGCAAACAAATTAGATTTTGTTGGTGCTGGCCGTAACTCTGAAGAAGCAAAGCATATTTCGTATAAAGATGCTGACGGTATTCGCATTGCAACCGTAGGTTTTACGGATGTACATTCAGACGGAATGTCGGCTGGAAAAAACAACCCGGGTATTTTAAAAGCAGATCCGGATCTTATTTTCAGCACGATTCAGCAAGCGAAAGCAAATGCTGATTTAGTTGTAGTAAATGCCCACTGGGGTGAAGAATATGATGCACAGCCAAGTCCTCGTCAAGAAGGACTAGCAAAAGCGATGGTAGACGCTGGTGCGGACATTATCATTGGTCACCACCCGCACGTTCTACAGTCATATGACGTATATAAAGGTTCGGTTATTTTCTATAGCTTAGGAAACTTTATTTTTGACCAAGGGTGGTCAAGTACAAAAAATACAGCGATGGTTCAGTATCATTTAAACAAGCAGGGCCAAGCTAAAATTGATGTTATTCCAATGGTTATTAAAGCAGGTACACCAACTCCAACAGATAACCCTTGGCGCATGAAGCGTATTTATAACGATTTAAACAAGTTTTCTTCAAACCCTGAACTGTTAGAAAAAGAACGAAACAAGTTTGAATTAAACTTAGATCATTCTCGCATTATAAAACATGCAGAGGAGCGCAAAAAGAACGAAGCGCAAGCTAACTAATAGCCCGTCATACACAGAGGAGGTAAAAGATGATAAATAAACGTAATACGATTATTGTTTCCATTGTCATCTTTTCACTCATAGTAGGTGTATGTGTTTATCAATTTATGTTTCCAAAACAAGAATATGCAGTAAGTACTTCAGATCCTCGCGCCACAAAAGTAGGTATGGAAATTCTTAAACAAGGCGGTACAGCAGTTGACGCAGCTATTGCCATTTCCTACACGCTTGGTGTTGTGGAACCGTACGGATCAGGACTTGGGGGAGGCGGCGGAATGCTGATTGATCCAGCAGATGCCTCTCCAACATTTATTGACTACCGAGAAATTGCACCTAAGAATGATAAAGAAGATGAGATTGGCGTACCAGGGTTCGTTGCTGGTATGGATTATATTCAGCACCACTACGGATCTATGTCGATGAGCAAACTAATCGACCCGGCCATTAACTATGCTGAGAATGGGTATAAAGTGGACAAAGATTTGCACGATAGGCTGGTTTCATACAAAGGTAATGTGAATGAAGATGAAATTCCTAGCTTTTATCCAGATAAGGACGCTATCAACACAGGTGAAATTGTGAAACAGCATGAATTAGCGAACACGCTGCAAAAGATTAAGGAAGAAGGGCCAAATGCTTTTTATAGAGGAAAAATTGCAGACGATATTACAGAAGAAACAAAAGTAAGTCACAAAGACTTGCGAAAGTATGCGCCTGTTGAACGGAAACCTCTATCGACGAATTATAAAGGTCATCAAATTATTTCAGCACCTCCTCCTTTTGCTGGTGCTACGCTTATTCAAATGTTAAAAATGACGGATCAAGAAGATATTTGGAAGCTGAAGGAATCGCATCCTAGTCTTTATTATCATTTTCTTGGTCAAATTTCAAAAGTAGCTTATCAAGACCGCTTGAAAAAAATTGCTGATCCCGCTTTTATAAAAGAAACGCCAAATGATTGGATCGACGACCATTACGTGCATTTACTTCGTAATAAATTAAATAATACTGAAACAGATCATACCAAAGTAAGCGACGTCGAAGAACATGAAAGTACCACTCATTTTGTTGTCATGGACGGTGAAGGAACTGTTGTATCAACAACGAATACGCTGAGTAATTTCTTCGGCAGCGGTGAATATGTAGATGGGTTCTTTTTAAATAATACGCTCAATACGTTTGGGGAAGGAATTAATAAGCGTCAACCTGGCAAGCGTCCAAGAACATTTACAGCCCCTACCATTATTCGTGAAGGTGATGAATGGGTAATGTCCATTGGCACACCGGGAGGAAATCGCATTCCTCAAGTGTTAACGCAAGTAATTGGGGATTATTTTGAAGACAAAGATTCCATTAAAAATGCAGTAGAAAACAAGCGTGTCATTTTTGATTCTCATAAGTTTTATTCAGAAGCCAAGCTTAAACAGTCAACGAAGGATGGTTTAAAAACGTACGGCTATGACTTAAAAAACAATGATAACGCGATGTTTTACGGAGGCGTTCAAGCTCTTGTGAAAGACTTAAAGAAAAATAAGATTCAAGGTGACGCTGATCCGCGCCGCCACGGTTTATGGGAAAAAAGTACAGACTAACTTAATTGGAGGAATAGAAAATGATCGCAAAACGTATCGTAGGGATTGTAGGACCAATTGCTATTGTAGCAGGAGTAGTAGCAGGACTTGGAGCTTTGAAACATCCGGCTACTCTTTCAACAGATGAACAGCAAAAAATTGAAAATAACGTAAAAATGATTGAACAAACAAAATCAGCTGCTGCAGATGCAGTAAATGATGCTGCGGCAGCAGCTGGAAAATAAATAACAAAAAGGCATCGTCCTAGACGATGTCTTTTTTGTGTTCAATGTAATGTATGGATAAAAATGAAAGCGCTTCACAAAATATACAGATGAGTAAAAATGGAGGGTAATATGTGAATAAAAAATTACTGTTGTTTAATATTATTGCTTTTTTATTATTAATTTGCGTTATAGCCGCTTTTTTTATGACTCAATCGAGTACAGATCTTAGTCCTGAAAAGCTGCTTAAAAAAAATAATGATCATTCTTATGGTGTGAGCTCTTCTAATTCTCTGGCAGCAAATGTAGGGATGGACGTATTAAAAGAAGGCGGGAATGCAGTAGATGCGGCCATTGCTATTTCGTATGCCCTTAACGTAGTCGAACCTTTTGGATCTGGAATTGGCGGAGGTGGAGGTATGCTGATTGCCAAAAAAGATCAGCCTGCTACTTTTATCGATTACCGGGAAACCGCTCCAACTTCTATGAGTGGTAAAAACGGGGTGCCGGGATTTGTCGCTGGTATGGAATATATTCAGCAGAAGTATGGTACAAAATCAATGAGTGATTTGATTCAGCCGGCTGTTGAATACGCTGAAAAAGGGTTTGAAGTAGACTCTCTTTTATCGTCTCGATTGTATTACTCTAGAGGAAGGATGGATGTAGACGATCTATCTGCTTTTTATCCAAAGGGAGAAGCAATCGAAGAAGGAGAAACTCTGTCGCAGCCCGTGTTAGCTAAAACACTAATCAAGATTCAGCGAGAAGGCGCGTCTGCATTTTATAAAGGAGATGTGGCACAAGATCTTGCTGATGCAACGCCTATTTCTAAAAAAGACTTATCTTCCTATCAAGTGACAGAAACCAAGCCTGTCGTTTCAACTTACAATGGAACGGAAGTGATTTCAGCGCCTCCGCCTTTTTCCGGAATTACACTGATTCAAATGTTAAAAATGACAGAGAAAGAAAATCTTGAAACAATGCCTGACAAAGAATATTACGAAACGATGAACAGAATTAAAAAGGCAGCTTACTCCGACCGGTTAAAACAAATCGGAGATCCAGACTTTCATCATCAAAACTCAAGTGAATTAGTCAGTGATGATTATATAACAAACTTGGTCAATCACCCGACACGTTCTTCAGGTGAAGGCGATGAAGAACACGAAAGTACAACACATTTTGTGGTTATTGATTCAGAAGGAACCGTCGTATCTACAACTAATACGTTGAGTAACTTCTTTGGTACAGGCGAACAAGTTGACGGCTTTTTTCTTAATAACAATGCTGATACGTTTGGAAGCAAAGAACCGAATAATCGCGAGCCGGGAAAAAGAGCAAGAACTTTTACGGCTCCAACTATTATAAGAGAAAAAAGCGAGTGGGCGATGGGAATAGGTTCTCCGGGCGGAACGCGGATTCCTCAAATTTTAACTCAGGTACTTTCTAAAAACTTTGAAGGAAATGAATCGCTTCAAAAAGCTGTAAACGAACCGCGCTTTATTTTTGACGATTCGACTATTTATGTAGAGCCCGATTTAAATACCAAAAATATTCCTTCTGCGTTTCGAATAGAAACAAAGGAAAGCGACGTCTTTTATGGAGGTATTCAAGCGTTAACCATTAATTTTCAAGATAAACAAATGGAAGGAGCCGGAGACCCTAGAAGAAATGGAGTTTGGAAAACAGGAGATTAACGAAGTAAAGATCCCTTCTCATATGCTTAGGCATAGTGAGAAGGCGTTTGAAAATATCGAATGGAATGAAAATCTTTGTCGCTGGAATGAAAATGTACGTAAATGGGGGAACGATCTAAAGCAGGGTGAGCGTTGAAAAACGTGGCATCACCGTAGCGCAATGCTTTTAGCAAGTAAGGCATTTCCTGTTTGAAAATAGCGTGCCGTATGGCTTGAACGGACTTTTCCGTTTGTTCATTGCCAATAAATACGTATACATACAGCGTATCAACACCGTCTTTGTGGAGCCATTCGGCAAAAAGCTCATTTCGCTGTTCATTTAATTGATCAACAGCAAACTTTTCGTCGATCCAAAGAAATAAATCGTCTGTTTGTTCAGAATGTGTGAGCGTATAGCGTCGCCCAATAAAAGGAAAGGTGGGCGTGCTTCCTTGCCGGTATGTGACGCTAAATTGCTGAGGATTAAAAGCAGACAAACGGCATCTTCCTTTCACGCTTTTAAGTAGTTTATGCATAAAAAAGAGAAATTTCACACATTCGTCAAGAATTTTAAGCTGTTTTTCTTACATGCATACTTATGAAAAAGTTGTTACACTGAAGAAAAGAAATAGTGGGTGATAAAAGATGGAGCCGCTGTATATTGTCTTATCAATTTTTTTAGCAGCGATGCTATCGTATGATATTGCTAAATTTGTTCGAGGGGACCGGCCAGATTGGAAAGAGGGTCTCGTGACGGGCCTTGTGTTCGTGGGCTTTTTAGCAGCCATGCAAATGGCTTTTCACATTGTATAGCGACGAAAGAAGCTGGGACAAACGTATTTTAGTTGAAGGAAGATCCGAACGATGAATCGTTCGGATCTTTTTTGGTTAGGATGAACGGAGATTTCATCTATGTAGTGGCTTTTAGCTGTTGATTGGAGGGCAAGGCGAAGACTCCTGCGGGAAAAGCGGAATAGGTGAGACCTCGCAGGAGCGTCAGCGGCGAGGAGGCTCACCGGCCGTCCGCGGAAAGCGAAGTCTTGTACGGAAATCAACAGCGTTGTAACAAGCGATCTACACTCGATCATTTATCCTATTTATTTGTTTTTCGATTGAATTAATGTAGATATGTCTCAATCCCTTTTTTAAAGATATGCCGGATAAGTTTAGTCCGGCAATACTAAAAAGCTTGGATATCGAATAAGCTGTTGTATACTGCATTTTTGATAAAGGGGCTTTTTACTTGTATCGAAAAAAAACACTGCTTTTGAAGCGAAGTTTAGGAGTAGCTGTGTTTCTTTCTGTTATTGCGCTGGGAGTTTGGATGTTTCAATTTACATTCTTTTCTCCAAGTCATCAAGCCAAATCTGCCGTAAAAGAATTTTATACGCTAGAACAGGAAGGAAACTTTTCGGAATCATGGGACCTTTTTCATTCATCCATGAAAAAGAAATGGACAAAAGGTGCATACATACAAGATCGAGCACACGTATTTCTCAATCATTTCGGGGTAGACACCTTTACGTATTCCATTGAAGATGTTGAAAAAAGAAAGAGCTGGAAGATGGAAAATGATCGTAAAGCGTTTCCTGTTGTTTACGAAATGACCGTTATCCAAACGTATAAAGGGAAATATGGAAACTTTGATTTGGTGCAGAAAGTGTATGCTGTTCGTGAAAAAGGAGAATGGAAAGTCGTGTGGGATTATAAACAGTAGGAGAGCCTGCTGTTTTTTTATTTTCATAAGAAATGAGCATACCTCAGCTGTTAATAGGCCTCTTTTTTAACAGAAAAAACGTTATGTTTTTTTGCGAGTGGGTAAAATGAAAGAAGGAGGCGAACACAGATGAAATTTAAAACGATTTTATTTGATGCATATGGAACGCTGTTTGATGTACATACCGTTATTGAAACGTGTGATAAGCTGTATCCGGAGCGGGGAGAAAGTATTAGCCATTTATGGCGTTTGAAGCAAATTGAATATGCAATGCAATATCAGCTGATGGGACGATACGTTGACTTTTATACATTAACAAATCAATCCCTAAAATATGCAGCAGAAGCAAATGATATTGATTTAACGGAACATGAAGAAAAAATGCTGATGAGTGCTTACATGAAGCTGAATGTCTACGATGAGGTCAAAGAGGTGCTCGCCTATTTAAAAGAAAAAGGATATCGTCTGGCTATTTTTACGAATGGTCCTAAGCACATGATTGATCCGCTTGTTTCTTATCACAACATGAATCATTTATTTGAAGACGTTATTTCCGTAGACGAAATCAAACAGTACAAGCCTACGATGGCAAGCTATCACTATGCAAAAAATAAAATGAACGCAAAAAGAGAAGAAGTATTATTTTTGTCATCGAATACATGGGATATTGCCGGTGCTAAAAACTACGGGTTCGCAACGGCTTGGGTCAACCGAAAAGGAAATGTAGCTGAACATAAAGAATTGCAGCCAAACGTAATCATTAAAAGCTTAAATCAGCTTATTAAATAAAAAAAGAACGAGCATTAAGCTCGTTCTTTTTTATTTATTGCTAAATGTATCTTTTGTTTCGCCTACTGCTTTTTGAGCATTTCCTTTTGTTTTCTCAGCTTTTCCTTCACGCTGAAGGTCGCGGTTATTCGTTGCATTTCCGACTTGATCTTTTACTTCACCTTTAGCTTTTGATACATTTCCTTTAACTTTATCTCCTAAACCTTTACTCATTTTAATCTTCCTTTCTATTAGTGATTAAGTAGTGTTACTTGTCTGTTCCACCGTTAGAAAGAAATTAAACATATTTTCTGATTTTGACCTAAACAGAAGCTAAGCCTGCGATATTAAAAAGTAATGTGTAGGCACTATCATCATTATCGTTCGGAGGTTTTAAGTTCCCATTCATCATAAATCTGAGATTCATAAGGCCATGACAATAAGCTTAAAGATTCCACTGCTTTTAGAACAAGAGGAGAAGCATTATCGATGTTAAGATCCTGCGGTGCGATCCACAATGCTTCCAAAGAATCTTGTCCTTCAAACTGGACCGGGTTGGAAAGAAGCTCACCGCTGGCAATGTCTACGTGATAAAAAACGGCAATGTGATGTACGTGGGTAAATTCTTTCCACTTACAGGGATACTGAAAATCCGTTGTACCCGCTTGAGAAATAATAGTAATTTCAAAGCCCGTTTCTTCACTAAATTCTCTTTTCATCGCATCTGTTAATGTTTCACCGTGTTCTAGCTGTCCGCCTGGCAAATCAAAGCGATGAATATACGGCCCTCTATTTTTTCTTATAACAAGCAGCTTGTCATCTCGCATACAAATTCCATATACGCCAAAGGCGCGATCATAGTTTGGTTCCATCTTTTTTTCACTACTTTCTATAACAGAATGGCTTGATAAAGCATCATTTGATTTCTTTATCCTACCATACATTTTGCTATAGAACCTTTTTTAATGAGATGCTTTTACAGTAAGCGTGCGGGAAACAGCACTTTCGTTATGCAAACGGTCAACAGAGGTTACAACATATGTGTACGTTTGATTTTTGAGTGCGCTTTGATCTACAAACAATTGTGTTTCTCCTGTTTTCCGAACGGTTGTCAGCAAGTTTTCTGCGTTATTAATGTCGCCTCGTATATTGCCTTGGAAGCGATAAATGGCATAATATGCGGAATCATTCTGCTGATGATCTCGAATTTCAAACGCTGCTTCTTTTGTATGAGGGCCCGCGCTTTTTAATTTTGGTGCTTTTGGGGCCGTATCATCAAGCCAAGGCATTGACGGAATAAGAGCAGGATGTTTATAAATATCGTTTTGCAGCTTGTCTTTTATTCCTAGTGGGTTTCGGTTCAAATCTTTCAGGCTAAAATGCATGCTCCCGTGTACTTCTGGAAATTGGTGATTCAGAGCAATTTGTCTTGAATACTCATCGGGATCAGACCATGCTTCCACCGCGTTGTTATTAATTTTGTAAGCAGCTTGTCCAATATAAAGGTGAACTGGCTTTCCACGAACTTCATCTCTCCACCAGTTGAGCAGCGTATCGTAAGCAGCGGGTTCAAATCCGATATTCCAATAAATTTGCGGAGTGATGTAATCAACGTATCCATTTTGAATCCACGTACGCGTATCGGCATACAAATCATCGTAGTTTGTTTGTCCAGCAGTAGTCTCAGAGCCAGTTGGATCATTAGCGATGTTTCTCCACACGCCGAACGGACTGATACCAAACTTCACGTATGATTTTGTTTTTTTAATAGACGTATTTAAATCTCGAACAAGCTGATTAACATTGTCTCGTCGCCAGTCTTCAATGTTGGAAAACGTTTGAGCACCGTAGGTTTCATATGTTTTTTGATCTGGGAACGTTTGCCCTGCAATTTTGTAAGGGTAAAAGTAGTCGTCCATATGAACAGCATCAATATCATAGTTTCTTACGACTTCGAGCACTTCTTCAATAATAAAGTTTTTTACTTCTGGAATACCTGGGTTATAGTAGAGTTGTTTTCCGTAGGAGACGACCCAATCAGGATGTTGTTTGGCAGGATGATTATCGGCAAGTTTGTTTAAATCAGTATGATTCATGGTAATGCGATAAGGGTTAAACCATGCGTGGAATTCTAAGTTGCGCTTGTGTGCTTCCTCCACCATAAAAGCTAGAGGATCGTAGCCGGGATCTTTTCCTTGTGTACCCGTTAAATATTCTGACCACGGGCCATATTTCGACGGATAAAAGGAATCAGCGGTAGGTTTAATTTGAACCACCACAGCATTCATCCCCATCTTTTTTACTTCATCTAGCAAATAAGTAAACTCTTTTTTCTGCTGCTCAACCGGAAGACCAGGCTGAGAAGGCCAGTCAATATTGTATACGCTTGCAATCCAAGCGGCTCGAAGCTCCCGTTTTTGATACGTGGTAGGTACATCTGCTTTAGCAGGTAACGCGCTCGAACAAAACAACAGTAAAAACAAGATGCTTCCTATACATTTTTTAATATCCATGTTCGTTCCTCCTTCTTTTTTGGTTGAGATAAAATTTCTTTCATAATATAGCATGTGGTCGTTATATTCACAATAGATTTTAATAAAATATTCTGAAAAATAAAATAAAGTTTTAAAAATATCAGAAAAATATTGAAATTAAACTTCATAAAAAATATAATAATGGTAATTTAAAGAATATTTTAGAAATACGTTACTTAACGATGGAGGAATTCATGCGCCAATTTTCCGTACTTACTTTAATCGATGCACAAATGAATCATTACAGTCCTGCTGAGGGAAGAGTAGCTGATTACGTGTTAGAAAATCCTACGACCACGTTGAACTTAACGACCAAACAGCTAGCTAAGCAGTGTCAGTGCAGCGAAGCTACGATTATTCGTTTTTGTCAGCGTGTAGGAATCAATAGTTTTAAAGAATTAAAGATTGAATTAGCAAAAGATGCCCATAAGGTGAATAACGAGCAACTGCCGAATCTTCCGGTTAATTTTGAAGACGAGACCGAAGCCGTGCTTGAAAAAGTCATGAGTAAAAGTATGAGCGCACTTATGAACACAAGTCGTTTAGTGAGCTCTTCTGCAATTGATGCAGCCGCGGAAGCTATTCATGGAGCGAAGCGAGTGTTTTTATACGGAGCAGGGGGATCATCTGTAGTTGCGCTAGATGCTCAGTATAAACTGCTTCGAATTGATATTTCAGCGCTGTTTTCATTAGACAGTCATGTTCAAATGGTGATGGCTACGAACATGACAAAAGATGATGTGCTGTTTGTAGTATCGACTTCTGGTCAAACAAAAGAAGTGGTGGAACTGATGCAAATAGCCAAAGATAAAGGAGCAGCGGTTATTTTGCTAACGCAGCACGGCTCATCGCCAGCTTCTAGATTAGCTGATATTCTGCTGACTATTTCAGTAGAAGAACAGCATATTCGAATTGGAACGATGAGCGCTCGTATTGCTCAGTTAGCCGTTGTAGATGCGATGTTTATACGGTTATGTATTCAAAAAGGCAATCAAGTGTTTGAACGCATAATCGATACACATAATGTAATTCAAAAAATAAAGAGGTAGGGGGAAACGAGAAAATGAAGGTATTGTTTGTATGTTCTGGAGGAATGTCAAGTTCGATTGTGGTAAAAGCATTAAAAACGGAAGCACAAAAGCACGGAACGGATATGGAAGTGCTGGCAATTGGGACAAATGAAGTGGCAGAGGAAATTCAAAAAGGCTGGGATGTTGTAATGGTTGCACCGCAGATTCGCCACCGGTTTAACGCTGTGAAAGCGGAAGCGGATAAAGCTTCTGTTCCGTGCGGGCCGATTCCGCCGCAGGCTTATACGCCGCTTGGAGGTCCGACGCTTTATAAAACGGTTCAACAGCTCGTTAGCTGAGGAAAGCAGGTGTATTCCTGCTTTTTAAATAAATAAGGGGTTTATTACACAAGGGGAGAATATAGAGGGGGAAAGGGTATATGAGCAAATTTGTGTCGTTTTTAGAGAACAATTTATCAGGACCTATGGCCAGGTTATCGGAACAGCGGCATCTTCAAGCCATTCGCGATGGTGTTATTTCCGCTTTGCCGTTCATTATCATCGGAAGTTTTTTCTTAATTTTAGCATTTCCGCCTGTGCCGCAAGATAGCACAATTGCAAAATGGGCAGCTGATAACAGCGCCAATATTTTAATACCGTATCGCGTAACGATGTTTATTATGTCTTTATATATAGCCTTTGGGATAGGGTATAACTTGTCCAAAAGCTATAATCTCGATCCGCTGTCAGGAGCGCAAATTGCAGTAGCTGCACTACTTCTTACGGTGACTCCAAAGCTGATTGAAGAAGAAGGATTTATGCTTCCAATGACAAACCTTGGAGGTCACGGTTTGTTTGTAACGATGATTGTATCGATTTTATCGGTCGAAATTCTCAGGTTTTGTAAAGCAAAAAATGTCACCATAAAAATGCCGGAACAAGTGCCGCCTTCGGTATCGAGGTCTTTTGAAGCACTAATTCCGGTTGCGATTGTTGTTGTACTTATGACGATTATTACCATTGTTTTAGGTATCGATCTTCACCATTTAGTTGATAAACTAGTTGCTCCGCTTGTGGAAGCTGGAGATAGTTTAGCAGGAGTATTAATACCGGTTTTCTTAATTACGTTTTTCTGGTCATTTGGTATTCACGGCGTCTCTGTTGTTGGGACAGTGGCACGGCCTGTATGGGAAGTGTATTTAGCCAAAAATGCTGAAGCGGTAGCAGACGGAGCTTCCACACTTCCGTATATTGCACCTGAAACGTTCTTTCAGTGGTTTGTTTGGATCGGAGGATCTGGAGCGACGCTGGGCCTTGCTTTAGCAATGCTGTTTTTCTCAAAATCCAAATATTCGAAAGCGCTTTCTAGGACATCTTTTATTCCGGCGGTTTTTAATATTAACGAACCAATTATTTTCGGTTTGCCAATTGTCTTAAATCCTATTTTAATTATCCCATTTATCATTATCCCGATTATTACAACGATCATTTCATACGCAGCAACGGCGACAGGTCTTATTACGCCAACCTACGTAATGGTTCCTTGGACGCTCCCGGCGCCGATCGGAGCTTATCTATCGACCGGAGGAGACTGGCGGGCGGTTGTGCTAGTCGTTATCAATATTGCTATTTCTGTTGTCATTTATCTTCCGTTCTTTAAAATGTACGACCGAAAGATGGTCGAAATGGAAAAAAGCGATGAAGCAACGGTTGCACCATCTGATAGTTCAGTTCAAATGTAAAGAAAGAGAAGCCAACTTGTTTGGCTTCTATCTCTTTAGTAGGAGTTGAGGGTCAATGTTTGTGCGGTTTCGATATAAAACTGTGTTTTTATTTCTGCTAACCATGGTTCTTTGCAACGTTATTTTTACACCTCTGCTGCAGTATGCTGGTTTACCAGCGCAGCATAGTTTATTTGCCATTACAAGCCTATCAGCAGCACTGCTTACAACATTTATTTCCATTCGGCTTTCAAACGCAGCTTTATCTAAAACCGCCGTTTGTATACGCTTTGTTTTGCTTGGAATAGGGTGCACAGCCGTTACATATTTAGCCGTTTTTTAACAAGGAGGGGCAAAAAATGAAAGTAGTGACAATTGGGGGAGGATCAAGCTACACACCGGAATTGGTCGAAGGGTTTATTAAACGATATGATGAGCTTCCAATTCGAGAGCTATGGCTTGTAGATGTTGAAGAAGGAAAAGAGAAACTTGAAATTGTAGGAGCACTTGCGAAAAGAATGGTCAAAAAAGCAGGTGTTGATATGAAAATTCATTTAACGCTTGATCGACAAAAGGCGTTGATAAATGCTGATTTTGTAACGACACAGCTTAGAGTAGGTCAGCTTGATGCGCGTATTCAAGATGAACGCATCCCTCTTAAGTACGGAATGATTGGTCAAGAGACAAACGGGGCGGGAGGATTATTTAAGGGCTTACGAACGATACCGGTTTTGTTGAAAATTGCCGAGGAAATACACGAAGTTTGTCCAAACGCCTGGCTTATTAATTTTACAAATCCTGCAGGTATGGTAACGGAGGCGCTGCTTCGCTACGGAGAGCATTCTAAAATAGTAGGAGTTTGTAACCTGCCTGTACATATGACAACCTCCATCGCGGGCTTGCTTCAAGTAGAAAAAGAAGATGTTCACATTGAATTTGCAGGGTTAAACCACTTGGTATATGGACTGCATGTGTATGCAAAAGGAAAGGAAGTAACGCAAGAAGTCATTCGGCGATTAAGTGATCCAAACTCTCAAGTAACAATGAGAAACATAGCTCCTATTCCATGGCAACCGGACTTTTTGGAAGCTCTTGGCGTGATTTTATGTCCGTATCACCGCTACTACTACAAAACAAAAGAAATATTAGCAGAAGAGCTTCTGGCTTTTCAGTCAGGTACAACACGCGCTGAAGTGGTAAAAGCATTAGAAGCCGAGCTTTTTGAACTCTATAAAAATCCAAATCTAGAAATGAAGCCTCCGCAGCTGGAAAAACGAGGGGGCGCTTATTACAGCGATGCCGCATGTAATTTAATTTCATCCATTTATAACGATAAAGGCGATATTCAAACATTAAATGTAAAAAACAATGGAGCTATTTCCTCGCTCCCAAACGAATCTGCGGTTGAAGTAAACTGTGTAGTAACAAAGCAAGGGCCAGTACCGCTCGCTTTCGGTGAACTTCCGGTAGAAGTTAATGGACTTGTGCAGCAAATTAAATCGTTTGAACGAATAGGAGCAGAAGCTGCGGTTACAGGATCTTATGAAAAAGCACTGGTTGCGCTCAGCATTAATCCGCTTGTTCCAAGTGACGAGCTGGCTAAGTCGGTCTTAGATGAACTGCTTCAAGCTCATCGCAAGTATTTACCTGCTTTTTTTAAGGAAGTGAACGCGTAGTATGTATGCTGTTGGACTTATGTCAGGAACGTCACTCGACGGAATTGATGCAGCTCTTGTTCAAATTGAAGGAAGCGGCTATGAAAGTAAAGTTAAGCTTCTTCATTTTATTACCGTGCCGTTTTCACCTCAGTTAAAAAAGGAAATTGAGCAGGCGCTTTCTTTTGAACATTCAAATGTACAGCTGATCTGCAGCTTAAATTTTAAACTTGGCTATGCATTTGCGGATGCAGTGAAAAAAGTGTGCCAAGAAGCCCGCTTTTCTCTTGAACAAATAGATGTTATTGGATCGCATGGTCAAACCATTTACCATCAGCCATATGCTTCGGGAAGTACAGTGATGTCTACACTCCAAATTGGAGAGCCGGCTGTTATTGCCTATGAAACCAAAACGAAGGTAGTAGCAAACTTCAGGGTGATGGACATGGCAGCAGGGGGGCAAGGTGCTCCGTTAGTTCCTCACACGGAACGGATTTTGTACAGCCACGATGAGCGTACAAGGCTGCTTCAAAACGTTGGAGGTATTGGAAATGTAACGTTGATTCCGCCAAAAAAATCTCCTATACCCGTAGTAGCTTTTGATACAGGGCCGGGAAATATGATGATAGACGAAGCGTGTCAGCAGCTTTTTAATGTTTCATTTGATGAAAATGGGCGTTTAGCAGCTGAAGGAAAGATTATTTCAGAGCTTTTAGGAGACTGTATGAATCATGATTACATGAAGCTTTCTCCTCCCAAATCGACGGGAAGAGAACTGTTCGGTACACAGTACACAAAGAGACTGCTAGAGAATTATAGTAAACATAAAAAGGAAGATCTGCTAGCTACGATTACTATGTTCACGGCATCATCCATTGTACATCACTATGAAACATTTATTTTTCCTGCCTATTCTATTGACGAAGTGATTATTGGAGGAGGCGGAAGTTATAATAATACGCTGATGAATATGATTAAAGCGCAGATCGGGAAACGCTGCAGCGTGTATACACAAGAAGAAATAGGAATGTCTTCAGAAGCAAAAGAAGCCGTAGCTTTTGCGGTGCTCGCAAATGAAACACTTTCAGGTTATCCAAGCAATGTACCAAGCGCAACCGGCGCCTTGTCTCCTGTAATATTAGGAAACATTACGCCTGTACCACTATAAAAAAGGGGATGGAAGAAATGACAGAAGCAGCAAATATAGAAAATGAAATTTTTGAACTTATTGCATACGGAGGAAATGCCAGGTCACTTGCATATGAAGCGTTAGAAGCAGCTGAAGATTATGACTTTAATAGAGCTGACGAACTTTTAAAGCAGTCTCAAGAAGAGCTCAGTCATGCTCATAAAACGCAAACTGCGCTTATTCAACGTGAATTGAACGGAAAAACAATTGAAAAGTCGCTGCTTTTAATTCACGCACAAGATCATTTAATGACGGCTATTTCAGAGCAAAAATTAATTGAACATATGATTAAGCTTATTAAAAAATTTAAAAAAGAAGGCGAAAATCAATGAAAAAGCTAGGTATTGCGATTTACCCGGAACATTCGACTGTCGAAAAAGATAAAGCGTATATAGCACTTGCGCATCAATACGGATTTACCCGCATTTTTACGTGCTTGCTTTCTGTTGAAGGCGATCAGAAAAAAGTAATGGCAAATTTTAAAGAAATCATTGAGTTTGCCAATGAGCTAGAGATGGAAGTAGTAGTGGACATCGCTCCTCGCGTATTTGGAGCGCTTGGCATTTCTTATGATGACTTATCTTTTTTTTACGAATTAGGGGCTTATGCTATTCGTCTTGATCTAGGGTATACGGGAAATGAAGAGTCCATTATGACCTTTAATCCATACGGCTTAAAAATTGAAATTAACATGAGTAATGCGACGAAGTATGTGGATAATATTTTAAGTTACAGACCGAATCGAAAGCAGCTGCTCGGGTCGCACAACTTCTATCCTCATCGATATGCGGGATTGTCGTATGATCACTTTTTGAAGTGTTCAGCATTGTTTAAAGAACATAACCTTGAAACAGCAGCCTTCATTAATTCACCAAGCGCTACTTTTGGACCGTGGCCTGTTACTGAAGGGCTTTGTACGCTTGAAATGCATCGCACGCTTCCGATCGACGTGCAGGCTAAGCATCTTTTTAAAACGGGATTAATTGATTGTGCAATCATTGCGAATGCGTATGCATCAGAAGAAGAGATGAAGGCGCTGCGTGATGTTGTTCAGCAAGAGCGCTTTACTTTTAACGTGACCCTGTATGATACGATTACCGAGCTTGAGAAAAAAATTGTGCTGGAAGAGTTTCATTTTTACCGCGGAGACGTATCTGATTATTTAATTCGCTCTACGCAAAGCCGAGTAAAATATAAAAAAGAAGAATTCAAGCCTACGCATACTCCTTCCATTCGAAGAGGCGATATTTTAATAGAAAATGAACTCTATGGACAATACAAAGGAGAGCTGCAAATTGCGCTGTTAGACATGGAGAACTCAGGTAAAACAAACGTAGTAGGACGCATTGCAGAAGAGGAAATTTTTTTACTAAATGAACTGCAGCCATGGGACAAATTTGCTTTTTGTGAGCGGTGATAAAATGGACTATATTATTGGTATCGACGGCGGGGGAACAAAAACAGAAGCCGTTGCTTACAGCTTAAATGGTCAAGAGCTCGCTGCTTCAAAAAGCGGCTATGGCAATTTGCTCATTAATTACAATACGGCTATTACTCATATTGATGAATGTATTACGGCGTGCAAAGCTGCGCTTGCTGATCATACATGTAAAGGCATTTCACTGGGGCTTGCTGGAAGTAAAGCATTATCTAAAGAAGAAATAAAAAGATATTTTTATGATCGTTATCAGGTAGAAGTAGGTTTATATGATGACGCCATGATTGCACATGAAGCACTACTGCATGGAAAAGACGGGATTTTAACTATCGCAGGTACTGGAGCCGTCAGCATTGGGAAAAAAGACGGAGTGTACGAATACGGAGGAGGGTGGGGACACCTTCTTGGAGATGAAGGAAGCGGATATTGGATTGGTCTTCAA
The DNA here is from genome assembly GCF_025910025.1 of Priestia sp. JV24. Taxonomy (NCBI): domain Bacteria; kingdom Bacillati; phylum Bacillota; class Bacilli; order Caryophanales; family Bacillaceae; genus Priestia; species Priestia sp. JV24. Next base: position 431,156 of record NZ_JAPCIN010000010.1, read on the forward strand.
GCACTGATATTGCTGACGAAAGAGCATGATCAAAGCCGTCCTTACAGCAGCCTTAGTCAGACAATCTTGCAACATGTAAAAGCAGATACCATACACGATATAAAAAAGTTTGTCTATTCATCTCCTAAATCAGAAGTTGCTTCACTCACTCCGCTTGTTGTAAATCAAGCGAGAAACCATAAACAAGAAGCAAGTGACATTCTTCAACAGGCTGGAAAGAACCTTGCAAACATGACTCTTCATTTATATAAGAAACAGCGGTTTGAAGGGAGCTGCTTGCTGTCATGCAAAGGCAGCATTTTAACGGAAGTTCCAGAAGTGTTTGATGTTTATAAAAAAGCATGTGAAAAAGAAATAAAGCATATCCAGTGGGCAACACAGCGAGTATCATCTGCTAAAGGAGCTTATCAGCTGTTCATGAACGAGTATAAATAGAGAAAAAATGATGGTGGAAAAGGCAGGGGATCACAGTGAACTTAAATCATATCTTAACAGAAAAACGCAATCCGCAAACCTTAAACATTGATGAATTATCAAGTCTGGAAATTGTAAAAAAAATTAATGAAGAAGATCATCAAGTGCCTCAGGCGATCAATAAAGTGCTGCCTGTTATTGCTCTGTTAGTAGATGAAATTGTCAGTGCTTTTAAACAAGGCGGACGTCTTATTTATATCGGAGCAGGTACAAGCGGGCGGCTAGGTGTATTAGATGCATCTGAATGTGTACCAACATTCGGTACACCTGCCGAACAAGTAATTGGGATCATAGCCGGGGGAGACAAAGCGCTTCGTCATGCGTTAGAAGGAGCAGAAGATAATAAGAAACAAGCGATAGAAGATTTGAAAGCGATTAATTTATCAAATAAAGATATTCTTGTAGGTATAGCTGCAAGCGGAAGAACTCCTTATACACTCTCAGCGCTTGCGTATGCAAACAGCCTGGGGGCAGTAACGGGCTGTGTTGTAAATTCTCCTCAATCACCTATGGAACAAGAAGCAAAATATGCAATAGTAGCAGAATCAGGGCCGGAAGTTGTCACAGGTTCAACAAGAATGAAAGCCGGAACTGCTCAAAAGCTTGTTCTTAATATGCTGACGACCGCTTCTATGATTCAAATTGGTAAAGTCTACAGCAATCTAATGGTAGACGTACAGCCGACTAATGATAAACTTGTACAGCGTGCTAAAAATATTATTGCGGAACTAACAGGCGTCTCACCAGAGGAGGCAGCGGAAAGTTTACAAACATACAAAACGCCAAAAGCCGCCATTCTTGCGCTTCTTACTTCTACAGAAGGTGATGAGGTGCATCGGCTGCTTGATAAACATGACGGACATTTAAAAAAAGCCATCGGAGAAGCAATGGAACAGCCGACTAAAGATTAAGTCTTAAAAGAAGTGCATACGGCACTTCTTTTTTTGTTGAGTACATTTTTTGCACAATGTATGTGGGTGAATTCGGTCTAATCATTTTGTAAGACCCGTAGTATAGTAAAAGCATAAAGCATAGTAAGTATTTCAATTTGTGCACGAATTGGACTGAAGGTGATTCATTTGTTAGACAAACGCAGTACGGCCGTATTGCAAGTTTTACTTCAAGCCGCAACATTTATATCAGTACAAGAGTTAATGAAGCAGTTTCAAGTGTCAAGGCGTACTATCTATTATGATATTGAGAAAATTAACGATTGGCTGTGTCAGCAAGAATTAGAGTTTGTTCAGTACACATATGGGAAAGGCTTTTTTCTAAACGATCAAGTAAAGGACCAAGTTGCTAAACAAATTTCTCATGTTATGCCATCTGCTTACTTATCAGTTGAGGACCGGCAAATATACGTTGCTTTGATGTGTATACTTCGAGGCGGGAAAATCGGAACTCAGCAGCTCATGGATGAAACAGAAGTTAGTCGCAATACTGTCTTACAAGATATTAAAGACTTAAAAAACAAGTGGGTAAAGAAAGGCATATCTTTGACATATAGCTATAAAGATGGGTACGAAGTAAAAGGATCTGAAAGCGACATTCGAAATTTGCTTTATATACACATCACAGAATTATTAAGTCAACATCAAGAAGAGTTGTTGAAAAGGGTCATGAAAGCAGATTACGAATATTCAATGATTTATCACTGGCTTGTAGAGTGTGAATATAAACTGGGAATGGCGTTTACAGACAAGATGCTGACGCAATTAGCCTATATGCTCACGTGCTGTATTCAGCGTATTGGAGGCAAGCGCTATGTAGACGCCTTGATTACTAGAAAAGATGAATTAGAAAAAACCAGGCAGTACAAAGCGCTCCAAGAAATTGAAAGCGTTTTAGGATTTGATTTTCCACCTCACGAAAAACATTATCTGGCCACGGTTTTACTAAGTGCAAAAGTAAATGTAGTAAATCAAGCAGATAGTGATGATTGGATGAGAAGCATTGTAAAAGAAATGGTATCACGGTTTCAAGCATATGCTTGTGTGGTATTTGAAGATCGAAATCGTCTTGAACAAAATTTATATATTCATTTGAAGACGGCTTATTACAGGCTTCTCTATAATATTCACCTCCCTAACCCTATGCTTTCGGCTATTCAAACAAAGTATCAGGATATAGTGGAACTGACAAAAAAAGCGTTGCTTCCTTTGGAAAACAGCCTTCAAACACGTATTAATGAAGACGAAATTTCTTATTTTGCTCTTCATTTCGGAGGATGGATGAAAAAACAAGAGGGAAGGCAAAAACAAAAGCGTATTGTTATTGTTTGTGCCAATGGAATTGGAACGTCCCGTATGCTTCAGTATCAGCTTGAACAACTGTTAACAGATGCTGAATTGATAGGGCCAATGACGGTAAGAGATTATGAGCAGTTTAAAGAAACCTATGATTTAGTTATTACAACTACGCCATTAAAAAAGCGAATGAATGTGATGCTTGTGAATCCTATTTTAACGGATGATGAAAAGCAGCGGTTAATCGACTTAGTTGAACCAGCTTCTTCTCAGCTAACCACTCAAGCCATCATGGGTATTATTAAGCAGCATGCAAATATTCAGGATGAACCAGCTCTGTTAGCTAATTTAAAACTAGTGATACAGCAATCTAAAAAAATGGTAAGAGAGGATAAAAAGCCAATGTTGCATGAAGTATTGCAAGAGCCATTCTTGCAGCTTACAGATTCAGCAGATGATTGGAAATCAGCTGTTAGGCTGGCTGCCAAGCCTTTGTTGAACTATGAATATATTGAACCTTCTTATGTAGAAGCAATGATCAAAAGTGTAGAACAGTTAGGCCCTTATATTGTTATTGCGCCAAAAGTGGCGCTCCCTCATGCAAGGCCGGAACACGGGGTAAATCGTGTGGGTATGAGCATGCTTCGTTTAAAGGAGCCGGTCTATTTTTCTACTGAAAAACAGCACGGAGCGCAGCTTATTATCGTACTTGCTGCTACTGATAATGAAACCCACTTAAAAGCACTGTCACAGCTTTCAATGATGCTATCTGAAAACGATAATATTGACAAGCTTATTGCTATGAATACAAAACAAGAAATGCTTGCATTAATTGAAGCTTACTCAAATTAAAAGGAGAGATAAAAAATGAAAAAGATTTTAGTTGTATGCGGAAACGGTTTAGGAAGCAGTTTTATTGTGGAAATGAATGTAAAGAAAATTTTAGTAGAGCTTGGTGTTGAAGCACAGGTATCTCATACGGATTTAACAACTAGTAAAACGGAGCAGGCAGATATCTATTTAGGATCTGCAGATATTGTAAATCAATTGGATGATGGCAATCGCACGGTCGTGGCACTGCAAAACATTTTAAATCAAGCGGAAATTAAAGGAGCACTGCAAAAATACTTCGTGGAGGCGTAAGCCATGTTTGATTTAATTATGAAAGATATATTAGGAACACCCGCTATTCTAGTAGGGTTGTTTGCACTAATCGGTTTGTTGCTTCAAAAGAAAAAAAGTGCAGATATTGTATCAGGCACCTTAAAAACAATTATGGGTTTTCTTATATTAGGAGCGGGAGCTAATATATTAATTGCTTCACTTGAAGCGTTTGGAAAAATGTTTAATAAAGCGTTTTCCGTTGAAGGCATCATTCCTAATAATGAAGCAATTGTAGCTGTAGCTCAACAAACGTTTGGTACAGAAACAGCGATGATTATGCTTTTAGGTATGATTGTAAATATCATTATCGCGCGCATCACGAAATTTAAGTATATCTTTTTAACTGGGCATCACACCATGTTTATGGCTTGTTTGATTGCAGCAATTTTATCTACCGGCGGGTTAACGGGAGCACCTTTGGTTTTGATCGGGGCACTATTATTAGGTATTTTAATGGTTTTATTTCCTGCACTGCTTCAGCCGTATGTGCGTGAAATTACAGGGTCAAACGATATTGCCGTTGGTCATTTTGGTTCCTTAGGCTATTTAGTAGCAGGGTTTATCGGCAAGCGAGTAGGAAATCGCGAAAAAACAACAGAAGAAATTAAAGTTCCTCAATCCTTAGGATTTCTTCGGGATACATCCGTTTCTGTCTCACTGACCATGACCGTTTTATTTATTATTGTTGCACTTTTTGCAGGCCCTGCATTTATCGAAACAAAATTAAGCGGGGGTCAAAACTTTATTGTGTACTCGCTAATTCAAGCAATCACTTTTGCAGCAGGAGTATATGTCGTGCTGGCGGGTGTTCGTATGCTTTTAGCAGAAATTGTACCAGCATTTAAAGGAATTGCTGACAAAGCGGTACCAAATGCCATTCCAGCTCTAGATTGTCCAACTGTGTTTCCGTTTGCTCCTAACGCAGTGGTCATTGGATTCTTTTCAAGCTTTATCGCTGGTCTCATTTCAATGTTCTTTTTGCCTCTATTTGGTCTAAGTATTATCGTGCCGGGCCTCGTTCCGCACTTTTTTACGGGAGCAGCTGCCGGAGTATTTGGAAATGCGACGGGGGGAAGAAGAGGAGCAGTGGTCGGGTCATTTGCCAATGGAATCTTAATTAGTTTTTTACCGGCTATTTTACTGCCTGTTCTCGCGTCGTTAGGTTTTAAAGGCACAACATTTGGAGATTCGGACTTTAGTGCGGTAGGTATTCTTCTTAGTATGCTAATTAAATTATTTACGTAAAGATAAAAAACTCATGTTACGCTAGTAGCATGAGTTTTTTATGATATTGGAAGTGGAGGAGCAATGAATGAAAATTGGGTTAGCGCAAGTGAGATTTCCAAAGTCAGCCGCAGAGGGTGTAGAAACGGTAGAAAATTGTATGAAACAAGCAGCAGAAGAAGGGTGTAACCTTGTATGTTTTCCAGAATCAATTGTGCCGGGACTTAGAGGAGTGGGTTTTGAAGTTGAGGCCTACAATCACGAAATTCAACAAAATACGCTTTATAAAGTTAAGTTGCTTGCCAAACAGTTAAAGCTCAACGTAATTTTACCACTGGAATGGCGTGACGAACTTGGTATGCATTTAACTGCTTTTGTAATTGATGAAAATGGAAAAGAATTAGGGTATCAAACTAAAAATCAAATTGATCCAGCAGAAGATCAATTTGGTTATAAGCCTGGAAATAGCCGCCAGTTGTTTGAAATAAACGGCGTGAAATTCGGTATTGTTATTTGCCATGAGGGATGGCGCTATCCTGAAACTGTCCGATGGGCTGCTGTAAGAGGAGCAAGCATTGTGTTTCATCCACAGTTTACTGGTGAAGTACCAGATCCGAAGTTTTATGATTATGCAATGATTGCAAGAAGTACGGAGAATGGTATTTACTTTGCAAGCGTGAATTATGCCTTAGAGAACCAAAAAAGCACCACTTCTCTTCTTTCTCCAAAGGGTGAATGTTTGATAAAAGCGAAAGCTGAAAAGCAAGAACTACTAACGTATACGATAGAGCCCGATGAGGCTAACCGGCTGTTAGCTCAGCGTCTGTTATCAAATTTACTATTGTAAAAAAGTTTATTTTTTCTAGTTAAATTAGCATGTGCGCTCTTATAACCCTTTGGTTATTTCTCCTTATGACGATATAAACGTCAATATGGTATTATCAAAAGTTAAAGGGATATTAAAAGGTGTGTGGAAACAATGGATCGAAAAAAAGTCGCATCAGTAGCTGGAGCATTGGTTATTGCCGTAGGAATTTGGCTATTTCAAAGCGGGAAGTTTAAAAGTGAAGCGCAGGCAGATAAGTTTACGAGTACATTTTTGGTCGATCATGAACAAACAGACAATGGATTTGAATTATTTACTTCGGATACCAATCAATATAGGATGTGGTTTCCGCTTCAGTATGTTATTCATAAATCTTCTTATAAAAGCAGTGAAGATGAAAGTGAAGTATGGACAGCATCAACGAAGGAAAATGATTCATACAATGCTGGGAAAATAACGGCTTTATTTTCTAAGAAAAAAAGCAAAGCAGCCCAAAATAAAATGGATGCGTTTCAGCCTGATTACATGTTAAAAGGTAAAAATGCAACGATTTATGTGAAAAAACAAACAAGAGATGGAAAGCATAGCATTTATCATGCTTATGTGAATGATGATTATTCAGACAAGTATATTTACTATACGTTTGAACTAAAAAGCAGCGAACAGACAAACAGTACAAAACAGCAGTATTGGGTAGAAAAAATTCTTCTAAATACACAGTTTCAAAAAAACTCAGCTGAATAGTCAGCTGAGTTTTTACGTAAGGGTTCATAATGCTTTTCCTTTTTTATGTAAACGGGTACAATATGAGTAAGGAGGCCTTTGTATGATTGAAAAACAAGCAGTTGGTGAAAAAGCAGCACAATTTGTTGAAGATGGAATGATTGTAGGACTAGGGACAGGTTCAACAGCTTATTATACAATTGTAAAACTAGGTGAACGAGTAAAAAATGGATTACACATCAAAGCGGTTCCTACTTCTCAAAAAACAGAAGAGCTGGCAAGGAAACTAGGTATTCCCATTGTTACCTTAGCAGATGTTGAATATATTGATATAGCAATTGACGGAGCAGATGAAGTAGATAGCGAACTTTCTTTAATTAAAGGAGGAGGAGGCGCGCTGCTTCGAGAAAAAATGATTGCGTACGCAGCGAAGCGGTTTATCGTGATTGCAGATTCTAAGAAAATAGTGAAGACGCTAGGAGCTTTTCCTCTTCCTGTTGAAGTTATACGTTTTGGCTGGGAAATGACTGCGAAGCACATTCGCAGTGCAGGTTGTGTACCGCAGCTTAGGCTTTTAGATGATCATACGCCGTTTATCACCGATAACGGAAATTACATTCTAGACTGCCATTTTTCAGAAATTGAAAATCCTGCTGAGTTGGAAAAGCAGCTGATAAGGATCCCAGGCGTAGTAGAAAGCGGTTTGTTTGTAGGAATGACGGAGGAAGTTATTACCGTACAAAACCAAGATGTTTATATCATAAAAAAATAGAAGCTTTGGCGTCGGGCCTAGGCTTCTATTTTTTAATTGGAAAGAACGTTCCAATTTTTCTCTAATTGATATATGTATTGAGACGCGTTCAGTACATTTGGATGAACAAAGGTATCAATTGTTTTTTGCGGACAAGCAGATCCGTATAATGAAAAAATGACAAGCTTGCTGTGCTCGATTGGTGATACAACGTGAGATAAACAGCGATAAGAAGGATTTATCAAGCTTTTTACCATCTCATGGATATCTTCTTTGTCGTAAAAATCGACTTCAATTTCCGTCTTTACTAAATAACGGCTTTCAATGGCGCTGCTTCGATAATAATTGTAGCGTGCTCCTATGAAGTAGGACGGATCTGATGTTGAAACGTCCAAATTCGTATATGTTTGATCCTGCTTGCTTTTATAAAAAATAGAATCATGAGTATGCTTCATGAATTCTTGATAAGTTGTTCCATCTTCCCACAGAGCTAGAATACAAGCATCTGTTTCATCTTCCACGTTCCAACCCCCTAATTGGCCAATGAAACCATTCACGTGTGCAAGAGCAGCCCAATGCTGTTGCGTATATGAAAAAGATGCTTTTTTATCAGTCGGTATGCTGCATTTCACAATTTTTGTCAACATTCTCCCATCACCTCAATTAATTACTTCGATAAATGAAGGAAAAATCCTTCTAAAAAGAGGAAAATCATAGACATATCCCCCCTTTAAAAGCCATACATTTCAAATAGGACAATGTTAGGGAAAGAAGGGGAAATGAATGAAAGTTTTTCGTGCAAAAGCCTGTCAATCTCCTATGCGAAAAGGCTGGTCAATTATGTTTCAGCATCCGTTTAAAAAAGATGAAAGAGGAAGATCGCACCCGTTTGTTAAACGGTTTATGTATACAGAGCAACACGATGAAATTGACATTCTCGTTGAAGAGATGAATGAACTGCTGAGAGTGCAGGATTTTTGGACAAGTACTGCAAAAGGAAGAGCAAAAGCAAGATATGATGAACGAGTAGTGAATGCTTTTTATAACGATATTGAAAAAAGAACGAGCGAGCAAATTGACAGCGAGTATGAGTACATTCATGTAATCGGAGAACAAGGAAGCGGCAAAACAGCCTTAATCCGCCAGCTTCTTGGTATAAAAAAGGAATGTGGCTTTCTAGGAATAGGCAGTAAAGGCGCTTATTCTGCTACGTATAAGGTGAAGGATTCCCAACACTATGAAGCTGCTGTCTCTTTTTTTACGCGAAGTGAAGTGCAAAGGAAATTGGAGAATATCCTACTAAGAAGCGCTGAAGTGTATGCTGAAGGAGGCACGGATTATGACTTGGTCTTTGAATTATTACACGGAGATTCCTCTTTTAATCTGCGCGCTCTTTTGGGAGATATCCCATACAAAGCCCGTTATTTTAATGATGATATTCCTTTAAGAATGAGTGATGAAAATAGTTCATTCAAACAATTTGTAGATGCAATTAAACGAGAAAGTGAAATAGTAAAAGACGCTGTTGATCACGAAGGAAAAGATTTTGCAGAAGGATGGCACAAGAGGCTTGAATGTAGGAAAATTACCGAGCAAATGCTTCTGGCAATTGAATCCCGGTTGAAAGAATACAAGGAGGGAACATGGGAAATAGGAGAAGACGACTGGCCAATATCCTGCCGTCTCACAGCAAAAGAGCTGTCTTCCTTTGGTCCGCTAACAAATGAAGAAGAAGAAAATAACGGACGTCTTATTTATCCATTGTTTCGTAGAATTGAAGTTTGCGGCCCTTTTTCTTTTAAAAAAGGAGTAGCGATTTGCGAGCATGCTTGTTTTGAATATACGAGCACCATCCACGATTCTTTTAAACAAGCAGCTTCTATTTTATACGTACATCATGGACTTAAACAATTAAATATTCAATTTCTTCAACAGCTCATCGTACATGGTCACGGTGCTAAGGTAAACGTTTGTGTTACACACGGAGATTTGCTTACCTCTCCAAGCTGCCGTACGGATTATGCTAAAAAACATGCCATGGCTAAAATGATAGATTATGCGCTTAAAAGCGTTTCACCTCTTATGAAAAAGCAGCTTCACTACTATTTAACAGTAGGGAATACGTCTATTTTAGAATGTGTACACGAGGAATCCAAAGAGAGTCATCTTCTGTATAAAGACTTAAAGGCAGCTTTAGTATCAGAAACGAGAAAAAAGCAGCAAGAGCTGCATCCTATTTATTTAAATTTGACTGTCTCTCAGGCTTTTTATGAAGCGATGGAGTCGCTGAACATTCCTTATATGGATAGAGAAACATGTTTGAACATTTCCTTAGGAGAGCATGAAGGGCCGGTGCCAGTCATTGCGTCCGCTTTTATTTCATCTGTCTACGAGCATTTTCTAAGCCAGCCGTCTGGGTGGTCAAGTACTTATCATTCGGTCACCGACCGACAGCAGGTTATTCAAGAATTGGCAGGTGAGTTCGCAACCGTCATTTATTCCTATTTTAACGAACAGCTGCTTGAAAATTCCCGTAATGACTGGGTCGCTCTTTATAAACAAAAAGAAGACGATCAAGCCTACAAATATAGCAGACTAATAGAAAACGTAATTCCTGCCAAAAATGATATCTATCAGCAGCAAATTCTTATGAGAACGGTCTATCAGTTGATCAAATATGTTGTAGAAAAGAAAGACGGCGTACTGGTTCATTAAGGAGTCAAGGGAGGTCAATATAAAAAAGGTTTATCAATAAAAAAACAGAGCCTGATTTCAGGCTCTATTAGCGTTTAGAAATAGCAGTTAAAGTATTAGGTCCGGCAATGCCGTCAGCTGCTAGCTTATTGTCTTTTTGAAAATTACGTACAGCTGATTCCGTATTAGCACCGAAAATACCGTCCGTGCCTTTTGTATCATAGCCAAGCGCCGTTAATTTCTTTTGAAGGGCTTGAACATTGCTGCCTTTGCTTCCTTTTTTAAGCGTTTGTTTTGTGTTAATTGTTGTATCTGCTGGTGGATTTGTTGGCTTTGTTGGATTTGTTGGTGTCGTCGGGTTCGGGTTCGTTCCTGAACTTCCTAAAGCTTTATATGTTGATGGGCCAACAATGCCGTCAGCCGTTAAGCCGTGGTCTTTTTGGAACTTACGAACAGCTGAATCTGTATTGGCACCGAACACACCATCCGTACCTTTTGTATTATAGCCAAGTGAAGTTAGTTTCTGCTGAAGTTCTTTAACTGCATTTCCTTTGCTTCCTTTCTTTAAAACAGTTCCTGTAGAAGGAGCTGGAGCAGAACCTGAGTTTCCAGAAACGTTGTACCCGTTTGCTGCTGCAATGTCGTTAAATGATTTAGAAGAAGTTGTAATCACCACTGGTGTACCGACGGTCACTTTACTAAATAACCATTCTACTTCTTCATCGTACATACGAACGCATCCGCTGCTTACATATTTGCCAATGGAAGCAGGATTATTATTTCCGTGAATAGCATACGTCGTGCCGTATGTACCTCTCGCATTTAGGCCTAGCCAGCGATTGCCAAGGGGATTTCTAGGATCTCCACCAGGAATGTTCCCTTTGTAATAAGGGCGATTGACAATTTTATTCACCACTTTGAAATGGCCTTCTGGTGTAAGAGACTGCGTGCGTCCTGTTGCTACCGAAAACGTTCGGACAAGTGAACCATTTTGGTAATAAGCGAGTTTATTCGTCGCTTTGTTAATGATAATTAAATGAGATGGTGTTGAAGCAGCTTCCGTTTTTGGGACTCCTACAAATAAGCAGGCTAGAGCTAAAATAGCCGCTATGAGTACGATTGTTGTTCTTGATATTCTATTTGCCATGTGGTGCGCCTCCTTAGGCTGCATTAATGAAAAACGTATGGTGCGGCGGTGCTATAAATTCTTCACTAATAAAATAAAAGACGAATAGCTGCATTTTCTATGCCTGTATGTATGCGCTTAATAAGGAAATCATTAAGTAGAAAGACTTTACTAGCGGGAATTTATAATAATAAGAATAACTAAGTTTTTCTTGATGCTTTGTACAACTTTAGGAATATAAGTTTACTAATCTAGGGGATTCATATTCACATAAGCATCACATCCTTTCCAGTTCTTCATTTACGTGTAAAGAAATGAAAGCGTTATACAGATTGTTTTGTAATCGTATTGTAACATAGTTGTATTTTTTATACCATAAAAAGACATAAAATAGTATAAAAATACTTTATATGGGTTTTATGTACAAAAAAATTAAAAGTTAAGGAGAACGAAGCTATTATTAGATATACGAAACTGGAAAAGAAGTATGCGTAGTTTTGTGGAAATAGATAAATATTCTTATTCGAATATAAGGAGGGAGAGAGTAAAAAAACTACTTGCAAAGAGACAAGTAGTTTTTAAATCGTTATTTTTGAGCATACATTACAACAAAATTAAAAAATTTATAAATGCAATCCACTGTGCTGAACCCGCTTGCTGTTAACCAATTTAACTGATCATGTAGAGTTGCCATTTTATCTAACTTCGTACGTTCATGAGCAGCCTCAATTTGCTCATGAGTTAACCCGCTTGCGGCAATTCGTTCGCTCCAGTCTTTTTTATATAACTCTTCAATAATAGAAGAATGGCCTAATACTTGATCAGCATTAATAAATATTCCTCCTGTATGCAGCAAATCATAAATTTGTTCATACAGCTTGTGTTTTTGTTTGTCTTCTAAATGATGGATAGCAAGTGAAGAAATCACAATGTCAAATGAGTGCTCAAATTTGTAGTTTGTTATATCTGATACGATAAATTCTATATGCTGTTCATTTTTAAAGCGTTCCTTTGCTTTTTCAAGCATTTGATCTGAGACGTCAATCAACGTGAAATGCGCATCTGGGTACTTTTCTTTAATAAAAGAAGAAAACAAGCCTGTACCTGCTCCAATATCAAGTATGCGAAGAGGCTTTTTTGAAAAGTGAAGAAGAGAAACGGGAATAGAATAAAAATCAAAAAAGCAAGGAATGAGTTTGCGGCGCTGCTCATCATACTGAGAAGCATGAGCATTAAATTTTTCTTTAACGTTATTTTTCATTTTTACAGCTCCTTTATTTGGTAATATGGAGATACATATATCGTATAGAAGTTTGATAGAAAAGAAAATAAACAAAAATAAGCAGTATTGATTCCAGTTTGTTATGAATAGAAAGAGATGGAGAGAAGAAAATGGAGATCAAATGGCTAAAAACATTCATCATAGCGGCTTCTTATGAAAATTTCAGACAAGCGTCTGAAGATTTATTTTTAACGCAGCCTGCTGTATCAAAGCATATTCAGCGACTGCAGCAAGAATTAGGGGATGAGCTTTTTGAAAAAAAAGGTAAATATATCGCGCTGACTGAGGCAGGACGCTTTTTTTTGCCTCATGCTCAAAAAATGGTGGGAGCATATGAGGAAGGAGTAGGGGATTTTAAGTTATGGAAGCAAGGATATAACCGAAAATTGACTATATCCGCTGCTCCTCAAATAGCAGCATCGATTTTGCCGAGTCTAATCAAACAATTTGTAGAGAGATATCCCCATATTGAAGTCACGGTTAATATCACAAATTCGTTTCAGGTGGGAAAAGACATCAGCGACAGAAAATCAGATGTTGGATTAACAAGGATGCTTCCGGGTCAGGCAGACGTTTTTTATGAGTTAATTCATAAAGAAAAAGCAGTCTTAGTCGCCCCGTTTTCTGTAGGAGCACGTACGGAACAGGAGCTGTTATCTTCCTACCGGCTGCTTACGAATAATCATCCTGTTTATTGGGAAGATTTACTCCTTCAACTCAAGGCTTGTTATCCTCACATTCAGCTGCTTCCTGTGACGCAAGTAGAAATTACAAAGCGCTTTATTGAAGAAGGTTTAGGCGTATCTTATTTGCCATTTTCTATGGTGAAAAAGGAAGTTGAAAATCAAACGTTAAGCATAATTTCACAGCAAAAAATTATTCGGCCTTCTTCACACACGTATATCGTAACAAAAGGCGAAACAGAAGAAATAAAGCAGTTTAAGCACTTTGTAGCTGAGACCTTAACAGAAACGAGCTGAAATGATACCATAAAAAGGAAGGAGAGATGACGATGTATATATTAATCATGCTAGTTGCAGCAGCAGTCGTAGTAGATTTTATTTTAAGAAAAGTGCTTGATATACCTCGCAGCAAATTTTGGGGCAAATATGAGTATGAAAGTCTAGCTTTAGAACGTTGGGACAAATATGTAATGGTAGCTTTTGTTCTTTCTCTGATATTGGATATGATTTTTATGGTTGTAGAGACTTATATCGTATCTTTCCTATTCTTAGTCGTGAATATTTTGCTGAAAAGTATAGATGAATGGAAATATAAACAAGAAACAAAAGAATACGTAACAAGCTTTGTACAGATGGGATTCTTCTTTACGGCTTTTGTTCTATTAGCCAGCGGAAGGATATAGAAAAAGAGGTGAGACATAACTACATTAATCCAATCTGAAAACGAACAAATTGGATATATGAAGCTGAAACGCTTGTGACACCGCTGTTGATTTCCGTGCAAGACTTCGCTTTCCTCGGGCGGCTGGTGAGCCTCCTTGTCGCTGACGCTCCTGTGGGGTCTCACTCCTTCCGCTTTTCCCGCAGGAGTCTTCGTCTTGCCCTCCAATCAACAGCTAGAAGCAGCTAAACGTATGAAACCTACGTTCACCATAATAATAAAAAAACCGAACAATCAATCGTTTCGATTGATTGTTCGGTTTTCCCTTCAGCTATTTTGTCCGAGCCTCTTTTTATATTATTTAAAAATATGATCAATGTCTTTAATTTCGGAAGAAGTGAGCTGAACATCTAGTGTTTTTAAGTTATCAAGTACTTGTTCAGAGCGTTTTGCCCCTGGAATTAATACATCAATTGAATCGCGCGTTAAGTACCAAGCCAGAACAAGATGAGCTACTTCTACGCCTTTTGCGCTAGAGATTTGACGAAGACGCTCTACTTTTTCTAGATTTTGCTGAAATGCTTCCCCGATAAAATGAGGCATATCTTCGCGCAGGTCATTAAACTTTGTGTTTTTATCGTATTTCCCAGCAAGTAAACCAGCAGCTAGCGGGAAGTATGGAATAAATGAAATGCGGTTTGCAGCCGTATAAGGTAAAATATCGTTTTCTGCTTCTCGCTGAATTAAGTTATATTGGCCTTGTACCACGTCTACATAACCATCTTTATTTGCTTCTTTTAACTGATCTAACGAGAAGTTTGATACGCCAATAGAACGGATCTTACCTTCATCTTTTAGTTCTTTTAACGCACCAACCGCTTCGTCTTTTGGTGTGTTTTTGTCTGGGAAATGAATATAATACAAATCGATATAATCTGTTTGAAGGCGTTTTAAGCTATCTTCAACTGACTGTTTTAAAAACGCAGGAGAGTTGTCTAGCAGTACCTCATCTCCAACAATTTTATGTGCTCCTTTTGTGGCGATAACCGCTTCTTCACGATTTCCACGTTCTTTTAGCACTTCACCAATTAGTTCTTCAGAACGTTTTGGACCATAAATGAACGCTGTATCAAGGAGGTTTATGCCATTATCTAGCGCCTTATGAACAAGGTCTTTGCCGACTTCTTCGTTTAGGTTAGGATATAAGTTATGTCCTCCTACAGCGTTTGTTCCAAGTCCAATAGGATTAACATATAATTCGGATTTTCCAATCTGTACTTTTTCTGCCATGTCTAACGTCCATCTCCTTTTTTATATCTTCTTTTTTACTATAGCAAAATATACCATGAATCAAAAATAGTACGCTCATATGAAAAGCAGCTTTAAAAAAGTATGTGAACTTGAGTTACATGTAAATAAGGAGTATATTCTACAGGGCTCTATTTCAATAGCAGAAATAAAAAAAGAACCTCTTTTAAATAAGAGATTCTCTTTTAGTCATGGTAATATGATAACTTTTTGACAGCTGAAATGTTTCAGCAAGCTGCCTGCGTCCTTGCGCTCCTTGTTCGCGTACATACTCTAATTCGTTTGGTGTAAGAAGCTTCATGCTAATCAGTTTAATAGATTCGTAAGGTAAAGAGAGGCTAGCTGAAACAGAAGGAGACTGAACGCCTAGCAATACACCAATTTCTCCATTTTCATTTACAAAATGAGACGGTACGTCCAAATCAGTAAATTCAATTGAAAGAATATCGTGCTTCATGAATAGTTCTAGCATATTAGGATGAGCGGCAGCATTTTGACTCATTTGATAAAGAAGGTCAAATGCCCAGTGATCCTGGATATCAGATAAAGGTCCGCGAAGAGATTCATCATCGCATTCGATATAGAATTCTAATCCTTTTCCTTGCTTTCGGCTCTTTTCTTCGGGTGATTGAAACGGATCGGACAAGCCGTCGCTTGCGAGAATAACCGTCTCTGTTTTTTGAACGCGAATAAATGTTTGACGTCCAGATGGCCAAGCAGGCCCGCCAAAAAACATGGGATTTAACAAATGAGTTAATACGTCTCCGTCTACATGTCCAATTGTGTTCCAGTAGTCATTTCTTTTTGAGATTGATTCCTCAAGAACACGCTCTGCTTCTTTTTCCTGCTTCTTTTGCTTCCACTTTAAGAATAATGACAAGTATCCCACACCTCTTTACGACTTCATAGTACCCAATATATACCTCATTAAGGGAACTCGTAAACCATTATTTAGTGCATGAAAGTAAATTATTCTTTTAAATTATAAAATACCCAAATTTTTCTTAGGAAATCATAGAATTTTGTCTTTAATAAATCAGTTGAAAAATTAAATAAGCCACGTACACGGCCTGTGCGAAAAATAAAAAACCCCAAAAGCGTGCTGAAAGATGGGTAAGCTGCTTTAAACTCGTAGCGTCACCTGCATCTTGTGGATATTTGATGCTTAACACAAAAATAATAAAGGCAGAAAATAGAGATTCTACAAGTAAGAGCGCACCAACAAACATCATGCTGTAGCGTGTAAGCTGTGGGTCTTGTAAATAATAAATACCTCCGAGGATCAAACCGATAGAAAAAAGCCACACAATTCCGTATCCGTTGCGTACCCAAAGCAGTAAATTAATAACAACAACACTTCCTAACCCGTAAAAAAGCCAGTCGTAGTGATGGTGAACGAGCAGGTAGAAAAACAAATAAGCCATTGCTGAGCTGAACGGGTAGCCGGCTAAAGCAATAATAACGCGCGGCAGCCATCCACGGGATCCTGCGTAGGTGGCAGTCACAGCTACGCCTTCATTATTGGTATAAAGCTCAATGCGATTGACGCCTTTTCCGACAATAAGCCCCATTAACGCGTGGCCATCTTCATGAAACATCGTATTTAAATTTGAAAAATAACGTCCAATATGCCGAAGCAGCTGATTAATGCTAGGAGCAAATGAACCTATAAAGGGAATGCCTCTTGTTAGCACAAAAGCTAATAAAATAAATAAGAAAAGCGTAGTAGATTGTTCCATCGCGATAGTCCTTTTCGTAAAATGATATGTTTCTACTTTACTCGCAAACGTGCTAAAAGGGAAATGAAACGGCTAGTTTCTCTAGGAAAAGAGAAACTGGAAGATTTACATAA
Source organism: Priestia sp. JV24 (assembly GCF_025910025.1). Lineage (NCBI taxonomy): Bacteria > Bacillati > Bacillota > Bacilli > Caryophanales > Bacillaceae > Priestia > Priestia sp. JV24. The sequence continues at coordinate 448,170 of NZ_JAPCIN010000010.1, forward strand.
TATTAGTGTTAACAGACCTGACACATTCATTGACCAGCTTATTCCAAATTTTATATTCTAAACAGATATAAGAAATGAGGAGATGGTTGAATGAAAGATACGTGGAACGCATTTGTAGACAGTGACCTTTACGTACCTCCAACGGGAACGGGAATGTTAAATAACTTGAGTTTTGCGTTAAAAGACGTATTTGATGTACAAGGACATATATCAAGTGCGGGAAATCCAGATTGGCTCGCCACGCATCAGCCTGCAAGCGAGCATGCAGACGTAGTAGCTGCTCTTTTAAAAGAAGGAGCTGCACTAAAGGGAGTTACGCATACCGATGAGCTTATGTACGGATTAAATGGAGAAAACGCGCATTACGGAACACCCGTAAACCCAAAAAGCGCAGATCGAATTCCGGGAGGTTCTTCAAGCGGATCAGCGGTTGCTGTCGCAGCGGGACTAACTGATTTTGCGATTGGAACAGATACGGGAGGATCGGTTCGAATTCCTTCAAGCTACTGCGGTATTTTTGGGTATCGTCCTTCTCACGGACGCATTTCTACAAACGGTCTGATTCCACTTGCTCCAAGCTTTGATACAGTTGGTATAATGGCTAGAGACGGCCACACCCTGCAAAAAGTAGGAGCGGTTTTATTAAATTCAACGTCGCGTGCTAGTGGATTTACACGGCTGTATGTACCAACAGATGTGATGGAACTTGTGGATGAACAAAGCATGCGAGCTCTTGCGCCGTCTATCAACCACGTAATGGAGTCTTTCTCTACTATAGAAGAGATAGCGATTGCTCCTCAGGGTTTTTCTACATATATGGAAACCTTCCGTTTGCTGCAAGGAAAAGAAATCTGGCAAACGCACGGAGAGTGGATTCAAAAAGAAAACCCAACGTTTGGAGAAGACATTGGAAGCCGCTTTCAATGGGCCAGCACTCTTACATTATTAAATATGAATTATATAGAAGAAAAGCGTCGTGAACTTCGCTATTTTATGTACTCACAGCTTGGGGAAGAAGGAATATTAGTCCTTCCTACAGCTCCAGGACCCGCGCCTGTAAAAGATGCAAGAGGACCGGAATTAGAAAACAGAAGATTGCGAACACTTCAAATGACGTGTATTGCCGGCCTGAGCGGTCTTCCCCAAGTTACGATACCTGCAGGAGAACTAGACGGTTTGCCAGTCGGTTTATCTTTTATTGCAGGATACAACCAAGATGAAAAATTATTAAATTGGGTGAAAGAAAACAGCGGTCGTATCATTCAAGCATCGGTAAGGAGCGTATCATGAAGTTAGTAAATATAATAGAGCAAGGGAAAGAACAAGCAGCTATTTTAGATAATGACAGCATTCTGCTTATAGAAGATATCAATACTAAATATTTAACAAACTGGTCTACAACAATTTGGGATCTTATTCAATATAAAGAACTTCGCCACCTTGAAACATGGTACGCCCATAATAAATTTGGTATGAACAGCTCTGTTCCCGTACTGCACTTGCAGGGCAGAAAAACAGCTCCTATCATTAGTAACCCGTCGAAATTGTTAGGCATTGGGTTTAATTATGCGGCTTCTGAAGAAAAATTAAAAGACTACAACCGTGCCATTGATCCAGTTAGTTTTTTAAAACCCGCAACCGCCATTATTGGACCAGATGACAGCATTCGTATTCCAAAGCAGTCCTACAAAACAACGGCTGAAGCGGAACTAGCGGTGGTAATCGGTGAAACGTGTAAGGATATAGAGCCAGATGAAGCCATAAACGTAATTGCTGGTTATACGTCAGCAATTGACGTAACTGCAGCTGATATTCATGCGGCGAATCATCGCTACTTAATGCGAGCGAAAAGCTTTGATACATTTTGCAGTATAGGCTCAGAATTTATTACAAAAGAAAGTATATCAAATGTGAAATCACTTCAAGTGCGCACATTGCTAAACGGAGACATGCAGCATGAAAATACAGTGTCTAATATGATTTACGACATCGCATACTGTGTTTCATTTTTCTCAAAAGTCATGACGCTGCATCCAGGTGATATCATTCTAACAGGAACGCCGGGACCGGCTGTTATTGAAGACGGGGACTGTATTGAATGTCATATTGAAGGGATGCTTCCATTAAAAAATAAAGTAAAAGATATGAAGAAAGTGCCTCAGCAAATCTAAGAAGAAAACCCGTTGCCTACACGCACGGGTTTTTGAGCAGAAACGAATATCTTCACACTCAGTTCACAATTAGTAGATATACTAATTAAAAGAGACAGCTGCGGTATCATATACTGAAAAATGAAATATTTACAAATGGAAAAGAAACGGGTACGATATCTGTAGCGACACTTAATAAAAAGGAGCTGACTGACAGTATGATTTTAGTCATCGGAGGAGCAGGCTATATCGGAAGCCACCTAGTAAAAGAATTAGTGAAAACAAATGAAGTTGTGGTGCTTGATAATCTATCAACGGGTCATCGCTGGGCAATCGATGAGAAAGCGGTATTCGTAGAAGGAAATCTAGGTAATGAGAAAGATTTAGAAAGCGTATTCACAAATCATAAAATTGATGCTGTCATGCATTTTGCTGCTAATAGTTTAGTAGGGGAGTCAGTAACAGATCCTCTTAAATATTATCAAAACAACGTAGCTGCGACGTTAACCCTTTTACAAACGATGATGAAGCACAATGTGAAAAAGTTTATTTTTTCATCTACTGCTGCTACATACGGGATTCCTTCTGTAGATATTATTACAGAAGATACGGCAACAAACCCAATAAATCCGTACGGACGTTCAAAGTTAATGATTGAACAGATTTTAGCTGACTTTGCAAGTGCCTACGATATGGAATATGTGGTGCTTCGTTACTTCAACGCAGCGGGTGCTTACGAAACAGCAGAAATTGGCGAGTGCCATGATCCTGAAACGCACTTGATTCCGATCATTCTTCAGCACCTTCTTGGTGAACGTGAAAACATCTCTGTATTCGGCTCAGACTACGATACTGCAGACGGAACGTGCATCCGTGACTACATTCACGTAACGGACCTAGCGAATGCTCATATTTCAGCGCTTCAGGCATTGTTAGACGGCTCGAAGAAAACAGCAACGTACAATCTTGGAAACGGACTTGGCTACTCTGTAAAAGAAGTGATCGAAACGTGTGAAAAAGTAACCGGTAAAAAAGCGAATGTTGTAATGGCAGACCGTCGCGCTGGAGATCCGGCACGCCTAGTTGCATCTTCTGATAAAATTCATGCAGAATTAGGCTGGAAAGCGCAAATTTCATTAGAAAAAATCATCGCATCAGCTTGGAACTGGCATCAAAACAGCGCAAAAGTAACAAATTAATAAAAAAGCCTCTTTTCTTTTTGAAAGAGGCTTTTTTATTACGATTAAACTGATTTATGTTCTAAATAATCATTTTTAAAATCCAGTGTTTTAGCCCACAGATAAGCCTTCTTCTTTTCGGACATTTTCCCTAAACAAGCACGACTTTTGTTCTTTTCCATATGATGTAGGTAAATATACCATTCACAACTATCCCCGTTTATAAAATAGTCCGCAAGGAGGTTATGATATGTATTACTGTGTAAGATGCTCCAAATTTCATGACGAACAGGAAAAAGAAAACATCTTTCAAAATGGTTTTTACATTGATCCCTATTTGCTTCAAAAAGTCCATCTAGGCATGTGCGTCCACAAATCCCCATCAATCAAACAAATGAGAGCCGTAGAACGATTCGAAACGAAAAAAATGTAGAATTCACATTCACCAATAAGAAGCTAGATCTAACCAGGTCTAGTTTTTTCAGTGAATAACAGCTTTCTTCAGCTATCTTTCATGTAATATTAAGATAAATTTAAGACAAGCCCGCTATACTAGTTAGTAGACGTATACATAGGGTATGGTACGTTAAGAAATTGAAACAGCAGTCCGTTTTATAAACTAGAAAGGATGGCGTCAAATGATTTCTGAAAAACGATCTCTTTTGTTGAAAGAACAAGCAAAGCTTCTCGCATTAAAAGAATATAAAGGCATTGTCAAATCCATATCGCTGAGTAAAATACTCACTCTTCCTATTTATATAGTAGATATCCTTACGTTAAACGGAGAAGAGCACAAAGTAAAAATTAACGCCGAAACCGGCAGTATTTTGAAAGAAAAAACGATTCCTTTAACTAAAAGCCGTGCAAAAGCATATGCGTTAAGACAGCATAAAGGTATTATCGAATCGATTGTTCTCACTAACAAGCAGTACGAAATTGTGATTCTTGGACCTGATGGAAAAACCCACAGCGTAAAGATTGATGCTGAAATTGATGTGCTGGCACAAGAGGAGCGAAACATTCAGTAAATGGCTTATATTATGTAATCAACCTCACTTTTTTGAAAGTGAGGTTTTCTTTATTGAGAGAAATCATTAATAAAGGTAACAATGATAAAAAAAGAAGTGATTATTTCTTTAATAGAAAGGGTAAGTGATAGTAAAAAATAACCACTTCCTAATTATGGTTCTTTGATTCGTTCTGCTTATGACTCTCCCATTATAAGTATGATAGTATCGAACATGTATAAAACATAGGTTATAACATAACTAAAAGGGTGTGCGACAATGAAAAAACGTACGAAGATCATTATTGCAGTCATTGCAGGAGCTGCTATTTTAATAGGAGGAATATGGATGATAAACGAAAGCCGATACCCAAACGTCCCTGCTTTTGATGATCACTTTACGCGTGAATTCTTAAACAAAGATAAAAAAGTGGATGACGGGTTTTATGAATTTAAGTCGAAGACCGGGCAGTATACGATGTGGTTTCCAGAGGAGTATCAAGTTTTACATAAATACCGTGAGGATTATACTAGAAATGGCGAATCATATGAAAATTGGTCAGCCTCTTACACTAAACTCTATAAAAATAATAAACTAATGTACTCTATCAATGCTAAATTTTCAGAGAATGATACAGAATCAGAATCAATTTATATGGAGAGTTTATTCAAAGAACAATTAGATGTTAAAAAACCTGAAAAACTAGAAACCTCTAATACAAGAATTTATTATGATTATGCATATACATATTTTCGTGGTACCAACCAACATATAGTACATGACAGTAAAAAACACACACCCAATATTTATGTAGCCTATGTAGCAGATAAAGAATCAGATAAAGTAATTGAGTTAATATATGACAGTGTAGGTGAAAATGCAGAAAATAATCAAATGGATAGAAAGACATGGTTTTTAACGATGTTAAAAAGTATCAATTTTAGCGAGGGTAAAAGTCATGAATGAAAAACCTATATTAAGTAACAACATAAGAAATAAAATAACTCAACTCGAGTACAGCGGGTTATCAGGAAAAGAAAAAGAAATTAAAAAAATTTACAAAGAAGCTACAGGTGAAAATCCACCTAACTTCAAAATATATACTAGTGAAGAAATGGGAATAGGAATTAAATCTGGGTTTGATGGGGCAGCTATTCATTTTTACGATAAAAAGCATAATGTTAATGAAGTTTATTATGTTTTTAGGGGAACAGAACCATCTAAAGATTTTGGAGATGTTATATACGATGCTCTAGGGATTGGAGCAGGTAAAAATAATGAACAAATTAACGATGCTGAAAAGATGTATGAACAAGTCGAAACAAAAATTAAGGCTTCTAATGGGAAAGTTACAAGGTATGGCGATGGGCACTCATTAGGAGGACATTTAATAGTAACTTTAGGCCTAATAAAAAAGAATTTTAAAGATATAAGGGCATTAAACGATGCTCCCGTTAACTTAAAGCAATTAGAAAGATTAGATCCAAAATTCGCATTATATGTATCACGTCGTGAACATGACAAAAATGTATCACCGGAGAATCTGGTTAATTTAGCCAACACTTATTATAAAAAACAAAAAGCTACCATTAGCCATACCTGGGTGAAAGGCGAACCAATGCATGCGCAATCTTTTCCCGGTAGTTGGTATGCAGGCAATAAAGTAACCATGCTTGGAGATTTAGATACAGCAGAAATGATTAACATTGGAAAATATCCTTTTCAGAAAGAAGCAAAATGGAACCCAGTATATATGATAGACCAATTCCGGTACAACCTTGGAGTAAAGACAACATTAGGCGGTTTAGGGTTTGTTAATGGTCATGTGAAACAAGAAACGTTGCTTAACCTGCCAGAAACACGTGATCAATATCTTGAGAGTGTAAAAAGATATCCTTTTCTTCATTTTGGAGAGATTAAAGCAGGTATAGGAGTAGGTGCAGTAGTAATGGTAAATACATTTACTAGCCCTGGAGCAACATTTCAACTTATCAAAGGAATATCTCAAAGTAAACAAGCAAAACTCCACGGAATTAATTACGTTGTCAAATACACAGAAGCTAATGCTATGAAGACGTATTATCAGGTTTTTGATTCAGGATCTCAGGAAGAAATCTTGCTAGATTATGAACAAATGAAGAAGTTTGTTTATTACTGTGCTAATGCCATTAAAGACAAAGAAGCAAACTTAAATGCGCTAAAGCAGTATTTACATAGTGAAATTAACGAAGTCTTCGAAGCTAAGAAGAAAAAGTTAAAAATGAAGATATCAAGAGAAGAAGCTTCTCCTCAGTCATTCATGGAAAAGGCAGATAAAGACGGCGCTACCCTCGCATGGTTTGGACAAAAGCGTGTGGCTGAAAAAGTGACGTTTGACAAAACGTTTGACCCGCTAGACGATAGTGTATTTACCCCTGTTGAAGAGATTATTTCTTCTATTCAAGAGGAAGTTACATACTATCAAAAGTTTCTTGAAGCGTTCTTCCAAAATTTCGAGAAGATGATGGAAGCTGACGAATCGGTAGCTTCAGATATTAAAAGCATGAAAGAAGTAGTAGGGGGGATTTAATTGTTTGATTTTGATTTTACACACACAGGAACAACGAGCGGTAAATATACGTTCCAATTTGATAGTGATGACTTTAAGGACGAGCAGGCAAAAAGGATTAAAGAGTTAATCAAGAAGGATCAAGAAGTGAATGAAAAGCTTTGGCATGCTAAAAGCTATTTAGAAAACCAAACGGGTAAGTTTGCGGATGCGGTTAAAAGTAAATTCGAAGCAGCTGAGCGGGGATATACGCTACGAGCTCAGCAGTATGATACTGGATCATTTCAGCATATTATGAGTTTTATGCATTCTGTTACAGATATGCATAAGAGAGAGTACGAAATTCGATATAAAGAATCAATGGATGAAAGGGAATTAACATAAGGCATACTGCTATTCCTCAGACGGTGGTCTGAGGGATTTTTATATGTTAAACAATTTACATTAAGTCCCATTTATTTCAAAAGAATAATAAAGGGAGTGTAGGACAATGAAAAAACGTACGAAGACCCTTTCCGCAATCATTACAGGGGCAGCAATTTTAATAGGCAATATGGCTAATAAACGAAAGCCGCTATCCCAACGTTCCAGCTTTTAATGATTACAAGCCAGCGATAACAGGTTATTGCGCTAAGTATTTGGTAAACGTAAATTTCACATATTAGATGCTTCTAGCGGTTGATTGGAGGGCAAGGCGAAGACTCCTGCGGGAAAAGCGGAACAGGTGAGACTCCGCAGGAGCGCAAGCGACGAGGAGGCTCAGCGCCCGCCCGCGGAAAGCGAAGCCATGCACGGAAATCAACCGCGGTGTCACAAGCAGTCCAGCTCCTTTATCCAATTTGTTCGTTTTAGATGAGATTGAGTTCACTCTTTTTTGAAACATCTTTTACAGCCTATCTATCAAAAGCATAAAAGTCTCTAAAACACTTCTTTGTTGCTATCATAAGCCTCCAGCAAGTCTCAAAATACCTAAATCGCCTAATGGAATATCTTACTTTTAATGGACAATTAGCTGTTTTTAGGATATATTTTTATAAGTTTAGGTTATGGAAGAAATAGTATATTGAAAACGAAAGGTGATTAAACGAAAGAATGGATGCTCATGTTTTAAAGGAACTGACGTATGAAGACTTTCAGTTTGTATATCAGCCTATTTATGCGTTGAATTCGTGGGAGACGCTGGGTTTTGAGGCTTTGCTGCGCACAGCTTTCGCAAAAGGGCAAATTGAAGAGTTGTTTTCACTGGCAAGATGCCATAATTATTTGTACAAGCTTGATACGATGGCAATTGAAGGGGCTATAAAGAACTTTCCGTTTGAGGTATTAAAATCAGAGGATGTATTTATCAATGTGTTTCCATCTACTCTTCTCCACCCGCATTTTCAGCTGTTTTTAACGTATCTGTTGAACACCTATAAAAACGCGAAGCATCGCATTGTATGGGAGTTAAATGAAACGCTTCATGAAAAGATTTTATGGGAATCGCCTGCTCTTTTTACCCGAGTAATGAGTTTGAAAGAGGCCGGTTTCAAAATTGCGATTGATGATTTTGGAGCAGGGGCTGCAGCGATGAGACAAGTGAGCATGTACGAACCTCACTATATGAAATTGGACCGAAGCTATGCTGAAGGGCTAGCCGACTGCAAGCAAAAGAAAGATCTGATTGATTTGCTTGTTAACTATTATCCGCATACGAATCTCATTTTAGAAGGCGTTGAACGAGATAAAGATTTAGCCGCAGCGATTTCGTTAAACCTACATGCTGCTCAGGGCTATTTGCTGGGCACGCCGCAGTCGATCTCTTCCTACTTAACTTATAATAAGTACCGCAGTTTATTCAGACGAGAAAGGCTTCTGCACTCCTAAAACATATCCTTCACTAAATAGATGATGTATCCTAATATATAAATAGGTAATTAGACGTAAAGATGATATAAGTATCTAAAATTATTAAAAAATTATGAGGTTTTATGGGGTGAAGCAGACGTGTTTGTTTGGAATAATGAGTGAATTACATATAGAAATAAAAGGTTCAATGAAAGTTCAAAGGCAGATGGAGGATATGTAGTATGTATAGTGAAGGGGTATTCCAATTTTATTTTATGAATATGCCGCAGCCTGTTATTTTAATTCAGCAAGAAAAACATCATCTATATTATAAAGAATGTAACAAAGCAGCTCAGCAATTCTTTGAAAAAATGGAAGACAAGATAATCAATAAAGAAGAAAATCTGCTTTTTTACACACTTTGTGAAAAAGCTATTGCCACGAAAGAACCAATTCAATATCAATATATACAGCTTTTTCAGCCCGACCGGCATGCATATGAAGTAACATTTACCCCTCTTTTTAATCAAGCGACGGCCCCTTCACATGTCCTTGTCATGGCTCAAGAAATTCATTATAAAAAAACGCAGGAAGAGAGCACGCGTTTACTCGATGCGTTTCTAGAAAACACGGTAGATGCCATTCTAATTGCTGATTGTAATGAGAAGGTCTTAACAGTCAATGGAGCATTTGAAAAGCTATTTCAGTGGAGAAAAGAAGAAGTTATAGGAAAAAGCCGTCAAGAGATGGACATCGTATCAAAAGAAGAGGGAAAAGAAAACCTTAAATTAATCGAAGAATTAAAAAATGGTAAGACGCTGCTTCCTTATGAAACAGTCAGGTACACCAAAAGCGGCGAAAGCGTGTGTGTATCTGTCAGCTGTTCACCGATTTATGATGATCAAAATCAACTGGTCGCCTATTCGGTGATTTACCGAGATATTACACCGATTAAAAAGTTAGAACTGGAGCTTATTGAAAGTAAACAGTGGTACAAGTCGCTGTTTACAAATCACCACCACGCAGTTTGTATGCTGGATATGGACGGTACGATTTTAAATATTAACAGCGCATTCTTAGAAACGCTTCATCTTTCTGCAAGCGATGTGCTGCACCAAAATTACCGAGATATTGCTAAAAGGCTGGGAGTCTGTAATTACAAGTCTTGGAATGTATATGAAGCAATCAGCTACAGCACAGAGCTAACACTTCGTAGAAGTCAACATTCCGCACAGCATGTGTACATTACAACCATTCCTGTCAAAGTAAATAATCAAACGGTTGGTGCTTACGTAATTTTACACGATATTACGCCTCAAAAAGAAGCAGAAGAACAGCTGGCTTATACAATGAAAGAACTTGAAAATATAAAATATGCGCTTGATGAATCAGCTAGCGTTATGATTCTAGATGCAAATGGAACTATCACTTATATAAACGATATGTATATACGTTATTCAGATTATCAAAAAGAAGATTTATTGGGGAAGTATTATCGAGATGCAGGGCTTCGTCATGACCTTTCTGAGCTGCGTGAGACAATAAAAAGCGGAAAAGTATGGCGAGGCGAGCTTGAAATGTGGACGAAGCATAATCAGTTATACTGGGTATCGAACACAATTGTGCCATTAAAAGATATAGAGGGAAATATTACTTATTATGTCTCGATTCATAATGATATTACAGAACAAAAAGCGCTAGAAAATAAACTTCATTTTGAAGCCACTCACGATAGTTTAACAGGTCTTCCCAACCGGGCGATGTTATTAAAAGAGTTAAACAAAGTAATTGAAAAAGGGAAGCAAAAAAGCGATGAGTTTTTTGCGCTTTTGTTTCTCGACTGTGATAATTTTAAGCAGATTAACGATGAATATGGCCATCATATAGGCGACGAATTTCTAAAAGCATACACGAAGAGGTTAAAAAGCTGTGTGAGGAAAGGCGATCGCATTTATCGTTTGGGCGGAGATGAGTTTATCATTATTTTAAACGTAACAAATGGACGAGAAATTGAACAAATTGCTAGGCGAATTCACGTATCTCTTCAGCAAAGCTGGAATGTACGGGGCTATTGTTTGTGCACAACAACTACCATCGGTGTCTCTATTTATCCAGAAGACGGGGAATCGGCTGCTTCATTATTAAAAAATGCAGATGATGCGTTATATAAAGGAAAAAGAGAAGGGAAAAATAATTATATCCTCTACCAAACGTAAAAAAAGCCTCCAAAGAGGCTTTTTTATTTTATCCATGTTTTTGCCCACTTGCTGACGGGGCCTAAGATCGTACCAAGCTCTGATCCTTTTTTAGTTAAGATATATTCAATACGAACCGGACGTTCAGGAATAACGTGCCGGATTACAATGCCTTCTTCTTCTAACTCTTTCATTCGTTCGGTTAACATTCGTTTACTTAAAGAGGGAATGCTGCTGTGAATTTCACTAAAGCGTTTAGGACCGCTCATCAGGACATAAATAATTAACCCGTTCCATCTTTTCCCTATTATATCAAACGTTTTCCACACTTTTGGACATAACTCATCAAATTCATTCATTCATGCCACCTACTTTATCGTATATAGGATATTAAAAGTAACTCTTGTAATGTTATTATATACTAGCATTTGGATAATGAAAAGGCTATCTTTTTTTATTTTCAAAACTTTCAGTAGCTTGGAAACGCTGTATTGTAAAGTTTTTAAAAAAAGTCACAAAATCGACATATTATTATTGACGTATCAAGAAAAAAGGTCTAAGATTGGTTACATAAAGTTACCTAGTTAAGTAAAAGGTACTTTAAATTTACAATTACATCAAGAGTTTGAGAAAGAAGGTTAGTATCAAATGGATATCCTTTTGGCTATTCTTCCTGCGATTTTCTGGGGAAGTATTGTCCTGTTCAACGTTAAATTGGGCGGAGGTCCTTACAGTCAAACGCTTGGGACTACAATTGGTGCGCTGATCTTTTCAGCCGTTATTTATTTCGTAGTTCATCCAGTGTTGACGCCGCTTATTTTTATTGTCGGAATCGTTTCGGGATTATTTTGGGCAGTTGGGCAAAGTAATCAGTTGAAAACGATTGATTATATTGGTGTTTCAAAAACCATGCCAATTTCAACTGGTATGCAGCTTGTGACGACATCGCTGTTCGGTGTTATCGTGTTTCACGAGTGGTCAACAACAACAACCGTTATTTTAGGCGTGTTAGCTCTTATTTTCATTGTTATTGGTATCGTGCTAACATCACTAGAAAGCGAAAAAAACCCAGAGCAATCTGGACAATTCAAAAAAGGGATCATTACCCTTATTATTTCAACAATTGGATACTTAGTGTATGTAGTTGTCGCTCGTTTATTTAATGTAGACGGCTGGTCGGCACTATTCCCACAAGCAATTGGTATGTTAATTGGTGGACTTATACTTACTTATAAACACAAACCGTTTAATAAATACGCAATTCGCAACATTATTCCAGGCCTCATTTGGGCAGCTGGTAATATGTTCTTATTTATTTCTCAACCTAAAGTAGGAGTTGCAACAAGCTTCTCATTATCACAAATGGGAATCGTTATTTCAACGCTTGGCGGTATCTTCTTACTTGGAGAAAAGAAAACAAAGCGTCAGCTTATTTCAATTACGATTGGTATTGTGCTCATCATTTTAGGTGGCGTATTCCTCGGAATGGCTAAAAGTTAACGTTTACGTAAAAGTTAATGATAGTATGTATGAATAAATGAAAACACTAGGAGGATTTTATTATGTATACAGATTTAAAAGATAAAGTAGTTGTAATTACAGGTGGATCAACAGGTTTAGGACGC
>NZ_JAPCIN010000100.1:0-364 GCF_025910025.1 Priestia sp. JV24
ATAAGTCCACATAATTGTGAATACGCAAAAGGAGTTGTGTTAAGCCCAAGAGGTGCAGAAATTCTCAAGCAAGAGATAGAATGTAGATTTAGTAGTAAGTCTTAATTTACGTAGAAATTCATACGTTTTTGCTTGATTCCTAGATGTGTGGCTTATGTAAAAGAGGTAAGAAACTATAAATTTAATGAGAGTAAGATAGACATCTTGTAAAACCTCCAGAAATCCATTCTGGAGGTTTTATATAAATACTCTTTATTTAACAGCTTCTTTAAACTCTTTTCCTGCTTTAAAACCTGGGACCTTCGTTGCTGGAATTGTCATTTCTTCACCTGTTTGAGGATTACGCCCTGTACGCTCTGTACGC
>NZ_JAPCIN010000101.1:0-345 GCF_025910025.1 Priestia sp. JV24
GTACGTTCTTCTCCAATTTTTTCACGCATACTATTCATGATAGCGACTTCTAAAGTAGGAGCTACCCCGCCGCAGTACACATATTTACGCACTTTATTCGCTGGTGGTGGTGCGACATCATTTAATTTAGCCAATAAAATCTCCACATAGTCTCGAAGAGAAGACTTGATTGTACTTGTTAAATCAATGGATTCACCTGTATTTTCGTTTTTTAATACAAACTTTTGCTTGCTGTAGTTATCAAGAATAAATTGATCAAAGGCACGTAAGTCCGTAAACAGTTCTAGGAATTTCTCTTTACGCAATTTATCAATATGCGCTAAATAAGGAATGCCTTCAAGGAAT
>NZ_JAPCIN010000102.1:0-343 GCF_025910025.1 Priestia sp. JV24
TATGAATAGTAACGATAATATTAATAAAGACAATTTGAATTTATTGGGAACAGTAGCATTAGGATTGACCACGGTTTACACTGCAATATTAGCAACACAATTAATGTCTACAAAACATAAAGTTGATTTTTTATATTACAAAGAACATTTTCAAAAAGAAGATAAGAGCAGTAATTAATTTTTTGAAGCATATAAACTACTAGGAATAATTTCTTTCAAAAGTATTCAAAACCTCCGTATAAAGTGGTCTGTCAACGGTAAATCGCAAGACCGTCAGGTCGAGAATTTAAGGAGTTGATAGATTCACCAAACCCAAACCCTCTTGGCACTCAAACAACCCTCT
>NZ_JAPCIN010000011.1:0-118177 GCF_025910025.1 Priestia sp. JV24
TGGTATGACGAAATACCCTTCTTTCCAAGCAGGAAGAGGCTAATAGTTTTTAATCGATGTGGAAAAAAGAGACATGGCAAAAGCGCCATGTCTCTTTTTTCTATACCTAAGCGAATGCCGCCCCCCTTGCGGGGTTGGTGGCATTCGCCTAGGTAAAAGCTTTTTGTGCTTCCCTTATAGGTTTATTGTATTACCCAGCCATTTTTTTATCAGACGAAGGCTGGTTTTTGTCTTTTAGTTTGCTAAAGATAAAGGCAAGAACTGAGCCTGAGATGTTGTGCCAGACGCTGAAGATGGCGCTTGGGACAGCGGCTAGCGGCGAAAAGTGAGTGGAAGCAATGGTGACGCCGAGCCCTGAGTTTTGCATGCCAACTTCCATTGCCACTGCTTTTTGTTTGGCTAGATCCATTCCGCATAAGCGGGCAAAGAAGAAGCCGATTGTGAAACCAAGAATGTTGTGAAGAACAACTACGGCAAAAATGATACCGCCTGTTTTAGCAAGCTGTGCTTGGCTTCCTGCCACAACGGCAGATACAATCAAGACAATCGCGACTACTGAAACAAGGGGAAGAGCTTTGGAACTTGCTTCTGCAGCTTTTCCAAAAAACTTTTTGATTGTAAATCCAAGAGCAAGGGGAATGATGACAACTTGTATAATGGAAATAATAAGAGACATGATATCAATATCCACCCACTTGCTTGCAAATAATAAAATAAGAAGCGGTGTAACAATCGGTGCTAAAATGGTTGAAACAGAAGCGATAGCAACTGCGAGCGCAACGTTTCCTCGAGCCAAAAAGACCATTACGTTTGATGATGTGCCGCTTGGACAGCAGCCTACTAAAATAACGCCCACTGCTATTTCTTTTGGTAAATCTAAGCCAATCGCCAAACCAAATGCGAGAAGCGGCATAATGATAAAATGTCCCACCACGCCTAGTGCTACTTCTTTCGGTCTTCGAAATACTTCGCTGAAATCAGACGCTGACAGCGTTAATCCCATTCCAAACATGACAATTCCTAAGAGCGGAACGATGTACTTTCCAATCCATACAAAATGCTCTGGGAATGAGTAGGCAATAACGGAAATTAAAATAACCCAAAGCGTAAATGTTTTTCCTGCAAATGTACTGATTTTCTCTATTGTTTTCATCTGTACGATACCTCCTGCGAACTATAAGAAGAAATTATACTATTTATTCAGAAAAATTAAAACAGTATTTTTGTAAAATAGTACAGAATATTTTATCTTTTGGAGATTATTTCAGCTTAAACGCAAGCATTCCTTCATTGAATACACGGAATATGTGATAATATAAAGAAGTTAGTTTTAGAAAGTCGGAGGAGTTTAGTCATGAAATTTATCTATATTTTGTCTGTCCTTCCGTTCGTAGGCATATTAGGTTTTCTCCCTTTTGTTAACCGAGTCACTCCGTTTGTTCTCGGTATGCCGTTCAATATGTTTTGGATGGTGATATGGGTGGTGCTTACGTCCATTATTTTAGGGGTTATGTACAAGCTTGATCCCAGAAATCGGGAAGGGGAAGAAGAATGAATAGTGCACTTATTATTATTTTACTATTTTTAGTGGCAGCTATTTTTCTTGGCATACGATCAACCAAAGGCAAGGATATGAACTTGGAGCAGTGGACGGTAGGCGGACGCGGTTTCGGGGCTGTTTTAGTGTTTGTGCTGATGGCCGGAGAAATCTATACAACATTTTCGTTTCTAGGCGGAAGCGGATGGGCTTATGGAAAAGGAGCTCCTGCACTTTATGTGTTAATTTATATTAGCTTATCATATGTCTTATCATACTGGCTTCTTCCTGTTATTTGGAAGTATGCAAGAGATCATAAGCTCGTCTCGCAGCCTGATTTTTTTGTAAGCAAATATAAAAGCCCTTACCTTGGTGTGCTTGTAGCTGCTGTAGGAGTGATTGCTGTCATTCCTGTTATCGTTGTGCAGTTAAAAGGATTGGGGATTATTGTATCACAAGCATCCTACGGTGCCATTTCAATGCCGGCAGCCATTTGGATGGGAGCTATCAGTTTAACGCTATATGTTATGATATCCGGTATCCACGGTTCTGCATGGACGGCCGTTATTAAAGACATTATGATGCTTGCTGTAATTGGATTTTTAGGCATTTATTTACCTTTTCATTATTACGGAGGATACGGGCCAATGTTTGAAGCGGTGAATACAGCGAAGCCGGGATTTTTAAAGTTTCCTGAGCAAGGATTAAGCGTCTCGTGGTTTATTTCGACCGTTATTTTACTAGTACTTGGGTTTTATATGTGGCCGCAGGTGTTTAGTTCAAGCTATACAGCGAAAAATGCAAAGGTATTTCGTAAAAATGCAATCATTAGTCCTCTTTATACGCTGATGCTGCTCTTTGTATTTTTTGTTGGATTTGCAGCTATTTTAAAAGTTCCTGGTTTAAGCGGAGGAGACGTAGATCTTGCCCTATTACGGATCTCAATCCAAACCTTTGATCCTTGGTTTATTGGAATTATAGGAGGAGCGGGTTTGCTGACAGCGCTTGTGCCGGGATCGATGCTGTTAATGAGTGCATCAACGTTGCTGGCTAAAAACATATACAAACCGTTTGCTCCTCAAGCAAGCGAAGCGCGTATTGCTCGTTTAGCGAAAAGCTTTGTACCCGTTGTGGCTCTCATTTCTGTTTACTTTACGCTAAACGGAGGAACGACGCTGTCAACAATTATTTTAATGGGCTATAGCCTAATGACACAGCTGTTTCCATCTCTGCTTTTCAGTTTGAAGAAAAATAACTTTGTAACGAAACAAGGAGCAGCGTGGGGGATTGTTGCTGGAATTATTGTAGTAGCCTATATTACAATCAGCGGATCTACTATTGGGACGTTATTTCCGTCACTGCCTCAGCAAATGAAGGATATCAATGTCGGATTTATTGCGCTGCTTGTCAACTTTATCGTAATGTGGGCAGTCAGTATGCTCACAAAGCAAAACGAAGCTGGGACAAAAGTATGTTAGACGAAGTGAAAAACGAACCATTAATCAACACGTTTGATTGGGGTTCGTTTTTTTGTTAGGTCAACGTTAGACCCTTCTAGCAGTTGATTGGAGGGCAAGACGAAGACTCCTGCGGGAAAAGCGGAACAGGTGAGACCCCACAGGAGCTCAAGCGACGAGGAGGCTCAGCGGCCGCCCGCGGAAAGCGAAGTCTTGCACGGAAATCAACTGCGGTGTCACAAGCAGTTCAGCTCATGTCTCCCGTTTGTTCGTCTTTCGATTGGATTCATCTCATTATGTTTCAGTCTCATTTTTTCTAATCAAACAGCAAAGAGCCAAAGGAATAGAATCATCCTTTGGCCCTTTACGTGGCTTTTAACCGATAATTTGTAAAATTTCCTACATCAACTGATTTACGCTAAAGCGGGAACTCGGTCGTTATAGTAAATAACTTCCGATAGGATCTTACACCCTTTAATCTCCTGAAATGTCTTTTTCGCCTCTACCTCTGATTCAAATTCAAACATAGTCGGACTTTGGTTTTTCGAGTAAACGGTAATGATCCACATTGTAAAATAAGCTCCCCCTATAAATAATAGTTTTCCTTTTTAGTGTAGCTATCAGGTGATGTAATAATAATTGAATAGTTGTGATACAGCCTCACATTTTAAAAGGTACTTCTACTATACAACAAAAATTACAAAATAAAACAAGAAAATCTAAAAAACTACAGAGAATAATGAAAGAGAATAAATAACTGTTTATATATGGGCTATATTTATAAATGGAAGTAGGAATGTAAAAAATATGGGGAAGAGCGATTGTCTTTTAGATTGCTAAACTATATACTTATGTTCAAAAAGTGCAGGAAGTGAACGATGAAAGTTGATACGGTAGTAAAAAAAGATGTTTTCCTTATTCTGGTGATGATAGTCGTTGTGCCGCTAGCAGGAGAGCTTAAATATTATCCTTTTCATGATACGTATAGAGTTAGCTTTGCTGTGCCCATTTTTTTCTTTTTACTGCTGCTTTTAAGAAAGGTATCTCCTGTTATACCAGGTATTTTAGTTGCGAGTGCTATAGTGGGCTTTCGGATGTGGCTTGACTGGTATAGCTACGAATCATTTGATTTTCTGCATTCTTTGCAGATTAGGTGTTCAGCGGGGATTTATTATCTTGTTTATGCCATTGCTTTTTCTTGGTTTAAAATTAACGATTTTCATTCAAAGCCGTGGATTATTGGCATATGGAGCATCATCATCGAAACGGTTTCAGGCGGGATGGAATTGTTTTTTATGTATGTAATGGTTCATCATCATATTGTGTTTCCGGAGTTCATGCAGATTTTTATTGTAGGCGTCTTTCGAAGTTTCTTTGTTTTATGCCTATTTAGCATGATCAAACTTTACGAGGGGCAGCTGAGAGAACGACAAATCTCTCAAAAAAATGATCAGCTGCTTGTTGTGCTTTCAAATTTATATGAGGAATCCATTCATTTGAAAAAAACGCTGCAGGACGCTGAGAGAATTACGAAAAAGTCGTATGATTTGTATGAAGAATTACACGAAGCGGATACCCACCAGCTTACTTCACTGCACGATTTTAGCCAAAAAGCATTACAAATTGCAGGAGAAGTACATGATATTAAAAAAGACAACCAGCGGATATCAGCAGGGCTGTCCAAGGTCATTACAAAAGAAGAATTTTCTGAGTATATGGAAATCGAAAGTCTGCTTCAAATCGTGATGCGCAGCAACGAAAAATATGCGGCGATGTTAGCAAAAGATATTCATTTTTCATATTCGATTTTAGGAGAGCATCCTCGCTATCATGTGTACTTGTTTTTATCATTAATTAATAACCTAGTAACGAATGCGGTCGAAGCGATTGAAAAAGAAGGCGCGATTATTATCGACGTATGTCGAGAAGAAGACCGCATTTTATTGTATGTAAGAGACAGCGGTCCCGGAGTGAAAAAAAGGCATGAACGTCTTATTTTTAAAGCGGGATTTACATCCAAATATGCAAAGGACGGAACGCCTTCTACGGGTCTTGGGCTTGTCTACGTTAAGCAAATGACCGAGCAGCTGGGAGGGAATATTCAATTTGTTAATCTGTCTCCAAGCCCCGGTGTTCAATTTGCTATAGATTTACCTATTTCTACGTTAATGGGGGATAAGGACTAATATGCGATTTTATATCATAGATGATGACGAAGTCTTTCGTTCAATGTTAGCCGAAATTATTGAAGATAATGATCTAGGGGAGGTTATAGGAGAAGCAGAAGACGGGATCGTGTTAAATGATCAATTTTCTTTATTGCAGCAAATCGATATTTTATTTATTGATCTATTAATGCCGATTCAAGACGGAATCGAAACCGTGCGCAAAATAAAGGATAGTTTTAAAGGGAAAATTATTATGATGTCACAGGTAGAAACGAAAGATTTGATTGGAAAAGCCTACTCGCTTGGCATTGAATACTATATCACGAAGCCGCTTAATCGTATGGAAGTGCTCATGGTCATTCAAAAAGTAATTGAACGAATTCATGTTCAACAATCAATAGAGAAAATTCAAGAATCGTTAAATACCGTACTTAATGTAGGAAATCAGCAAAAAACGCCTTCTTTTGGTAAAAAAGAAAGCGATCCGGCAGAGGCGTGCAGGTTTCTTTTAAGAGAACTTGGGATTTTAGGAGAAAGCGGAAGTAAAGATTTGATTGAAATTATCAATTACCTGCATCAAACGGAAAAAAGCACGATGTATGAACAGCATTTTCCTTCTCTCAAAGAAATTTTTGAGAAAATTACCGTGAGAAAGCTTGGTTCATCTTTTTCAGAAGACGTGTTGCAAAAAGAAATGAAAGCAGCTGAGCAGCGAGTAAGAAGAGCTATTTATCAGTCTTTAAATCATTTGACCTCTCTTGGCATGGTTGACTTCTTTAATCCTAAATTTGAAAATTATGCTTCTAAGTTTTTCGATTTTTCAATGGTGCATCAGCGCATGAGAGATATAGAAAAAGGCACGGGAAAAAGCAGCACTCCGAGTCGTATAAACGTAAAAAAATTTATCCAAATGCTCTATTATGAAGTTAAACAAACGCTGTAGTAAAAAAACTACAGCGTTTTCATTTTGTAATTTTCTAAAAACTTTTTTGTTAGTTTCAGTAGGTTTTTGTTAGATTTTGTGATGCCTATGATAATGTAATCTTATGAATAAAAGAACTACTTAATAAACAGTTCTTAATGGAATTGTATCTGTTGAATACATTAAGTGCAAATAAACAGCTTTGAGCTGTTAGAAAAAAGAAGGAAGGTGCAAAGATATGTTCAAAAAGCTTGGATTAGCAGGACAAATTTTAATTGGTTTGATTGCAGGTATTATTGTAGGGGCTATTTTTTACGGAAATCCTAAAGCAGTTGAAGTGCTGCAGCCAATTGGAGACGTATTCATTCATTTAATTAAAATGATCGTGGTGCCGATTGTTATATCTAGTATCATTGTGGGCGTTGCGGGTGTTGGTGATATTAAGAAGCTTGGTAAATTAGGCGGAAAAACAATTCTTTACTTTGAAATCATTACAACGGTTGCTATTGTTGTAGGCTTATTAGCAGCTAACTTGCTTCACCCTGGTACTGGTGTGGACCGCAGCGGTCTTGAAAAATCAGATATCAGCAGCTACACATCAACGGCAGAAGCTACAGAGCAAAAAGGATTTGTAGAAACATTTGTTCACATCGTTCCAACGAATGTATTTGAGTCAATTGCTGCAGGCGACATGCTGCCAATTATTTTCTTCTCGGTCCTATTTGGACTTGGAATTGCATCAATCGGTGAAAAAGGCAAGCCGGTTTTAAGATTTTTTGAAGGCACGGCAGAAGCGATGTTTTGGGTAACGAATTTAGTTATGAAGTTTGCACCGTTTGGCGTATTTGCATTAATCGGTGTAACGGTATCAAAATTTGGACTAGCGTCTCTGATTCCGCTTAGTAAGCTTGTAATTGTTGCTTACGGCACAATGATTTTCTTTGTATTAGTTGTGCTAGGACTTGTAGCTAAATGGGCTGGCGTTAACATCTTCCACTTATTAAAAGTGCTAAAAGATGAATTGCTATTAGCATTTTCAACTGCAAGTTCAGAAACAGTATTACCGCGTATTATTGCGAAAATGGAAAAGTTCGGATGTCCTAAAGCCATTACATCTTTTGTTATTCCGACGGGATATTCATTTAACTTAGACGGATCTACTCTTTATCAAGCGCTTGCTGCGATTTTTATCGCGCAAATGTACGGTATTGATATGAGCATCACACAGCAAATTTCACTGATATTAATTTTAATGGTTACATCTAAAGGAATTGCAGGAGTTCCGGGCGTATCGTTTGTTGTACTGCTTGCAACGCTTGGATCTGTAGGACTTCCGGTAGAAGGGCTTGCATTTATCGCTGGAATCGATCGTTTGTTAGATATGGGACGTACAGCGGTAAACGTAATTGGAAACTCACTTGGTGCGATTGTCATTTCGAAGTGGGAAGGTCAATTTAATGATAAAGACAAGGAAGCTTATATTAACGAAGTAACAAAAAAAGTATCGTAACAACAAAGAGTCTGGGACAAAAGCATTGTAGTTGAAGAAAGATCCGAACGATTATTCGTTCGGATTTTTTTATATTGATGTAGATTTTATCTGTGCAGTTGCTTCTAGTTGTTGATTGGAGAACAAGGCGAAGATTCCCGCGGAAAGCGAAATTTTGTATGGAAATCAAAGCCCATGCAACAAGTGGTCCATATCAGCTCATTTATCCAATTTATCCGGCTTTAGATGGGATTTATTTAGTTATGTCTTAATCTTTTTTCGGTTGAATTTGCTTTGGGAAATTGGGAATAGTAACTAAAGATGAAAAACAAATGATTGATACAAGGAGGTCTCAACATGGGAAGAGCAAATAATCACAAATCATCACATAACAACAAAGGGTCACTGCCTCAAACACCAAAAGAGTTAAAAATTGCTCCAGATCAAGCAAATGAAGAATTTTCACGTGAATTAGCGCAGCATCATGATGCTAAAGCGAAACAGGACTTAATTTTGAAACAGCAAAAAGAAAAGTAAAAGAAAAAGAGCTTGGACAAAAGTGTTTTAATCGAAGGAAAATCCGAACGATGAATGGAGAACCCAACTCGTTCGGATTTTTTCATTGTGATTGTGAACGTAGTTTTCGTTTATGTAGTTGCTTCTAGTGGTTGATTGAAGGGCAAGACGAAGACTCCTGCGGGAAAAGCGGAATAGGTGAGACCCCACAGGAGCGTACGCGACGAGGAGGCTCAGCGCCCGCCCGCGGAAAGCGAAGTCTTGCACGGAAATCAACTGCCGAGTAACAAGCGATTCATACTAGCTCATTTATTCGTCTGTAAATTGGATTGACTTAGGTATGTCTCAACCTCTTTTATACATATCTAAAGATAAAAATTCCTAAGTAACCATTTTGTAACATTATTTAATCATAGCGTAATAGTTTTTGAGGCTTTTTTCATTATAATTAAACCGAACATATTGAAAAATAAGTTCATAGAAACGTAACGTTCGGTTACATAATGGAGGAGAAAAATGAAAAAAGCCATCATTGGGTCTATAACGGCAGCGGCAGTCTTATTTAGCGGAGCCAGTCCGTTTATTGCACCTGCTCAAACAGTAGAAGCAGCGTCATATTCATACAAGGACACGGCTATTGCTACTGGTAAAAAATTAATGGGTGTTCCTTATAAATGGGGAGGCACAACAACAAAAGGTTTTGACTGCTCGGGATTTATTCAATACATTTTCAAAAAAGCTGGAAAAACACTTCCGCGCACAACGGAACAAATGTATCGAGTAGGGACAAGCGTTTCAAAAGCAAAGCTTCAAAAAGGAGATTTAGTTTTCTTTCAAACGTATAAAAAAGGTCCTTCACATGTAGGCGTGTACTTAGGAAATAATCAGTTTCTTCAAGCTTCTACATCTAAAGGCGTGACGATTACATCTCTTAGCAACAGCTACTGGAAAGCACGTTATATTGGTGCAAAACGGATTTAACCATCCGTCATTTTTTTGGAAAACAACACTACATTATGTAGTGTTGTTTTTGTTTGCATATACATAACATATTGCCGATATTATTTTTAACGTTTTATACAAAAAAATCCATATTCTATGAGATAATAACGTTAACACATTTTGTACTTTAACATAAGGAATATCCCACTCTATTCGAAAGTCTGGTGAGCGAAGATGAAGCGCTTAGTATGGAGTTATGGAATAGGTATTGTTGCAATAGTAGCAGTACTCTCATTTTTCTTTATGATGAAAGGTCAAACAGAGAAAGCCGTCGTTAGCGGAAATGTACCAAAAGCTCATGCGCAGGGAGAAAGAGTGAAGCAGCCGATCTCACAGTTCCAAGCAGTACAGCCTCATGAAGCAGGTAATGAAGTGAAAAATGTAAAAAACAACATGCCTGAAAAAGCGGATCCTCCTTCTTTTTTAGTCTACATTGACCCTGGTCATCAATCTCAGGCTAACCTGGAGAAAGAGCCAATCGGACCGGGATCAGCAGAAACAAAAATAAAGGTTTCCGAAGGCACATCAGGCGTAGTGACCAAGAAGCCGGAATACAAGCTGACGTTGGAAGCTTCTATGATATTAAAACAGCTGCTCGAAGAAAAAGGAATAACCGTAAAGCTTACTCGAAGTTCTGATAATGTAGATATCAGCAACCGGGAACGAGCGGAGCTTGCGAATAATTCAAAAGCTGATCTGCACGTACGTATACATGCAGATGGTTCTGAAAATGCTTCTGTAAAAGGATTTTCTGTGCTTACTCCTGCAGAAGATAATTCCTATACAAAGTCTATTTACCAAAGCAGTTTACAAGCATCTCAAGCTATTCTGACAGAGGTGAAAAAAGATCAGTTTGTCGAAGCAGACGGCATTCGCTATCGCAGTGATCTTTCAGGATTTAACTGGTCGACTGTACCCGTAACGCTAGTTGAACTGGGGTATATGACGAATCCAGAAGAAGACCGGAACCTGTCTGATCAGGCTTACCTTACAAAGCTGATGAATCATGTTGCAGACGGTATCGTGGCATATGAAGAAATGAAAAAATAAAAGGTGAAAAGACCTATAAAAACGTGTGACTAAATCATTTGATTTATGTCACACGTTTTTTTGTCGTTCATATGATATAAAGAAGCGTTTTTTCGACAAAAAAATGGACGAGCAGAAAAGAAAACTAGGTAAAATGCTTTAATTTTTATAGAACTGTGTCGATATAGAAAGTGATATTAAAATGCGTTAGGCAGTATATGAAAATGGGGGAACAAGATGAGAAAGTTAACGGCATTTGCTTTAGTACTAAGCGTACTGCTGTTTCAATTCACGCCGCTTGCTAGCGTGAAAGCTGAAACGGTAGAACCAGTTGTGTCTGTAAAATTAGTAAACTATTTAGGAGATCATCATGCAATTACAATTAAGCCGTCTTATTTATACACTATTAAAAACTCGGATTTGGTCTTAAATGCAAATACAGAGTATACGGTAACAGCAACAACTCAAGGTGTCACTTTAAAACAAGGAAGCACTGTCTTAGGTGAATTTACAAGCTTTGAAATTACACCGTCTCTTTATAAAAATCCCGTATCTATTAACGGCAGACAGTACTTAGGGGACGTTGCGTTTACAAATGAAAAAGGAACGTACGTCAGACCTGTTAATACGCTCCCGATTGAAGACTATTTAAAAGGCGTTGTGCCAAATGAAGTCTATACATCTTGGAATCTGCAAGCCTTAAAAACTCAGGCGGTAGCAGCAAGAACATACGCAATGAGCTATGCAGGAAAAGTAATCAATGACACGGTAAGCTATCAAGTGTACGGTGGCTATACGTGGTACGACAGTACAAACCAAGCAGTAGATCAGACATTCGGACAAGTAGTCACCTACAACAATAAATTAATCAACGCCGTGTTCTCATCAAGCAACGGCGGAAGAACCGAATCAAACAGCAACGCTTGGGGAGGAACTCAGCTTTCTTATTTCCCGGTGAAAGAAGATCCATACGATAAGCAGACACCGTGGACGTTAGCTATTCAAAAAACGCAAATTGATTTAACAGGAAAAGATTTAGCTAACTATAGCGCTTGGTGGAATACGGTTTCTGAAAAAGATAAAACCGTTACGGATAATTTGAAGTCATGGTTAGTAGCCAATAAGCATCCTGGTAAAACCATTAAAATTACGTCTATTCCAAAGGTGAGCTTTTATGCTCCTTCATCAGGAGGCCGTGTGACGAAAGGTGCAATTACAGTGGACTACCTCGTTAAAGGAGATGTAGACAGTTCGCAAAAACTAGTGGTTCATCATTTGGAATTAAAGGATTTAACATCGACGAAGCTAAAATCGATGTTAAACAGCCGTGCGATGCTTAGTCTGCTTGTAACGGAAACAAATGAAACAAGCACATCAACAACTTTTAATGGTAAAGGAAATGGACACGGTGTTGGAATGAGTCAATACGGTGCTCAAAAAATGGCAAGCATAGGAAAAGACTATCGTGAAATTTTAGATTTTTATTATCCAACCACTACTCTTTTAAGTTTTTATACAACTAAATATCCGCGAAAAGAGCAGGAGCAAGAAGCACCAAAAGATACGGTTGCGCCTGATGCACCTTCAGTTAATGCACTAGGAGACAATCAAACATCGCTTACGGGCGTGACAGAACCAAATGCTTCTGTTATTGCAAAAGTGGAAAATGAAGTAATTGGAACAGGTCTTGCTGACGAAGCTGGAAAATTTGCAATTACGATTGCCAAGCAGCCAGCAGATACAAAAGTATCGGTAACGTCTAAAGATGCAGCTGAAAATGAAAGCACGGCCACAGTAGTGACCGTAACCGATCAAACGCCGCCTTCTGTTCCAATTGTAAATGAAGTAAGTGACCAAGATACGACCGTAACAGGCGTAACAGAAGCAAACGCCGCCGTGACGGTAAAAGCAGGCGATGCAACGTTCTCTGCAGTAGCGGATGGTAACGGTACATTTACTGTTTCAATTCCAGTGCAAATAGGTGGAACAACAATAGCGGTAAGTGCAAAAGATAAAGCAGGAAACGAAAGTCAAGCTCCTTCTTTTGCGGTTAAATCTACGTTAAAAGCACCGCTTGCACCAAAAGTAAATGCAGTAAGTGATCAAGACACAATGATCAAAGGAACGGCTGAAGCAAATGCGACGGTTATCATTAAAAACGGAAGTCTTCAGCTTGCAGCAGGCAATGCAGATGCCAAAGGAAATTACAGCATCTCAATTGCAAAACAAAAAGCAGGAAGCACGCTGTCTGTAACGGCTCAAAATGCAGGGGGAACAAGTTCAGTCACTGCGGTAACCGTACAGGATAAAACGGCACCAGCTGCGCCAAAAGTAAACGCAGTAAGTGATCAAGATACAAAAGTTACAGGTACAGCAGAAGCAAATGCGACGGTTACTGTAAAAGTGGGAACAACAACTGTGGGAACGACTAAAGCAGGTGCAAACGGAGCGTTTTCTGTTGCCATTTCTCTGCAAAAAGCGAATACAAAGCTAAGCGTACAAGCAAAAGATGTAGCAGGAAATAGCAGTACTGTATCGACTATAACCGTTACAGCAAAGCAAAAAGCTCCGGTAAAACCGACAGTTAATGAAGTGAGTGATCGAAGTACAGCCGTTACGGGTACAGCAGAAGCAAACGCGACGGTTATCATTAAAAACGGAAGTCTTCAGCTTGCAGCTGGTAAAGCGGATGCTAAAGGAACATACAGCATCTCGATTGCAAAACAAAAAGCAGGAAGCAAACTGTCTGTAACGGCTGGAAACACAGCGGGGGTAAGTCCAGCTGTAACCGTAATCGTGCAGGATAAAACAGCACCCGTTACACCAAAAGTAAACGCTGTAAGCAATCAAGATACAGTCGTAATAGGAAGCACAGAAGCGGGCGCAGAAGTGCATGTGAAAATTGACAAAAAAGTAATTGGCAAAGGAAATGCAAAATCGGATGGAACGTTCAGCATCACCATTCCAAAGCAGCCTGCTGCTACAAAATTAGCTGTTATTGCAAAAGATGCAGCCAATAACTACAGCTCCAATGCGTTTGTAACAGTTAGTGCCGCGCAGACAAAACCAGCACTTCCAACCGTTAATACGCTTACTGAAAAAAGTACAGCGGTAACGGGAACAGGAGAAAAAAATGCGTCTATTTATATTAAAGTAGGCGGAAAAATTATTGCGAGTGGAAAAATTGATGGAAACGGCAAGTTCAGCGTGAAAATTCCTGCTCAAAAAGCAGGAACAGAAGTAACGGCCGTGCTGCAAAATAAAGTAGGGTACAGCCCGTATAAAATTGTAAAAGTGCAAGACACAACCCCGCCGGCACCTCCGGCAGTGAATGCCGTTACGTCTTTGTCCACCTTTATCTCTGGAAAAACGGAAGCGAATGCCGTGGTTACGATTAAAAGTGGTACAAAGCTGATCGCATCGGGCAAAGCAGATAGCAAAGGACAGTTTAAAGTCACTATTCCAAAACAAAAAGCAGGCGTAAAGCTGGCTGTGACGGCAAAAGATGCCGCTGGAAATACAAGTTCAGCAGTCAATATAAACGTTAAATAAAAACAAAAAAGAATTCTCTGCGGAGGATTCTTTTTTTAGGGATTTTTAAGTGGGATAGAAGGTTACTAAAAAGTTACCTTAGAACTTTGAAGTGCCTAACTTACTTTAAAGTGGGTTCTATCTTTTTCTTTTTTTCTGTTTCATAATAACAAATGTAAAGAAATTAGCAGGGGGTTTTTTATAATGAGTAATCATTTGCAAGATACAGTAACACTTCATAACGGAGTCAAAATGCCGTGGTTTGGATTAGGTGTATTTAAAGTAGAAGAAGGGCCTGAATTAGTGAACGCGGTGAAAACAGCTATCGTCAAAGGCTACCGCAGCATCGATACGGCAGCTATTTATGGAAACGAAGAAGGTGTAGGGGAAGGAATTCGCCAAGGTCTAAAAGAAGCAGGTCTTTCACGCGAAGACATTTTTGTTACATCAAAAGTTTGGAACGCAGATTTAGGCTATGAAGAGACGCTGGCTGCTTACGAAACAAGCTTACAAAAGCTTGGCTTAGAATATTTGGATCTATACTTAATTCACTGGCCGGTAGAAGGTAAGTATAAAGCAGCGTGGAAAGCATTAGAAACGCTTTATAAAGAAGAAAAAGTAAGAGCTGTAGGTGTAAGTAATTTTCAAATTCATCATTTAGAAGACTTAATGAAAGATACAGACGTTAAGCCTGTTATTAACCAAGTTGAGTATCATCCTCGTTTGACGCAAAAAGAGCTGCATGCTTTTTGTCAAAAACACGATATTCAGCTAGAAGCATGGTCTCCGCTTATGCAAGGAGAATTGCTAGATAACGATGTGTTAAAAGAAATTGCTGAAAAACACGGTAAATCAGTTGCTCAAATCATTCTGCGATGGGATCTGCAAAACGGAGTTGTAACGATTCCAAAATCAACAAAAGAGCACCGTATTGTTGAAAATTCATCTGTGTTTGATTTTGAATTGGATGCTGAAGATGTAAGCAAAATTGATGGATTAAATCAAAATCACCGAGTAGGTCCAGATCCGGACAATTTTGATTTTTAATAGAAGAACTAATAGGCTGGGACAAAAGTATTTTAGCCCAAGTGAAAAACGAACCATTGATCAACTAGTTTGATGAGTGGTTCGTTTTTTTTAGGGTGAATACAGCTTCATCTGTTTCGTCCTTCCAGCTGTTGATTGAAGGGCAAGGCGAAGCCTTGCATGGAAATCAACGGCGGTGTCATAAGCGGTTCAGCTCATGTATCTCATTTGTTCGTCTTTAGGTTGGATTCATTTAGTTATGTCCCGGCCTCTTTTTATGCATTATTACATAAATTTAACATTTTCTTCACAGTAAGCTAAAGGACGGGCCGTATGATAAAGAAAGGTCGTGAAAGATAGAGAAATCATTTCATTTTTAAGTGTAAAATAGGCGGTGTAACGATGACAAAACAAGCTTACTCTCACATACAATGTAAAAAAACATCAATGATTGATTTATTGCTGGATGCAGGGGTTTATAAAAAAGGAAATAAGCAGCTATATGAGCTTACGCTTCAAGAACTAGAATCAGAATACGAAGCCGTTGCACAACAGCGCATATCTCAATGAAATTTTGATACATTGCTAGAATTTGTTATAATAGAGGAAAGGATAGGAGTTGATTTATATCGAAAAGCACCCAACAGACTCGCAGCCCATCCGTATGGATATCCTCGATTCTATATTTGCTAAAATGGTATTAAATAAGGCTATCCGAGATTTTAGAAGAGATCAAATTTTACGTGAAGTCGATCAAACATTAGAAGAAAGAAACAAAGAGAAATTTTTTCAATTAATTGAAGAATTAAAATCAATTTCGTAAAGAGCGTTCACGCGATAGAATTTGATTTTATCATTTTAGCATATAAAAACAGGTAAGAAGCGGCATGCTTAGTTACCTGTTTTTTTGTTGTCTTATTATAAAGGAAGACCTTACATAAGAAATGAACCTTATCAGTTAACAGACAAAAAGAGCAAGTCTAATGTACTCACTCTTTTCAGAAAGGTATGGGTGTTACTGAGAAAATGAATGTCACTCTCTAAATGTTGCGTGTGGGGTTTAGAAAGTTCTATGCAACTGCATATTTTCTAATTCATTCGCTCTATGTATTGTTAAAGTAACAATATAACCATATCTTATCACATGAAGGAAATTCGATTCAATATATTTATTGATTTTCTTTTTAAATTGTTCTAAATAATTAGTGAATGTAAAAAAATGTTTTTATTAGGTGAATGTGTATCTATAAAAAAACAATAGAAAAAAATAGTGAGTTTTTATGAGAGACATTTGTTTATTTCTGACGGACTGTAAGCTTCAAAAGAGTACAATCCGTCCTGTAAATCAGTATTAAGAAAAAATGAGCTGAACCCAGTAGAATAGGAGGAAAAGTGTAACGATGGTGGTAAGCGGGATAACGATAAGTGATACTTTTAAATAATCTTTCCATTTTACCTTGATATGATTTTCTTTTAAAATATGCATCCAAATAAGAGAGGCCAGTGTTCCAATCGGTAATAAAAGCGAGCCCATATCACTTCCAATAATATTAGCAAGGTAAATAGTTTTAAGAGTAATAGGATCGAGCCCCATTTCAGTCAAGGTAATGGTTCCGACCATTAAGGCAGGGTGATTGTTAAACAAGTTAGAGAGAATGGAAACAAGTCCTCCCATGATAAAGCTTGCTTCAAAAAGCCCTCGATTCACAATTGGTTCGCAAATTTTTACAAGTAGATCTGTCAATCCTACGTTATGCAATCCGTAAATAATAACGTACATTGAAAATGCAAAAACGAAAATGTGCCACGGCGTTTTCTTTAAAATATCAATCGGGTTTGTACGTAAGTGATACCATCTCCAAATAAGTAAGATCAATGAGCCTAGTACAGCAACCAATTCGATTGGTATGCCGAAATAAGAGGCGACAAATAGGAGACAGCGCATAACAAACACAAATAATAAAACTTTCAGCATAAATTGTGTGCGTTTACGTTTTGTTTCAACAGAAATGCTTCCTTTTAAGGGGTGAAACTGTTTCGTAAAGAAACTCTCTTCTATATCTTTTGAAGCATGCGGCAGTTTTTTTGGCAAATGGCGTTTTACGACCGTATACATGAGCCAAGACATAAATAATAAACCAAGTGTCGCCGGTACAAACATCATCGCCGTGTGCATATAAAGCGACATATGAACAATTTTTAAGGCAATCAAATTGACAATATTACTTACACCTATAGGCGCGCTGGAAGCGGTAGCAATAAGCGCTCCACTTAAAAGGTAGGGGATCTGCTGGTGGGGTTTTAGCTGAAGGTTTTTCAAAAGTAGAATTAAAATTGGAGTGGTAATTAAAATACTGCCGTCATTATTAAATAGTAAAGTCATTAAAAAGCACAGCAGTTGAATGTACCAATATAATCGGTACCCTGAGCCTTTGGATAAACTCACTAGTCGTGCAGCTGCCCAGTGGAAGAATCCAAAACTTTCTAATATGACGGCCATGACAATGGTGGCAATAATGGTGATAGAAGCGCCGCTTATCTTTCCGAAAATATCAACGATGTCTGATTTGGATACAATTCCTGTAAGCAGGATAATGGCTGCTCCTATGGCTGCCGGCCATGCTTCGTTGATGCCGTTTGGCCTCCAAAAAATGACGAGCATTGTCATTGTAAACACGAAAATGGCAATTCCAATTTCAATATTCATCAGTATGCTCCTTTCTTCTAAAATTTGTAATGAATATACCCTTGCATGTCCCTTACACTCTATTTATATTCATTTATTACTAGAAGGATTGTGCATAAGACCATTTTTGCTAATATGTTTGTTTATCTTGCCAAGGCACGTATCACCTCGGGAGAGGAGCCTATAAAAAAGAGGCTGGGACATAACTAAACCCATCCAATCTAAAGAGAAATCAATCGGATAAAGGAGCTAGTAGGCATTGCTTTTTAAAGTGCTGTTGATTTCCATGCCAGCCTTTGCTTTCTGCTTGTCCCGCAGGAGTCTTCGTCTTGTACAGATAGAAGCCGCTATATACATGAAACCTACGCTCACCATATCAATAAAAAAATCCGAACCATTCATCGTTCGGATTTTCCTTCAGCTGACATACTTTTGTTCCAGCCTGTTCAAGATTAGCAAGTATAGACTTTTTCGTGTAAAGTTAGCGCTTTTATCTGATCGTGGTCAGGTTCGTAGCCGATGCCTGGTGTATCAGGAACGGAAATAATACCGTTGTCGACCGTTATTTCCGGATGAATGATATCACGCCGCCAGTATTTAGAGGATGCAGCTGTATCTCCGGGAAGCGTAAAATTGGCAAGTGTGGTAATGGCAATATTATGTGCTCGTCCGATACCTGATTCCAGCATACCGCCGCACCATACGGGCATACCGTGAGTTTGACAAAGGTCATGAATTTTTTTGGCTTCTGTTAGTCCGCCTACTCGTCCAATTTTAATGTTAATAATTTGTGTGCTTCCAAGTTTAATAGCTTTTCGAACGTCTTCAGCTGAATGAATGCTTTCATCTAAGCAAATGGGCGTGCGCATGCGGACCTGCAGTTCAGCGTGATCAATTAAATCATCATGAGCCAACGGCTGTTCAATCATCATTAAATCAAACTCATCAAGCTGAGCAAGGTGATCAGCATCTGCAAGCGTATAAGCAGAGTTCGCATCAACCATCAGCGGGGTAGAAGGGAACTCGTTTCGAACGGCGCGCGTCAAGTTAAGATCCCAGCCCGGCTTAATTTTAATTTTGATCCGCTTATATCCTTCATTCAAGCCGGCTTCAATTTTGCGAAGCGTTTCGTCAATTGTAGGCTGAATGCCAACGCTGAGACCAACTTCAATTTGACTTTTACTGCCTCCT
The DNA here is from genome assembly GCF_025910025.1 of Priestia sp. JV24. NCBI lineage: Bacteria > Bacillati > Bacillota > Bacilli > Caryophanales > Bacillaceae > Priestia > Priestia sp. JV24. The sequence continues at coordinate 18,555 of NZ_JAPCIN010000011.1, forward strand.
AGCGCTTTAGATAGAGAGAGGTTTTGCCTGCGCGCATACAAATCCCAAACTGCACCTTCTAACGCCGCTTTTGCCATGTAATTGCCGCGAATATGAGCAAAGCGTTGGGATACTTCGTCAGGATGCTGAATTTCTTTCTGTTGAAGCAAAGGAATTAAAAAATCCTCCATAATGTGCCAGTTTGTTTTGAGCGTTTCTTCTTTATAAAAAGGATCCGCGCACGCTACGGATTCAGCCCAGCCGGATCGTCCGTCTTCGTCTTGAATTTCTACTAAAATAAAATCTCGATCCACTTCTTTTCCAAGGCTTGTCGTAAACGGATGAAGTAAATCCATTTTTAAATGACGTAAAATACCGCGTTTGATCTTCATTTTTGCACCTCTTTTTTCGTTAAAATATAAAAATGAACGGGTGCGCTGCTCTCTGGATGCTTCATAAAACCTGTTACTTGGAATCCTTTTGCAAAACACGTTTGAAATACGCGTCTTGTACGCATACGCCAGTCTAATGCTAGAGAAGGAGAGACTTCTTTCATTTGCTGAAAAGCAGACGGAATAGCTACAGACACGACGTCACCATTCAACCATCTTTCATCAATACCTATAACAGAAGGAAATCCTTTATCCGTTAACGTCCATTGAGTAAGCGATGCCTCCATCATTTGATCTGGCGTATAGAGAGGCTGAGCTCGTTTCGTATCCTCTAAAGATGCCCATTCTACAACGAATCGATCAGAAGGCAAATCAGCATTTAACGGATCATTCATGTCTCCGTAGCAGTTTTCAATATAGGTAGAACAAACGGCTCCAAGCTTTCCAATATTTAAATACCCGTTGGCGCTTTCTAGAGGATCATACGTCCAGCTGATATATGAATACCCTATTTTTTTACTTTCTTGCCGCTGCGCATGCTTAAGCTTAGCTCCGATACCCATGCTGCGATAGGCAGGGTCAACTGCTAATATATGAGAACATAAGTAGACGCAATTTCCGTCAAACCCTGGAAAACTATACTGAAAGCCAATCAGCTTTTCATGTAGAAACGCACCGAGAACAAGACCTCCGTTTTTAACAGCGGTCAAGGTTTGATGAACGGGCGTTGCTTCTTTTTCTCCCCAGACGCGGCTTTCTAATGCGCGTACGTCTTCTAGTTCAGCGGTTGTGGTAAGTGAACGAATCGTTAAAGCTTCAGTCATATGTTTACTTCCTTTCTATTATCTATTCTAAAAAGATGTTTTGCTCAGCATATAGCTTTTCCAAGTGTTCCTGTCTTTTTCCAGCCGTTTTTTCATCTCTTTTTTGCATGCTGCTAATGACAATTTGAGATAGGGCAAGAAGCGATAAAATATGTTCGGTTGTGCCGGCTAAAAGCGTGATATCAGCGATTTGACCTACCGGAGACAGACGGCGGTCTGTAATGGCAATTACTTTCGCTCCTTGTTTTTTAGCTTGCTGAGCTACTTCAAGCGCTTCTTTTGTATAGCGCGGCAGTGAAAATACAACAACAGCAGATTCACTAGTAAGATTGCATAGCGTTTCAAGCAAAAATCCTGTTGGAAAAGATAAAAGAACATGATTGCGAAGCTGATTCATTTTATAATACAGCCAGTAAGCTGCCGTATGAGATTCGCGGAAACCTGCAATATACACTTGATCACTTTTGATAAGCGCATCTGCAGCTTGAGATAATTCCTTTTCGTCAACAGGGGAAAGCCATTCACTAAAAGGTTTCTTTTCTTCTGCTGCAGAATCAGCTGCATGCTTGCTAGCTGCTTCTTTTGATTCGGCAGAAGAAAGCCATTCTTTTCGCATTAGCTCCTGTAAATCGGAAAAACCATTTAACCCAAGTGCGTAAGCTAGACGAATAACGGTTGTTTCACTGACACCTGCTTCTTTGCCAATTTGCCCAGCCGTGTACAGCGAGCCTTTTTCCGTAAAATTAACGAGAAACTCCGCCACTTTTTTTTGACCGCGAGAAAGGTCAGGAAATTTATGTTTAATTAATTCTTGAAATGATGGATTCATATAGCCTCCTAAAAAGAAGTTATAACTTCATAAAAATATATTAATGCATTTTTAACTTCATTTCAATTGCTGTTTCAAAATAAAAAGAAGCCCTCGTGATATAATAAATTGATTATTCAAAAATAAATGCCATTATTCAAAAACGAATTGTGTTTTATTCAAAAATGAATAGAAAGCGGGGAGCATACATGAATTCAGAATGGAATGAAAATCAGTGGATCCTTCATTCATTAAAAGATGATTTGCTTGTGACGGATGAAAAAGGCATCATTGTCCGAATACATGAAGGAACGGGAAATATTTACGACGTAAAAGCTGAAAAACTGCTGGGAAAGTCTGTTTATGAACTTGAAAAACAAGGGTTGTTTACGCCAATCGTTACGCCAATTGTGCTTGAAACAAAGAAGAAAATTACGCTTGTACAAACAACTAAACAAGGCAAGCAAGTGCTCGTTACAGGCATTCCTGTCAAAGATGAAAAAGGAGAGATTAAAAGAATCGTCAGCTATTCTCATGATGTGACGGAGCTTATGGAAATGAAAACATATCTTGATGCGATGGAAGGCGAAATGCAGCGCGTAAAGAGCGAGCTTATGCTGCTGCGGAACCAAAATCTATCAACAGAAGGAATTGTATGCAACAGCGAAAAGATGCAGCACGTTCTTCGTACGGCTGTTCACGTTTCGAACGTAGACGTAAATATTTTACTTTTAGGGCAGTCAGGAGTAGGAAAAACGCACGTAGCCAAGCTGATACATAACAAAAGTACAAGAAGCAAAGGGCCGTTTATTGAAGTGAACTGCGGGGCCATTCCAGATCATTTATTTGAGGCCGAACTGTTTGGCTACGAAGCGGGTGCTTTTACCGGTGCATCTAAAAATGGAAAGGTGGGACTGGCCGAATTAGCAGATGGAGGTACGCTTTTTTTAGATGAAGTCGGAGAACTGTCACCGGCGCATCAAGTAAAAATCTTAAAGCTCATTCAAGAAAAACAGTTTTATTCCGTTGGCGGAAGAAAGCCTAAAACCGTGGACTTTCGCCTAATTGCAGCGACGAACAAAGATTTAGAAAAAGCCGTTGCTGAAAAAGAATTTCGAGAAGATTTATACTTTCGTTTAAGCGTCGTACCGATTACCATTCCATCTTTGAACGAGCGCCCTGAAGATATTTTTCCGCTGCTCACACATTTTGCCGAGCAGTTTGAAAAGAAATACAACCGAAAAAGAACGTTTGATAATGCGGTTATTCACGCACTGCTTGCACATGAGTGGAAAGGAAACGTACGAGAGTTAATCAATGTGATTGAACACGCCGTGGTTGTGTCTTCACAAACGCTGATTACAATGGAGCATTTGCCGCATTCTCTGCATAGAAAAAAACGGATTCAACACGTTGAAGAACATGGGGAAATGAAGCTTAACGACGCGTTAAACGAGCTGGAAAAAGAGATATTAGTAAAAGCAAAAAAACAGTATAAAACGACAACAGAAATAGGGGAAGCACTTGGAATCAGTCAGCCTTCAGTTGTTAGAAAATTAAAAAAACATTCCGTTTTTTAACGTCTTTGGCACGCTCTTTGCATGTAAAACAAGTACAAACACATTACTTGATAGATTGCGAGGAGGAAGTCAGATGACGCAGGCATCACTTACACAGTTAATGAACAGTTTACCAGATTTACTAGCACCAAGCATGGCGAAAGATCACCCTAATTTACCCGTGGTAAAAGCAGAGGGCTGCTACTACTACGGAGTGAACGGAAAAACGTATTTAGATTTTACATCAGGTATTGCAACAGCGAATACAGGTCATCGTCACCCTAAAGTTGTACAAGCGATTAAAGAAAGCGTTGATCATCTTATGCACGGCCCGTCAGGTGTGATTATGTATGAATCTATTTTACAGCTTGCTGAAGAATTAAAAACAGTATTGCCAAGAGGATTGGACTGCTTTTTCTTTGCCAACAGCGGAACCGAAGCAATAGAAGGAGCGTTAAAACTGGCAAAGTACGTTACGCAAAGACCTTATACGGTTTCGTTTACGGGCTGCTTTCACGGTCGTTCTCTCGGAGCGCTTAGTGTGACGACATCAAAAAGCAAATACCGGAAATTTCTTCAGCCATCGGGCTTAACGTATCAAGTGCCTTATGCAGACGCGACTCAGTGTCCAAAAGGAGAAGATCCGGAAATCTACTGCGTGGAAAAGCTGGAAAGAGATTTTGACACTTTGTTTAAGCATCAAGTAACTCCGGAAGAAGTAGCGTGCATGATTGTAGAGCCGGTTCTTGGAGAAGGCGGCTACGTGATCCCTCCGAAAGCGTGGCTGCAAAAAATAAGAGAAGTGTGTGACAGACACGGCATTCTGCTTATTTTTGACGAAGTGCAAACTGGCTTTGGACGCACCGGCGAGTGGTTTGCAGCTCAGACGTTTGACGTGACGCCTGACATTATGGCAATCGCAAAAGGCATAGCATCAGGACTTCCGTTAAGTGCTACCGTAGCTTCCAAGCAGCTAATGGAAAAGTGGCCGATTGGTACACACGGAACCACTTTTGGAGGCAATCCAATCGCTTGTTCAGCAGCGCTTGCGACATTGGACGTACTAAAAGAAGAAAAGCTGATTGAAAACTCAAAAGAAATGGGGAAATATGCAGCGGATCAGCTTCAGCATTTGAAAGCGAAGCATGAAGTTATCGGAAGTATTCGTTCAGTAGGATTAATGATTGGAATTGAAATTATTAATCCGAAAACAAAGCAAGGTGACGGAAGCCTTCTTCTTGAGATTTTAGACAAATGTTTGGAAAAAGGGGTGCTGTTTTACCTTTGCGGAAATAGCGGAGAAGTAATTCGAATGATTCCTCCTTTAACGATTACAAAAGAAGAAATTGATGCCGGGCTTCGCGTGTTAGACGAGGCATTGACAGAAATCACAAGTCTTCACGTGATCTAAAGCTTTAGAAAGCTCTTTGTTTCAATGAAAGATAGATTGACCCATAATAAGGAGGAATCTGTTATGAACGGACTGGATATGACGGTTATGTTTGTCTATTTTGGCGTATTGGTTGTAGCTGGTATCATTGGCTCGTTAAAAGCAAAGTCATCAGAAGATTTTATTTTAGCCGGGCGAAACTTAGGGATGTTCATGTATTTAGGATGTTTGTCTGCCGTTATTCTAGGAGGAGCGTCAACGATTGGAACGGCTCAGCTTGGCTACGAGCACGGGCTGTCTGGCATTTGGTTCGTGACGATGATTGGACTTGGAATCATTACGCTTGGCACGATTTTTATTAAGCGGATTTCGTCGTTGAAAGTGACCACTATCAGTGAGCTGCTAGGAAAAAGATATAACGCTCAAGCGCAAATTATCAGCGCCGTTGTTGCCGCTATTTATACACTCATGGTATCAGTCACTCAAGTGATTGGAATGGGAACGATCATTCATGCGTTGCTTGGCTGGAACATGACGGCATCAATGCTAATTGGCGGTTCGATTGTTTTGTTCTACACGATTTTAGGCGGAATGTGGAGCGTAACGGTCACTGATATTATTCAGTTTGTTGTGATGACGGTCGCGATTTTTGGATTTATGCTTCCAATGAGCGTATCAGAAGCAGGAGGTTTCAAAGCGCTTGCCGGAGATTTGCCATCATCTTATTTTGATTTTTCATCGATTGGATACGGTCAAATCTTTCAGTATTTCCTCTTGTATACGCTTGGTATGGCAGTATCTCAAGATATTTGGCAGCGGGTATTTACGGCACGAACAGAAAAAATTGCGCGAAACGGCTCCATTTTTGCAGGTGTGTACAGCATTGCCTACGCGATTGCGGGAAGTGTAATTGGAATGTGTGCGTATTTGCTGCTGCCAAACGCAGAAAGCAGTCAAAGCATATTTGCGACGCTTGCAGTTCAAATTCTGCCTCAAGGGTTATTAGGTCTCGTGCTGGCAGGCGTTTGTTCGGCGCTGATGTCAACTGCTTCAGGAACACTGCTTGCGTCTTCTACGCTGATTAGTAACGATATTATTAAAAAAGTGTGGCTTAAAAATATTTCAGAGAAAAATTATTTAATTTTAACCCGTGTGAATACACTTATTGTCGGCGTGCTTGCTATTATTTTTGCTCTTTGGATTCAAGACGTGCTTGTTGCTTTAGACGTTGCGTATGCCATTTTATCAGGAGCGATTTTTGTTCCGTTTGTTGTGTCGCTGTTTTGGAAAGACATTCATCCAAAAGCAGGAGTTTCAGCGATTGTTGTTAGTACACTAGTAGTACTTGGAGGTCTATTGATTGAAGGACTTTCTTCTACCACGCCAATCCTGTACGGAATTTCAAGCAGCATTATTATAATGGCTGGATTTGCGGTTATGGCTCGAAACAAAGAACTGTCTGACCAAGAGCCGGTAAGCGAAGATGTAAAATAAGAAAAGAAAGGCTTCTCCTTTACGGTGAGAAGCTTTTTATATTCCTGCTTATTATTTTAGCCAGTAATCGTACATACTAATGGATATTCCCAAAGAAAAGAGTGTTACAAATGGAACGAACACTGCTAAAAGGGCTAACTGTGTTGTGTGCAGTTCTTTTTCCTTTTGTTGTAAAAAAACCGAAATTTAAAGAAATGCTGATTGTCTTTTTTGCAAAAGGGATTTTGGCCACGCTTATTGATGCTTATGCTGTAAACACGAATCGAATCAAATATCCTGTTCGGCCGTATCCTCGCATTTTTTCAACTAATATTTTATATGATCTGCTGTTTTTTCCTTTGCTAAGTATGGTTTGGGTTAGACAATCTTATGAAGACAAGCTTCCTGCAATCTTACTAAAAAGCTTGATGTGGAGCGTTCCGATGAGTATCAGCCAGTGGTATTTAGAGAGAAATAGCAATCTGTTTAAATGGAAAAAGTGGACCATCTTTCATACATTTGCAAGTGTTAGTTTTACATTGCTGACAATCAGGGGGTTAGCTGGCCTTGTCAAAAAAGCAGATAAAAAGCTATAGTTCAGCTTTTTATCTGCTTTTTTATGCACAAATCTAGACAACATCTATCAAGCAGGAGTAAACTAAATGCTCAGATTATACAGATAAGGAGATTGTTACATGAAAAGCAGAACGTCCGTAATGGTTAGTATTGTGCTGGCAATGCTAGTGGCTTCGCTTGATTCAACGATAATGAATACGACGATGCCTGTTATTGCAAAAGAGCTTGGAAGGTTTGATTTGTACGCGTGGTCGTTTGCTTCGTACATGATTGCAAGTACGATTTTATCTCCGGTAGCGGGGAGATTATCGGATTTATTTGGCCGCAAAAAAGTATTTGGGTTTGGAATTATTGCTTTTTTAATTGGTTCGATGCTTTGCGGCGTGGCGAATACGATGATTCAGCTTGTTCTTTTCCGTGCGGTTCAAGGAATAGGAGCCGGGTTTATGGTGGCCTTTCCCGCTATTATTGCCGGAGACTTATTTCCTGTAGAGAAAAGAGGGAAAATTCAGGCGCTCTTTACAACGATGTGGGGATTATCAGCTGTGTTAGCTCCGCTTTTAGGCGCTTTTTTTGTGGATTATTTAACGTGGAGATGGATTTTCTTTATTAATTTACCCGTATGTATTGTTTCATTTCTGACGTTAATGCCATATCAAGAAAGCTATAAGCCGAAAAGAGCAAAAGTCGATTACATCGGTGCCATTTTGTTTGGAGCGGGCGTTACGTCGCTGCTGCTCGTTACGGTAGTGGAACAAAACCGCGTCGTGTATGCAGTAGCGGGACTTATTTTATTAGTGATTTTTTATCTCCATGAACGAAAACATGCTTCTCCGATTGTCCCGCTGTCTATGTTCCAAAACAAAACGCTGTCATGGATTAATATCAATGCGTTTATTGGGACAGTAGCTTTATTCGGAACGTCAAGCTACATTCCGTTATTTTTACAGCGAGTAGCGCATCTGTCACTGTTTATGAGCGGAGTAGCCCTGTTAGGAACAGCGGTCGGATGGATGTCTGTGTCCGTGCCGGCGGGGAAATGGATTTTAAAACACGGCTACAGAAAGCTGTTGTTAATTGGAAATGTGCTGCTGGTTGGCTCAGGAACACTGCTGCTTATGCTAAATGAAAGTCACGGTTTCTTTTATGTGTTTTGCGTCATGATTGTACAAGGACTATCGTTTGGACTGCTTTCTACGGTTGGCGTCATTGGTGTACAGCAATTAGTAGGCGGACATGAAAGAGGTATTTCAACGTCATTTTTTATGTTTTGCAGAAACATGGGAACAGCAATCGGCGTTACCATTATGGGTGCTTTGCTGACTTCAGGCGGAAGCTTTATGGCGGGCATTCATCACTTGTTTTTATTTGGCTTTGCCGGAAGCATCGTGGCGTTATTAACTTCCTTAAAAATTCAAAACGATACGGAAGCAAAGCACAATCGAGCTGCTAGTTGAGGGAATTTATGCTAAATATGTTTATTTCATAAAAAAACGGGAAGAAACCAAATAAGGTCATACAATTGCCTGATAAATCGTAGGCATATTCTTCTTCTTCTTTCACTTACTACATGTGGGACGCCGGGTATCGGCGTCTTTTTTTGCGTGGTTATACGCAGGTTATATAACAAAACGAATATGTAAAGAATGTTAAATTTAAATAATGGGACTTTTTACAAAAATAAGTCTTTAAATGGCAAAAAACATTAGGTATAATTTAGTAGTCATTTAGCATATTTTAGAAATGTTTGACTGAGTTTGTACGAAAAAGTGAAAGGGGATATTTCATGTCATGGCTCACCAAATGGTCGTTCAAAAACAAAGCGGCTATTACCATTATGTCTATTTTAATTTTAGCTTTAGGAGTCATTAGTTATTTTACACTTCCAATGGAGTTCCTGCCGACCGCTGATCAGCCTCAAGTGTCAGTAGTGGTTATGGGGCAAGGAACGGATGCAGACTCCATGGAAAAACAAGTGACGTCACCGATTGAAGAAGCGGTAGCTGGTGTTAAAGGAAAAAGTAACGTGTATTCGACGACGGGAGACGGCTATTCCAAAATCGATATTTCATTTGAATCCAAAACGGATATGAAAGAAGCAAAAACAAACGTCCAAGAAGCGCTGTCTTCGGTGCAGCTTCCAGCCAGCGTATCAAAGCCTAATGTTATTCAATTAAATACCTCTATGATTCCTATCGCAGATATTTCACTCACATTTAAAGAAGGATTAACAAGAGACAATCTGGATCTTGCAGAGAAAAAACTGATCCCTAAATATAAAGACGTTAAAGGCATTGCGAGTGTTCAAACGTATGGAACAGCGGATTCCTACGTGTCTATTAAAGTTGATAATAAAAAATTGTCACAAAAGAACGTGACGATTGATAAAGTCATCAGCGTGTTAGAAGGAAAAAACACGTCGCTTGCAGTTGGAGAAAAAGTCATTAATAACAAGTCGAGCAACATCAACGTAACAGGTAAAATTGACAGCTTGGACAAAGTGAAAAAGCTGCCGGTTGCACCGAATGTAACGCTAGGGGACCTTGCAAAAGTAGAGGTCAAAAAGCCTGAAGGCGTCGTGACGCATATTAACGGAAAAGATGCACTTTTACTTATTGTGACAAAAGACAGTCACTCAAACGCCGTTAGCATTACAAAAGAAGTAAAAAAACTGTCTCAGCAAATTAACAAAGACTATAACAATGTGAATGCTTCTGTATTTTTTGCAACAGGGGACAGCGTACAAAACTCTGTTCATTCCATGATGAAAGAAGTGTTGCTGGGCGCACTTTTTGCGACCGTTGTCATCATGCTGTTTTTACGCAGCGTTCGCTCTACGTTTATCACAATTGTATCCATTCCGTTATCGCTTTGCTTTACGCTGTTCTTACTGTCTAAATCAGGCGTAACGCTCAATATTTTAACGCTTGGAGGAGTAGCCGTAGCGATTGGGAGATTGGTAGATGATAGCATCGTTGTAATTGAAAACATCTTCCGAAAAATGCAAAAAGAAGAGTTTTCGCTTGGGCTCATTATTGACGCAACAAAAGAAGTGGGCTCTGCTATCACCGCTTCTACGTTAACGACAGTAGCCGTTTTTTTACCAATCGGTCTTGTAAACGGAGGGCTTCAGGACTTTATGCTTCCGTTTGCTCTGACGCTGACGTATTCCCTGCTGTCTTCATTAATTGTGGCGCTTACTGTTGTACCGTTAATGAGTGCGGGGTTATTAAAAAATGAAAAACTTCGCAAGCACAAGCAGCCGGTTCGTTTTACAAAGGTCATTACGTGGTCGCTTAATCATAAATGGGTTGTGCTGCTGCTTTCGCTTCTTTTATTTGTCGGATCTATTGGCGCGTACACAATGATGCCTAAAGGAGCGGTTGATAACTCTTCATCTGACTTTGTAAGCACAACGTTAAGCTATCCAAACAACACGCCAATTAAGACCGTAGAAGAAAAATCACTGCAGCTTGAACGCTATATTTTAGCTCAAAAAGAAGTAAAAGAGGTATACATGCAGCTTGGTAATACGGATGAAGGAGCCAAGTGGGGAGACGTTGGTTCGCCTACTGAAGCTACGTATACGATTATCGTAAAAGACAGTGGAAATACTGATTCGCTAATGAAACGAATCCAAAATCAAAAGAAACTTTATGACGGAGGGGATCTTAGCGTAAGTGCTGCTTCACTAATGGGAGCTTCCACTACTTCCATTACCGTTGATGTAATTGGAAACGACATGAACAAGTTAGAAAAAACGGCAAGCAGCATTAAGAAAGAAATCAGCGATATAAAAGGAGTAGACAAAGTTTCTACGAACCAAGACGAAAAGAAAACGATTTACTCTTTAGACGTAGATCCAACAAAAGCGAATACGCAGCAAGTAGCGCAGCAGCTTGGCGTTATGCTGAACAAAACGCCGATTGGAGCGATAGATTTAGAAGGCAAGCAAGCAAACGTACTTCTTGAATCTGTCTTAAATCCGACGTCACCAAAAGAGCTAAAAGATATTTCTATTATGACAGAGACAGGACCGTCGCCTGTTTCAAAAGTGGCTTCACTAACGCAAGCTGAAAAGCCGACCAATCAGTTTCATAAAAATGGAGACCCATATATTCAAGTAACAGCAGATGTCAATCCAGAAAAGCTTTCAGAGATTAATAAAAACATCCAAACAGCGATTTTTGGAGACGGTAAGAGTAAAGGACTCTCCATTTCAAAAGATGTTGACGTTGTAATTGGAGGAGCAAGCACGCAGCAAGGAGAAGATTTCTCTGACTTGTTCATTACGATGCTCGTGTCAATTGGTATTGTGTTCTTAATTATGGTGATTACGTTTAAAACAATCCGCACGCCGTTTGCGATTTTATTCTCACTTCCGCTTGCAGCAATCGGTGCCGTTTTAGGGTTATTAATCAGCCGCATTCCAGTAGACGTAACAGCTCTACTTGGAGCACTGATGCTGATTGGTATTGTTGTAACGAATGCCATTGTACTATTAGACCGCGTGAAGCAAAATGAAAAGAAAATGATTATGCGCGATGCGATTGTCGAAGCAGCCGCTACGCGTATGCGTCCAATCGTCATGACGTCTGCTGCTACGATTTGTGCGATGCTGCCGCTTTTATTTAAACAAAGCGAAAGCGGAAGCCTCGTTTCTCAAAGTCTAGCAGTCGTTGTAATCGGAGGATTGGCCGTTGCGACTCTTCTTACGCTTGTAGTCATTCCGGTTGTATATGAACTGCTTCATTTCAGAAAATCGAAAAAGCAAAGAATACAGCAAAAACAACAGGAAGACGTAACGCCGCTATAATGTTTAAAAGAGGTTAGGACATAAGTATTTTAGTTGAAGAAAAATCCGAACGATGAATTGAGATTCTTGAGAGAGAATCCGACTCGTTCGGATTTTTTATTGGTAAAGTGAACGTAGGTTTCATGTCTCTAGTTGCTTTTAGCTGGTGATTGGAGGGCAAGACGAAGACTCCTGCGGGAAAAGCGGAACAGGTGAGACCCCGCAGGAGCACAAGCGACGAGGAGGCTCACCGTCCGCCCGCGGAAAGCGAAGTCTTGCATGGAAATCACCAGCGGTGTCACAAGCGGCTCAGCTCATTCTCTCATTTGTTTGTCTTTAGCTGGAATTGATTTGGGTACGTTCCAGCCTCTTTTTTATGAAACTTTTGGCTAGTAAAACGTATAGTTAGATAAAGAAATGGAGGGGATAATATGTTTGGAACAAAAGAGCAGTGTTCTGTTTGTCAAAAAGAAATTCAGCCGAATGAAGAAGTATGGATGCGGATGAAGTATCCAAGTAAAAGAGGCATGACCGAAATTAAAGCTTTTCTACATCAAGAGGCGCAGTTTGTATGCATGGACTGTTTTGAAAAAAAAAAAAAGAGTCAAATGCACATGTTCTCTTTTCAAAATATTGACATAGTATATTTTATAGTTTAATATTTAGATAATTATCTAAATACTTAAATACGATGGAGATGAACTTCAATTGAATGAAACGTTTAAAGCCTTAGCGGATCCTACTCGCAGAAAGATTTTAGAGCTGCTAAAAGAGCGGGATTTAACCGCAGGAGAAATTTCCGAGTATTTTAATATGACCAAACCAAGCATCTCAAATCATTTAAAAATCTTGAAGCAAGCGGACCTCGTTCAAGATGAAAAAAGAGGGCAGTTTGTGATTTATTCGTTAAATACAACCGTTTTTCAAGATTTAATCGGCTGGTTTTTCAGCTTTCAGAAAGGAGAGAGTTAAATGAAAAAACACGTATTTCCTTTAGGTATTACCCTTTTAACCCTAGTTGCATGGCTGATTGCACTGCCGCACCTTCCAGCTACAATGCCCATTCACTGGGGAGCAAATGGAGAAGCAGACGGATTTGCAACGAAGATCAACGCAATGATCTTAACAGTAGGCATCATGGTACTAATTTATTTTATCATCGCATTTGTTCCGCGAATTGACCCGCGCAAAGAAAATTATAAGTACTTTTCAAAAACGTATAACATCGTGTTAAACGCTGTACTGCTATTATTCTTTTTTGTAAATATGAGTACTATTTTACAGGGGCTGGGCTATAACGTGCCGATGGCGTACATTGCTCCGATTATGGCTGGACTCGTTTTTATCATTATTGGAAACTACTTGCAGCGCGTGCGCTCGAACTATTTTATGGGCATTCGTACACCGTGGACATTGAGCAATGAAACCGTATGGAAAAAGACGCATCGTTTATCTGGAAAGCTCTTTTTTATCGGCGGACTGCTGATTCTTATTAGCGCTTTTTTACCTGATGGATACAAGTCAGTTATTATGTGGGGTAGTATCGTTCTGTGCGTGGCGATTCCTTATCTGTATTCATACTTGGCGTATAAAAAAGAAATGAATATGTAAGCATACAAAAAATCCGGTGAACATACCGGATTTTTTTTGGATAACGTATCAGCCGTAACGCCACCGTTCGTGTCACGCCGGCTGATGGGAATAAATACAGCATAAAGTATGAAACGCGTTTCAGGTCAAGACTTAGCATGGAACACTTACAGATTTTTCGAACAAGAATGCCCACTCCTTTAGATGTGGGATAAAAGTGAGGTCAAATACATTGTGTCGTTTTATAACCAAAGGGTGATAGTATCTTAAGTATTGGAAACGGTAAGAGAAAATTCTCTTGCTTTTTTTGTTTCCAGGAATGTATAATAATAGAAACGTATGTTCGGTTTGGGGGTGCAATGAATGGCTAAAAAGCAGTCCCCTACATTTGTATTAACGCAAGAGTTAAAAGAGCATCCACTATTGTTTTCTGTCATTGAAAAAGAGTTAGAGATTTGTCGAGTTATGTACAATGCCGTTTTAGGCAACTATTTAAAGTTAGAAAAACAAATGAAACGTGAAAAACAATTCAAAAGGCTAATGCGTCAGTACAAAGGTGTGCAGAAGAAGTTAGAAAAAGATACGAAAAATAAGCAATTGACAGAGGAAAAGAGAGCATTGCAACAAGCATTTAAATCACTTCGTGATCAGTATGAATTGAACGAATATGCTTCACATCACTGGGTAAAAGCCATTCGGAAACACTTCGGTAATCAAGTTAATTCTGCCGTTGCGCAAAAAGTAGCTTCCCGTGCGTGGGGGGCTTTTGAAAAGAAGTTGTTTGGCCAAGCTAAACATGTTTTCTTCGTGCGTAAAGGGGAGTTCTCCAGCTTTGAGGGCAAAACGAACAAAACAGGATGGCGTTTCGTAGATGGGTTTATTGTTTATAAAAATGTATACACACGTTTAAAAACAAAGAAAAAAGATACCTATGCGAACGAAGTCTTAAGAAATATTCAACAGAAAACAGAGTTTTCTTATTCAGTCACTATCAAAGGTAAAACGACTGTAGTTAAAGGTACATGTCACGTGAAATATGTGCGGATTGTGAAGAAAACCATTCGTGGGAAATCCCGTTATTTTGTAAACATTGTCATTGCAGGATATCCCCCTTTCAAAGAACGAAAAATAGGAAAAGGGGACGTGGGATTAGATATTGGTACATCTACTGTAGCCGTTTCTTCTTTAAAGAAAGTAGCTCTCTTTAATTTAGCTGAACCTGTTAAACATTTAGCTAGAGAAATTCGTCTTCTTCAACGGAAAATGGACCGTTCCAAACGTTCAACGAATCCTGCTCATTTTCTAGAGAATGGCACGATTAAAAAAGGCAAGAAAACGTGGACGTATTCCAAACGATATCAGCGACTAAAGGCGAAGCTTACAGAGCTTCATCGTAAACAATCGGATATTCGTAAATGGTCACATCGCACCTTAGCTAACTCCTTGCTTGAAATAGGTGATACCTTTTATTGCGAAACAATGAATTTTAAAGCACTTCAAAAACGGAAAAAGGAAACGGAAATATCCGAAAAGACCGGTAAATTCAAACGAAAAAAGCGATTTGGTAAAACATTAGGGCATCGTGCTCCATCGATGTTTTTAAACATTTTAGAAGAGAAAGTAAAGCGTTATAACGGATGTTTCCGTAAAGTAAATACCTATACGTTTAAAGCAAGTCAATACTGTCATATTCGGAATGAATATATAAAAAAACCTCTCTCTCAACGTTGGCATATTGCCGGTGAAGAGATAAAGGTTCAACGAGATTTATATTCTGCTTTTTTATTGATGAATGCAGATGATGCAGGGCAACAAGCCAATCGAGAAAGATGTAATATAACTTTTGAACAGTTTAAGACACAGCACGATCAATTTATTAAAACGATTTTAAGTCAGAAAAAGCTCATTCTAAATTCGGGAATCGTTTATTCTACGTAATAAAAAATAGTACAGATGGCGGTGTGATACCACCGAGCTTGTGAAAGCTAAAGATACAGTCGTCAATGGCAACAGAGGTTGCTTTGGCTGTAAATGTTCTAACGAAAGCCTACCCAGTGCCTTGTACCCTAAATGCCGAGCATACCCTTGTATGAACTGTGGCTGCCGGGCAAAGAAGAAGGTAAGAGAGTTAGAACCCCTCGGCTTCAGCCGTGTGGAGTATCAGGCATTGATATTTTGACAAAAGAAGTTAAAATATTATAGTAATACAAATTTGCCCTATCCATGTAAATAAAAGTATTTATTTAATATGTTTTATACTAGCTATGAATAGAGCCAACCAAAGCGGTTGGTTTTTTGTATGAGTTCATTCTCTTTTTGTGGAAATTGAAGAATAGTATCCGATGTAAAGCTAGAGCATACAGGCGAGTTTTAAAACTGTCGGATCAGTTCTTTAAACAGGAGGCCATCACTAGTGTCGATAAAGAAAAAGTTGTCCGTATTCTTTACTTTGCTGGTATTGTGTATTCTACTAGCGAATAACACCTTGCACTACATTCGATCAAAAAATAGACTAACAGAGTTTAACCAAAGGGAAATCACGCTGGTCACAGAAGAAATTGCGTACGAAGTCGAAAATTCCAAAAATAGTGCTTCCTATATGGAAGATCGAATGGGACAAGAATTACGAACGGCTTCAATTGCGATTCAACAGTCTTTGCCTGCTGATTATCATGACATCAGCAACGACCAGTTAAAACAACTGGCTAAAAAACTGATGGTATCTCATATTACATTATTAGCACCCGTAGCAGGTGATATTATAGGGGTAAAATCTTCTGACCCTAAAGAAATCAATATGTCTACAAAAGAGTGGGGCTATTGGTATACATCTTTTCAGCAGCTGCTTTCTCAGCAGCCGGTCACGACAACAAAAGGATTGACTTTACCTCACTATTGGAGCGGGCCGATTGAGGTAGCTTCTAGTAATCCTAATCACATTGATAAATGGGGTTATTATTACGATGGGTCTACTAATTATATTATTGATCCTTATTTCCGGGATCAGCACGTCCTCGATTTTGAAAAAAGGTTTGGCCCTACGAACGTGATGGACCGTTTTACGGAAAATCTTGAAGGCGTTCTTGAACTAACGGCTTTTAACCCGAAAAATTTCGGAAAAAGAAATCAAAACGTATATTTAAACGGCAATAAATATATTAGAATAAAAGATCAGCCAATTTGGTACGGTACCTACACGTATCGAAATACCGAACGTGATAAAAAGTCTATTCAAAAGGCCTTAAAAACGGGGAAATCACAAAGCTATACTGCTGAAATCAACCATAAAAAAGTATTAAAAACATTGGTACCGATTAAAGAAAAAAACTCTCCAGCTTACGTGATAGGCGTAGTGTATGACTACGGGCTTATTGAAAAAGAGCTGAAGCAAGAATTAATCAAACATTTACTGCTGTCTCTTCCGTTTATCTTTATTGTCCTTATTATCAGCTTTGTCTTCTCTACATCCATTACACGGCCGATTAAACATATTATGGAACACGTAAATCAAATCGCCAAAGGCAATTTTGGCAAGGTGCTGAATGTAAGAAGAAAAGATGAGCTGGGAGGACTTGTAGCAAACATCAACCACCTTTCTCACTTTTTAAAAACATATGTGGACGATTTAAAGAAAAGTCAGGAAGAAAGTGAGTACCATGCCTACCACGACTTTTTGACAGGGTTGCCAAACAGAAGATATTTTAAAGAAGAATTAAACAGGCGCTTAGTTGAGTCGAAGGAAAAGTCCATTCGTCACGTAGCCGTGTTATTTATGGATATAGACCGGTTTAAAGATATTAATGACACGCTAGGGCATTCAAAAGGAGATCAGCTTATACAGCTGATAGCCAACCGTATTAAAGAATGTCTGCCTCCTGCTAACAGCTTTCTTACAAGGCAAGGAGGAGACGAGTTTGTTATTTTATTCAGTGATTTTACACCGGAAGAAGTTAAAGGTATCACCGAGAAGATCATTGCGTATGTTCAACAGCCCTGCTATATTGACAGTGATGAAGTGTTCGTCAGTATCAGCAGCGGATTAAGCTTTTATCCGGAGCACTCTGCGAATTTGGACACGCTTATTACGTATGCAGATGTCGCCATGTATGCTTCAAAAAGACAAGGCGGCAGCAAAGTAAGTATTTATCATGATTCATTAAATCAAAAACAAGCTGAAAAAGTTCACATCGAAACGCGCTTGCGAAAAGCAATTCAAAAAGGTGACATTGACGTTTACTATCAGCCGAAAATAGAAGCGCATCGCAATGTAATCACCGGCGTAGAAGCATTAGTTCGCTGGAATGACGCAGAGCTTGGATTTGTTTCTCCGGAAGTATTTATCCCTATAGCAGAAGAAACTGGTTTGATTCAGTCTCTATGGGAAGTGGTCATGAGAAAAGCTTGTTCTCAAGTCAGCAAATGGAACAAGGACCGAAACGAAAAAATGACGCTAGCGGTTAACTTTTCTCCGCGGCAATTTCAAGATCCGATTGTATTGGTTAATGAAATACAGCACTTTCTTTCGCTCCATAGATTTGATTCCACATGGTTTGAAATGGAAATTACGGAAAGTACATTGCTGATGAACGCGGAAGAAACGATTAAAGCTTTACATCTGCTAAAGAAATGTGGTATATCAATTTCTATCGATGATTTTGGAACCGGATATTCTTCATTGAGCTATTTAAAAAAATTACCAATCGATTGTTTGAAAATCGACCGGTCTTTTATCCAGGATATTCAAGAAGATTACAGCAATAGTGAAATTGCGCAGGCGATTATCAGCTTATCTCAAAGCTTAAAGCTGCAGGTAATCGCAGAAGGTGTGGAAGAAGAATATCAAAAAGCGTTTTTAATGGAAAATGGCTGTGATCATATGCAGGGATACTTGTTTAGCAAGCCTCTTGCTGCAAAAGATTTTGAAGCAGCGTTTTTAAATAGCTGAAACAAAACCATCATTTGAAAATATACTTACTAAGAAAAGGGAAGAGGACATAAAGAGATGGCACTTAGTACACAAAATTTAATTGCTCAAAAATTTTTAGAAACACTAGGAACAAATTCAACTGAAATAGATAAAAAAATCGGTCAAGCTGACACATTTATGAATGCGGTGAAAGAACTGATTGATTTATGCGGAGATAATCCGGAAAGAGACGGCCTTGAAGAGACGCCGTACCGCGTGTTAAAGGCGTTTTTAGAATACACGGAAGGCTACCGGGAAGACCCGAAAGCTCATTTGGAAAAAACATTCGATGTAAATCACAACGAACTGGTGTTAATACGAGACATTGAGTTTCATTCAATGTGTGAACATCACTTTGCGCCGTTCTTTGGCGTTGCGCACGTTGGGTATATACCGGATAAAAAAATTACAGGTCTATCTAAAATTGCTCGTACGGTAGAAGGATATGCAAAAAGATTTCAAGTTCAAGAACGTCTAACAAATGAAATTGCAGATGCAATCGAAGAAGTGTTAGAGCCAAAAGGAGTCATGGTGATTATTGAAGCAAAGCATATGTGCATGTGCGGAAGAGGAATTAAAAAATCTTCAGCTTCTACAGCCACTTCATCTGTTCGAGGAACATTTATGGAAAAACCAGAGGTTCGAGGAGAATTTTTATCTCTTTTACAGCGACAAATGTAAAGAAACAAAAAGCCATATAAGCTGAGAAGCAGAAGCGAGGTGAGCTGTATGCAACACGTTGACGTACTGATTATTGGCGGAGGGCCCGCTGGCATCTCTGCTGCCGTGTGGTGTAAAAGGCTAGGCGTTGAGTGCTTGCTTCTTGAAGAACAGGCACAGTTAGGCGGACAGCTATTTAAGATTTATAATGAAATTATTGATTATCCCGGAATACAAGCGGAAAATGGAATCGAAATGCAACGTAAAATGGTTCAGCATTTTATCGATATGGACTGCTTATATGAAGCGAATACAAAAGTACTTTCCATTGATGAACGTTCTAAAACAGTAAAAGTAAAGCAGCAAGAAACAGAAAAAGAAATTGGCTATACGTATCTTATTTTAGCAACGGGCTCTAGTCAGCGAAAGCTCGGAGTGCCGGGTGAGCAGCAAATGATTGACCGAGGAGAAGTGTATTCAGCTTCAGCAGACGGAGAACGGCTAAAAGGTAAAAGGGTTGCTCTCATTGGCGGGGGAGACCGGGCGTTTGAAGGAGCACATCTTTTAGCATCAAAAGCAAAAGAAGTATATCTGATTCATCGTTCTACGCATTTTAAAGCAAGAGAGCAATACGTTGAAAAAGTTCTTTCCGACCCCGGTGTTAAAGTGATGACAGATACCGAAGTGACGGCTATCCACGGGGAAAATCACGTCACATCGATCGATTTAAAAAGTAAAAACAGTGAATGCGAGAATTTATCAGTAGACGCAGTGCTGATTAGACTAGGCATAGCGCCCAATGTTGAACTTATTAAAGAAAAAGTCACCACTACGCAAAGCGGGCTCATCGTCATCAATGAAGTGCATCAAAGCAGCAATCCAGCTATTTATGCTATTGGAGACGCGTGCACGACTCCCTTGTTTTCTAGTATCAGCTCTTCGGCCGGTCAAGGAGCGATTGTAGCTAAACAGTTATCGAGCCTTTTGAAAAAGTGATAATATCAAAAAGCATCTATCAAATTGATAGATGCTTTTTTACGTAACATAGTAAAAGAAACATAGCAGAAGTACGTTCACAGGCAGACAAATCGTTTGGAAAAAAGCAGTGTAGTTTTTCGGAGCGGCGCTGATTCTTTTTACTAAAATACACTCGGTAATGAAATTAAAAAGAACGATGATAGTAGCGAACGTTATATACGCCCAGACGTTCTGCTGAAACAAATGAGTAAAAAGAGGCGAGAAAAGAAGCAGAAAAGTAGCGGTTTGAAAGGAACCTCTAGAAAATAAATCATGTTTTTTAACACTTTGAGTCACGTTATCCCTCCTTTATATGTTTTATTTTACCAAATGAAAAAGACTTTAAAAACCTTTTCGGCTATCTTTACCTGAGATGTTCCTCATTTGGGGAAAGTAGGGTAAAATATATGTCAAATGTAACTTATTCTACTAGTATAGAAGAAATAGATAAAAGGAGGCAGCATGAGACCTTGCTAGATAAAAATACGGAGAAGGAGCAGTCGATCATAATCATGAAACATCTTGATCGTTTGAATACACAGCTTTTAAAAGAATACAGTGAAGGTATTTTTTTTATCAACTGTGAAGGGGATATCATGTTTAGCAACGAAGCAGCCTTCAAGCTAACAGGAAACGAGCACAAACAAAAAAGCCAGCAGCTGACAGCTGTTATACATAAGTCGAAACAACAGCAGGCACAAGAGCTTTTTCAACGTGCTTTAAAAGGGGAAAAAGTTCATTTTTCAACGACAATCAATCACAAAACAAAAAAAGAACTTCATTTATATATTACGCTTATTCCTATTATCGTAAATGAGCAAGTAGCGGGTGTTTATGCCGTATGCCGAGATGATTCAAAAGAACAGGAGCGCTCCAATCACATTTCTCAATTAGAAACGCATTTGAAAATGGAACAAAAGCTTGCGAATGTAGGAAGCTGGTATTATGACGTGATGGAAGATAAAAGCTATTGGTCGCCTCAGCTGCATAATATTTACGGACTAAAACCTCATCAGCTCTTTACTCCTTCTTTTAAAGACGTTCTTCAATTTATCAACGAGTGTGATCAAAAAAGGTTAGAAAAAGCAGTTGCAGAGGCACTTTCAACGGGAGAAAGCTATAAAATTGAATACGCGCTAATGCGGCCGAGCGGTGAAGAACGTACGGTGTTTGAGCAAGCGGATGCACTAGTAGATGAGCAAGGAAACGTCATACAGCTGATTGGCGTAGTTCATGATATTACCGAATCGAAAGTGATTACGAATGAATTAAAGCAAAAAGAACAGCAGTTTCAAACGATTTATAATAATCTGGATGCAGGAATATGGTCCGTTGATGTGCAGCGCAATAAAATGATTGTATGTTCAAACGGTGTTAGCAACATTTACGGAGAAGATGCGATTAAATTTTTAGAAGATAGAGATCTATGGGAAAGCTTTATTCACCCTGACGATAAACCAGCTGTGGAAAAAGCGCAGCATCAGCTGCAAAAAGGAAAAACGATTCGCCAGCAGTATCGGATTTATACAAAAACAGGAGAGATGAAGTGGGTAAAAGATCGATGCATTCCAACACTTGATGAGAACGGTAAGCTAGTACGCATAGACGGCATTATTGAAGATATCACCGCAGAAAAAAAGTACATGGATCAAGTTGAATATCTTGCGACTCATGATCATGTAACAAACTTACCGAATCGAAGAAAGTTTGAAAAAGAATTAAAAAATTTCATTCGACAAATGAAAAAAGAGAAAAATTCATTAGCGGTCTTTTATCTAGGACTGAATCGCTTCAAACATATTAACGACACATTAGGCTACGACATAGGCGATCGCCTGCTGCAGCATATTGCCAGTCGGTTAAAAAAGTTCGTAACGCCAGATGTAATGCTAGCTAGAGTAGGAGAAGACGAGCTTGCGATTTGTTTTTTATCTCTTGCACATATCAATGAATGTCAAAAGCTAGCTGCAGCACTTTTTCAAGAAATCGAAAAAGAAATTACCATTGATGACTTTTCACTGTACGTCACGGCCAGTATAGGAATCAGCATCTACCCGCATGACGGTGAAGATGTGAAAACCTTATTAACGAATGCCAACCTTGCTATGCGCCGTGCAAAAGAAATCGGGCGAAGCGACTGGCAGCTGTATTCGCCGTTAATGGACAGCGAGACGTATAAAAGCTATCATCTGGAAAAAGGACTGCGCAACGCACTTCTTCAAAATGAATTTTTTATTGAATATCAGCCAAAGGTTCATACAAACAGCAGAGAGATTGATAGTATCGAAGCATTAATTCGCTGGAATCATCCGGAGTGGGGACGCGTATCACCTGAAGACTTTATTCCATTAGCGGAAGAAACTCATTTAATTATTGAACTCGGCGACTGGGTAATTGATCATGTGTGCAAGCAGCTGCAGCAGTGGAAGAATAAAGGATTACAAACCGTGCCCGTTTCAATTAACGTCTCGTCTAAACATTTGCTGAAACGAGGATTTGTAGAGCACGTTCAACAAACGTTAGCTCATTACAATATCGACCCTTCATTTATAGAATTTGAAGTAACGGAAAGCTCTATTATTCAGTATGAAGAACACGTAAAAAAAGTCATGGACGAATTAAAGAAAATCGGCGTAACGTTTGCTTTAGATGATTTTGGCACCGGCTTTTCTTCGTTATCACATTTAAAAGACTTCGAATTTAATACGCTTAAAATCGATAAAACGTTTATTCAACACGCGACCGATAAAGGAAAGCAGCAGGCGATTACAAAAAGCATTTTGTACTTAGCTCATGCTCTTAACATGAAAGTGATCGCAGAAGGCGTTGAAACAAAAGAACAGCTAGCCTTTTTACAAAAGCATGAATGTTCCTTTATCCAAGGCTATATTGTCAGTAAGCCGGCTGCGCCTCAAAAAATCGCCGACTATTTAAAGAAACGATTTCTATAAAAAAAGTGATGTCTCCACGGAGACATCACTTTTTTTTACGCTTGAATAGGTTTTCGAAGCGTCCAAATTTGGTAAAACATATAAAGAGACTGATAGATTGTTAAATACGTCAGCAAGATCCACCCGTTCATTAAGTACGGATAAATGGCTTGCTGTACAGAAGGACTCGTTAAGTAGTCACGGAAATAAATACACAGGACAACAATCATGCCTGTAAACGCAAAGCCTGTTAAAATCCCTTGCCCTAATTTACTCCGCGTTTTCCCGTTTTCTGCGTTGTATTGATTCGCCCAGCCGTCTTTTTTATTAGCGGCAAGCCTTTCCATCCATACTTGACCAAACGTAATTAAATTCACCCATAAATAAATCTCCGGACTAATCAAAAGACCGGCCAGTATTACATCAATCGGCCTGTGCATCGGCGTTTTGACAGCGAGCATAATATTTAACACAGAAGCTAACGCGATTGGAATGACCCAAAGCCACGACCAGTAAAATTGATCGGTCGCAAGCGCAGCAGATAACAATAAAATAAACAGCAGGCGAATAAGTAAATCACACAGCGTTTTAATCTGTGAACGCCAAAGCTTTCCTTTATGCTTGGTTCTGACGTCCAAGTTTCCGTTTGTCAGTAAATCAACGGTCCCGGACTTCCATTTATTACGCTGTTCACGATACGTGTGATAGCTTCTCATCGAGTCCACAAAGCAGCGAGCGCCTGGACTGATTAACGTTTTCCAATTGGATTTTTGCAGCTGCCACGTCAGCAGCATATCTTCAACGTCGCTGTCATTTTGCCAAGGACCGTCAAGTTTATTTTCTTCCACTATATTTTGAAGCGCTTCAGGGCGAAACAGCGTAGCCTGACCGCCGAGTACGTACGTGCTTCCGCCGTGATACTGAAGATCCAGCAGCCAGCTTGCCATATCCTGTTTCTGTTGATGCGTCCACCACCGGGCTATCGGTCCGCCGTACTCGCCGCTTGCGAGCTTTTCCTCATAGTGCACATCATCTTTTGAAAGCGAGCTTTTCTTTTTAGGCATTCTCATCGTATATTTTGCCATCACGCCGCCGATGTTTCGCGACGTCATCAAATCTTCCCATAAATTAATGAGTGCTTTTGGAGCCAAGCGGCTGTCTGCATCCATCCCTAAAATCGCTTTAATCGACTCTTTATACAGCTGCTGATATTTCGTCAGCGTCGTATTATATAAATCCAGCGTATCTCCATATATCTTTTTCCAAGCCGTATTTAATGCGCCGACTTTTCGTTGTTTATTGCCTTCAGTGACCAGTACTTTTACATTTAAATCAAATTCATCTCCGGCCAGCTCCGCTTTTTCTTTTGTACGGTCCGTACAGTTATCTGCAATCACAAATACATCGAGCTCCACGTTATTCGGAAGAAGCTGATCGCCTAACCCCGCCAAGCAGTCGCGAATTGATTTCTCTTCATTGTGCGCCGGAATGAATGCCACAATGCGCGGCCTCATATACGAAGCTCCAATACTTCCAGTAACGACACGCTGATTGTTCATGTTTTCCTTTACCCCCTGATATATCAGGAAACCCAGCTATCCTAGTCCTAAAGACCTTAGACCTGAAGTTTTGCGTCCCAGCCTTTCGACTGGTTTGCCTTTAACTGAACAAGTTAAGTTTACTATCTTCGTTCCTTTTAAAGAACAAAATACACATAATGATACTATATAACGAATATCTTTTTTAAATTTTACCATAAAAATAGGTTGAATTACCCTAAAAAAGATTCGACAAAATTCGATAAAAGTAAAATAGGAAAGCTGTTAATGATGTACACAGTTTTATTTATGTTCATTAGAGTGGCAAAGCGGAAGGCCGTAATTGATGCTAAGCTATTAGCTCTATAGAATTGTTAATAGACGTGGTGTGAGGGTGATTGGTGATAAATGATAGCCTTTGGAGGTTATAAAACGGAATATATAGTTAAGTGTAATATGTTAAAAATTCTGACAAAAGTGAAGACAAAGAAAAAGTTATCGATTATAATAGAAGAATAATGAATGATAGTCATTCATTATTCTTGTTGCTGTTTATGAATTTTTATTACATTAAACATAAATGAATGATAGTCATTCATTTATGTGCATCAAAATAGAAGGGGGCGTGTACGAGAATTATATTAGTTGAATGGAGGAAACAGGATGGAAAGTAAGCCAAGTGCTACATTTGTTCGTACGCTAACGCTTCGATCACTCGTCATTTTAGGTCTTGCATATATGGCTCCAATGACGGTTTTTACTACATATGGAGTTGTAGCTCAAACTACACATGGCATGGTTTCTATGGCATATGTCCTTGCTCTTGTAGCGATGCTATTTACCGCATACAGCTACGGACATATGGCTAAAGAATATCCTTTATCAGGCTCTGCCTATACGTATACTCAAAAAACTATAAGTCCTCACCTAGGATTTCTTGTCGGCTGGTCTGTGCTTTTAGATTATCTTTTTTTACCAATGATTAATTTTTTGTTGGCGGGAACTTTTTTATCAGCTGCGTTTCCATCTATTCCATCGTCTCTTTGGATTCTACTTTTTATTGTTATCATCACTTGTATAAACGTGTTTGGTATTCAAATGACAGCAAAAGTGAACGGAATACTTGTTCTTTTTCAATTTCTTGTAACAGCTCTATTTGTTATCTTATCGATTAAGAAAATGATAGAAGGAGAAAGTGATCTTTTGTTCTTTTCTTCTTTACAGCTTTTCGGCTCAGAGGATTCTTTTTCTTTTGTTCTTGCAGGAGCTTCAATTCTTTGTTTATCTTTCCTTGGGTTTGATGCTGTGACTACACTTTCTGAAGAAACAGTTGATCCAAAGAAAAATGTACCAAAGGCTATTTTTCTTGTAGCATTTATAGGAGGAATACTTTTTATACTCGTTTCGTACATTACCCAGCTTGTTTACCCAAACTACCATTCATTTAAAGTTGTAGATTCAGCTTCGTTTGAAATAGCAGCTTATATTGGAGGAACACTCTTCTCATCCGTCTTTCTTGCCGGAATTATTACTTCAACGATTGCATCAGGAATTTCTTCACACGCCAGTGCTTCGCGGCTGCTTTATGCAATGGGCAGAGAATCAATGCTGCCTAAAAGACTGTTTGCATATATACATCCCAAATATAAAACACCATCGCGAAACGTTATTTTTATTGGAGTACTTTCATTAAGTGCACTTGCAATGGACGTCGTTACAGCTGCTTCCTTTATCAATTTTGGAGCGCTAATTGCATTTACATTTGTAAATATCTCTGTTATCTTTCACTATTATCTCCGCGGAAAACAAAGAGATGTTAAAGGCACATGCCGTTATTTAATCAGTCCCATTATTGGAGCAGGCTTTACAATTTGGCTATGGACAAGCTTAGATATAAAATCTATTTCGTTAGGGAGTGTTTGGGTTGTTATAGGCTTTATTTATCTAGTATACAAGACGTCATTTTTTACAAAAGCACCGCCCCAATTTACTTTTGATGAAAAAACAGAGCCAAACCAGCTCAAAACCGAACATATATCTTGATAAAGTACGTTAATAATTATCTGAAATTTCTAATATAAGAGGAGAGGTTAAAATGAAAGAAACAGTAAAAGTTGGTCTTATTCAAGTTAAGTGTGAAGAAAGCGTTGAAGCTAATATTAACTACACATTCACAAAAATTAAAGAAGCCGCAGCAAATGGAGCTCAAATTATTTGTCTGCAAGAACTATTTAATGCTCAGTATTTTCCTCAAAGTGTTTCACCGGCAGGATATGAGCTGGCTATACCAGCAGAGAGCTCCGTATTAAAAGAAATGGCAGACCTTGCAGCAGACTTGCAAGTTGTATTAATTGTACCTTTTTATGAAAAGGCAGCTAGAGGCGTTTATTTTAATAGTGCAGCCATATTCGACGCAGACGGAACTTGCTTAGGAATTACAAGAAAGAACCACATTCCTGACGGGCCGAACTATCACGAGAAATATTATTTTGTTCCAGGAAATACGGGATATCCGGTATATGAAACGCAATATGGAACAATCGGAGTAGGAATTTGCTGGGATGAGTGGTTCCCAGAAGTAGCACGAATTTTATCGCTGCAAGGAGCGGATATCCTATTTTATCCTTCTGCGATTGGTTCAGAGCCTGATCATCCTGAACTTTCAACTCGTCCTGCATGGGAGAAAGCTATTTCAGCACATGGTATTTCAAATGGCGTTTTTGTTGCTGCAGTGAACCGGGTAGGAACTGAAAAAGAGATGACCTTTTACGGAGGAAGCTTTGTAAGCAATCCAATGGGAGAAATTCTACAATCTTTAACGGATGAAGAAGGAATTTTGATTCAAGAAGTTGACTTAAAAGAAATTGATTCAACACGTAATTTGCTTCAGTTTATGCGTGACAGAAGACCAGATACGTACGAATTATTATTAAAAAAAGAAGCATTCCGCACACCTTCAAATGTATAAGCTTGATTTCTAATTTCTAGTATAAAAAGAAAGGAGCCAAACAGAATGATACATAAAACAAGCTGGATTTGGGATGAACGATTTTTACGCCATGACACGGGCAAGATTCAGTATGTATTTGAAGGTGGAGAAACAGTAGAGCCTTGTGCCGAGTTTGAAAACAAGCATCGAATGACCGTAATCAAAGAAATGATTGAAAAAAGCGGTTTAGCACATCACTTAGTTAGACAATCACCTTATGAAGCATCGGATGAAGATTTACTTCGGGTTCATACTAAAAACCATATCGGGCGTGTTCAAAAAGCATGTAAAGCAGGAATAAGGGAAATTGGACCTGAGGCATATGCATCTGCTGAAACAGAACATATCGCGAGGCTATCCGCAGGTGCTGTCATGAAAGCAGTAGATACCGTAATGGAAAGTGAAACGACAAAAAAAGTCTATGCTCAAATACGTCCGCCAGGGCATCACGCGTCTTCAGATCAAGCAATGGGCTTTTGTTTTTATAACAATGTGGCTGTAGGCGCTGCTTATGCAATTGAACATTACGGGTTAAAAAGAGTCGTCATCTTGGATTGGGATGTTCATCACGGAAACGGAACGCAAGACATCTTTTATGAACGTGACGACGTACTCGTTATTTCGATTCATGAAGAAGATTATTTTCCATTAGAATCCGGAAAGGTACATGAAATCGGACAAGGAAAAGGAAAAGGGTATAATATAAATATACCTGTGCCTCCCCTGACTGGAGATGAAGGCTATCAATATGTATTTGAATCTATCATTGCACCGGTTATTAAACAATTTCAGCCCGAGCTTATCATAATATCAGCGGGTCAAGATGCAAATGCTTTGGATCCTATCTCTCGTTTAATGGTGACAAGAGAAGGATTTAAATATATGGCAAACAAAATGCGGGAACTAGCAGAATCATATTGCAAAGGAAGGCTTATTGTAGCACAAGAAGGAGGATATAACCTAGCATATCTTCCTATCGCCACCATGGGAGTTATTGAAGGACTTACCGGTATAGATGTAAACTGGAAAGATCCGCACGTTTTGCCGCAAAGAAATACACCACCTGTTTTATTCGAAGCGATAGATAACGTTATAAACTATCAGAAAAAGTTTTGGGAATTTGCTGAGAAGGAAAGTTTTTGTTAAGAAGAGCATATCTAAGCAATTAACCGCATTAATATGTTAGGAACAAATAAATGAAATTACATGACAAAAAAGAGTCTCCGTTACGGAGACTCTTTTAAAATAACAATTAACGTAATAATTGAAGTACGTTTTGTGGTTGCTGATTAGCTTGACCTAACATAGCTTGAGATGCTTGAGATAGAATTGAATTCTTTGTTTGTTCCATCATTTCTTTCGCCATCGTGCGAACATTTGCTTTCACAAATGACTAGACTATATCTTCACCCTCTTAAAAAAATAGGGGTTGGGCACTTCGGATATTGATATGCGGAACAGCATATTAATTACCTACGGATTTCATCGTCTTAGCACACTGCCTTAGACGGTCTATCCTAGTCGTTGAACTTTCTCCAGAGTTTCCTCACAGGAGCTTAGCTGCTGATTGCCCAATCTTTTCTTTTTTCAAACCGTTACGCCTGTTGTTTCCAACTACGCTGTGGTAAGAAAAGCTCTCAGGGGTTTCCAGCAATTCACCCAATTATACTCGCTAGCCGTTACCAGCTAGGACGACTGTGCTTGTTACTGCCTAGGCAGCTAAAGCATAATCTACGTCACGGATACGTGATTCCGCAGCTGTTAGGTTTTCAGATGATGTGCTTAAGTTATTTACAGTATGTTCTAAACGGTTCTGTTTAGAACCCAATGATGAACGTTGTGCAGATACTTGATTGATCGCTTTGTCAATTACATCGATTGAAGCTCTAGCATCAGCTGCACCTCCAGTCACATTGACGTCATTCAATGACCAGGTTGCATGAGCACCAGAACCGCCAATTCCCAGAGCGTCTGCTTTCATATTATCAATATCAATATTTAATTTTTGTTCACCCTTATTGTTTGCTCCAATTTGAATATCAACCCCACCAGCAGCAACAGTAAGGTTTTCTCCATCAGTGTTAGCAATGCCAGCATTCAATCCACTGTTTACCTCTAATGTTATACCGAAAGCATCAAAGTTAACATTAGATGAAGCTCCGGCTGCTGGGTCTGCTACACCAGTAATTGTTTGAGATACTCCACTGCTATTTGTAATAGTAATATCAGTGTTTCCGGCGTTGGCAGCAAAATTTAAAGTGTAGGTATCAGCTTTTGTACCACTAGTTGTTACTTTATTGATACCATTGTTGACAGTAAGGTTAGCCCCTAAAGATGTATTACTTCCTAAAGTACCATCCAATAATTTTTTTCCATTAAATTCAGTGGCAGTACCAATACGTGTTACTTCAGTTTTTAGTTGATTCATTTCATCTTGTATTGCAGTTAAATCTTCTGTTTGATTTGTTTCACTTGATGCTTGTACAGATAATTCACGCATACGCTGAAGAATATCAGTTGTTTCATTTAGGGCGCCTTCAGCAGTCTGAATTAACGACACGCCGTCTTGAGCATTACGAGAAGCTTGGTCTAATCCACGAATCTGTCCACGCATTTTCTCAGAAATTGCAAGACCTGCTGCGTCATCAGCCGCATTGTTAATACGTTGACCTGAAGATAATTTCTCCATAGATTTTGCTTGAGCATTGTTAGCTGTGTTGTATTGGCGGTACGTGTTTAAAGCTGTAATGTTGTGATTAATTCTCATTTCCCTTACCTCCGTATAATGGTTTTACTTCTTGATTTACATCCTTGTATGCAAGAAGTGTCCCGCTTTGAAACGGGATAAAATTAATTGAACGTCTTTGGTAAATATGTTCATACTATATATCGACTGAGAAGAGAGGTTGTTTATACTTTCCATTAATTTATTAAATAAAAAATTTGTGCGTGTATAAAAAGAAAAACCAGTTCTCTACACGAACTGGTTTTTAGTATTAATGATTAGCTCCACCTGAAACTAAAATGTCACCTTCTGTTACAATTGTAGTTTTTACAATAGAAAGCAATCCTTGCACAATCAAATCTAACGACATACTCGCTTTCCCAGGATGATTCACAGCCTGTTCAGGAAGGTAAGGAATATGAACAAATCCGCCTTTAATACAACAGTTTTGAATCATGTTCATAAGTCCGTAAAATACATGGTTACAGACAAACGTTCCAGCGGTTTGAGAAACGCTGCCTGGAATGCCTGCTTGGCGCAGATTTTCGACAGCTGCTTTGATGGGCAGTGTCGAAAAGTATGCGGCAGGACCGTTTTCGATAATAGAGCGGTCAATAGGCTGCTGTCCGATGTTGTCAGGAATTCGCGCGTCGTCTACGTTAATCGCAACGCGTTCGACCGTAATTCCTTCTCGGCCGCCTGCTTGTCCAACGCAAATGACGATGGAAGGGCTTATTTCTTCTATATAAGTATGAAGCTTTGAGAGTGATTCACCAAAAACAGTAGGGAGAGGCTTAGCAATAATTCGGTAGTCTTCAACAGCAACACCGTCTAAAGTTTTTACAGCTTCTAACGACGGATTAACACTTTCACCTTCAAACGGTTCAAAGCCAGTTAGTAATACAGTTG
Source organism: Priestia sp. JV24 (assembly GCF_025910025.1). NCBI lineage: Bacteria > Bacillati > Bacillota > Bacilli > Caryophanales > Bacillaceae > Priestia > Priestia sp. JV24. The sequence goes on from NZ_JAPCIN010000011.1 coordinate 49,675, forward strand.
TCATTCTACTAGTCTCCTTTAAAAGTGATATACAAGGTAGTACATTAATAACGTATTAACAACAAAAACAGATAGCGCAATCGGTACTTGAGCTTTAATCACGGCGTTTTTGTCTTTCAATTCAAGCAGCATGGCAGGAACGATGTTAAAGTTGGCTGCCATTGGCGTAAGAAGCGTGCCGCAATACCCAGCAAACATGCCGAGCGCTGCCATAATCGCCGGATTTCCGCCGTGCATATGTACAATCAGTGGAAGTCCAATACCTCCTGTAATAACGGCAAACGCTGCAAAGGCATTTCCCATGACGATTGTAAATAGCAGCATCCCCAAGCAGTAAGCAAGCACAGCAACAAATGCATAGTTAGTCGGAAGCACGTCACTTACAATATCTGAAACAACTGTTCCAACGCCTGACTTTGAAAAAATACCGCCAAGCGCTGCGAGCATTTGCGGTAAAATAACTGCCCAGCCAACTGCTTGAAGCAAGCGGCTTCCTTCTTTAACAGGTACGTCCATTTTTGCTTTGGTGACGCCCATTGAAGCGATAAACGCAATGACAGCTGCGATTGCTAGTGAAATTAACGTGACTTTTTCTGGATCAATTAATGCCCAGTTTCCAAATTTAATTTTGCCAAAAAGAAGGGTACCGATAATCGTAAAAATAGGAATAAATAAAGCAGGTAAAAAGATTTTGTTTTTTAATCGCTGCGCGTGAGCCACACGTTCTTCAGCCGGTGTTTCGGCTTCATTCGATTTAGTTACACGGTTAAATGAAGCAAGCAGCACCATAATAATGACTAAACACCCTACATAAAAAGGCGGAATGACCTTGCCAAATAAAAACGTAATAGAAAACAGCGCCCAGAATAGAGAAGATCCTAAACGGTTAGGATGGTTGTGATCGCGTGCGATTCGAAGCGCGATAAAGGCAACAATAATACCGAGTAAGTAGTAAATCGTATCAAGCGTCAGGATGCTTTTCATTTAACTCGCCTCCGTCTTTGAAGATGATGTTGGTTTGTGCTTCGTCATTTTTTTGTGAATTCTTCGGTCTAACTGACGAAAGCGAATGGCGCTGATCAGCAGCGCTGCGATGGCCGTTGGAATACCCCAAAGCGCCATATCCCAGACGTCAACGTGAATGCCTACGGAGTCAAAGAATCCTTTCATTAAAAGAATTCCACCCGTTGCGATAAAGATATCTTCTCCAAAAAACCAGCCCGTATTTTCAGCTGCGGCTGCGTGGGCGCGTATATCTTCTTTAACTTTAGGAGGAAGCTCTCCGTACTTGGCGCGAGCTGCGCCTTCAGACATAGGTGCCACTAACGGACGCACGGATTGAGCATGCCCTCCGATATTTAAGCCGACTGCGGCTGAGATTTCACGGATAAAAAGATATATAAGTAAAACATTTCCAGAAGAAGCGTTTTTGGCTTTTTTAATTAATACTTCCGCTTGTTCCTTTAACCCGTATTTTTCTAATACGCCGAAGATAGGAAGAGTAAGTAAAATAGCCATAGACATATAGCGGTTATCTACAAAAAACTGGCCGAACATCGTGATTACTTCATGCAGTGACAAGCCTGATACAAGGCCCGTTACGATGCCTGCAACAGTAACCACAAGCAGCGTGTTTAAACGAAATAAAAAGCCCACTGCCACTAGCAAAACCCCAATTAATTTCAACATAAAAAAATCCCCCTCCAGTATGTATAAATCGTGCTGCAAATTCACCTCCATTGCTTTTCTAAAAAAACAAAGACGTCTTGAGTATAAACAATTCTGAAAATTAAAACAAGATATTTAAGGCATAAAATAGTTTGATTAGTGAAATAAGTGAAAAAGAAAAAAGCTTTGGAATTTTATATTCCAAAGCTTTTTCTAAACCCAATACCTGGGATACTGCCGGTCTTGAAATAAATTATTATACACGGTAGAAATCAGTACAACCACACATGCACAAATCATAATAATACCTAAATAACCCCATCCGGCTTGAGTATTAATTGCAACAATCGCGCTAGCTGCAGCGGGAGGATGAACGGTTTTGGTAAGAATCATTAAAATAAGAACAAAGGCAAGCACAATCGCGATAGTGATTAGACTTCGATGAAATAAACTCCAGATAATAAGTGCGGAAACCGTTGCGAGCAAGTGCCCTCCAAGCACGTGACGCGGCTGTGATAAAGGACCTTTATGAGCACCAAAGACAAGCACGCAGCTTGCGCCAATCGGAGCAAGCGCCATTGGATAACCAAGCGCTAGTGCAATCGCGCTGCTGATAATAATCGCAATTAAGCCTCCGATAGAAGAAACAACTGCATCTCTATAATTGATTTTTGGTTCTTCTTTTAGTTCTCCTTTCATCTTTTTCGCATAAGAGCTTAAGTAAGACAGAAAGGGGCTTTTTGTTTGAGAGAAACTTTTTTCAATTTGCATTTCTTCTTTCCTTTCTCTTTTGTAAGTAAAAGTTGTTTGTCAAGTTGTATGTCAGAACATCTGCTATATTAAGTTAGTTTATAAGAAAACAAGGATTACTGGAAGAGGAAAAATGTCTTTTTTTATTGGAAATACTTTTTATGAACAAAAAAAGGTGGGATAAGCGGTAGAAGTGTCTCTATGTGCAGTAAGAGTAAGAGAGATGTATAATAAACCTAGAGGTGACTAAATTATGTATCTAGTAGACTACCATCATCACACAAACAATTCATTTGACTCACAGGCAGTCATGAAAGAAGTGTGCGAGCAGGCTTTGAAAAACGGCATAAACGAAATTTGTTTTACCGAGCACTTTTCATTAAATCCATTAGCGCCAACGTATGGTCATATGGATTTTGATAAATATGAACGAGAACTAGCGGAATGCAGAGATCAGTTTCAAAATCAGCTAGTGATTAAAAAAGGAATTGAAATTTGTGAGCCGCACTATTTAAAAGAGAAGTATCAAGAAACGATGAAGCAAGAGAGCTTTGATTTTATTTTAGGGTCTGTTCATAACATTAATAATATCAAGCTTCGTAAACATTTGGAGCTGAATGACAAAGAAGCGATTTACCGCGCTTATTTTAACGAAATGTATAAGCTAGTAAGCGAAGCGGATATTGATGTCTTGGCTCATTTAGATTTAATGAAGCGTTATGCGTTTGAACAATACGGCATTTACGACTTTCATCAATTCAAAGATATTCTTGGGGAAATCTTAAAAAAAGCAATTGAGCGTAATATCGGAATTGAAATTAACACTTCAGGTATGAGAGGGAAGCTGGGCGAAGCGCTGCCGGCACTGGAAGTTGTTGGACTGTACCGTGATTTAGGCGGAGAAATCTTAACGATTGGCTCTGATTCACACTTCGCCGAAACGGTAGGAGCACATATGAAAGAAGCGGTTGAAATGGCAAAACAGTGCGGGTTTAAGGAGATTTATACGTTTGATCAGCGTAAGGCAAAAGGAATTCGCATTTAATATGAGCGTATTTCACTTTCTTCATAACGAAAAGCATAAATTTTATCCGTTAGAAGCAAAAGAGATAGAAGCCGCGGAGCAAAGGTTAGGAACAAAATTCCCAGCAGAGCTCCGTCAATTTTATTTGGAAATAGGATATGGCTTTGCAAATAGGAATGAAACAACTGCTTTTCAGCGAATTATAGATCCAGACAGCGCAGTAGACTTGCATTTACATGAAGACTTTTACGAGCATGATCCTGATTTAGATATGTATGATGAAAGAGAAGGCTTTATTTTCTTTGAAGTCGTAGAAGGATTGTATTTTGAAGTGAGGTGGGGCACAGAGGCTGCTTCGCCAGTGTACTTCATGGATACACGTATCTCAGACTCTCTTCAAGCGTTTTTTGAGCAGCTCGATAACAACGCCCATTTCTATGAGAAAATGTTAGAAGAATAAGGATAACTGGAAAAAGCACGCTCAAACAAGAGTGTGCTTTTAAAATTCACTTCCGCTTAAACTCCGATAAAAATTTCCGGACTTCTTCTGCGGTAAGTCCGAGTGTGCGAGCTACTTCCATAAGACTTACCCACTCTTGATCGATTGACAGTACATTTTCTTTTTTCATTACGATTCATCCGCCCTTTGCCAGGGAACCCAGCCATCATAGCCGAAAGCGGCCTTAGACCTGAAGCTTTGCGTCACTATTTTTCAATAGTTTTGCCCTTATCTGGATAATTTGTAATATTCATTTCATTATATATTTCAAAGTTATTTTACAAGAAAATAGTTGTCTAGTATGTCGAAATGAGTCGGTTGTCACAAAAAAATCGAAAAATTAGTTAATTAAGGATGCTAGTTCTTTTTACGGAACTTCAAATAACACTGAAATTCAATAAAATCTTCTCGTGTCATGCCATCTTGGATTGCTTGTTCAATTAATTGAAGCCATTCTTTGTTAAGATTTGGCTTTAGAGGCACTGTTTCAATGCTAATCTCTGGCTCAATTAAATAATCAATGGTTGTATGCAGAGAAGAAGCAATTTTATCAAGCATTTTTAAGGAAGGATTACTGTTAAGGCCTTTTTCTAAATGACATAAATATGATTTTGAAATATGAGCTTTTTCAGCCAAGCGAGTCATTGAATATCCTTTTTGTAACCGCAAATTCTTAATTTTTTCTCCTATCACTTCAGTTCATCCTCTTCTCATCGTTTTGTTCATTATAACGTATAATAAACTTCTTTGTGTAGGTTTAATTTTAAATTATGTTCTTTATAAAGAACTATAAACAAACATAAAATAACCGTTTCGCTATATAGTATATAACTAAATTCATAGAGAGTTCATATAAACCATTTACAATAAAAGTAAGAAAAACATAAGACGGGAGAGATGAACATGACATGGAAAACTGAATGGACGAAATGGAGTATGCACAGCGAGTTATCAAGTAAATTAAAAAAACAAATGAATGAATGATCGAAAGTGAACGAGAAGATGCCTTTTATAAACAGCTCGAATTTGGCACATGCGGAACGAGAGTCGAGCTCGGTGCGGGACTCAATCGTATGAATATCTACACCGTTCGAAAAGTCACGGCTGGACTTGCTAAATACATCGAAGAAAACGGTACAGAAGCCAAAAAACGAGGAGTCGTGATTGCTTATGATTCCCGCCATGGCTCGGCAGAATTTGCTTTAGAAGCAGCCAAAATGCTGGGAGCGCACGGAATTAAAAGCTATGTATTTCAAGAGCTGCGGCCAACGCCAGAATTATCATTTGCTGTCCGTTATCTTCGCGCTTACGCTGGAATTATGATTACAGCGAGCCATAACCCTTTAGAATACAACGGCTATAAAGTATACGGAGAAGACGGATCACAGCTTCCTCCTGCAGCGGCTGATGTGATCGTCACGCATATGAATGAAATTGAAAACGAACTGCTGCTGGAAATAAAAGATGAACGTGAACTTTTGAGTCAAAATCTAGTAAGCTATATCGGAGAAAATTTGGATCAAGTGTATTTGGATTATGTAAAAGGTCTTCAGCTAAACAAAGATGTGGCTAACCTACATATTGTTTATACGCCGCTTCATGGTACGGGACAAACGCTAATGCCGCAAGCACTTCAAAACACCGGGTTTCAGCACATCACAATTGTGGACGAGCAAAGAAACCCAGATCCTCACTTTTCAACCGTTGCATCTCCTAACCCGGAAGAAGCTCAGGCTTTTCAGCTGGCAATTAAATATGGAAAAGAAACAGGTGCGGATTTACTGCTTGCTACAGATTCAGACGCTGACCGGTTAGGAGTGGCTGTAAGAAATAACGATGGTCAATACATTTTGCTGACAGGAAATCAAACGGGTGCTTTATTGCTGTATTATATGCTGTCACAGAAACAAGAAAAAGGGATACTTCCAGATAACAGTGTGATGCTTAAAACAATTGTGACATCAGAATTAGGACGTGCAATCGCAGAAGATTACGGTGTACAAACAGTCGATACGCTCACTGGTTTTAAATACATTGCTGAAAAAATTGATGAGTATAAAAAGAAAGGAACAAAAACATTTCAATTTGGCTACGAAGAAAGCTACGGTTATTTAATCGGTGACTTTGTTCGCGATAAAGATGCCGTGCAGGCAGCGGTGATGATTGCTGAAGCAGCTGCTTATTACAAGCAGAAAAGAATGACTCTTTATGATGGACTAATAGAGCTTTACGAAAAATACGGCTACTACAAAGAGTCTCTCACGTCTTTCACTTTAAAAGGAAAAGACGGAGCTGAACAAATCAGCCATATTATGAACAGATTCCGTGAGCACCCTCTGACAGAAATAGCAGATGTAGCAGTCGAGAAAATAGAAGACTATCAAAGCGGAAAAAGAACTAACTTGCTTACCGCTCAGCAAGAAAGGATGAACTTGCCTTCATCCAACGTACTGAAATTTTGGCTGCAAGACGGCTCTTGGTTTGCCATTCGTCCGTCCGGCACAGAGCCAAAAGTGAAGTTTTATTTTGGGGTGAAGAAAGGAATGTATCCGGAGAGCGAAGAGCGGTTGAAAGAAGTGAAAACAAGTGTTATGAATACAGTGAAAGAGATATAGCTTAATACAAAAAAGCATTGATACATATCAATGCTTTTTTCATTTAGTCCTGCTCAAAGAAATATTTTAAACGAAATTTGCTAAAAAGATTGGAAATTGTCGAAAGTCTGCCGATATAACGAAGGAAAACAGAAAATTAGACAAGGAGACAAGTAGACAGAATGAAAAAGATTTTACCTGTTTTACTGATGCTAAGTTTACTGATCGTGTTATATAGTGCTGCAGTAGTGTCTGTACAGGCAGCCGAAACAGAGCCAACGGTATCGGTGAAATTAAAAAATTATTTAGGCAATCAATCTAGTATTAAAATTAAACCATCGCAATCCTATACGATTGCAGACAGCAAAGTAACGCTTCAAGCTAATACAGAGTATGAAGTAAAAGTAGCGGGGAGCAAAGTCAACTTACTGCATAACCAAGAAGTGCTTGGTGAATTCGATAGTTTCACTGCTAAACCTTCTACATATGAAGCCTTCCTTTCTATTAATAACCGAAACTACTTAGGGAACGTACAGTTTACCAATGAAAGCAGTAAATACGTCAGACCCATCAATACAATTCCAATGGAAGACTATTTAAAAGGCGTTGTTCCAAAAGAAGTGTATACGTCTTGGCATAGTAACGCATTAAAATCTCAGGCTGTTGCGGCGAGAACATACGCATTAAGCTATGCAAGTAGCACCATTGATGATACGACGAAGTATCAAGTATATGGAGGATATGAATGGTATAACAGCACCAACAGCGCGGTCGATGAAACGTTCGGAAAAGTATTAAAGTACAACGGTGCGTTGATTAACGCTGTGTTTTCTTCAAGTAATGGTGGGATCATTGAATCCGACTATAATGCATGGCAACAAGCTTCTCATTCTTACTTTCAAGTGAAAACTGATCCGTATGACCCTCAAACAAAGTGGTCATTAACAATTCACAAACAGCAAATTGACCTATCTGCAAAAGATTTGAAAAACCCAGACGCTTGGTGGAGTCAAACAAAAGAAGTAGATGAAAAAATCGCAGGCAAAATTAAAGCACAAATGCAAACGGAGCCCCAATTTAAAGGAAAAGACATTAAAATTGTAGGCATCTCTAAAGTAAATCTTTATCAACCAACGTCAGGTCAGCGCATGAGTAAAGGAGATATTAGTCTAACCTATGTGATGAGAGGTGAAGTAGACCAAGACAATAAGCTCGCGGTTAAAACATGGAGTAAAGTCGGATACAAAGCAGATAACATTCGATTTATGCTTGACGGAACTCGTTTTAAAAGCCTTATGGTTACTAAACAATATCAAGATCCAAGTGCTCAAATCATCACCATTGAAGGAAAAGGAAACGGACATGGAGTCGGCTTAAGTCAATTCGGAGCAAATGCCATGGCTGCTCAAGGAAAATCATATACGGATATACTAAGCTTTTACTATCCGGGCGTAAGCCTAGTCTCTCACTATGAGGACAAATACCCTAGAGTCACTATTCCAGATCCAGCTCAAGTAGATCCAATCAAGGCTGGCGATAGCAAAATATCAGGAACAGCTGAACCTAATTCGACTATCTACGTAAAAGTATGGCCGAATACAATTGCGACAGGAAAAGCAGACGCTGCAGGGAATTTTTCATTCGACGTGCCAGAACAACAAGCGGGAACAATGCTTCACATACTGGTCAAAGGTCAAGGCGGCTACAGTACGTACACAAAAATTTATGTCCAGTCTGATACAGCCCCTGAAGCAGCAAAAGTAAATGAGTTAAATGAAGGCGATACAAACCTAACGGGAACAGCGGAGCCAAATTCGACTATTTACGTAAAAGTATGGCCGGATACGATTGCAACAGGAAAAACGGATAATGCAGGAAACTTTTCGATTACAATTCCAAAGCAGCCGGCGGGCAAACAGCTTCACGTATTAGTAAAAGGCCAAGGCGGCTATAGTACTTATACAAAACTATTTGTGCAAACGGACCAGGCTCCGGCAGCAGCAAAAGTTAACGCTGTTTCAAGCCAGGATACGGAACTTACAGGAAGTGCAGAGCCAAACTCGACTATCTATGTAAAAGTGTGGCCAGATATCATTGCGACGGGAAAAACGGATAATGCAGGAAACTTTTCTATCACCGTGCCAAAGCAAAAATCCGGGACACTTCTGCACGTGTTAGTGAAAGGGCAAGGAGGCTACAGTACGTATACGAAAGTGACCGTAAAATAAAAGAATACGAGATTTTTAGCATAAAAAAAGCATGCCAGCGGCATGCTTTTTTTACTTTGGTACTCTTACATTCGTTCTTCTTGCCCGATATAACAAATATAAAGCAATGGCTGCACCTAGTGAATCAACAGCTACATCTATAATCCGACCATCTCGGCCGATAATAAACGCCTGATGCACTTCATCTATAAATGCAAACGCAGCTACACACAGCCATGCTTTTATGTAACGATAGCTCTGCTTTTTTAAATTCCAGTAAAAAAGTAAGCCTAGCATGCCGAAAAAAGAAAGGTGGGCAATTTTTCGCACAATGAACTCAACGTTAAAACCGTAGCTGTAGGCTGTGAAAAATTCGCTGCCAGGGTGCAGTACAGACCAAAGCGTAGCATTGTGATCCCAAGCGGACGGATTTGTCCAGCTGGAAGGATCCGTCACTTCTAAATGGGGAGTGTGGGAGAACTTTGAAATAGATAATAGCAAAAGAACTAATAACACCCGTTTTAAAATCATAAAAAAACTCTTTTCTCTACAAAATTTTCACTTAATGATAAAAAAAGATGGTGAAAAATGCAAGGAATTAGTTAGAGTATATGACTTTATTAGGTCTTATTAACCACTTACTGAATAGGTTAAACTGACCATTTTTCGAGTTTATTTTCAATGAAAAAGCAATAACCAAAGGAATGGTTGCGTTTTCAATATAACAAACAAAAATTCTTATTTTTATCAGAAATTTAAAAATAAATAATTCTCTAGGCTCAATAAATGTAAGGGTTTCACTGATAAAATAGGTTTTGTAGAGTTAATTGGAATAAAATTCTTTTAAATGAAAATAGATCTAATTATTATAAAAAAATAGTATACAGTTATAACGTTTATCATGATAAGAAAAGACTATTTCAGATACAAAAAACGTCATAATAAGAATAAAATGAGCCATTTGATAATTTTCGACAAAATAAGACGTTGAAGGGTTAATATGCCTATGGTAGTATTTCATAAGTATAAACTAGTTCATATAGCTTATTTGGAGGGGAAGGAGGTTATAAAAAATGATTGATCTTCACTGTCATATTTTGCACGGTATTGACGACGGTGCTAAAACCATAGAAGACAGCTTACAAATGGCAAAGCAAGCAGTAAGTGAAGGGATTCATACCATTGTTGCAACTCCTCACCACCAAAATGGCCAATACATAAATGAAAAAAATGAAATCATACAGCGAGTGGAACGATTAAACATTCATCTGCATCAAGAAAATATCCCTCTTACGATATTACCAGGTCAAGAGTCTCGTATATATGGAGAAATTATTAAAGACTATCAAGATGGTAAGATACTCACTTTAAATCAAACAGATAAATACCTGTTTTTAGAACTGCCATCCAGCCAAGTGCCAAAATTTACAGAAAAATTAGTCTACAATATCCAGTCGGAAGGGCTAACACCTATCATCGTTCATCCTGAGCGAAACAGCCGGCTTATAGAAGATCCAGATATTTTGTACAACCTGGTGAACAAAGGAGTTCTCACTCAAGTTACAGCATCCAGCTTAACAGGAAGATTCGGTAAAAAAATTAAAAAATTTTCTATGGATTTAATCCAAGCAAACTTAACTCATATGATTGCTTCTGATGCACACAATCTATCTGGAAGAAACTTCTACATGCAAGAAGCAAGCGAGTTGATTTCATCTGAATATGGAATTGACACGTTATACATGTTTCATGAAAATGCAGAAGCTGTTATAAAAGGCTACGTTTGTTTTCAAGATACGCCCCAGCAAGTGAAGAAGAAAAAGTTTTTAGGGATCTTTTAAAAGACAGAATTCCTGACAGCTTTCTTCTTTTTTTAGTGAGGGTGGATTAATATTCAATAAAAGTTACAAATATTAAAAAATGGTGATATCTCCTAACCACTATCAAAGGAGATACTCGGCTGTACTGTGGGTGCTTAAACACCTTAGACACGATTGTTGTCAAGAGTATGGTGTGAGGACGGGTTAGATGCCCAAAATTTAATTGTGTAAATACTTATGAAAGAGCTGTATATGTACAGCGTTTCCATAAGTATTTACATCTCGTACATACCTAAATCAGTAAATAAAAAGAGAGAATGAGGGATGATGAATTGATGAAAAAAGTAAAAAAAGCAATTATTCCAGCAGCTGGACTCGGAACACGCTTCCTCCCAGCTACAAAAGCAATGCCAAAAGAAATGCTTCCAATTGTTGATAAGCCAACGATTCAATACATCGTTGAAGAAGCGATTGCTTCAGGAATCGAAGACATTATTATCGTCACAGGTAAAGGCAAAAGAGCGATTGAAGATCATTTCGACTTTGCACCTGAGCTGGAAAATAACCTAGTTTCAAAAGAGAAGTTTGATATTTTAGAAAAAGTACAGCAGTCATCTAACGTAGAAATTCATTACATTCGTCAAAAAGAACCAAAAGGGTTAGGGCATGCGGTATGGTGTGCACGTAAATTTATTGGTGACGAACCTTTTGCTGTGCTGCTTGGTGATGACATTGTACAAGCGGAAACACCATGTCTTCGTCAGCTGATGAATGAATACGAACAAACGTTATCTTCAGTAATCGGCGTTCAAACGGTGCCTGATAACCAAACGCACCGATACGGAATTGTTGATCCGGTTTCAAACGACGGACGCCGTCATCAAGTAAATACTTTTGTTGAAAAGCCAGCGGCAGGTACGGCACCTTCTAATCTAGCAATCATGGGACGCTACGTATTTACTCCTGAAATCTTTAAATTTTTAGAAGAACAAGAAGTAGGAGCCGGCGGTGAAATTCAATTAACGGATGCTATTCAAAAATTAAACGAAATTCAGCGTGTATTTGCGTATGATTTTGAAGGCAAACGTTATGATGTTGGAGAGAAGCTAGGGTTTATTGAGACAACGATTGAATTTGCATTGCAGCACCCAGAGTTAAAAGAAAGTTTATTAGAGATTATGGAGAATCTAGTGAAAAAAGAAGCGAACAATAAAGTAACTGTTGAGTGATTAGAAGGGGTGAATGAAGTTGCCAGTGATTGCTGAACCAAAAACAGAAGCTGCTGTCCAAGCACCCCCAGTAGAGAAAAAAGTAAATCCTAACAATAAAAAAGGATACCTTTTTTCGAAAAGATGTATCGATGTAATCGGAGCATTGGCAGGACTGCTTGTACTATTAATTGTTTTTATTGTGATTGGTCTATTAATTAAAATAGAAGATCCCAAAGGTTCGATTTTCTTTTCACAGAAGCGTGTAGGTAAGAATGGCAAAGAATTTAACATGTACAAGTTTCGTTCCATGGTATCAGATGCAGAAGCTAAGCTAGCTGAATTACTTCAGCAAAATGAAGCAACGGGTGCCATGTTTAAAATGAAAAACGACCCGCGAGTAACTAAAATAGGAAGATTTATTCGTAAAACAAGTATTGACGAACTTCCTCAGTTATTAAACGTGTTAAAAGGTGATATGAGTCTAGTGGGTCCACGGCCGCCGCTTGTAAGAGAAGTCAATGAATATACCGAATATCAAAAACAGCGTTTGCTCGTAACGCCTGGCTGTACAGGGTTATGGCAAGTCAGCGGAAGAAGCAACGTTGGTTTTGAAGAAATGGTTGAATTAGATTTAACGTATATGACAACACGGTCTTTAAAGACGGATATTACGATTATATGCCGAACGGTTCTATTGCTGTTTGGTTCAAAAAATGCTTATTAACCAAAGGAAAGCTGGTGTCTTAAAATGAACAAAAATTCAAAAATTTATGTAGCTGGCCACAGAGGACTTGTTGGTTCAGCTATCGTACGAAAATTACAGGAAAAAGGCTATAACAATTTAGTATATCGCACAAGTGCTGAGCTAGATTTACGAGACAAACCGCAAGTCGACGCATTTTTTGCAAAAGAAAAGCCAGAGTTTGTGTTCTTAGCAGCGGCTAAAGTAGGCGGTATTGTGGCAAACAATGAATATCCTGCAGAGTTTATTCACGATAACTTATTAATTCAATCAAATATTATTGATGCAGCATATCGAAATGATATAGAGAAACTATTATTTCTCGGAAGCACATGTATTTATCCAAAGCTAGCGCCTCAGCCATTAAAGGAAGAATATTTACTAACAGGTGCGCTTGAACCAACAAACGAACCGTATGCCATTGCTAAAATTGCCGGTATTAAAATGTGTGAATCTTATAATCGTCAATATGGTACAAAATACATCTCAGCAATGCCAACGAACCTTTACGGTCCAAATGACAACTTTGATCTTCATACATCACACGTTCTTCCGGCACTGCTTCGCAAGTTTCACGAAGCTAAAGAAAGCAATGCGCCGTTTGTTGAAATGTGGGGAACAGGCACACCAAAACGTGAGTTTCTATACTCAGACGACTTAGCAGATGCGTGCGTGTTCTTAATGAATACATACGAAGGAAATGAAATCGTTAATATTGGTGTGGGGGAAGATATTACAATTAAAGAGCTTGGGGAAAAGGTAAAAGCAGTTGTCGGTTATGAAGGGGACATTCAATTTGATACATCAAAACCAGACGGAACGCCTCGTAAACTAGTAGACGTAACAAAACTGAATGGTCTTGGCTGGAAAGCAGAAACAGCTTTAGAAGACGGTCTTCAAAAAGCGTATCAATGGTTCCTAGATAACGAACTAGCTGCAGCAAAATAAGTAAAAACTTTGCATTAAACTAAATCATAAAATAACAGTTGATATATATGGAGGATACGATGAAAACAGCATTAATTACAGGTGTAACAGGACAAGACGGATCATATTTAGCAGAACTTTTACTAGAAAAAGGCTATGAGGTGCACGGACTAATCCGCCGCAGCTCTTCTTATAACCAAGAGCGTCTAGAAGATCTTTTAACAGAAGAAGCAGCGAGCGCATTATTAAATAACTCAAATTTTCACCTTCACTATGGTGATGTAACGGATGCACTAAATGTGACACGTATTATTGGTGACATTCAGCCAGATGAAATTTACAACCTAGCAGCACAGTCACATGTACGCGTATCTTTTGATATGCCTGGATATACATTAGACGTTGATGCAAAAGGTACGTTAAACATTCTTGAAGCTGTACGTATTTTAGGGTTAACAGATAAAACGCGTGTGTACCAAGCTTCTACTTCTGAACTGTACGGGAAAGTACAAGAAGTGCCGCAAAAAGAAACAACGCCTTTCTACCCGCGTTCTCCATACGGTGTAGCGAAAATTTACGGCTTCTGGATTACAAAGAACTACCGTGAATCTTATAATATGTTTGCTGTAAACGGTATTTTATTTAACCATGAGTCAGAGCGTCGAGGTGAAACGTTTGTAACGCGTAAAATCACCCTTGCTGCTTCACGTATCGCACAAGGTAAACAACAAAAATTAACGCTAGGAAACTTAGATTCTTTACGTGACTGGGGTTACGCAAAAGACTATGTAGAATGCATGTGGTTAATTCTTCAACACGATAAGCCGGAAGATTTTGTTATTGCTACTGGTGAAATGCACTCAGTACGTGAATTTGTACAGCTTGCATTTAAACACACAGGCATTGAAATTGAGTGGAGTGGTGAAGGCTTAGAAGAAAAAGGAACAAACAAAGCAACGGGTGAAGTGATTGTAGAAATTGATCCTAAGTTCTTCCGTCCTGCAGAAGTGGATCAATTATTAGGAGATCCGACTAAAGCGAAGACGCTATTAAACTGGAATCCAACTAAGACTTCATTTGAAGAGTTGGTTCGTATTATGGTTGAAGCGGATATGAAGAAGGTTGAGAGTGAAGAGAAGATTAAGGTGATGTTTGATTGATTTTTCACTTAGAATCAATGATTCATTAAATTTAATATAAGACTGTTAAGAGGAGCCAACTTCTTTCTGTTTTAATGTACGCATTACATAGAAACAGAGAGAAGTGCTCTTTTTAACATTGTAAAGTATCTTAGCAACGATAATTTATAAATAATATATTAGAGGCTGGTAAAACAAGGTTTTTGTTAAGATAAGTAAGTGTAGCCTCATGCAGATAGGAAAGAGATATTCTATGGTCGAAAAGGTGAAAACTGATAAGAAAAAACTATTAATATACGCGCATTATTATATTCCAGATGTAGCTTCCACAGGTCAAATCTTAAGAGAGTTAGCAGAAGGAATGATCCACGAATTTGATATAACAATAGTCTGTGTAGTTCCATCTTATACAGGAAAAGTTGCTGACGAATATAAAAAGAAAATGTTTTACAAAGAAGAAGTTAACGGCGTAAAGGTTATTCGTATCCGTGTACCGGAATTTTCTAAGAGCAATAAACTAAGCAGAGTTAAAAATATTCTTTCCTATTTTATTGGAGCTATGATTGCTACCTTTAAAGTTGGAAAAATGGACTATGTATATTCTATTTCTCAGCCACCTATTTTAGGAGGCCTACTTGGCGTTTGGGGTAAATGGATGAAGCGAGCTAAATATATTTACAATATCCAAGACTTCAACCCCGAACAGACAATGGCTGTTGGATATAGTAAAAACAAGCTGGTACTAAAAGCTATGATGATGTTTGATAAGTTCAGTTGTAGACAAGCTGATAAGGTAATTGTTGTTGGACGGGATATGGTTGAAACACTAAAAGGCAGATTTAAAGGAAGAAAAGTACCTAATCATACGTTTATCAATAACTGGATTGATGAGAAAGAAATTTATCCTTTACCACCAGGTCATGAAAAAGTAGTGACTTTTAAAGAGAAGTATGGTTTGCAAGATAAGTTTATTATTATGTATTCAGGTAACTTGGGACTTTATTATGACCTTGAAAACTTGATGAATGTTATAGAAAAGTTTAAGGATAGAGAAGATGTAATTTTTGCTTTTGTAGGAGAAGGAACTATTCGAGAAAACTTAGTTCAATACAAAGAGAAAAATAACCTTCAAAATGTAATTTTCATTCCCTACCAAGATAAATCAGATTTAATTTATAGTTTAAATGCTGGTGATGTTCACTGGTGCTTAAATGCTAAAGGAATCAAAGGTGTATCAGTTCCGAGTAAATTATACGGAATTATTGCTGCTGGAAAACCAATATTGGGTGCCCTTGAGAAAGGATCAGAAGCACGATTAATTATAGAAGAAACGCAGTGTGGGTATGTAACTGAGCCAGGAAATTATAATGAGGTTGAGAAACTTATTCAGAAATTCCTTGATGAGAAAGGGAGTAATAAATTAACTGAAATGAGTGAACGTGGGAGAGAATACTTAGTTGGAAATTTAACTAAAGATGTTTCTATAAATAAATATATCAAAGAAATTTAATTCTCTTAATTAATTCTATTAAGTACCTTTATAGAAGTCCACAAACATAACATTTTGAAAAAATATATAATAGGAATGGGAAAGTGATATGAGTGAAACAGAAGACAAAGAAGGTATGTCTAATATCATCTTCTGGTGGACATTTAGAACAAATTAAACAACTAAAAGAAATAACTGCTCGTTACGATTATTTTTATGTAGTTACCCGTACAAAAGCGACTGAAGCTATGCAGCAGAAAAAATATATAGTTAGTGATTTGATTCGTACAAATAAGTTTGTTTCATGTGTAAGAATGGCTAAGATGATGATTGAACAGTTTGGAATTTTTTTAAAAGAAAGGCCCGATGTTATTATTACAACTGGAGCAGCAGTTGCTATTCCTATGTGTTTAATAGGGAAAATATTTAAGAGAAAAGTAATTTACATAGAAAGTTTCGCTCGAATTAATACCCCTAATAAGACAGGACAGCTAATTTATAAATTTGCAGATTTATTTATTATACAATGGGAAGAATTGGAAAAACATTATCCTGAGGCTGTTTATGGAGGATCAATCTATTGAAAACACTGGTTACAATTGGCTCCATGGTGGAGAAGAAATTTACAAGGTTATTTCATATCATAGATGAACTTTGTGAGGAAAATGTTTTAGATGGAAGTCAATTAATTGCCCAATCAGGGTTTGATAACTATATTCCTAGACATTTCAAATCTTTTGATATGATTGCAGATGAGGAATTTAAAAAACTTATTGATGAATCAGATTTAATTATTACACATGCAGGAACTGGAACCGTCACGGCATGTTTAAAGAGAAACAAAAAAGTTATTGTGTTTCCAAGGATGGCTAAATATGATGAACACTATGATGACCATCAGCTAGAATTAGCGAATTTATTTATAAAGAATAATTATGTACTATGTGCGGAAAATAAAGAAGAATTAGCAAAATGTATTAAAGAGTTAGATTTATTCACGCCTCAAAAATTTGTCTCTAATAACGGTAAGATTAATAAGCTAGTAATAGACTTTATTGAGAAATAACTAGTAATAGGATTGTGTGGTGAAAAAATGAATAAAAGTATTTCTGTGGCTGTTGTTATGACAGTATTCAATAGAAAAGAACAAACAGAAAAGTGTATTTCTTCTATTTTAAAAGAAATGGACCAGATGGACCTAAGCATTGACTTCTACGTAACTGATGATGGTAGTAATGACGGAACCCATGAGCTTTTTAAACATTATCAGGAAATATATATAAATAACAAGTTTGTTGTATTAGAGGGTTCTGGGAATCTATTTTGGAATAAAGGAATGCATTTAGCATACGGAGAAGCTTTGAAACACACTTCTTATGATTTCTATTTATGGGTTAATAATGATGTTGAATTTTTTACAGGGTTTCTTTCAGAGATTTTAAAAGATTATGATAGGGCTAGAGAAAAACAAAAATACGTTCTTATTTGTGGCGGAGTTAGATATAAGGACAGGAACGAACTGAGTTACGGCGGAGCGATTAATCATAGTGAAATAAATCCATATAAAAGAACCTTGCTAACACCAAATGGTCATATTCAAAAATGTGATTGTGTTAATGGAAATTGTTTATTAATTCCATCTGAGACAGCTGCTTTAATAGGCAATATTGATGAGAGATACGAACATGGATTTGGAGACTTTGATTATGGATATAGATTAATTCGTGCTGGGGGTCAGCCTTATGTGGCATCAGAATTTGTTGGGAAGTGTGACAGAAACAGTATAATAGGCTCTTGGAAAGACACGTCGTTATCTATAAACAAGAGGTTTCTTTTGAAAAATAAGCCAACAGGTCAGCCGCCCTACAGTCATAAAATCTTTTTGAAGAAATGGTTTCCAAAGCTATGGTTTTATTACTGGATTAAGCCATATATTGGGATTGTTTCTTCTTCATTAACTTATAGAATAAGGAAGAGCTAAAGATGAAAATTGCAATTGTTGTACCCATTATAGGTAATTTTGGTCGAAAAGGTTTTTATCATTCACAAGAAATTGGGCTTGGAAAAGAAATTGCTAAAAATGGGCATGAAGTAATAGTATACAAATGTGTACCATTAAGCTTTAATGCGGAATTAACGGAAGAAGCCTTTGAAGGTATAAAAGTTAAATATATTCCTACTAGATCGATTGGACCTCACGGTTTATTTAAAACATCAGTTATTGATAAAGATACAGATGTGGTTTTTGCTTTTTCAGATACTCAATTAATAATACCGAGACTGTATCGTTACTGTAAGAAGAATAATATCAAATTTATCCCCTATGTAGGTATAGCTCATAGTTTTCAAAGAAATATAAAGTCAAAAATAATGGATCAAGTCTTTAAACTCACTACATTAAAGGTATATAAAAAGGTTAAGGTAGTAACTAAGACAGATCATGCTAAGCAAGAACTTATGTCTATGGGGGTTCAAGAATGTGTGGTTGCGCCAGTGGGATTAGATTTTTCATCTTTAAAGGTAGATTTTGAAGAATATGATCGAGTTAAATTACGTGAAAAATGGGGATTTTCTGCAAAAGACGAAATAATATCATTTGTCGCAAGATTACAGCCAGAAAAATGTCCCCTAGAGCTTATTGATATTTTTAAAGAAATGAAATCCTCAAATAAAAAACTGCTAATTGTTGGTGATGGAGTATTGAAAAATAAGCTCAAGGAAAAAATTATCATTAACAAACTTGAAGAAAAAGTCGTATTAATTTCACAAGTAAAATATGAGGATATGTGGCAAATTCATTACATAGCAGATTACTTTATTAATCTTCGAAGTGATGAAATTTTTGGTATGGCAATTATGGAGGCAATATATTATAAGAGTTCTGTAATCGCAATTTCAGCTCCAGGTCCTAATACAATTCTTGAAAATATGAAGGCACATAAAATTTGTAAAGGCTTAAAGGATATAAGTGTTTATTTAGAAAGGCATAAAATAATGTATAACCAACTAGATGAAGACAAAGCCTACTTAACAAAAGATTTCTCTTGGTCAAAATGTGCAAGTTATATAAAAATATAACTTTTTAAAGATATTATTAACTAAATGAAATATAAAATAGTACTATCGCAACAATAGTGTTATAAAGTTTAAAAGAATAGGGCGAAGTAATTATGTTTGTTTTTAAAATATCTAGAAAAATTAGTTTGTATATTAGTCGCATATATAATTTTTTCCTTATCAAAGACCAAAGAGTTAAAATTGGTAAATACTGTGTTTTTAAGGGCAGAATATACTTCTCGGGAAAGAATAGCATTAAATTAGGAGATAACGTACGAATTAATTCGGGAAAGCATTTTAATGTAATTGGAGGTAATACAAGAACTATAATTCGTACTATTGGGCCTGGTAAAATTAATATAGGAAATGGCTGTGGAATATCTAATTCGGCAATTATAGCAGCTAATTCAGTAACAATAGAAGATAATGTTCTAATAGGAGGGAATTGCAAGATATTTGATACAGATTTTCATCCATTACAAGCCGAGAAAAGGGTTGAAAACGAAAACTCTGACACGAAAACAAGTCCGATTCTTATAAAAAAGGGCGCTTTTGTTGGAGCGCATACTGTTATTCTTAAGGGTGTTATAGTTGGAGAAAATAGTATAATTGGGGCAGGTTCTGTAGTTACAAAAAATATTCCTTCTAACGAGATATGGGCTGGAAATCCAGCAAAATTTATTCGTGAAACTTGATAATTAAAGATACGAATTACTAAGAGCAACCAGTATTTTATTATTTTTATAACTGTAAGGAGAAAAATTTAGGTTTTTTAATAATTTTATTACAAAGATTATGGTACTAACTAGACAATTTTAAGCGAGAAGTATCTGTGAGGGAATGGTTATTTAAAAGATTATTGAGTCAAAAAAATATATTGTGAAATTTCCGAAAAGAATCCTAATTATTAAAAAAGGTGAGAAAATGAAGAAGATATTATATGTACACCATGGTACTAGTATGGGTGGAGCACCTAGAAGTCTTGCATTTCTTATTGAAAAACTTGATAGAACTAAATATTTACCAATTGTTTTATGTATCAAAGATAAAAGAAATATTGAGTTTTTTAAAGCAGCGGGAGCAGATGTGATTTTTGATGAATCCTTACATCCATTTCACGGAAGTGTAGTATCAGGGATGAATACAAAGCTATTTATTAACAATTTGCGCCACGCTTTGCCTTCATTAAAAAAGATGCAAAAATACCTTGAAGAAATAAAGCCAGATATGATTCATTTGAATTCTTCTTGTCTTTTTTTATTCGCATATGCGTCTAAGATAGTAAATCCTACTTGTAAAGTAATCTGTCATATTCGTGAACCATTATTGGACAATCATTTCGGACAGATCTTACGTTATTTTAATAATAAGTATGTAGATGGATTTATTTCGATTGATGATTATGATTTGGAAAATATGCGTGTTAAGGAAGCAAAAAATAAAGTGGTTTACAATTTTGTGAATATTGATATTTACAATTCAAACGTGAAATCTGAGTGCTTAAGAAAAGAGTTAAATTTAGATACGGGGGACATCGTTTTTTTGTTTCTTGCACGAATTGTAGAATGTAATGGTGCCTTAGAACTGATAAACCTGTGTCGAGATTCTACGAAAGTTAAATCAAATTATAAGTTTGTTTTTGTAGGAGACAAAAGCGATGATACTTCTAAGTATATACAAAAAGTAAGGGAGTTAGTTAAAGAAACTCCAAACTGCTACTTAGTGCCGTTTAGAAGTGATGTACCTGAGGTGATTGCTTCATCCGACGTGTTAATTTGCCCTTTTACCGAACCGCATTTTGCACGTGCAATAATAGAAGCAGCAGCTATGAGGAAGCCTGCTATAGGTTCTAACATTGGTGGAGTCAATGAGTTAATATGTAATAACGAGACAGGGATTCTTTATAATAACGATAAAGAATTAGAGAGGGCTATTAATACTTTAGGAGAGAATTATGAGCTTAGAGAAAAAATGAGCGGAAATGCAGAGCGGTATGCTTTAGAAAAGTTCAATTCCAGTATTAACTCTCGTGAAATAATGGAGTTCTATGAAAATTTATAGAAATGAGTTTGTAAATTATATTAAAAACGGAGAATATCAGTGATTAAAATATTAGAAACATATAAGAAGCTTCCAATACAGGCAAAAGCCTCGTTATGGTTTGTTTTTTGTAACGTTTTCCAAAAAGGAATTGCACTTATTACTACGCCTATCTTTACAAGGATTTTAACGACAGAGCAATATGGAATAGTCAATGTATATAATGCTTGGAGTAGTCTCTTAACAATTTTCTTTACATTAAATCTTTCCTACGGTGTATTTAATAAAGGGTTGGTTAAATATGAAAGCAGTAGAGATCAGTTTACGTCTTCAATTCAGGGTTTATCTACTACAGTAGCTTTAACGCTAATTGGAGTTTATTTCATTTTTAAAGATATAATTAATGCAAATGTTGGGTTATCAACATTTTTAATGATAATTATGTTTTTCGAAATGCTAATTTATCCTGCTTTAGGATTTTGGTCAGCAAGACAAAGGTTTGAGTATAAATATATAAAATTAGTTATTGTTACAACTTTATTGACGGTGTTTAATGCATTATTAAGTGTAATAGCGGTACTTAATACAGAAATCTATAAAGCTGAAGCAAAATTATCTGCTAGTGTTCTTGTTATAATTCTAGTTTGTGGAACCATATATGCCCGAAATTCCTTTAAAGGAAAGCAATTCTACAATAAGGAAATATGGATGTTTGCATTATCTTTTAACATTCCACTTATTCCTCATTACTTGTCCCAATCTGTGTTAAATCAGACAGATAGAATTATGATTGATAAATTTTATGGAAGCACTGAGGCAGGAATATACGGAGTGGCATATTCTGCAGGTATGTTATTAACTATATTTAACAGTGCCTTAATTGGATCTATTACTCCCTGGATGTATGATTTGATAAAAAAGAAAAATTATAATGGAGTAGCAAGAAAAATTAATGGAATTTTATCCTTAATGCTTTTAATAATCTTAGCCTTAATATTATTTGCACCAGAAGCAATTAAGGTACTTGCATCAAAAGAATATTACCAGGCTGTATATATAATTCCACCAGTTGCTGCAAGTGTGTATTTTATGTTTATGTATAATATAGTTTGTCTTATAGAATTTTATTTTGAGAAGACAAAACTAGTATTAGTAGCTTCAGTTTCTGGAGCTATTCTCAATATTGCTTTAAACTTATACTTTATTCCTGAGTTTGGATACTTAGCAGCGGGGTACACAACCTTGGCTAGTTATATTTTTATGAGTTTTCTTCATTTTATGTTTGCAGCAAAAATACAGAAAAATAACCATGTTTTTCCTTATCTTATCGAGAAAAAATTTCTGATTATTTCATCTTTGTTTTTAGTCTTATTTTCAATATTGATTAATTTCTTTTATAATCAATCCATCTTACGATATGGGATAATATTATGCATACTAGTTATTTCTTTCTGGAAGCGTAAGAAGATAAAACAACAATTATTAGAGTTCAAAAAACGTTAGAATTTTTAAACCTTTTGAGGAGAAACACATGAGAATAAGAATAAATAGCGTCTTATTAACAATATATTCTTTGTACATTTTTTCTTTTATAACTATATCCTGTAGTCAATTTGCAAATATAAAGTTATTAAATACTGCTGGAACACTGATTCAACGGGGATGCTTATTAATACTACTGTTCTTAATAATAAGGGATATTCTAAAGAAAAAAATGATTAAAAGAATGGTTTTGTGGGTGGCGATACTGGTATGTGTTTTAATAGTAGTATTTAAATCAAATAATGGAATTTTAGATTTAATAACAGTTTTCATCTTTGCCTTTTCCCTGAAAAATATATCATTTCATAAAATTATTAAAGTAGATATAAGAGTTAGAAGTATAGCATGTGCTTTAATAATCTTATTATCTCTAGCAGGAGTTATTGATAGTAATGTTACATATAGCAATAGAGGGATTTGGAGAACCTCATTAGGCTTTAATCACCCAAATACACTAAGCCTTATTATTATGAGTTTATGTTTTCAGTGGTTTTATTTAAGGTTTTATAAATTGAAAATATTAGAATATATATCCATAATCTTGATTTTATATATCTTGTATTTCACTACTAATTCATTGACGAGCATAATTGGAATATCAGGATTACTAATTTTTAATTTGCTTACTCGTATATGTAAAAAGGTGAATTTTGGATCATTATTTTTGAGTACATCTCTATTTTTAGTGTTACCTAGTGCATTTGTTCTTTCAATATATCTTGCGATTAACTATTCAATTTTCGATCCTTTCATGGTAGCACTTAATGATATATCTACAGGACGAGTTGCGAGTATGAATAATTTTTATAATGAATATGGAATAAGTCTATTTGGACAACCTATAGAATTAATATCCACTACTAGAGCTTCACAATTAGGTATTTCTACTAAAGTTTTAGATAATGGATATATGAGATTACTACTTCGATTCGGATTACTTATTACGACTATTTTATTTATATTAATTATGAAGCTAAATTACCAATTATTAAAGAAGAAAGAATACGCTCTTGTGTCATGTCTAAGCACTTATTTCATTGTTGGTTTAATGGAATCCTCGTTTTATAGAATAGAATATAATATATTTTTATTGCCTATAGTTTATGTATTTATGAAAAAAGAGGTCTATTATTCACTTGAATTAAATAATAAGGTTGCCGAACACAGACAAAAATTCAAATTGTTAATGGGAAAATGAGTAGAATATTTGTTTTTAAAATTTATTTAAATATAAAAAATATATGAATAGAATATAAGATTTTTCTAATGGTATGAAAGTGAAACTATTATAGTTTTACTTTCATTTATAACAAGGAGGAAAAATAATGAAAATAGCAGTAGCTGGAACAGGATACGTTGGCTTAGTCACTGGAGTTTGCCTTGCAGAAAATGGGCATGCTGTTACGTGTGTAGACATAGATGATAAAAAAGTAGTATTAATGGAATCTGGAATTTCGCCTATTTATGAACCAGGGCTTGAAGAACTAATGAATAATAATATGGAACATTTGCATTTTACAACTGACTACCAAGTAGCTTATAAAGATGCAGACGTTATTTTTATAGGTGTTGGAACGCCAGAAAAACCCGATGGTTCAGCAAATTTGAGTTACGTGTATGGAGTAGCGGAGCAAATCGCTTCTAGCATTGAAAAAGACTGTGTAGTAGTAGTTAAATCGACAGTGCCAATTGGTACAAACGATAAAATTGAAAGCTTAATTAAATCTCAGTTAAAACATGATGTGAATGTATATGTTGCTTCGAACCCAGAATTTTTGTCTCAGGGAACGGCTGTGAGGGATACCCTGCATACTTCTCGAATTGTAATTGGAGTAGAAGAAGAGGCTGCTGGTGAGACATTAAGAGAAGTATATAAAAACTTTGATGCTCCTATTGTTGTAACGAATCGAAAAAGTGCTGAAATGATTAAGTATGCCTCGAATGACTTCTTAGCGTTAAAAATTTCCTTTATCAATGAGATTGCGAATTTGTGTGAGATTATTGGTGCAGATATTGAAGACGTGGCACTTGGCATGGGATATGACGGTCGCATTGGTAACAAATTCTTAAATGCAGGGATTGGCTATGGGGGATCTTGTTTCCCGAAAGATACCAAAGCATTGCACTGGCTTGCAAATTTTCATGATTATGAGTTAAAGACAGTAAAAGCCGCGATTGATGTAAATGAGAATCAAAAGCTTAAACTCATTAAAAAATCTCGCAAGTATTTTGACAGTTTAAAAGGGCTGAATGTAGCTGTGCTCGGTCTAACGTTCAAACCAGGAACGGATGATTTGAGAGAAGCACCTACGCTTGTAAATATTCCGCTTATGTTAGAAGATGGAGCGAATGTTAAGGCTTGGGATCCAATTGGTATTGATAACTTTAAGAAAGTACATCCAGAAGATGTGACGTATTGTTATTCAATTGAAGAAACGCTGAAAGATGCAGATGTTTGCTTTATCTTTACAGAGTGGGATCAGGTAAAGCACTTTGATTTATCAAACTACAGCAAACTAATGAAAAATCCAATTGTTATTGACGGTCGAAACTGTTACGACTTGGAATGTGTAAAAGATGCAGCTATGGTGTATGACTCTATTGGAAGAGAAACGATCCATAACTTAGAAGTTTCATTAATCTAATGATGTAAGTTATGAGATGAGCTTAATTTAAAATAAACTACGCGCAAGAGCTGCAAAGAAGCAGGTCTTTTTTTATTGGAGGGAAATAAATGAAACTTGTATTGTTATCCGGTGGATCTGGTAAGCGTCTATGGCCGTTATCAAATGATACGCGTTCCAAGCAGTTTTTAAAGGTATTAGAAGGGCGAGACGGGCAGAAAGAATCAATGGTTCAGCGCGTCTGGAATCAGATTGAAGCGGTCGGGTTAAATGAATCAACAGTCATAGCTACGTCTAAGCTTCAACGTGACATGATTCGGGGGCAGGTCGGAACGGATATTCCGTTAATTATTGAACCTGAACGTCGTGATACGTTTCCGGCTATTGCTTTAGCTGCTTCTTATCTTCATAGTGAAGAGCAAGCATCTGAAGATGAAATCGTTGTCGTACTACCGGTTGACCCTTATGTGGAAGACAGTTTCTTTGAACGGGTAAAAGATTTAGAAAGTGTGCTTCGTGATTCAAAAGCTGATTTAGCGTTAATGGGTGTGACACCTACGTATCCTTCATCTAAATATGGATATATCGTGCCGGAAGGAAAAGTACAAGGGGACAGTTATTTTACAGTGGATTGTTTTACAGAAAAGCCGAGTGAAGAAGCAGCTATTGGATTAATTAATCAACGTGCGCTTTGGAACTGCGGCGTTTTTGCGTTCCGCTTAGGTTATTTGCTTCAGATTTTACAAGAAAAAAACCTTCCGCTTCAATTTGAAACATTGCACAAAGAATATACAACGCTGCCTAAAATTAGTTTTGATTATGAGGTGGTAGAGAAGGCGAGTCATATTGTGGCTCTTCCCTATGATGGTTATTGGAAAGATCTTGGTACGTGGAATACGTTAACGGAAGAAATGGCGACATCTCAAATTGGAAAAGGTGTATTAACGGATGACTCAGCTAATACGCATTTAGTAAATGAGTTAGATATTCCAGTTACGGTGTTAGGGGTGAAAGATGTAGTTGTTGCGGCTAGTCCAGACGGGATTTTAGTTGCAGATAAAGCATCTAGTCCTAAGATTAAAGAAATTATTGGGGATTGGAACTACCCTCCAATGTATGAAGAACGTCTGTGGGGCTGGTCACGTGTGCTAGATTATGCGAAGTACGACGAAGAAACTGAAATGGTGACAAAACGTATTCATATTTCAAAAGGAAAGAACTCGACGTATCATTATCATAATTTACGTGATGAAGTATGGACGATTGTACGCGGAGAAGGAGAGCTTGCGCTTGATGATTACATTCGTCGCGTAAAAGCAGGGGATATTATTCATTTGCCTGCCGGTAAAAAGCACGGAATTCATGCGTTAACTGATCTTGAATTTATTGAAGTCCAAACGGGAAAAGTGATTTCAAATGAAGATACGATTCGCCTTATTTATGACTGGAATGATGTGATCAAGCAATTCCAATCGTCAAGACCGCAGGTGATTTTATAAAAGATAGAAGCTTAGACAAAGTCAAAGCTTCTATTTTTTTATGTAACTAATGGGAAGGTGCTTCTGGTTGAAAACAATTGCTTATTATATTTCAGACTACGGATATGGTCATGCGACTAGAAGCACGGCCATTATTCGTGAATTGTTAAAGCAGAATGAAGGAATAGAAATTATTATTTGTCATTCATTTGCGATTGAGTTTCTTAGACAATCTTTTAAATATGAACGTCGTGTGAGGTTTCGAGAGATTTTAACGGATGTTGGTTACGTGCTAAAAGAAAATTCTCTAGAACCAGACGCTGATTTGTTAAACCATAAAGTTGCTTCTTACGTCTCAAGCTTTCATACAAAGCTTATGTATGAAAAGCGATTTATGAAAGTAGCCAATGTTTCATTTGTGATTTCGGATATTTCTCCGTTAGGAATCGCAGGTGCCTATCTATTAAACTTGCCTTCTTTAGGAATATCAAATTTCACTTGGTTTACAGCATACGAAGGGTTAATTGGAGAGCTATCGCTGGAATTTTTAGAAAAACGTTATGAACAGATGACGTATCAGTTTTCGCTAGCGTGCAGTGATGAGCCACATTGGGGTATCAAAGAAAATCAAAGCTTTGGTTTTTATTCAAGAGAAATAAACGATACTGAAGTACAGCGTATTCGTAGAGAGATTGATCCTGCGGGTGAGAGTCCCATCATCTACTTCGGTCTGGGGATGAAAGTAGATATTGGAACGTTGTCCGACTTGCCAATTTGGCAAAGTCCAAACTGCAAGTTTATCGTTTCATCGAATGTTGATGTTACTCATCCCAATGTTTATAAAATTCCTCAAGATGAAACAGAAACGCAGCACTATGTAGCGGCAGCTGATCTTGTTTTAACAAAAGCAGGCTGGGGGACGATTAGCGAAGCGGTTTGCGCTGGTGTGCCGCTGTTGATTACAAATCGCAGCAGCATGAAAGAAGACCGTCATACGATTGATTATTTAGTTCATCATCAGCTATGCGACCTGATAGAGTGGAAGGAGTTAGAAAGCTTAGTAGTGACTCCTTTGCTTATTGAGACATGCAGACGGCAGCATATTAATCATTATAAAAATGAAGCGTTACATATCGCCGAAGAAATAAATAAAAAAATAAAAAGTACGTAAGGGGTTCATTCAAAACGATGAAAAAAGCACCTATTTTTTTAGCACCTCTTTTTCAAGAGCGAATCTGGGGTGGCAGCGAATTAAAAAAGCAGTACGGATATAATATACCTTCTGCTCAAACGGGCGAGTGTTGGGCCATTTCAGCTCATCCGAATGGTCCGAGTATCGTGCGAGAAGGAGATTATACCGGCAAAACGCTAGGTGAGCTTTGGGATGAGCATCCAGAGATGTTTGGGCATTTTGATAGTCAAAAATTCCCGCTATTAACTAAAATTTTGGATGCAAACGAAGATTTATCTATTCAAGTGCATCCGGATGATGAATATGCAAATGAATTTGAAAATGGCGAGCTCGGTAAGACAGAATGCTGGTATATTCTAGATTGCGAAGAAGATGCCACCATGATTTTTGGACATCGTGCACAAAGTAAAGAAGAATTTATAAACATGGTCGATGAAGGTCACTGGAATGATTTATTACAGCGTGTAAAAATCAAGCCTGGTGACTTTTTTTATGTGCCAAGCGGCACCATTCATGCGCTTTGTAAAGGAACGCTTGTACTTGAAACGCAGCAAAGCTCAGACACAACCTATCGCGTCTATGATTACAGTCGTTGTGATAATAATGGAAAACTGCGTGAGCTGCACTTGGAAAAAGCAATTGAAGTAACGACTGTTCCTCACATCACATCAAAAGTGGAGCCTGCGTTTATAAAAATGAGCGGAGGATCAATCATTACGTTCGTAGAAGAAGATTATTTTACGGTCTATAAATGGGATGTGCAGACGGAAATGGAACTGATGCAAGATGCACATTTTCTGTTAGCCAGTGTCATTGAAGGACAAGGAACGCTTTGCACGGAAGACGGAGAATACGCTTTGCAAAAAGGCGATCATTTTATTCTGCCTCATGATTTAGATTCATTTAAGATAAAAGGAACGCTTCAGATTATTTCGTCTCACCCGAATTATAAAGGAAGTCAACATCGTAAAATGGAAAGCACAGCTAGACAAATGGCTAATATTTAATGTACTTGCCACTGAGTTAAAAGAAGATACGATTAGTTCTATTACATTTTCTTTTATCAATGTATTAAAATGTCATATTGAAGACAGCGCCTGGTTCGCCATTCGTCCATGCGGAACAGAGTGAAAAGCACTTTTCTATTTTGGAGTGAATAAAGAATCATTAATTCAAAATGAAAAATATCTAAGAGAAATTGAGCAGTTGGTCGTAAAAAGAGTAAATAAATCGATAGCTTTGTCGATATAAAGACTGAAAGTGAAACTAAGAAATGTAAAGCTTTCATTTAATTTACAAAAGAATATAGTAAATCAAGCTTTTGTCAATTATAATGAACAGTAGATTGAATTTTTAGAAGTTACTAAGTTCGGAGGTCAACTATGGAAGAGACTATTAGTTTGCGAGAGTTGTTTGCAGTGCTTCGTAAGCGTCTTTGGCTTATTGTACTGATTACCATTATCGCAGCAACTGTAAGTGCCGTAATTAGCTTTTTTGTGCTAACGCCTGTGTATGAATCGAAAACCCAGATTTTAGTCAATCAAGCAAAAAATGATCAGCAGTTATATAATAATCAAACCGTTCAAACGAACGTGCAGCTTATTAACACGTACAATGACATTATTAAAAGTCCGGCTATTTTAGAAAAAGTCATTAAAGAATTAAAGCTTGAGAGCACAGCAGAAGAGTTAAGTAAGCAATTACAAGTTACAAATGCCCAAGACTCTCAAGTAGCGCAAATTGTCGTACAAGATACAAATGCGAAGCGTGCGACTGATATTGCAAACACAACGGCTTCTGTCTTTAAGAAAGAAGTGCCTAAAATTATGAATGTGGACAATGTAAGCGTGCTTTCAAAAGCAACGCTCGGTGAAAGTGCCAGTCCAGTTAAGCCTCAGCCTCTTATGAACGTTGTAATTGCTATCGTTGTTGGTTTGATGGTAGGTGTGGGTCTATCGTTCTTACTGGAATACTTAGATAATACGTTAAAAACAGAGCAGGATATTGAAAATATTTTAGAACTGCCGGTTATGGGAGTTATTACAACGATTAAAGATGTACCAAAAGCAACCAACGTACAGCGTCCGGATTTAACTGCTCGCGTACCGCAAAGAGGTGAGACATTTGGCTCGTAAAAAGAAAGAGCAAAGAAATGATAAAATGCTGACGTTAAAAAGACGTCTGCTGGCTCATAACAGTCCGAAAGATCCGGTAGCTGAGCAGTACCGCACGATTCGTACGAACATTCAGTTTTCAGGAACGGACGAAGAGATTAAATCTCTTTTACTGACTTCGAGCGGACCTTCTGAAGGAAAGTCCACAACAGCTGCTAACCTAGCTACTGTTTATGCTCAGCAAGGCTTGAACGTGCTGCTTATCGACGGAGATTTACGAAAGCCGACAGCACATTACACGTTCCGTCTTGAAAATCATACGGGTCTTACTAATGTGTTAACGAAACAATCACAGCTTGGACAAGCGGTTCAAAGTACGGAAGTGCCGAATCTTTACGTCTTAACGAGCGGTCCAATCCCTCCAAATCCTTCTGAGCTTCTTGCTTCTAAGCAAATGGGAGAGGTGCTTGCTGAGATGAAGGAGCGGTTTGACATGGTTATTTTTGATACACCGCCGATTTTAGCGGTAGCGGATGCTCAAATTTTAGCCAATCAAGTAGACGCTTCTCTTTTAATTGTAAGCAGTTCGAAAACGGAAAAAGATGCAGCGTTAAAAGCAAAAGAATTGCTAACGCAGGCAAAGTCAAAATTGCTTGGAGCAGTTTTGAATAATCGTAAAATGGAAGAAGGAAATTATTACTACTATTATGGAAGTAATTAACCTATTTTCTTAAATAACAGGCAGGCTTTTTGATAAGGCGTCGAAACCAAAGCGGTTTCGGCGCCTTATTTTTGTTTGCTGTTTTTTAGGCTCTTTTTAGGTTCTGAAAAGCTTCTTTTTTGGCTTGGAAGGTGCTCTGTTCCTAATTTTCCCTTAGCAATTTATATAAGGAAAGAGAGTGTTACATTTACTGAGGTAGAAATTTCGACAAAAAAAGACATAGAAATACTTACTGTAATGTGCTAATATGAATATTGCTTTTGTTAGGTCTTAAGACATATAAAAAGAAGCTTGATATATGAGTAAGATTTTAATTAGCCACCTTTTTCCTATATGCATACAAACTTATTACTTGATAAGATGAATGAAATTATGCTGAAAACAGTTATGTCAGAAGGTCTGACATAGTATAATGCGTTATTTTACGTTTTAGCATGCGTATTGACGTACTGAGGAAAAAGGTATATTACTATATGTATAGAAAAAAGAACGTTTTGAAAGAGAAAAGATAGCTAGTCTGGGCGAATTTATAGGCGCCAACCAGCTTATCGTTCTTTTTTGTTTTTTAGTGCAAAATTTATCTAATGAAGTCAAAATACGGGCAGTGTACGCGGTTTTTAGCGAAAAAGCTCGTACAGACACAACTACATAATAAAGGAGAACATAACATGCAAAAAGTAAGAAAAGCGATTATTCCAGCAGCAGGATTAGGAACACGTTTTTTACCTGCAACAAAAGCAATGCCAAAGGAAATGCTTCCGATTGTAGACAAGCCTACTATTCAATATATTATTGAAGAAGCAATTGAATCAGGCATTGAAGATATTATTATCGTAACGGGTAAAGGTAAGCGTGCGATTGAAGATCACTTTGACAACGCTCCTGAGCTAGAGCAAAATTTAGCTGAAAAAGGAAAATTTGAGCTGCTGGAGAAAGTTCGTCAGTCTTCAAATGTGGAAATTCATTATATTCGCCAAAAAGAACCAAAAGGATTAGGACATGCAGTATGGTGTGCACGTAACTTTATTGGCAACGAGCCGTTCGCTGTTCTTTTAGGAGACGATATTGTACAGGCCGAAACACCTTGTCTGCGTCAATTAATGAATGAGTATGAGCAAACGCTATCTTCAGTTATTGGTGTTCAGACTGTTCCTGAAAATGAAACGCATCGCTATGGTATCGTAGATCCTTCTTCAAATAAAGGCCGCCGCTACCAAGTAGAGTCATTTGTTGAAAAGCCAGCAGCAGGTACAGCACCTTCAAACTTAGCGATTATGGGCCGTTACGTATTCACTCCTGAGATTTTTAAATTTTTAGAAGAGCAAGAAATTGGAGCGGGCGGGGAAATTCAATTAACCGATGCGATTCAAAAGCTAAATGAAATTCAGCGCGTGTTTGCGTATGATTTTGAAGGCAAACGTTATGACGTAGGAGAAAAATTAGGCTTTATCCAAACATCACTGGAGTTTGCTCTTCAGCACGAAGATTTGCGTAAAGATCTTCTTGTATTTATGGAGCAGCTGTTAAAAGAGCAGCAAATCAAAGCTTAAACAGAGAAACCTGCCGGTAGCTTATTTGAGTAGGTTACCGGTTAAGTAGTATTGGGGTGAAGCTTAATGACAAAAAAAGTACTTGTGATTTCTCAACATTTTTATCCGGAAATCGGAAGCGCCGGAAACCGGATGAAAAACGTATATAAGCTCTTAAAAGAAAATGATTATGATGTAAATGTTTTGACAACTGAACCAACGTATCCAAATAAGAAGATCTATAGCGATGAACAGTTTTGGGACGATGATTCATTAGATGAAGAAAATGATGTTACACGAGTAAAAGTAGCCAATCGCAAATACTCTAGAAGCATTATTAACCGCTTATGGTACTACTTAGAAATTGCGTTTCGAATGATTTTATTTATTTTATTTGACCGTAAAAAATATGATGTTATTTTTGTGACGTCACCTCCTATTTTTATTGCGGTAGTGGGGTTAGTAGCCAAGTATCGGTACCGGACAAAAATGATTCTCGATATAAGGGATTTGTGGCCGGAATCACTAAAGGGAGTCGGGGTTTTTAATTATCGTTTTATTATTTATATCTTCAGCAGGTTAGAGAAGCTGCTGTATATAAAAGCCGATAAAATTATCGTAAATAGTCAGCGCTTCAAAGATTTTATCATCGGTAATTATCATATTCCTCTAAAGAAAATCTCTTTTATGCCAAATGCCGCTCGACAAGAAGAAATCTCTCCGATTGAATCAGGTGACGGGCCGTTCAAAGTCATGTATGCAGGAAACATCGGCTTGGCTCAAGATGTCACAATCTTAATGGAATTAGCGAAAGAACTAAATGAGTATGATATTCAGCTCACGGTGATGGGCTACGGATTTAAAAAGCGGGAATTTGTGAAGTTTGCAAAAGAACATAATCTTTCTAACGTGAATTTTATGAAGCCTTCTACCCGTAAAGAATGTTTAAAGACAATTTCAACTCATCATATTGGAATTGTTACTCTTAACGGCAAGGAAGTATTTGAAACGGTATTGCCTGGGAAAATTATTGATTATATGACGTGCAGTCTTCCTATTGTTGGAGCCGTATCAGGTTATGCTAAAACCATCATTGAAACAACAGAAGCAGGAATTGTAGCCAACTCTCATGATGCAGAAGAAATGTTAACACATATTTTATACCTGTATCAGCGTCCTTCTCTTCGAAGTGAAATGGCGGTAAACAGCCGAAAGTACGTTCAAAAACATTTCCTGTGGGAACGAAATATCAATGTGTTAATCAATCTGATTGAAAACAGAGTACCTGCATATGAAGAGATGAGTCCTGTAGAAACGAGAGAAAAAGCCGAAGTTTTATAATTACATAGAATCTTCACTATGAATATCTTAAAAGTAACGACGGAGGATAAAGATGTCTAAGAACGTATGTATGTTTGTGTGGAATCATTTTACCAATGATGCCCGTGTCTTAAGAGAATGTTCTTCATTAGTAGAAGCCGGCTATAATGTGGATCTCATTGCGATCCATGACCGGAAAAACCCACAGCTTAAAAAGAAAGAAGAGCGCAAGGAAGGTTTTACTGTTATTCGTGTCAACAACCAGTTTCCATTATTACAAATGCTTCTTGGAGCTGCTCGACGTTTGAAAAAAAGTATTCCTTTGCAACTGCTTGCTTTAGTTATACTTGGCTTAGGATTATGGAAGCTGACAGTAGTTACATTACTAGTAGCAGTTCTACTTGGACTGTTTGTGACGCCAAAAGCTCGAACGTTTATGGTTAGGGGCTACATTGCAAGTCAAATGGTGAAATACGGATTAAAAAAGAAATATGATATTTATCATTCGAATGATTTAAATACGCTTCCTCAAGGCATTACATGTGCAAAAATTTTGCGTCGGAAAAAGCTAGTCTATGATTCTCACGAAGTGCAAACAAGCCGTACTGGGTACAACAGTCCTATTTACGGAATAATGGAAAAACTTTATATTAAGTTTACGGATGTGATGATTGCTGAAAATCATACGCGTGCTAAATATACAGAAGACTTGTACAAGCTGTATCCGCAGGTTGTTCATAATTATCCGTTTGTTGTGAAGCCAGAGCTGAGTCAATCTGTTAATCTTCATGAGAAGCTGAATATTCCTTCTACTGAACCAATCCTTTTATATCAAGGCGGTGTTCAAGTTGGTAGAGGACTTGATAAGCTAGTAGAAGCAGCACCGCTGTTCAAACGAGGCGTGCTTGTCTTCATCGGTGACGGTCGTATTAAACCCCAGCTTCAAAAAATGGTGAAAGAGCAAGGACTTGAAGATCGTGTTAAGTTCCTAGCAAAAGTGCCGGTGGAAGATCTTATGCATTATACGAAAAATGCGTATCTTGGTTTCCAAGTATTAAATAACATTTGTTTTAACCATTATTCTGCGTCTTCAAACAAATTATTTGAGTATATGATGAGTGCGGTTCCCGTTATCGCCTGCAGTTTCCCTGAAATTCAAAAAGTAGTAGAAACAGAGGAAGTAGGGGTATGCGTTGACTCGCACGATCCAGTGTCGATTGCCAATGGCGTTAACTACTTGCTTGATCATCCTGAAGAACGTGAACGAATGAGCCTTAATTGCTACCAGGCTCGCGAGAAATACAACTGGAATAATGAAAAAGAAATTTTTATTGATATCTACAAAAAGCTGGCATAACGTGTCAGCTAGAATTTTAACCTTCTAAATGTGTGCAGCATCATCACTAATTTTTACAAGAATAGGAATGAGCAACTTGAGTAAATATAAAGTCACCGTCGTGATTGTAAACTATAATAAAGAACCCTATATTTCTCAATGTATTGAGTCTGTTATCAATCAGTCTCTGCAGCCAATGGAAATCATCATTGTAGACGATGGGTCAACAGATAACAGCGGCATCATTTCGAGCCGATATGCTGCAGCACATCCTCATGTTCGTTATCTCACTCAAGAAAATAATGGAGTAAGTTCGGCCAGAAACAAAGGCTTATCTTACGCACAAGGCGAGTATGTTGCCTTTTTAGATGCAGATGATTATGTACCCGCTGATGCCTATGAAAGGCTGTATAAAGCCGCAGTACAATCAGATGCAGATACCGCTATAGGAAACTTTGAATGTTTTAACGAGTATCGCACTTGGCATTTGGCTTATATGAAGAAAGTCTTTGCGAAAGGCCTTCCTGCCGTACGGCATATTTCTACCCACAAAGAACTGCATCTCACGCCTTCAGCAAGCAATAAATTATTTAAAAAAGATCTTCTTATTCAGCATAATATTTCTTTTGATGAAGATTTACATGTTGGTGAAGATCTGTTATTCGCTCAAAAAAGTCTCTACTGCTCGCGTAAAACGGTAGTAGAAAATAGTGACGTTTTGTATTACCGAGTTAATGACAATGAAATGACACTATCAAAAAATAGTACTCTTTCATTTTTCAAACAGCTAGTAATGGTACAGCAAAAATTAAAGAGTTTATACGGTACTCTCAATGAACGGTCTCTGCTTCACGAAATTGAAAAGAGACAGGCAGAATTTTTCTTTAACTCTCTTTTTACAAAGGGTCCTAAGCTGCCGAATGATCATTTGAATGAGCTGTTAGATATAAGCAGCAGCTTTTTAGATACGCTTGTTCATCGTGAAGTAACATTCAGCTTAGACAGCAAAAGTCAGCTGCTCACACAAATGATTGTACAAAGAGATTATGAAGAGTTTATGAACTTAATGTTTTCTTTTTGTAAAGATGAATTTATAAACGAGATTTTTTTGGAAGAAGGTCTGTTTTACAGCTCTTTAGCTAAAACATTTCCAAGATATAAGCAGTACTTAGAAGTGAAGCACGTAGAAGTTGAACAGCGAATTGAAGTGATCGAATTAAAAGACGGACAGCTAACACTTGGCGGCTACGTGTTTATTAAAGGCTTATCTGCTAAAGGAATGCAAAAGGACTTGTTATTTAAATACCGAGGTAAAGAGAAAGCAGTTCCTTTGCAGCAGGATTTACGAACAGACGTGAGTTATTTATTTTCACATAATCAAATTGATTACCAAGACGCTGGCTTTAAAACGATTTCTCTCAACGTATTGGATTTTCTTGAGCAAGGTGAGTGGCAGGTATATATTCGTTTGACTGTAAATGATGTAACAGTGGAAGAACCAATAAAAGTGATGCTAGCTCAGCTGCGAAATCGTACGAAAACCCATGTGGTGAACAATATTCAAATCAAAACAGCATTTAACACACGCTCACAAATGAAAATTAGCTTAAAAAAAGTAAATATGCTAGGGAAATTAAAGTCTTTTGCTGTTCAAGTAAAAAGAGATATTCGATATGATGGAAGCTTTTTGAAGGCTAAGGATTACCATACGTTTTTAGCAATTCTATTATATAGAATGTTTCGTTTATTTTATGTGAAAAAACAAATTTGGCTGATTGGTGAGCGAAAAGATACGGCTCAAGATAATTCTTATCATTTGTATCAATATATTCGCAAGCATCATCCAAACGTTAATATTTATTATGTAATTGATAAGAAATCTCCAGATTATCAATTTATCAAGCATTTAGGAAATATTATTCATTTTAATAGTCTGAAGCACACGTTTTATTTACTCATATCCCATAAAACCATTAACAGCTACGTTGAAACACCTAACATGCATACGGAATCGTATAAAAAAATTATGAAGTATTATCCAGAGTGGCAGCAAAATGAAAAGATTTTTATTCAGCATGGTGTAATCGGTGTTAGCCGGGTTAATCATGTTCTTCATAAAAATAGAATGAATTATAGTCAGTTTGTTGTTTCTTCACCGTTCGAAAAAAAACACGTAATGAAAGAATTTGGTTATAGCGAAAACGAGGTAATTGAGACGGGGCTTGCACGCTGGGACGCACTTGAAGATACAAGCACAGGTAAAGAAATTCTCATCATGCCAACATGGAGAAGCTGGATTAAAACAGAGCAGCAGCTGTTTGCATCTGATTACTGGAGACGCTATTTGTCTCTGCTTGAAAACGAAGGATTTCACCGTTTTCTTGAACAAAAAGATTTAACAGTTACGTTCTTTCCGCATTATCAAATGCAGAAGTTAATTGGAAAATTTCCTGCTTTCCATCCTAGAATCACGGTCGTGAAGCAAGGAGAAGAAACTGTTCAAAATTTATTAAGAAGTCACAGTATGCTGCTTACTGATTATTCGACTGTATCGTTCGATTTTGCTTATATGAATAAACCTGTTTTATTCTATCAGTTCGATTATGATGACTTTTATTCAAAGCATTATAATGAAGGTCCTATTAATCATAAAAAAGATTTATTTGGAGAAAGAGTAGAAACGGAAAAAGAAGTGATTCAGCTATTAAAGCAATTTCCTCACTATTCTATTCATAAAGCTAATAAAATTCAAAATTATGTTGTAAAAGAACATTCTCATAGCAATTTACTATTCAAACAATTGAGTGGAGGGAATTATGAATGAATAAACCATTAATTACAGTTATTCTACCTATCTACAATGTAGAAAGTTATATCGAAGAGTGCTTAAACTCCTTGTTGAATCAAACAATTGGCCATGAAAAATTGGAAGTCCTTATGGTTAATGATTGTTCTACGGATAACACAGCTGAGATCATGAATCAATATTCTCAGAAATACCCTCATTTTAAATCGATTCATTTAGAGGAAAATACGGGCGCTCCTGGGAAGCCAAGAAATATTGGTATTGAAAAAGCAACTGGTGAATACTTAATCTTTTTAGATCCCGATGATTATATTCCACATGATGCGTACGAAGCTCTTTATCAAGTCGCTAATGAAAATAAATCAGACTTTGTAATGGGGAAAATGGTGAGCTTTGATGATGAAGATGGCAGAGAGTATGAGCATATTACATTTAAAAACTATTTGTTACATAAGCAGTACTTGAATGTAGATATAAAAAGCGTGCCTTTCTTTTTGCAAGTGAAAACAGCCGTTTATTTAAAGCTTGTTAAAACAGCATTTATTAAAAAGCATAACATTTCATTTGTAGAAGGCATGAAAAACGGCGAAGACAAATACTATGACATGCAGCTTTTCACTAAAGCAGCTAAATTCAGCTATATCCCGAAGGTTATTTATATGTACCGAGCAAGAAATGATGCAAAAAACTTATCATTAACGCAGCGAGATATCGTGAGTACAGTTGAAAATGATGTGAAAGCAGCAAAGCTCGTAAAACCGATGCTTGGCAGTGAAGAATACACCTATTTTCAAATTAACGCGCTGAGATCTCTATTATGGAAGCTGTGTGACCCAGACTTTAACCGTCTGCAAATGGATACAAAACTTTATTTGATTAACTTAGTTAAAGACGTTATTAAAGGGTATGATAAAAAGTTAATTGAAAAATATTTAAAGCTTGAAGGTCCTTTTATCAGCTTAATTGATAAAGGATATATAGATGAAGCGCTAGAGTATAATAAAATGCTTGTTTCGAGACGCTGGTGGTACAAGCAAGGTATTGAGCTACAGGCAGAATACAAAAAACACGCTAAAATCAGAAAAAGCTATTCATGGAAAATGACAAAAATCTTACGCAGCCGTAACTTTAAATTGAAACAACTAATTAAGAGGAGATATGTAAATGAAAGTCAGCATAGTAGCACTCTTGCAGGAAAGTAATCTTACTAATTTTATTGATACTCTTAATAGATTAAGAGAACAAACGATTGGGTTTGAAAACATTGAATTGATGATTCTTGATCAAGCCGTTGAAAAAACGTCTCAGGAAGTAATTGAGCTTTCTAAATTGTCTCAGGAGGCCAACATACATGTACAAAAAGAAAGCGAGGTAAACTTTGCTTCTTTAAAAGGAAAGTATATCAGCTTCTTTGATTTTAATTATAGTATTTCACCTCATTTGTATAGTGAGCTATACAATACAGCAGAAAAAAAAGGACTGGATTTTGTATCAGCTAATGCAGATTCAACGGTGAAAACAACTATGGATGCATCAGCTGATGTTATAAAAAGAGGATTTAATGCGTTAACGTCTTTAAAATTAATAAAAAAAGATACGCTGCTTCAACATCCGCAGTTGGTATCTAAATCTGTCACAAGTACAGCGGTTGAAGCTTTTCATTTTCTTGTCTATACAAAAGAGCTTTCTTTTAACTACATCAGTAAATTAAAATATAAAAATGGGTTTACTTTTGACGAAGATTATATCAGCTCATCGATTGGACACATTGGCGAGGTTAACCGGGCGTTGCAAATGCAGGCACCTAAGGAATTAAACGAAGCCATTAAATTTCAACTTTTAACGCATATGCTTTATTTAATTGATAAAAATACGTTTACGAATAACTTAACAGAAGAAAAGCAAACGATTGCTTATAATGAGTTAAGAAGTCTGTTAGCTTTATTTAGCCCTCAAGAAATCAAAAGCTGCGGTATAGACGGCTATATTCCGATTTTTAAGATGCTCGATAAGAACTTAGACGAAGAAGCTACTGAATATATTAAATTACTAAGAAGTAAGCGTCATTGGTATGAGCAAACAAATAAATATAAGCAGTATTTTAAAAAGAACCCGTACAGCTTAGAAGAGTCTCTTTCATGGAAAGTAACAAAGCCTTTTAGAAAAGCCAGCAGCATGCTTCGCAGTTTAAAACAATCTCTATACAAAGGGGTTTTACTAGCTGCCGCTAGTCTGGTTAAGGCATCGTTATTTAACCGTAAAGTATGGCTTGTAGGAGAACGTGAAGATCAAGCAGAAGACAATGGTTATTTTTTCTTTAAGTACTGCCGAGAACATTACCCAAATCAAAAAGTCTATTATATTATTAATGAGGATTCACCTCACCTTGAAAAAGTAAAGAAACATGGAAATGTCATTCATCACTCTTCTTTTAAGCATCAGCTATATATGTTGGTTGCTAGCACTTACATTAGCGCATGGACGTTTGAGGAGTGTTCATATCCAAGGCCGAAAGAAACATTTAAAAAGTTATTCAAAAAGCAGCTGGCTAAAAAATACAATATCTGCTTACAGCATGGTGTTATTATTCATAATATCTCTCCTTATTTACATAAAGAGAGATACAATCAAAACCTTATTATTTCGAGCTCTGAATATGAAAAGAAAATTATTCAAAACACGCTGGGCTACA
Source organism: Priestia sp. JV24 (assembly GCF_025910025.1). Taxonomy (NCBI): domain Bacteria; kingdom Bacillati; phylum Bacillota; class Bacilli; order Caryophanales; family Bacillaceae; genus Priestia; species Priestia sp. JV24. The sequence continues at coordinate 90,196 of NZ_JAPCIN010000011.1, forward strand.
GCGAGAATGAAGTTGCTGTAACAGGTTTAGCTCGTTTTGATAATCTTCACGAACTGGATGTCAAAAAACAAATTTTAATCATGCCAACATGGAGAAGACATTTGTTCAAAATTAATAAAAATAGCTTCTTAAAATCGGATTATTATAAAGCTTACAAAAATCTCATTACCAATCAAGAATTTTTAGAAATGATTGAACGTCATAACATTCCTGTGAAGTTTTACATTCACAGTCAAATGCAAAAATTTATGGATCAGTTTGTCATTGATCATCCGAACATCGAGTTTTTAGTAAAAAGTACGGCTACTGTTTCAGAGCTCTTAAAAGAAAGTTCGCTGTTAATTACGGATTATTCTTCGGTATCAAGCGATTTCTTGTATATGGATAAACCGGTTATTATGTATCAGTTTGATCCGCACAATAACCACCATACACAAGTGAAAGAAATCCAATACAACCATCTGGGAATGATTGTTTCAAATGAAAATCAATTAATGTCAGCTATCGGATCAGTGGTAAACAACGATTTTAAAGCAAACAAGCAATATCTTAAAAATTCACAGCGGATTTTTAAATACAAAGACCAAAATAATTGTCAGCGTATTTATAACGTTATTAAGCAAAAAACATCTTAATGATTTATAAAAGAAAAAGTCCTAATCATGATGAAGAAAATGCAATAGTTATGTTGCATTTTCTTCATATAAGAAGTTCTTTTTATATGAAGAGAAGTCATACTTAATTATAGGTGGGTCATGAAGTTACTAGTAGAAAACATTAAATATAGAGATAGTGCTATCATAGAAATAGCCTTGAACATTCCGAAAGAACTCAAGTCAAAATCAGCTGAACTCTTGCTAACGAGACGTGCTAAACATAAAAACAAAAGCATAACCCATTCGCAGCAAATTTCGCTGGATGATTCAGTCATTATTAACTTGAATGATTTAAAGCACTTAAAAGGAAATTCAGTATCTGTAGAAGAGATTATAGATGTTGCTGTTAAAGCAGAAGAGCAATTATACGAGTTGAGTCTAGCCGACTTTGATGTAACTAAAATCAAATATATGAACGAAAAAGTATGGGGCACTCATTGGATCAAACCGTATAGCACAAATAAAAAAACAGTGGCTATTTACACTAAAACAGACTTTGCGGCAAAAGTCATTGAATGCTCTTTAGAAAAATCAGATTTGATTCTTACTGTTGAAATGAAGGCAACGGTTCTTCCACAGGATTGCTATGCGACTATAAGCGGAAAAAGATATGCCATTGAGAGCAGGCCGAATTTAAATACAATTGTATTTCGTATACCTCTTCAAAATAGTGTACACTTGTATAAGACTATATCTAAAGAAGACGTCTCTATGCAGTACATCATGAACGATACGGTAGTGGCAACGAATGTACATGTGGACAACCCTGCGCAGTTAAATAATGAATTATATACTATTCAGCTAAACAGCAGCGAACCTTATGTAGCCATGTGGATTGAAAGAAAAAAGAATGACACAGTAAAAGTAGCAGTATTGGGTTCATGTGTTACACGTGATAATTTTAACAGCAAATTTAATCCTGACTACAAAAAAAATTACGAGTGTGTTTCTTTGCAAAATCAATCTTCTATTATCAGTTTAATGGCTCCTCCTTTAGCGTTTCCAAAGGACAAAATTGATAACTTAAATGATTGGGACACATGGAATGTTAAAACTGATTTTCAGAAGCAGTTTTTAGAGGATTTAAAAAAGCAGCAGCCTGATTATTTAATCATTGATTTGTTTGGAGACATCTTCTTTGGATGCCTTCGTGTGACGGATAGTTTTTTAACTAATAATTACTGGAAGTTAGCTAAAACTAGTTATTTCAAGGAATTAAAAAATCATGATGCGATTACCCTGCAAAACAACCAGGATGAATATATGGAAATTTGGAAAAAAGCGGTTAACGACCTATTTGCTTTTCTTCAAGCAGAATTGCCTACTTGCAAAGTAGTTCTTCATAAAGCGCGCTTTACAGATTCTTATTATGACAATGAAGGCCAGGTTAAAACCATAGCTTCTTCTGTCAATGTTCAGGCATTAAATCAATATTGGGAACTTCTGGATTGTTATATTCAAGAAAATTATCAAGTAGATGCAATCGATTTAACACAAGAGAAGTATATGTCTTATGAAGGTCACCCTTGGGGAGTCTTCCACGTTCATTTTGAAATGAACTATTATCAGCAGTTTTTAAAGAAATTACATCGTATTGTTGTAAAGAACTATCTTGAAGCAGAAAATGTCTTTGCAACAATTTATCAAGATTTAGAGCAGGCTTAATCATTGAGAAGTAAAGTGTATTTCTCAATAAATTGTACAAAAGGAATTATGATATGAAATCAATTAAAATCGTAATACAAGAACAAATTCAAAATCTCTACATGATTGGTAGACTATCAGCTTACGAGTTGAAAAAATCGTATGCGGACAACCTATTAGGTGGACTTTGGATTATTTTAAATCCTTTATTTCAAATCGGGGTTTACTGGGTTGTGTTCGGTCTAGGAGTACGCGGAGGTCAAGATGTTGACGGAATCCCTTTCTTTGTTTGGTTAATTTGTGGCTTAATCCCTTGGTTTTTTATTAGTGCTGCCATTCTTCAAGGCTCTAACTCAGTCTATGCGAGGTTAAATTCAGTTTCGAAAATGAATTTTCCTCTGAGTGTCATACCTACATATGTAGTGGTTGCACAGCTTTACACGCACTTAATACTTGTAGCTATGCTAACGATTATTGTGATTACGTCTCAAGGTATCCACCACATAAATATTATTAGTCTATTGTATTTTATGCTGTCGTCATTTTGCTTTTTGCTTTCTTTATCGTTCGTAACATCTACTTTATCTACAATGGTAAGAGATATTCACTTGCTTATTCAGACAGCTACACGTATGTTGTTTTATGTAACTCCTATTTTATGGCTGCCGAGTGACAACACGCCGCAGTTGCTAAAAGAGATTTTTGCGATGAACCCTTTTTATTATATTGTAGATGGTTATCGTGAATCTCTGCTAAAAGGCAGCTGGAATTTTATTCACTCTCCGTATACGATTATATTTTGGAGTGTCATTCTCTTGTTGCTTATATTAGGTTCGGCGATTCATGTAAAATTCAGAAAGCAGTTTGTTGACTATTTATAAAAGGTGAATCAGGTATATGAGTTATAAAGTAAAGTTTCAGCAAGTAACAAAAAAGTACAAAATGTATAATAAGCAAATAGAGAAAGTAAAAGATTTGTTCTGGAATCGCGGCAAAGGAGAGTATCACTATGCGCTAAATAATATCTCCTTTACCGTAGATGAAGGGGAAATCGTAGGCGTTATAGGATTAAACGGATCGGGAAAAAGTACCTTATCTAATTTAATTGCAGGCGTTACAATGCCAAATGAAGGAACGGTTGATATTAAAGGCAGTGCATCGCTAATTGCTATCGGTGCAGGGTTAAACAACAAGTTAACAGGCCTAGAAAACATTGAACTTAAAGGATTAATGATGGGGCTAACCAAAAAGCAAATTCAAGAGATTACGCCAAAAGTTATAGAGTTTGCTGATATTGGAAAATTTATTAATCAGCCTGTCAAAACCTATTCAAGCGGTATGAAATCCCGCTTAGGTTTTGCTATATCGGTTAATATTGATCCGGATATCCTTGTTATTGACGAAGCGCTGTCTGTTGGAGACCAAACGTTTACAAATAAATGCTTAGAAAAAATGAATGAATTTAAGGAAAACGGCAAAACCATTTTCTTTATCAGTCACTCATTATCTCAGGTGAAAAGTTTTTGTACAAAGGCTCTTTGGATCCATTACGGACATGTAAAAGAGTATGGGGACATTAACGAAGTAGCGGATCAATACGGTCAGTTTTTAAAAGAATATAATAAGATGTCTAAAGAAGAGCGGGAACAGTTCCGTGAAAAACAGCTAAATGAATTTTCACACGGATTATTAAACAACGGCACCTCAGTTTCAGAAGACACAGGTGAACATTCGAAAGAAAAAGCTGCTGAATCACTTAGTCTATCGCGTTCAAAAAGAATAGGAACTAAGCGGAAGAGTGTCTCTGGCAAAAAAAACTTTGCTAAAAAAGTATTGTTGCCAGCAGCAGCCGTTATTCTATTAGGAAGTGCGGGATACGCTGTTTATGCAGCACAAAGTGCCAGCCACGCAGCGAAACAGACAGAGAGTAAAACACAGTCTTCTGCCAGCGGCACGGCTCAAAAGAAACAACAAGCTGGGAAAGTAGTCATTAATACAAAAACTGCTTTTGTCAGGGAAGATCCAGATTTAGAGAGTAACCAAAAAGCGGTTCTGTCGTTTGGAGAAATATATCAAGTTCTCCAAGAGAAAAAAGATCCTGCTGAAGATATAAAATGGGTAAAATTGAATGCAGGACAAGGCAAGGAAGGCTGGGTTAGTTCAGCTCTTTTAACACCGTATACTGAACAGCAATCAGGGTTAACAAATAAAAATATTGATTCGCTGGACTCGCTTGTACGATCAAAATATAATATCAGTATAAGTAAGCTGCTAAGTCCATTAAGTGAAACTCAGCAAAACTTAATGGGAAATCAAGCTTTATCTTTAACAAATCAGTATGAATCAAATGATGGAACTTTACTAAATTACGGATCTGTTCAATATGTAGCACTAAATAATATGATCACCGAAGTATCGTTAAGAAATGTAGATGAAGATACAGAAGATATCTTATCATTACTAAAGAAGAAACCGTTGTTTATTAATGACAAAGAAGGTCTGTATTTCTATCAATCCAAGAATTATTACATTAAGGTATATACAAATTTAAAAACGAACAAAATTAAGATTATATCTTTTGTAGAACGAGATAAAGCAGAAGATAAATAAAATAAAGCCGTCTTTCCTCAGAAAGACGGCTTTATTTTTATTTTACATTTAAATGATCTTTTAACTTAGTTGACAATTCTTGACGCGTTGCATCTGAAACTGCATAGTAGTAAATGCCGTTAATTTTTTCACCTTGACCGTCTACTTGTAGCTGCTCTACGTTATGACGAGCATTTTTATAGTTTGATTGAATTTGCTTCATATCGTCGAATGTAAGGTTTGTTCTAACATTTGTTCCAATGGCGTCTAAGATATTGCCGTAGTTTGCTAGTGATTGAACGCTTGCTCCTTCTTCAATAACACCTTCAATAATTTGACGCTGGCGCAGTTGACGTCCAAAATCTCCGCGAGGATCTTCTTTACGCATACGAGAGTAAGCAAGAGCTTCTTTTCCGTCTAGCGTAAGCTTTCCTTTTTTAAAGCTGTATCCATCATAATTAAAATCCAAGTCATTATTCACCGTCACGCCTCCAACTGCGTCAACAATGTCTTTAAAGCTTTCCATATTAACTTGTACATAGTAGTCAACCGGTACATCTAAGAACTTTTCAACTGTATTGACAGCCATATCGACACCGCCGAATGCATAGGCGTGATTGATTTTGTCAGTCGTTCCTTTTCCAACAATCTCTGTGCGCGTATCACGAGGAATGCTGACCATCTTCATCGATTGATCTTTTGGGTTCACCGTCATTAAAATTAATGAGTCAGAACGCCCGCGGTCTCCTGCACGCTGATCCACTCCTAAAAGTAATATTGAAATAGGATCTTTGTCACTGAATGAAACTTTCTCAGATCTTTTCTCCGATACATCACGTTTTAAAGGCTCATGAGTTTGCGTGAACGTTTTTTCGACAGAATGCCAAACACTGTAGGCGTAAGCACCTACACCAAGGATTAATAATACAATAATACCCATAATAATTTTAAATGCTCTTTTTTTCTTCGGCTTTTTCCTTTTACGCTTGCGAGTTTGAGATTCTTCCATATTCATTGTCTCTTCCTTTGCTTAATATATTGATAAAATAAATGAAGTACCTATGTAAGTCATTATTCTTATCTTGAAAAAAATTTCTGCATCAAAATTACTGAAAAAATGACAAATTTAATCATTTTCCTGCACTTACTTACAAATTATATTATAATAAGAACAAAAAAGAAAGATATAGTAAGGGAGACAATATATGAAAATTTGGGTTAATATTCTAGCAGTCATCGTTTTTATTGCCGCAATTTCAACAGGGAAATTGTATTGGAACAACAAAGTGTCAGAACAATCGGTTTCCAGACCAACCAAAGTTGAAGCTTCCAGTGATGCAAGTAATGCAGAAACTAATTGGAAAGAGAACGCTCAGAACCTTCCAGAATCTATTCAAAATAAAATTCAAAAAGCTAAGCAAACCAAAACGCCGTTGAAGCTAGTTATTGTTGGATCAGCACCGCAAGAAGAAGTAAAAGCTACTTGGGCCGAGCTGTTGAAGAAAAAAATTGAAGATACATATGGTTCTTCCTTAATCCAGGTTGAAGTCCGTGAATATAAGAATATGACAACCTTACAATTCATCAAAAGCGATACATATAAAGAAATTGCCAAGGCAAGTCCGGATGTTTTGCTGTTTGAACCGTTTCTTTTAAATGATAACGGCGTAGTAGGTATTGAGAATACGCTAGACAATGTGGATATTATCCTAACTTACTTAAAACGCCAAAATGAACAGCTGATTACGATTCTTCAGCCGTCAGCTCCTGTTTATAAAGCAAATAATTACCCATCTGATGCCAAGGCGCTAGAAGATTTTGCAAAAGAAAATGGCTATGAATATATCAATCACTGGAAAGCATGGCCAGACTATCAGTCAGAAAAGATTTCAGCGTATTTAACTCAAGCGCCTGGTCAGCCTAATGACAAGGGAGAACAGCTGTGGGCACAGTATTTAGAACACTATTTTACAAATTCTAAGTCTAGCCAGTAAGAACAAGCCTAACCATTCGGTTAGGCTTGTTCTTTTAAAAGAAAAATACTTATAAAATGCATTTCAAGACAAAATGGGAGCTTGTAGGACATAAAATTTAACATAAGAAGCAATTTTCCTTTATATAGAAAAGTCGGTAGGGGTCTATGATATAATATAACTCATGGAATACTATCCATGATCTGAGGCATAGAAAGAGGAGAAAAAAATGATAGATATATATACCAATATCTTGCCCAATGTGAACAGTGGTCCCAAGAGTGTAGAAGAGTTTTTAGAAATGGCAAATGTATTAGTGAAACAAGGAGTAACGGAAGTCGTAGCAGCACCGCTTTATGATGGAAAAGATTCCAGCTATAGAGAAAGTGTTGATCTTGCAAATGAATGGTTAAGAAAATCTTCTATTTCGTTAAGAGTTTTACCAGGTCAGAAAATAGTTGCCTCTACCCAGATGATTTTATCAAACGAAGAGTATTATATGATGACAATAAATGAAAATGAAAAATATATGTTTTTAGAAATTCCGCAAGATGTGGAAATTGAAGTGTTAGAAAATATTGCATACGAGCTTCAGTTAAAAGGAATCGTGCCTGTTTTAAATGAGCCTGAACGTCATTCATTATTTGTAGAGAATCCCGCGCATTTGTACAAGCTCGTAAAAAATGGAGCAGTCGTTCAGCTGTCTGCACAAAGTGTGCTGGGAGGCAACGGCAGTAAAGCTAAAAAAGCAGCTTATCAGTTCATTGATCACGGATTAGCACACGTTATTGCATCTGGCGTGAATCGTGAAAATTACCAGCAGTACGGCCTGCAAAAAGCCTATTCAGCCGTTTCTAAAAAATACGGCAACAGCAAGCTTTATCATTTCATGGAAAATGCTGAGGCTATTGCGAGCGGGAAGGCTGTCTATAAACAAGAGCCTGAGCGCATCAAAAAAACAAAATTTCTAGGAATCTTTTAACTTTTCCCTTTGTACCCTGATTAACTTCTGTTTAATCAGGGTATTTGCATATAAAGACCTATTTCCATCCCTTCTTTTATCATCATTATTTGGCGTTATTTTACAAATTTTGTTTGCGTTTTCACAAAGATTAATAGTAAAATATTGTTAGTTGAGTAGACGACAGGAAAGTACGCGGTTTTCCGGGGTTCGTGGTGGTAAATGTCGAGAAGAATACATAGTTTCACACGAGAAATCGTCGTAGAATAGAGCTATACAAAACGCAGGGAGGGAAATAAAGTGATTGATATTCATACGTACATATTGCCTAATATCGATAGCGGACCTGAGGAAGTAGACGGCTTTTTGAAGATGGCACGCTCCTTAGCGGATCAAGGCGTTCAATCGGTTGTGGCGACGCCTCTTTATGATAGTGATCAAGAGTTTATGAAACACCATTTATTTCTCTATGTGAATGCAGCTAATGAATGGCTTACAAATTCATATATTCCTCTTCAAGTATTACCAGGTCAGCTTGTCCCTTTATCGCCTCAGCTTCTGCGAAACTATGAGCGAAATCAGCTTCTTACACTTAATCACACCGATAAATATTTGTTTCTTTCACTGCCTGACTATGATATCTCACCTTATTTTGAAAAGATACTGTCTGATCTTCTAACAAAAGGCGTCGTGCCTATTCTACGTTCACCAGAATGTCATCCGATTTTCCGAGATCAACCTGAGCGTTTGTATGAGCTTGTTAAAAAAGGCGTACTTGTTCAGCTAAGCGCAGCTAGTATTCTTGGTTTAAACGGAAAAAAAGAAAGAAAAGCGGCATTTACCCTTATTAAATACCGCTTAGCCCACGTGATTGCCTCTGGCGTTCATGCTCGCAATTACCACGACTATTCACTTTCAAAAGCGTATGATTATATTTCCGATATGTACGGTGCTTCAGAACTTTATTTTTTTATTGAAAATGCGGAAGCCATTATCGACGGTCGTCCGGTGCATCAATTAGACCCTGAGCCGATGAAAAAATTTAGTTTATTTAAATTATTTAGCTGAAAACAAGGGACTTTTCCATAAAAACGGGAAAGTCCCTTGTTTTGTCTTTCTTTCATTGTGGTATGGAATAGAAACAACGTTAAAGAAAGGAAGGCTGAATATGATAAAAACTACAGCTGGCAAAGCAGCTATGTCGGTATTAAAAGAATGGAAGATTGATCACATTTTCGGTATGCCAGGAGATTCCATCAATCATTTTATGGACAATCTGCGCAGTGAAAAAGATGAAATTGAATTTATTCAAGTCCGTCACGAGGAAGTAGGCGCACTTGCGGCATCTTCTTACGCTAAAATTACAGGGGAAATCGGTGTGTGTCTGTCAATTGGGGGACCGGGTGCGATTCATTTGTTAAACGGCTTATATGATGCGAAAGCAGACGGTGCACCGGTGTTAGTGCTAGCTGGACAAGTGCCTCGTGCGAAGCTTGGTAATGAATCGTTTCAAGAAGTGAATTTAGAACGTGTTTTTGACGATGTGTCGGTGTTTAATCACCGCGTAGATTCACCTGAATCATTTCCGCATTTGCTTCAGCAAGCCATTCGAACGGCTTATGCGAAAAAAGGCGTCGCGGTGTTAGTCATTCCAGATGATATTCCGTCTTCAACGATTAAAATTGATGAAAAAACGCCAGTTGCGAATGTATCAAAATCCATTTCTCACAGTGATCCAGAAGATGTAGCTAAAGCGCTTCTAGCTATTAAATATGCAAAAAAACCGGTTATTTTAGCAGGAACAGGTGCAAAGCACGCAAAGCTTGAATTGGCACAGTTTGCGGAAAAAATTGCGGCTCCGGTTATTTTTACGCTTCCCGCTAAAGGAATACTGCCTGACCGTCATCCTTATAATCTAGGGCAGCTCGGGCAGCTCGGGACGAAGCCTGCGTATGAAGCGATGGAAGAAACCGATTTGCTGATTATGATTGGAACTTCGTATCCATACCGTGAGTTTTTACCAGATGGAGCCGAAGCAATCCAGCTGGACTCGGATGCCACACAAATTGGTAGACGCTATCCTGTATCAATCGGATTAGTCGGTGACTCTAAAACGACGCTGTCACAGCTTACGCATAATTTAGATTATCAAGAAAACCGCCGTTTCTTAGAAGAGTGTCAAGTTAATATGGAAAACTGGTGGAAGCACGTAGAAAAAGAAGAAAATGAAGTGAGTACGCCAATCAAGCCGCAGCAAGTCATTCCTAAGCTGCAAAAAATCGTTGAGGATGATGCGATTGTATCTGTTGATGTTGGGAACGTGACGGTATGGATGGCAAGACATTTCCGCATAACGAATCAAAAATTTGTGGTTTCCAGCTGGCTGGCAACGATGGGCTGCGGACTTCCGGCAGCCATTGCTGGAAAGCTTGCTCATCCTGAAAAACAATCAGTAGCCGTATGCGGTGACGGAGGCTTTACGATGGTTATGCAAGACTTTGTGACGGCTGTGAAGTACAAGCTGCCAATCGTTGTAGTCGTCCTTAATAACAGTGAAATCGGGATGATTAAATATGAACAAGCGCTTCAAGGTCACTTGGATTATCAAACCCAGCTTGGTGAAATGAACTTTGCGAAGTTTGCTGAATCATGCGGAGGAATTGGCTACCGCGTTGAAAAATACGAGGAGCTCGAAACAGCGTTTGAAAAAGCAGCGCTTGCGAATGTTCCTGTTGTGATTGATGTTGTTATTGCGGATGAACCGCCGCTTCCAGGCAAAATTTCATTCGGACAAGCTGCCAGTTATTCGAAGCACATCATGAAAAAGTTCTTTAAAGAACATGAGCTTGAAATGCCGCCGCTTCGTAAAGGGCTAAGCAGAATGCTTTAATCAGTGACTCTCCTTACAGGAGAGTCTTTTTAGGAGGGATATCATGGGAGTGTTTGAAATCATTTTACTTATTTTTGGTGCGGTCATGATGCTTGTGATTGTAGTTCCGGTTATTATGGCTATTATTCTTTGGATGAAAGATGAAAAACAACAAGAGCATTCGGTTTTGAGAAACTATCCGCTGCTTGGGAAAATGCGCTATATTTTTGAGAAAATGGGGCCTGAACTGCGTCAGTATTTATTTTTAAATAATAACGAAGGCAAGCCGTTTTCTAGAAATCAATACGAGCAAACCGTTAAGTCAGGTAAATACCTCAACCGAATGATGGGGTTTGGCTCAGAGCGTGATTTTAGCGAACCGGGCTATTATATTCGAAACGCGGTGTTTCCAAAGCAGCGCGATGAAATGAAAGCGGATAATACGCAAAAAATTAAAACAAAAGTATATAAAATGGACGCCGATAACTTATTCAGCCGAAGAGAGCACCGAGAAGAAAAAGAAGCGGATCCGTTTTATTTGCGAGATGAAGATGCGGTCGTTATAGGGCCTTCATGCAAAAATCCGTTTGTTGTAAAAGGATTAATCGGTCAATCAGCCATGAGCTTTGGAGCGCTTGGTGACCACGCGATTACCGCTTTATCACTAGGATTAGGACGAGCAGGCGGCACGTGGATGAACACGGGAGAAGGCGGACTGTCACCTTATCATTTAAAAGGAAACGTCGATATTATTTTTCAAATTGGTCCAGGACTCTATGGCGTTCGGACAAAAGAAGGCGAATTTTCATGGGAAGAATTTAAAAAGAAAAGCGAAATGAAGCAAATCAAAGCGTTTGAAATCAAGCTCGCCCAAGGAGCTAAAACGCGAGGCGGTCATGTGGACGGTTCAAAAGTAACGGAAGAAATCGCTGAAATCCGCAACTTGAAGCCAGGAGAATCGGTAGACAGTCCAAACCGTTTTAAAGAGTTTGCATCGTATCCTGAAATGTTTCAGTTTATTGAAAAACTTCGAGATGTGGGAGGCAAGCCAGTAGGTATTAAAATGGTTGTTGGAAACACAAATGACCTTGAAGAAATGGCGGCCTATATGAAAGAGACGGGAAGCGGACCTGATTTTATTACAATCGACGGAGCAGAAGGCGGAACGGGCGCATCGTTTCAAGAATTAGCGGACGGAGCGGGCGTACCGCTGTTTTCAGGCCTTCCTTTTGTGGATGAACTGCTTAAAAAGTATGGTGTTCGTGATGAAGTGAAGCTTTTTGCATCGGGCAAGCTGTTAACGGCTGATAAAATTGCGACGGCTTTATCACTGGGTGCCGACTGCGTAAATATTGCCAGAGGCTTTATGTTTTCTGTTGGCTGTATTCAAGCGGAGGTTTGTCACAACAATCAGTGCCCAGTCGGTGTAGCCACAACAGATCCTAAGCGGCAAAAAGCGCTTATTATTGAAGAAAAATCATACCGGGTGTGCAACTACGTGCTGTCACTTCGTGAAGGATTGTTTAATTTAGCCGCAGCAGCCGGTATTGATTCGCCAACGAAGTTTTCAAAGAAACACGTGGTGTTCAACAACAGCAGCGGACAGTTAGCTGATATTTCTGTAAAAGAAAAGATGTACGTATAAAAAGCTGCCGATTGGCAGCTTTTTTATTGTCTTCGCTGAAGCAAGTGCAGGCAAAACTCTAAGTCTTTTTGAAGGTGCTCTTGCATTAACGCTTCTGCTTTTTCAGCATTACGTTCTTTAATAGCGTTATAAATGTCTTCGTGTTCGTCGATTAAAAACGGGCGGTTGTAAAACACCACAGTGTGACGGAATAAGTAAATGATCGACTGCATGCGGTCGATGATATTAATCATGACGTCATTGTTGCTTGCGTTCACAATAATGGCGTGGAAACGTTCATTTGCGCTCATAATGTCTTCAAACGAGCCGTTTCTTCCGATGTCTACGCATTCCTTTAATTCTTCTAATTCGTTGTCAGATAAAAAAGTTGCCGCGGCTTTAGAAGCTGAGCCTTCTAGCAGCATTCGCACTTCAAACAAGTTGCGTAGATCTTTTTCTGTCGGCGACACGACTTTTTTTCGAACAATCAGTCCTTCATATTCTAAGCGTCTAATGGAATCACGAATCGGCGTTCGGCTGAATCCAAGCTCGCTCGCTAATTTTTCTTCGACGATTTTTGTACCGCCTTCAAGCTCACCGTTTAAAATTTTATCTCGAATCATCTCATAAGAAGGGTGATGAGACGAACGAGAACCTTGATTTCTTAACATACTCTACTTCACCTCTAGCATTCGACACGAGGAAATCCCGTCTCTTTCTCTCTTTAGTTTTTATCATTTTGTACGCGTATACCCAAATCATACTATAACTTGTGAAAAGGTGGGACGGAAAGTTTCGCTTTTGGAAATAAATTTCATTTAAAAAAAGGCTAGACAAATAAATAGAATGCGAATATGATGAGTGTATACAAAATTATCAGAAATGTATACAAAAAATATTTTAACGTATACATTATTTTTTAAAACGTATTTGAAAACGTATACAACAAGGGGAGGAAACGAAAATGACAAAACGCGTTGGATTTATTGGACTTGGAATTATGGGAAAACCGATGACGCTCAATTTATTAAAAGCAGGTTTTGAGGTAACGGTTTACGATATTAATAAAGCAGCAGTAGAAGAAGTGAAGACAGCAGGAGGATTTGGAGCAGAAAGCCTTGCTGAAGTTGCGGTGAACAGCGACGTGATGATCACGATGCTTCCGGCTTCACATCATGTAAAAAGCGTAGTGCTTGGAGAAGAAGGGTTAATTCATAGCGCAAAAAAAGGAAGCGTTATCATTGATATGAGCTCCATTTCACCGGTAGCATCAAAAGAAATTGCCGCTGAGCTCGCACAAAAAGGAATTCACATGCTAGACGCTCCGGTTAGCGGCGGAGAGCCAAAAGCAATTGATGGTACGCTTGCGATTATGGTCGGAGGAAATGAACATATCTTTGAAAGCGTTTCACCTATTCTTCATGCGATGGGAGCAGAAATAACGCTTGTTGGAGAAAACGGAAGCGGCGTAACGGCGAAGCTTGCGAACCAAGTGATTGTAAATTTAAATATTGCAGCGATGTCTGAAGCGCTTGTACTAGCAGCCAAAGCAGGCATTGACGTTGAAAAAATGTATCAAGCGATTCGCGGCGGATTAGCAGGAAGCGCTGTATTAGATGCAAAAGTACCGCTGATTTTAGACCGTAACTTTGTAGCAGGCGGACGCATTGATATTAACTTAAAAGATATGACAAACGTGATGGAAACGGCTCATGACATTGGCGTACCGCTTCCGCTTTCAAGTCAGCTTGTGGAAATTTTCCATGCGTTAAAAGTAGACGGAAAAGCAAGCGATGATCACGGCGGAATTGTGCAGTACTATGAAAAATTAGCAAACGTTGAAGTGAAAAAGAAGGTGGAAGCATGATTAAACAAGATGAAAAACGTCTTGTAAGCGACGTGTTTAAAGACATTCCAGCGGTCGATGAGGCACTTGTACAAAAAATGCTCGACGAAGAGCTGCTGACGTTTAATCAAAAAATCATTGTGCTAGATGATGATCCAACGGGCGTTCAAACGGTTAACGGTATTTCCGTCTACACAGATTGGAGCAAAGACAGCATTAAGCAAGGATTTTTAGAAGAAAACTCCATGTTTTTTATTCTAACAAATTCACGCGGATTCACCGCTTCTGAAACGGAAAAAGCCCACGCGGACATTGCCGCTGTTATTACAGAGGTAGCGGCTGAAGTAAATAAAGAGTTTTTAGTTATCAGCAGAGGTGATTCAACTCTTCGCGGTCATTATCCGTTAGAAACAGAAGTGTTAAAGAAAACGGTTGAACAGCATTCCAATCAAGTGCTTGACGGCGAAGTGATTTTTCCTTTCTTTAAAGAAGGCGGACGATTCACCATTGATAACATTCACTACGTGCAGGATGAAGACTACTTGGTGCCGGCAGGAGAAACCGAGTTTGCAAAAGACCGTACGTTTGGCTACAGTAAATCTCATTTAGGCGAGTGGGTAGAAGAAAAGTCAGAAGGGAAATTCAAAGCAAGTCATACGACGTATATTTCGCTCGGAAGCATTCGTGCACTTGATTTAGTGACGATCACAAATCAGTTAATGGAAGTGAAAGACTTTAACAAAGTGATCGTGAACGCAGTAGATTATGTGGACGTGAAAGTTGTGACGATTGCACTTCTTCGCGCGATGAAGCTTGGAAAGCACTTTATGTATCGAAGCGCTGCGGCTCTGACAAAAGTGATGGGCGGCGTGAGCGACAAAGACCTTTTAACAAAAGAAGAGCTCATTAAAGAAAAGTCGTCAAACGGCGGATTAATTATGGTTGGTTCGCATGTTAAAAAAACAACAGAGCAGTTAGAAGAATTGAAGAAATGCAGCTTCATTGAATTTATTGAATTTGATTGTCATCTTGTCTTAGAACCTAAAAAGTTTGAAGCAGAAGTGAACCGTATTATCAATGAAGCAGAGAAGCTTATTTCTAAAGGTCAAACGGTAGCTGTGTATACAAGACGCGAGCGCTTAGATCTTGGCGAAGGCAAAAAAGAAGAAGAGCTTAAATTATCGGTGGAAATTTCAGATGCGGTTACAAGCATTGTTCGCCGCTTGAACGTTCGTCCAAACTTTATCGTTGCAAAAGGCGGCATTACGTCAAGTGACATTGGCGTAAACGGCTTATCAGTAAAGCGTGCGACGGTTGCTGGACAAATCAAGCCGGGCATTCCGGTATGGGTAACGGGAGAGGAAAGCAAGTTTCCGGGCATTGCGTACATCATTTTCCCTGGGAATGTTGGAGCAAAAACAACGCTTCGAGAAACGGTTGAATTACTAAGTAAATAGAAAGAAGTGAACGTACGAGGTGCGTTCACTTTAGAAAATATTTGAAAGCGTATACATTATTTGGATGTACGTACATGAAAAATGGTCACACTAAGGGGATGAACATATGAATTCAGTATTCGGATTAAGTCATGAAGCAAGTCTTTTGCTGTATGCGATTGTATCGATTGTTGGACTTATCTTTTTAATTGCTAAATTTAAAACAAATCCGTTCGTAGCGCTGATTGTCGCGGCTTTGTTTATGGGTCTTATTTCAGGTATGAAGCTGCCTGATATCGTAACGGCGTTCCAAGAAGGAGTAGCGAGCGTCTTAGGATTTATCGCGATTGTTCTTGGTCTTGGAACGATGTTAGGTAAAATGATGGCAGAGTCAGGCGGAGCCGAGCGTATTGCCCGCACGTTAATTAACGTATTCGGTGAAAAGAACGTACACTGGGCAATGATGGTGGTAGCCGTTATTTGCGGTATCCCGGTCTTTTTCCAAGTTGGTGTTGTACTATTAATTCCACTTGTGTTTGTAATTGCCAAGCATACGGGTACGTCACTTATTAAAATTGGTTTATCATTAATTGCCGGCTTAGCAGTTGTTCACAGTTTAGTGCCTCCGCATCCGGCAGCGATGCTAGCGGTGGATATCTTTAAAGCAGATTTAGGTAAAACGATTTTGTATTCATTAGTTGTGGCATTTCCAGCTGCAGCTGTGGCGGGCCCGATTTACGGATCGTTCATTTCACGCCGTGTTCACGTAGAGCCAACTGGTGAAATTATGGAGCAGTTCACAGAGTCGAAGCATAAAGATCTTCCTGGCTTCGGGATTACGTTATTCACGATCCTACTTCCGGTACTATTAATGCTTTTAGCAACGATCACTGGGTTTGTTTATCCAGAAACAAGTACGATTCGCTACGTAACAAACTTTATTGGAAGTCCAATCGTAGCGCTGTTAATTTCGCTAGTGTTTGCTTTTTATTCGTTCGGTTTTGCAAGAGGGTACAACAAAGATGATTTATTAAAATTCACAAACGAATGTCTTGGACCCGTTGCTTCGATCATTTTAATCATCGGTGCAGGCGGCGGTTTTAATAAAATTTTAACAGCAAGCGGTGTGGGTGACGCGATTGCAGGATTTGCTCAAGATGCACATCTTTCTCCTATCGTACTAGCGTTTGTGATTGCCGGGTTAATTCGTGCAGCAGTTGGTTCAGCAACAGTAGCAATGACAACAGCAGCAGGTATTGTCGCACCCATTGCAGCAACGATGCCAAACGTAAGTCCAGAGCTATTGGTACTAGCAACAGGCGCAGGTTCGGTGATGCTATCGCACGTAAATGATTCTGGCTTCTGGTTAATCAAAGAATTCTTCAACATGTCAGTGGCTCAAACGTTAAAAACATGGACAGTGATGGAAACGATTCTATCATTTGCGGCGTTTGCAATGGTTCTTATTTTAGACATTTTTATTTAAAAGAAAAGCGCTGGCTTCAGCGCTTTTTTCTTTGGATATAAAATATATTCAAAATATTTAAAATAATGAGAAAAAAAGACTAGATTTTCCTCTTTTCGATAGTATAGAATAGTTATAAAGTAGCAAAGGGGGTAGATGTATGACAAATGATGAAAAATATCAAATTGGTTTGACGACAAAAGCATTGATTCCAGTGAACGATCCTATTCACTGCACAAAGGTGCTGGATGAAGCAGGAGAATACATGCTAAGCAAGACGTGTAAGCAATTATTAGAAGAAGCGTGCATTCGAGAATTAAGTACGTTTAAGGGATCGATTGCCGCCGTTCGAAAAATGTTTCCGTACAAACAGCTTACGCCGCTTGTTATTAATCGTTCACAAGCCATCATTGCGTTTCCCACATCTTCGCCAAATGACTATAGCTGCGCTTGGATTTTTGCCTCTCATGTTCATACTTCACACACGCTTGCTACAGTTGATCCAACCTCCATGCTAATTCACTTCAAAGATGGAACGTTCATTCCAGTTAAGCTTTCTTATTACAGTTTAGAAAAAAAACTGGCCAGAGCGGCTGTTATTCGCAATTACTGTTTAGAAAGTCCGGTTGTCTTGGCATAATCGTTCGATTTATCGAATAAACTTGTCCTACATATGAACAATCGTTTGGACTACACATATGAACGGAAGGAGGAAGCTTATCATAAGCTTCCTCCTTTTCTTACTCTTGAAGAAGCGAGGCTTTTAGCTTTTTGCGAGCTGCTTTTCCCCAGTTTTTAACGGCTCCCGTGGAGACTCCGTATTTGTAGGCAATATCTTTATACGAGTAGCCTTCTAGCAGATGTTCGAGTACATAGATTTTTTCTCTTCCTGTTAAATGTTCGATATGCTGTTTGATGATTTCACTTTCTAGCGGAACGGGAAGAGCGGGATCTTCGTTCAATGAAAGCAGGTTCTGCTCAGCAGGTGTTTCACGTTCTTCGTATAAAATGGTGCCTTTTAAATGAGATAGGATCGTACCGCGCACGGTTGTGTAGGCATAAGCGGAAAAAGAGCCTTTGTTTTCATCAAATTTTTGATACGCTCTCCATAAACCAATCAACGCAATTTGATAATATTCGTCGTAGTCTTTGTAAATATGAAATTTTTTAATCATCGACACAATTAATGGATGAAAAGATGAAGCGATTTGATCAAACGAGCTTTTTTGCATGTAGCCTTCCTTTTTCAAAAACGCGTTTTTGCTGTATTCCGCCGGTATCTCTACTGTACAAGGGGAAGATTATATGTGCGAATGAGCGTACATTATGTTTTCTTTTTAAGAAACGTGACGTAATTTCCCCGGAAACTTCACGTTTCGCTAGGAAATATGCGAAGTATATACGTATTTGTAGAGATTTTACGTACGAAAGGTCCCCCATTCCAAATTCTACTAATCTATACTATTTATATATCTATTATCGATGTAGCAACTCTACCATCACGGAAGAGCAGTGATGGTAGAGTTGCTAGACCTATACAGATGAGCCTTTGAGGGTATATTCGCAGGAGCTACTAATTTTGAGTTCTTCTTTATGAAAGCAAGCTGCTGAGATTGTAAGAAGAACTTGTAAAGGGGAGATTGAATGAAGGCGATGGTTGGGGTAAATGTGGCGGCGGCTATTTTGTGCGGTGCAGTGATGTATGCGGGGACGCAGCACTGGCAGGAGCAAACGGAAGCGCAGGCAAGTGAAGTAAAAACTGCTGTTGTACATAAAGAAAAACAGTTTTCCGATGTATCTGCTCATACAAAAAATCTTCCGGACTTTATCACAAAGCAAATAGAGTCATCTATTGCAAATAAAAAACCTCTGACTCTTGTAATTGCCACATCCGCGAAGGAAGCAGGGTGGCCACAGCAGTTAAAAAAAGAGCTAGCAGCTACATATGGAAGCGATGTATTTACGGTTAAAACACTTTCATATGGTAACGGGACAACTGATGAGCTTTTATCCTCACATATTGCCGATCAAATTGATCAACTTCAGCCAAACATTATTCTGTTTGAAGCACCTCTTAAAAATGATTATCAGCATCTTACGCTAGATGAGACGCTTGAAAATACAGACAAGCTGATTCATCAGCTTAAAGACTTGAAAAAAACCCTTATGATTCAGCCTTCACAGCCTTACATTTCACAAACGGAGTCCTATGAAGAAGGGGTAGAAGCGATCAGGGGAGTATCTGAAGCAAACTGGGTATATTATATGAATCACTCGCTCATTTGGCCCTTTCATTTAGGAGAATATATAAATAAAGACAGCGGTAATTTAACGAAAAAAGGAAATGAAGTGTGGGGAGAGTACGTTGTGAATTGGTTTACAGGAGAATAAAAAGACAAGCCCTATTTAAAAAGGAATAGGGCTTGTCTTTTATAATTTTATTAGATTATGACTTTTCCTCGTTTTATAGTAGTAGCTTTTTGTATCTCTACACTTATAAAGCTTAAAGCCAAAGATTTCTAAAGGAGTCCAAAGTTTTTTAATGTTTACGAGTGGCATTTTAATTCTCCGTTCTGTTCTTTATAAAGGTTATGTATTTTCATTATAAAGAATATAGGAGTGATAGTAAATACTATAAAGAACAGTTTATCTAAAAAATTCTTTATAAAGAATTTTTTGGGATTGTTATTTTTGACGTATAAACATTTAGAATTGCTTGGTCTGCGATACAGGCAATAATCAATTTACATATTGATGAAAAGATAGATGATAGATACTAACCAAAGTCTTTAGAACAAGACGATCAAACTATCGCTCATTTTTAATAGGAGTGATTTTTATCATAGCTCAGGTTATTTATTCTTGCTAAATTAATGTTGTGAAAAACATCACAAAATAAAATATAAAGGATGATTCAAATTAAAACATAATTAGAGCACTTATTTTTTTTTGCTTGCCGCTAAAGCAATGGAATCGCATACATACCGTAACTGTGTTAGATAATCTAACACATAAGTTGAACGATTCAGAAAATTCATATATCTTAAATGTATCTTTAAAGATGCATAGAAAATATATCTTTGAAACAAGCAGGTATAGACGCCAGGGGAGGAATGGAAGATGCAAAAAAAGAAACTCGTATTGATTGGAAATGGAATGGCTGGAGTTCGAGCAATTGAAGAAGTATTGAAGGTTTCAAACAAAGCGTTTGAAATTACGATTTTCGGAAGCGAGCCGCATCCGAACTATAATCGTATTTTACTATCAAAAGTGCTGCAAGGAGATACGAATGTTGAAGACATTACGCTAAACGATTGGAACTGGTATCAAGAAAACAATATTACATTATATACGGGCGAAACGGTTACTAGTATCGATTCAGTGAAAAAAGAAGTAGCGACAAACAGCGGCAGAGTAGAATCGTATGATGAGTTGATTTTAGCAACGGGGTCTCTTCCTTTTATTCTTCCAATTCCAGGCTCTGATAAAAAAGGAGTTACGGCTTTTCGAGATATAAAAGACACGGATGAAATGCTGCAGGCATCTCAGCAGTATAAAAAAGCAGCGGTTATTGGAGGCGGACTGCTTGGATTAGAAGCGGCGCGCGGACTGTTAAATCTAGGAATGGACGTATCCGTCATTCATTTAGCTCCGTATTTAATGGAACGTCAGCTTGATCCAACAGCGGGCAAATTGCTTCAAAACGAATTAGAAAAACAAGGCATGAAGTTTTTGCTTGAAAAACAAACGGCGGAAATCGTCGGCGATGAGCGAGTTGAAGGATTATCTTTTAAAGACGGTACGTTTTTAGAAGCTGATTTAGTCGTGATGGCCGTTGGAATTAAGCCAAATGTTCAGCTTGCAAAAGAAGCGGGACTTAACGTAAATCGAGGAATTGTTGTAAATGACTATATGCAAACGGACATCCCAAATATCTACGCTGTTGGAGAATGTGCAGAGCATAGAGGAATGGTATACGGATTAGTAGCACCTTTGTATGAACAAGGAAAAGCATTAGCAAAAGCGATTTGCGGGGCAGAAAAAGTGCCTTATGAAGGGTCGGTTTTATCCACGCAGTTAAAAGTATCAGGTGTTGAAGTGTTTTCGGCAGGCGACTTCACGGAAGATGAAGAGAAAAAAGCGATCAAAGTGTTCGATGAACAAGACGGCATTTATAAAAAGCTTGTTTTGCGAAGCAATCAAATCGTAGGAGCCGTTCTTTTTGGAGACAGCAGCGACGGAAATCGACTGTTTTCAATGATACAAAAGCAAGAAGACGTATCGGATGTCGCAAAAGTGTCAATTTTACAGCCATCTGGCGGTAACGCGGGTGAAAGCTTAGTAGCAAGCATGAGCGCCGATGATATTATTTGCGGCTGTAACGGCGTAACAAAAGGTACGATTGTGGAAGCTATCCAAAAACAAGGATGCTCATCGGTTGATGAAATCAAAGCTTGTACAAGTGCCTCTCGCTCTTGCGGAGGATGTAAACCGCTTGTAGCGGAAGTGCTTCAGCATACTCTTGGCGCTGACTTTGACGCGGCAGCTCAAAAAGAAGCGATTTGCGGCTGTACGACTTTGTCACGAGATGAAGTTGTCGAAGAAATTAAAGCAAAAGGTCTTTCGCATACGCGTGAAGTTATGAATGTACTTGGGTGGAATAATGAAGAAGGCTGTTCGAAATGCCGTCCGGCGCTGAATTATTATTTAGGTATGGTGAATCCAACCGGATACGTTGATGAACGCGAATCACGATTTGTGAATGAACGCATGCACGCGAATATTCAAAAAGACGGCACGTATTCTGTTGTTCCTCGTATGTACGGAGGCGTCACAAATGCAGAAGATTTACGAAAAATTGCAGATGTTGTTGATAAATATGAAATTCCCCTCGTAAAAGTGACGGGTGGTCAGCGTCTTGACTTGTTTGGTGTTAAAAAAGAAGATTTGCCTAGCGTATGGGAAGAGTTAGATATGCCTTCTGGCTACGCGTACGGTAAGTCGCTGCGAACGGTGAAAACATGCGTCGGCGAACAGTTTTGCCGTTTTGGAACGCAGGATTCAATGGGCGTTGGAATTGCGCTTGAGAAAAAATTTGAAGGACTATGGACGCCTCATAAAGTGAAAATGGCTGTATCTGCTTGTCCGAGAAGCTGTGCTGAGTCAGGTATTAAAGATATTGGCTTTATTGGAATTGACGGCGGCTGGGAAATTTACGTGGGCGGAAATGGAGGTACGCATCTTCGCGGCGGAGATTTGTTGTATAAAGTAAAAACAGACGAAGAATTGATGGACATCACAGGAGCGTATTTGCAGTATTACCGAGAAACGGCTAATTATTTAGAACGTACCTCTGCATGGATTGAGCGCATGGGACTTTCGCACATTCAATCAGTGCTTGATGACGCCCAGACGAGAAGAGAGCTGAATATGCGTATGGACGAAGCGTTATCTACGTACCGTGATCCTTGGAAAGAAATCGTCGAAAGCAAAAAGACGAAAAAAGAGCTGTTCGAAACAGTTGTCACATCATAATGCTGGGGGGAAATAAAGATGGTGAATAAAAACATTACAAAAGTATGCGTGGGGTCTATTCATGATTTTCCGGTAAGCCTGGGTAAAACAGTAAAAGTAAACGGAAAAGAAATTGCGGTGTTTAAGCTATCAAGCGGAAAAATACGAGCAATTGAAAATCGCTGTCCGCATAAAGGCGGGGTGCTAAGTGAAGGAATCGTGAGCGGCGACTCGGTGTTCTGTCCGATGCACGACTGGAAAATTTGCCTGCATGACGGTAACGTACAAGAGCCAGACAGCGGCTGTGTAGACACGTACGAAGCGTCTGTTGAAGGAGATTTGCTGTATCTTTTAATTGAAGAATAAGTAACGAGGCGCGTTGATTTTCAACGCGCCACAAAAATTCAAGGGGACATACTCAAAGGAGCGAAGCAGAAGATGAGACAAGGAAAA
This sequence comes from Priestia sp. JV24, assembly GCF_025910025.1. Taxonomy (NCBI): domain Bacteria; kingdom Bacillati; phylum Bacillota; class Bacilli; order Caryophanales; family Bacillaceae; genus Priestia; species Priestia sp. JV24. The sequence goes on from NZ_JAPCIN010000011.1 coordinate 113,226, forward strand.
GTGTACATTGTAGGAGCCGGACCAGGAGATCCAGATTTGCTAACGATAAAAGCAGCAAAATGTTTAGAAAAAGCAGACGTTATTTTATATGACCGACTAGTGAACCCTGTTCTTCTTCAGTATGCAAAAGAAGGAGCCGAACTCGTCTACTGCGGGAAAAAGCCTGGTGATCACTGCGTTTCTCAAGATGATATTCATGATTTGCTTGTATGCTACGCAAGAAAAGGAAACACCGTCGTGCGGTTAAAAGGCGGAGATCCGTTTATTTTCGGAAGAGGCGGGGAAGAAGCAGAAGTGCTCGCTCAGCATAGAATACCATTTGAAATCGTTCCGGGTATTACAGCGGGCATCGCGGCACCTGCTTATGCTGGAATTCCTGTGACGCATCGTGAGCTGAGCCGTTCGTTTGCCGTTGTGACGGGACACTGTTTAAGCGGCAAGCCGGAAAGTATTTGCTGGGAGCATTTAGCAAAAGGAGTTGATACGCTTGCGATTTATATGGGCGTTAAAAACTTGCCGTATATTTGCCGTCAGCTTTTAGACGCGGGAAAAAGCGCGGATACGCCGGTCGCTCTTATTGAACAAGGCACGACGGTTTATCAGCGCACGGTTACAGGCATGCTTGGCACAATCGTAGACACGGCTGCGGAGCAGCAAGTCAGCAACCCCGCGATGATTGTGATTGGTGAAGTGGTGAAGCAAGCTTCTGCTCTTTCTTGGTTTTTGGAAAAAACAGAAGAAAAAGTATGCGTCTAAGACGAATAAAAGGAGGAAACGCTTTTGCTTAAGAATTCACTGCAGTCAATGAATGAGTTAGCCCGTGAAAAAACGAAGCTTGTGAATGATCATTTGCCGAGTTATTTGCTGTTAGCTGTGCTAGCGGGTGCTTACGTAGGACTTGGCGTTATATTAGCTCTATCGGTAGGAGCGCCTTTAGCTTCTGCTTCTTTACCAGTCGTTTCTCTTGTGATGGGATTATCTTTTGCTGTTGCTCTCCTGCTTGTCGTATTTGCAGGAGCTGAATTGTTTACGGGAAATCATATGGTTTATACAGTCAGTACGCTATCGGGAGTCACCACATGGAAAGATACGTTCAAAAACTGGACGTGGTGTTTTATCGGAAATGCGATAGGTGCGTTTGGGCTTTGTTTGTTAATTACCGGAACCGGTTTGTTTAAAGGAATTGAACCGAACCATTTACTTATGACGCTGGCAGCTAAAAAAATGAATTTGCCGGTCAGTGAATTATTTTTTCGCGGCATTCTTTGCAACTGGCTTGTTTGCCTGGCAATTTGGACGGCTGCGCGCACTAAAAGCGATGCGGCAAAGATCATGCTCATTTTTGGGATGCTGTTTGCATTTGTTGCATCAGGATACGAGCACAGCGTGGCAAATATGACGTTTCTTGGCCTAGCTTTATTGCTTCCGCATCCTGATGCGATTTCGGCTGCTGGACTATTTCATAATTTAATTCCTGTTACGCTCGGAAACATCGTAGGGGGAGGATTGTTTGTAGGAAGCATTTACTGGTTCGTGAACGCTAGACAGCTAAAAGAAGTTAAAAAACAGCCGGCTGCTCTCTCAGCTGACTTGGATTCTGCTAAACTGTCTAAATAGCAAAAAACCGCTCTTTGTACCATATAGTCTGCTTTTAAAGCTAACATAACGGTATTTTAGAGCGGTTTTCTTCTATATAATATAAACTGCTTAAAGCGTATTCACATCTATACGTATCGAACAAGCAGTATCGTTCTTCATTTTATAGAAACAGGAAGTCTGTGAGAATTGAATCCGGACAGATTCTGTTGAAATGAATGTGTGAGGGTGCAGATATCATCGAAGAGGCAGAGGGCATCTTAGAATTTTAATGTTGTTTGGCATTTTATGCTCTTTTTGAGCATCCTTAAAGCAGTTGTACATTGCTTTGCTGCCTAAATGATTAGCGGAGTGAATCGTAATTCGATCGGCATATAAATGATGCTTTACCATAAAATGCACGAGCATTAATCCATTCCGTGTCTTGCTGAGTAAATCGTGATCGAGTGACAAATGTTCAACATCGAATGACCTTAGCAGATCAATACATTCGTCAATCGTTTCGGCTAAAACATGACCGTCAGGGCACTTGCGATAGTCGTCTAGAAAAACATTGATTTTCATGACTGATTCTCCCTTCCTTGCCTTGTATTTAGTGTAACATACATAATGTCATATACCTACCTAAGTCTATTCGACACGTTTTAAGCTATTCCTTCTTAAATAGGGGTAAAAACACGAATTTTTATCATTATTTGCATATTCATGGCGAATAAACAGGAAATAAGGAAAGAGATGTCGAACGAAAAATGAATAGATAAACAGTTTAAACTGGAAATTAACTTTTTTTATTCTGTGATCTTTATTTAAGAAGGTCATTTAAATCCCAGATTTGACAAGGGATGGAAGGGGGCTAACCCATAAAAGATTGTGAGAAAAAAACGATAATTTACGATTTTTTTAAAATAAATTGGAAATTTCTCTTTACGAAAAAGATGTTTGGGACGTATAATTTGATTTAAGGATTTTTTGGAACATAGTATGACAATATGACAAAAAAGAAAAGTAAGGTGAATAGAATGGGTAAGTTATTTAGTATCGGTGAAGTATTAATTGATATGATTCCAGCTCAAAAAGGTCTTCAATTGAAAGAAGTGGAATCGTTTACGCGTGTGCCAGGCGGAGCGCCGGCAAACGTTGCAGCAGTTGTTGCTACATACGGTAATGAGTCAGCGCTTATTACAAAAGTTGGGGAAGATGCGTTTGGAGACTTTCTAGTAGATACGCTTCGTGAAGTAGGAGTAGGTACTGATATGGTCTATCGTACGGAAGAAGCAAATACAGCTTTAGCTTTCGTTTCTCTGCGCGAAGACGGAGAAAGAGATTTCAGCTTCTATCGTAATCCTTCAGCAGATTTATTGCTAACTGAAGACGAAATTAACCCAGATTGGTTTGCAAGCAACGATGTTCTTCACTTCTGTTCGGTTGATTTAGTTGAAAGTCCTATGAAATACGCTCATATGAAAGCGATTAAAAGCATGAAAGAAAAAGGCGGCGTTATCAGCTTTGATCCAAATGTACGTCTTCCGCTTTGGAAAGACCATGAGCTATGCCGTCAAACAATTTTAGAATTTATCCCACAAGCGCACATTGTCAAAATTTCAGACGACGAGCTATCGTTTATCACAGGAATTGAAGATGAACAGCAAGCGATTCAGTCTCTATTTACAGGTGACGTTCAAGTAGTTGTATTCACAAAAGGTGCAGAAGGTGCAACGCTTTATACAAAACAAGCAGTCTATGAATCAAACGGTTACAAAGTAGCAGTTGTTGATACAACAGGTGCAGGAGATGCATTTATTGGCGGATTCCTTTATCAGCTATTAAGCCGCGATGTGTCACAAGAAAACTTAACGGCTATTCTTGACTCTGATCACGATGCTATTTTACGTTTTGCAAATGCAAGCGGTGCCTTAACGACAACTGGAAAAGGTGCGATCAGTTCCATTCCAGCCAAAGAAGTAGTAGAGCAATTTTGTAAGCCTGTAGCTAACTAAAATGAAAAGGCTTTATCTCTTCTTATTTGCAATCAGCAGAGGCGTCCGTTTCTGCTGATTGCAGATCACATAAGAGGGAGAAGCGAGCTGCAGAGCAAGAAGAAAAAATTTTTTTCTGTTTTTAAAAAATAATCAAAAAAATTTCTAGCTAAATAATAAATGTTCGTGTTAGTATAGTACGAGCAGCAAGAAATAGCAGTTTTACCACCATTTATGAAAACGTTATATATTTATCGATGTAGAACATTTAATAGGACTAAAGAGCGATCCTATCAAATTTTCTAGACCTAAAGGGTTGCTGCCCCCCTTGTGGGGTAGGCATCATCCGCATAAGTGGACCTTTGGGGGAATATTCGAGGGAGTATGAGTGCTTGGTCCTTAGCCCTTAATGAAAGAAAAGCAGCAGGTCGTTACATACGATGTACATAGATTAGAAATAGGAAAGTAGGTTAAGAGAAAGATGGATATTTTGCTAGGTGTTCTTCCTTCCGTTGCGTGGGGAAGCATGATTTTAGTTAGTATGAAGATGGGCGGTGGACCTTACAGTCAAACGCTTGGAACAATTATTGGAGCTTTGATTCTTTCATTTGTTCAGTTTATGATTGTGCAGCCGGTGTTAACACCAACGCTCGTTATTGTCGGGATTGTTTCAGGTTTGTTCTGGTCAGTAGGTCAAAGCAATCAGTTTAAAAGTGTTCCATACCTTGGTGTTTCAAAGTCAATGCCGATTTCAACAGGTATGCAATTAGTATCAACAGCTCTTTTTGGTGTTATTGTATTTAAAGAATGGTCAACGCTTCAAACGATTGTGCTTGGATCTATTGCGATTCTTTTAATACTAGCAGGCGTCGTGCTTTCTTCATTAGACGGTAAAAAAGAAGGGGCACAAGGGGCTCCAGGACAAACGAAAAAAGGAGTTATCACTCTTATCATTTCAAGTCTTGGATTCTTAGTTTACGTAGTTATCGCACGTATCTTCAACGTAGACGCATGGGCAGCACTATTCCCGCAAGCAATCGGTATGTTAATTGGCGGCTTAATCATTACATACAAACATAAGCCATTTAACAAATATACGATTCGTAATATTTTACCAGGTCTAATTTGGGCATCTGGAAACATGTTCTTATTCTTATCTCAATCAAGACTAGGCGTAGCAACAAGCTTTTCATTATCGCAAATGGGTATTGTTATTTCAATCTTTGGCGGTATTGTCTTCTTGGGAGAAAAGAAAACAAAGCGTCAATTATTCTATGTATCTCTTGCGAGTGTACTGATTATTTCAGGCGGTATCTGTATCGGCCTCGCAAAAGCTCACGTTTAATTTATCCTTAATTTATCGATGTAGAAAAAACCTCA